>NZ_CP033204.1:0-692000 GCF_022701295.1 Sphingopyxis sp. YF1
AGCGATGAGCGGCGACGCCGCGACGCTCTGGCCGCGCGTGGCCGAGGGGCTGCGCCGCGATCTCGGTGCGCGCACCTTCGATCACTGGCTGAAGCCGGTGCGCTTCGCCGACTATTGCGCGCTGTCGGGTGTCGTGACGCTCGAGGCGGCGAGTCGCTTCTCGGCCAACTGGATCAACGAACGCTTCGGCGACCGGCTCGAACTCGCGTGGCGCCAGCTGCTGCCCGCGGTGCGCAGCGTCAGCGTGCGCGGCGGCGGTGCGAGCGCCGAGCGCGCGGCGACCCTCGCGCAGCCGCCGCTGCCGACCTTCGAAGCGCCCGCCGCGCGCGCCAGCCTCGCCGCGACGGTGCCGTCGCCCTTCGATTCGCGCCTCTGCTTCGACCGATTCGTCGTCGCGCGCTCGAACATCCTCGCCGCCAATGCCGCGCGCCGCATGGCGATGGTCGAGGCTCCGCAATTCAGCCCGCTCTACCTCTGCTCGGGCACCGGACAGGGCAAGACGCACCTGCTCCACGCGATCGCGCAGGATTATGCCGCGGCGCATCCGGGCGCGAACATCATCCTGATGTCGGCGGAAAAATTCATGCTCGAATTCGTCGGCGCGATGCGCGGTGGCGACATGATGGCGTTCAAGGCGCGGCTGCGCGCCGCCGACCTGCTGCTGCTCGACGATCTCCAGTTCGTGATCGGCAAGGCGTCGACGCAGGAGGAACTGCTCCACACGATCGACGATGTGATGACCGCGGGCAAGCGCCTCGTCGTCACCGCCGACCGTCCCCCGGCGATGCTCGACGGGGTCGAGGCGCGGCTGCTCTCGCGCCTGTCGGGCGGCCTCGTCGCCGATATCGAGGCGCCCGAGGACGATCTGCGCGAACGCATCATCCGCCAGCGGCTCGCCGCGATGCCGATGATCGAGGTGCCCGACGACGTCGTCGCCTATCTGGTCAAGCATTTCACGCGCAACATCCGCGAGCTCGAGGGCGCGCTCAACAAGCTGCTCGCCTATGCCGCGCTCACCGGCGCGCGCGTCGATCTGACGCTCGCCGAGGACCGGCTGGCGGAAAATGTGCGCAGTGCGCGCCCGCGCATCACGATCGACGAGATCCAGCGCGCGGTCTGTGCGCACTACAAGCTCGACAAGTCCGAAATGGCGTCGAAGCGCCGCGTCCGCGCGATCGCGCGCCCGCGCCAGGTCGCCATGTATCTGGCGAAGGAGCTGACCCCGCGCTCCTATCCCGAGATCGGCCGCCGCTTCGGCGGGCGCGACCATTCGACGGTCATCCACGCGGTGCGCACCGTCGAGGCGCTGCGCGTCGCCGACGGCGAACTCGATGCCGAGATCGCGGCGATCCGCCGCAGCCTGAACGGCTGATCCACAGCTTTTGCCGGGTTTATCCCCGGCCTTGTCCACCGGCTTATACACCGTCGCCCCCGCGAAGGGGGCGGGGCGCAGTCGCTTTGCACAGCAGTGCTGGGCGAGACGGTCGACCGGCCGCCCCCCTTCGCGGGGGCGACGGACATGAAAAAGGCCCGCCTTCCTCTCGAAAGGCGGGCCTTTTGTCTGGCCGATGCCGGCGCGATCAGTTCTTTTCGGGCGGCGCCACGGTGATGCGCACCTTTTCACCCGAATTGCCGGGGAAGTTGGTGAACATCGCCTCGATCAGGTTGGGGACGATCGCCTGGAGGTTGTTGTCGCGGGACTGCGCCTCGGCGCGACCTTCGAACAGGCGGTAGCCGTCCGACGCGCGGCTGATCTGGACGTCGAGCCCGCTCGTGTAGACGGTATAGCTCTCGACATCATTATAGCCGAAGCCCGGGCCGAAGCCGCCCCACATGAAGGGGTCGCGCCAGCCATAGACATAGCGGCGCCCGCCGCGGCCGGTGACGACCACCGGGCGATAGAAGCCGCGGCCGTAATAGCCGCCGTACCAGGGATCGCCGAAGCCGGGGGTGCTGCGCACCCGCTCGCGGCCCTTGTCGATGTCGTACGACATGCGCACGATCATCTCGGGACGCTCGCCGGGGGCGGCGGGGCGATAGCCGTAACGCGTCAGCTCGCCCGCGACGAGGCTGGCATATTGGCCGAACTCGATGCCGCCGGCGAGTGCGGGGTTGCCCGCCTCGACGGCAAAGCTCTGGCCCTGCGGGGCCGGAAGCTGGGTCTGGAACCGAGCGACATCGGCGCGGAACGGCGTGGCGCAGGCACCCAGCGCCAACGCTGCGGCGGTCATGGCGGCAAGGCTGAGCTGCCGGATGGGGAGTTTCGTCATCATCTTGCTCCGTGATTCGGGGCGCACATTCGTCGCTCTTTTATAGCATGACTATGCCGAAGCGACTTAACCTTGGTTGAACCCGTTTCGTCGCATGATCCGTCGCGGTCGATGCTGCGATTTCAGCGGCATAGCCCCAATGCATCATAAGTGGCGTCGAGCGTCGGCTTTGCAAGGGTGCGCGCCTTGGCAGCGCCCTTGTCGAGGATCGCGTCGAGCGCCGCCACATCGTCCTTCAGCGCGACGAAGCGCGTATTGATCGGCCCCAGCCGGTCGATGAGCAGTTCGCCGAGCGCGGGCTTGAACGCGCCGAACCCCTGGCCCGCGAATTGCGCGAGCACCGCATCGACCGTCATGTCGGCAAAGGTCGCATAGATGCCGACCAGATTGCGCGCCTCGGGACGCCCCTCGAGCCCCGCCGCCTCCGACGGCAGCGGTTCGGGATCGGTCTTCGCCTTGCGGACCTTCTGCATCATCGTGTCGGCGTCGTCGGTGAGGTTGATCCGGCTCATGTCCGACGGGTCGGACTTCGACATTTTCGACGATCCGTCGCGCAGGCTCATGATGCGCGCCGCATCCGCCGGGATGATCGGCTCGGGCAGGGTAAAGATCGGCGCGTCGGGCGACGCATAATCATTGTTGAACTTCTGCGCCACGTCGCGCGCCAGTTCGAGGTGCTGTTTCTGGTCCTCGCCGACCGGGACGTGCGTCGCCTGATAGAGCAGCACGTCGGCCGCCTGCAGCACCGGATAGGTATAGAGCGCCGCCGACGCGCTCTCGCGGTTCTTGCCCGACTTGTCCTTGAACTGCGTCATGCGGTTGAGCCAGCCGAGCCGCGCAGTGCCGTTCAGCAGCCATTGCAGCTCGGCGTGCGCCGGGACGCGCGCCTGGTTGAACAATGTCGACCGGTCGGTATCGATGCCGCACGCGACCAGCGCGGCGGTCATCGCGCGCGTGTTCGCGGTCAGTTCGGCGGGGACGTGCGGCATCGAGATCGCGTGCAGGTCGGCGAGGAAGAACAGGCATTCGCCCCCGCTCTTCTCGGCATCGTCCTGCATCCGCACCCAGTTGCGGATCGCGCCCAGATAATTGCCGAGGTGCAAGTTTCCGGTGGGCTGGATGCCCGATACGATCCGCATGATCTACTCCTGTGTTGGTGCCGCTATTTGGCGCGTCGTCGCGTCAGCATGGTGATCAGATCCTTGTCAAGCGCGCCGACAAGGAAAGCGGCGGCGAAAAACACCGTTCCGCCTGCCGTGCACAGCGCGGCCAGGCTGGCGATCCGTTCGATCACCGACCCGCCGTAATAGGGCGCCAGCATCGGCATCATCCACCACAGCAGCGCGGACATTGCGGCCACCGCGACCAGCTGGCGCACGATCCGCCCCGCCAGCTTCGCGGTGAAATGGAACCAGCCGCGCCGATGCAGGATGACATAGAGCAGCAGGCAGTTGAGCGACGCCGACACCGCGGTTGCGCCCGCCAGCCCGACGATGCCGTATCGTTCGACGACATAGAGGTTGATCGCGATGTTCGCGATCAGCGACGCGAGCGCGGTCCACACCGGGGTGCGGGTGTCCTCGCGCGCGAAGAAGCCGGGGTTCAATATCTTGACGATGACATAAGCGGGCAGGCCGGCGACCAGCGCGACGACGATGTTCGCCATCAGCGCGCCGTCCTCGGGCGTGAACTTGCCGCCGACAAAGAAGGCGGCGGTGAAGGCGGGGGCGCAGATCGCCAGCGCCGCCGCGGCGGGCAGCGTCAGCAGCGTCGCGATCTCGAACGCATTGCCCTGCAAGCGCTGCGCTTCCTTCGCGTCGCCGCTGTGGATGTGGCGCGCCAGCATCGGCAGGATCGCGGTGCCCAGCGCGATGCCGACGATGCCCAGCGGCAGCTGGTTGAGCCGGTCGGCGAGCTTGAGCAGGGTCAGCGACCCCTGCGGCAGGCTGGTGGCGAAGAAGGTGTCGACGAACTGGCTGATCTGGTAGATGCCGGCGCCGAAGGTCGCGGGCAGGATCAGCATGCCCAGCTTTTTGACCTCGGGGGTCAGTCTGGGCAGGCGGATGTGCAGCTTCAGCCCCGCGCGCCGCACCGACCACCACAGATAGGCGAGCTGGAACACGCCCGAAAGCGCCACCGATATCGCCAGCGCGACCGCGACGATCCGGTCGTCGCCGCCCGGCCCGCGCATCTCGGCGCCGATCAATATGCCCGCGATCAGCACGATGTTGAGCAGCACCGGCGCAAAGGCCCCGGGCGCGAAGCGCGAGCGTGCGTTGAGCAGCCCCGAGAGCATTGCGACGAGGCTGATCAGCCCCAGATAGGGAAAGGTGATCCGGCTCAGGAACACCGCCAGCTCGAACTTGCCCGGCACCGCCTGATATTCGCGCGCGAGCAGCCAGACGATGCCCGGCATTGCGATCATCGCGATCGCCGAAAAGACCAGCAGGACCCACAGGAAGACCGCGAGCACATCGTCGGCGAATTTCGCCGCCGCCGCCTCGCCGCCTTCCTCGCCCTCGCTGCCGTGCAGCGCGCGGCTGTACATCGGTACGAAGGCGACCGAAAAGGCGCCCTCGGCGAACAGGCGGCGAAAGGTGTTGGGCAGGGTGAAGGCGAGCTGGAAGGCGTCGGCGGCCAGCCCGGCGCCGAGCACGCGCGCAAGCAGCATGTCGCGCGCGAAACCGAAGATGCGGCTGACCAGCGTCAGTCCGCCGATCGTCCCGACGCCCTTGATCAGGCTGCTCACCCGGTCAGCCCGCTCTGGTCCCGGATCTTAGGCCTGGCCGGCCGGGGTGGCGCCCGCCAGTTCGGCGTCGCGCGCCTGCACCTGCTGCACGAACAGGCCATGGAAATCGATCGGTTCGAGCAGCAGCGGCGGGAAGCCGCCGTCGCGGACCATGTCGGCGACGACGCGGCGCGCGAAGGGGAAAAGGATCCGCGGCGCCTCGGCCAGGAAAAAAGGCTGCAGCTGGTCGTCGGGCACGTTGCGCACGCCGAACAGGCCGGCATATTTGAGCTCGACGACGAAGCCGACGAGCTCGCCGGTCTTCGACGTGATGTCGATCTTCAGCGTCACTTCGTACAGGCCGTCGCCGACATTGTCCGCGCCGATGTTGAACTGAACGTCGAGCTGCGGTGCATCCTGCACCTGATAGATCGCCGGCGCGTTCGGATTCTCGAACGACAAATCCTTCACATATTGTGAGATCAGGCCGATCGCGGGAGCGTTGTCTTCGCCGTTGGCGAGGGTTTCGGGCGTGAATTCGGGCGTGGTTTCGTCGGCCATGGAGGTGATTGCTTTCCCTGGAAGTCAAATGGTCTTTCCCGCGCCTTCGCGATCGCGCGATCCGGGGACGCGGGCGGTTGCGGCGGCGCTTAGCAGCGGCGGGCGGCCAGCACAATGGGCGTGCCGGGGACGTCCCCGGCGACCGATACGGCGCAGCGGTCGTTGACCTGCCTTCGCGCTGCCGCCATGGAGATTTGAAACATGGCCGCCGATGGCCTATGTATCGGTACGACTTTATCCATAAAGCCCGCATTGGACTCCATCTCGTGACAGCCATTTCGATCGTCCTGCTCGCCATGATCGCCGCCTTCCTCGGCATGCGGCTCTATTCGGTGCTCGGCAAGCGCACGGGGCACGAACAGGAACCCGTGCTGCCGCGCCGCGACGAGCGGGGCGCGCCCGCGCCGGTCCGCCTCGACGATTCCGATGCGGCATCGACGGCATCGGGCGCCGCTGGCGACGCCTCGGGCCTCGTCTATGAACCCGCGGCCGAAGCCGGGCTGCGCCAGTTGCTCGCGGCCGACCGCAGCTTCGATGCCGGGCGCTTCATGGAAGGCGCCGAAGCGGCGTATCGCATGATTTACGAAGCCTATTGGGCGGGCGACCGCGACACGCTGCGCGATCTGTGCGACGCCGACAGCTATCAGGCGTTCGTCGACTCGATCGCGGCGCGCGAGGCGCGGGGCGAGCGGCTCGACAATCGCCTCGTCGGGATCGATTCGGCCAAGATCACTGCGGTCGAGGTCGCGAACGGCGAAGCGCATGTCACCGTTCTCTATCGCGCCGACATCAGCGCGGTCACCCGCGATGCAGCGGGTAATATGATCGCCGGGTCGATGGTCGATGCGACTGCGACCAACGATTTGTGGACCTTCCGCCGCCGCATCGGCAGCGGCGATCCCAACTGGCTGCTCGACGAAGTCGAAACCGCCTGACCGCGATGCCCGGCCCTGTTTCCGCACGGGCGCTGGGATTCGCCCTCCTCGCCGTCGTGCCCGCGTTGTCCGCCTGCTCGTCGGTGATTCCCGACGCTGGCGGCGGGCGTGTCGAAACCACCCCGCGTCCGGCCCCCGTGCCAACCCCGACCCCGGCGCCCACGCCCGCGCCGACCGGGGCGACGCGCCCCTATACGCCGCGTCCGTCGGAAAGCGGCGCCGCCGCAGCCCGCCCGATTCCGGCGACGCCAAAGCCGCCGCTGCCCGCCCCCGCGCCGCCCGCGACCGCGACCACCGCGCTCGAGGCGGGTGTGATCGCGGGGCCCGAGTTCAACGAACTCGACATCACGGCCGAACAGGCGACCGCCGCGCTCAAGGCGTTCCGGCTCAGTTGTCCCTCGGTCCAGCGCCGCCCCGACGTCAGCGGGCTGACCCAGAACGCCGAATGGGCCGAAAGCTGCAACGCCGCGAAGGACTGGGCCGACCGCGATGCGACCAATTTCTTCAGCCGCTATTTCGGCACGGTCCAGATCGGTGCCGGCACGGCCTTCGTGACCGGCTATTACGAACCCGAAATCGCGGCCTCGCGGACCCGGCGCGCGGGCTATGACGTGCCCGTCTATCGCCGCCCGCCCGATCTGGTCGACGTCGACCTCGGACAATTTTCCGACGAGCTCAAGGGGCGCAAGATTCGCGGCCGGGTCGAGGGAAGCAACTTCGTGCGCTATCACGACCGCGCGACGATCGAGCGCGGGGCGCTCGAGGGGCGCGGGCTCGAAATCGCCTGGGCCGCCGACGCCGCCGAATTCTTCTTCCTCCAGATCCAGGGGTCGGGCCGCCTGCGCCTGCCCGACGGCGAGGTGATGCGTATCGGTTATGATACGCAGAACGGCCGCGACTATGTCGGCATCGGCAAGCTGCTCGCCGACCGCGGCGAACTCAAGCCCGGCCAGACCTCGATGCAGGGCATCCTCGACTATCTGCGCGCCGATCCGGTGCGCGGCGCGGCGGTGATGAACGAGAATCCGAGCTGGGTCTTTTTCCGCGAGCTCACCGGTCCGGGGCCGCTCGGGGCACTCGGCGTGCCGGTCACCGGGCGCGCGAGCGTCGCGGCAGATCCCAAATATGTACCGCTCGGCGCGCCCGTCTTCCTCTCGCTCGACCGCGCCGAACCGAATGGCCTGTGGATCGCGCAGGACACCGGCGGCGCGATTCGCGGCGCCAATCGCTTCGACAGCTTCTGGGGCGCGGGCAACGAGGCGCGCGCGATCGCCGGGGGCATGGCGGGCCGCGGTTCGGCGCTGCTGCTGCTGCCGCGCGCCAGCATCGCGCGCCTCACGCGCCGGTAAGCCCGTGCCGCGGCGGCTCGACCCCGACGAAGCCGCGCTCTGGAAACGGGTCGCGGCGACCGTGACGCCGATCGCGCGGCGGCCCGTCGTGCCGGTCCCGACCACGCCGCCGACGGTCAAGCCGCCCGCGCCCCGGCCGCGGCTTGCCGCCCCCCCTGCCGCCGCCCGCACCCCAGCGCCGCTGCCGCCCCCGCGCCGCACGCACAGCGCGGCGACGCTCGACGGTCATTGGGATCGCCGGCTGCGCAAGGGGCTCGTCCGCCCCGACATGAGCATCGACCTCCACGGTCACACGCTCGCCTCGGCGCAGGCGCTGCTCGAGGAAAGCCTCCACCGCGCGCTGCTCCGCGGCGCGCGGGTGCTGCTCGTCGTCGCGGGGCGGCTGCGCCCCGGCGCCGACCGCCTGCCGCAGATGCACGGCGATCCGCGCCCGCGCGGCGCGATCCGCGCTTCGCTGCCCGACTGGCTCGCCTTTTCGGCCTTTGCCGACCAGATCGTTGCGCTGCGCCCCGCGCACATCAGCCACGGCGGCGCCGGCGCGGTCTATGTGATCCTGCGGCGCAGCCGCGACGACTAGGCCCGCGAATCAGGCGAAGGCGCGCGTCAGGATCCCGCGATAGATTGCGGCCAGCGTATGGAGGTCGGCGACCGCGACCGCCTCGTCGAGCTTGTGCATCGTCGCATTGGTCAGCCCGAATTCGACCACCGGGCACAGCGCGTGCAGGAAACGCGCATCGGATGTGCCGCCCGTCGTCGACATTTCGGGCGCGACACCGGTCTCGGCCTCGATCGCCGCGGCGACCAGTCCGGACAGGTCGCCCGGCGGGGTCAGGAACGCCTCGCCCGAAATCTTGCCGAGGATCTTCGCGCGCGGTTCGACCTCCTGCGCGATGCGCTCGATCATCTGCACCAGATCTGCGCCTCTGTGCTGGTCGTTGAAGCGGATCGACAGCCGCGCGCGCGCCGAGGCGGGGATGACGTTGGTGGCACCGTTGCCGACGTCGATGTCGGTGAATTCGATGTTCGACGGCTGGAACCAGTCGGTCCCCGCGTCGAGGCTGACCGAGTCGATCTCGGCCAGGATCTTGACCAGCTTGGGGATCGGATTGTCGGCGAGGTGCGGGTAGGCGACATGCCCCTGCGTGCCCGGCACGTCGATCCAGACGTTGACCGATCCGCGCCGCCCGATCTTCACCATGTCGCCGAGCCGGTGGACCGAGGTGGGTTCGCCGACGACGATCATGTCGGGGCGGATGCCGCGCGCGTCCATATGCTCCATCAGCGCGCGGGTGCCGAAGATCGCGGGCCCTTCCTCGTCGCCGGTGATGATCAGGCTGACCGTCCCCGCGTCGGCGGGCATCGCCGCGACCGCCGCGACGAAGGCGGCGATCGATCCCTTCATGTCGACCGCGCCGCGCCCGTAGAGCAGGTCGCCGCGGACCTCGGGCGCAAAGGCGTCGCCCGTCCAGCCCACTCCCGGCGGCACGACGTCGAGGTGGCCCGCAAAGCCGAAATGCTTGCGATTCTTGCCGGTCCGCACCGCGAGCAGATTCTCGACAGGCCCGTCGGGCTCGATCCCGTCGATGAAGCGCTCGACGGTGAAGCCGAGCGGGGTGAGCGCGGCCTCGAGCACGTCGAACACCGCGCCGGTGGCGGGCGTGACGGACGGGGCGGCGATCAGCGCCTTGGCGAGGTCTGCGGGGTCGATGGCGTGGGTCATGGCGCTCCCTTACCCGTTCGTGTCGAGCGAAGTCGAGACACGTTGGTGTGGGGGCATCTCGACTTCGCGCGATGCCAGCGGCAGAAAGGGCCGCGGAGGACCGCCATGCCCAAGCTCGATCTCGACGCCATCCCGCAAACCAACGCCACCGGCTACCCGCCGCCTTTCGACCAGCCCGTGCAGGGGCGCTGGTACCGCCGTCTCGCGCCGGTCACGGGGCTCAGCGATTTTGCCGCGAGCCACGTCGTGCTCAGGCCCGGCGCGATGTCGTCGCAGCGCCACTGGCACGACGGCGAGGACGAGATGGTGATCATGATCGCGGGCGAAGCCGTGCTCGTCGAAGACGACGGGCGCTGGCCGATGCGCCCCGGCGATATCGCGGTATGGCCGAAAGGGAGCACCAACGGCCATCATCTGGTGAACGAGAGTGACAGCGACTGCGTGCTCGTCGCGCTGGGCGGCGGCAAGAAATACGACACTGGCGGCGGCTATTCGGACATCGATATGCTCTTCACGCCGGAGGGTTATTTCCACAAGGACGGCACGCCCTATCCGGCCACCCGCCTGCCGTGACGGGCGCCGACTGGGCGGGCTTCGCGCTCGCCGTGCTGCTGATCGAACTGACCCCGGGCCCCAACATGGCCTGGCTGGCCGCCCTCTCGATGGGGGAGGGGCGCCGCGCCGGGCTCGCCGCCACCCTGGGCGTCGCGATCGGCCTGTTCGTCAACGCGCTCGCGGCGGCGTTGGGCATCGCCTATGTCGTTTCGGCGAGCCCCTTCCTCTGGCAAATACTCCGCTGGGGCGGCGCGCTGTTCCTGCTGTGGCTGGCCTGGGAAAGCTGGCGCGATGCCGGCGAAAACTCGCCCGCCGCCGCGGCGAACGGCCGCTCGCGCCATCATTTCACCGCCGGACTGGTGGTCAACCTGCTCAATCCCAAGGCGATGCTCTTCTTCATCATCGTCATCCCGCGCTTCAACGGCGGGGCACTGCCCGGCTTCGGGCTGGCCTTTGCGATGGCGATGGTCAGCATCGTGATCGCAACGTCGGTGCATCTGGGGATCGTGTTCGCGGGCAGCCGGGTCGGCGGCTGGCTGGTCGATCCCGCCAGAACGCGGACGGTTCGCCGCATCCTCGCGCTCGCGATCGTCGCGGTCGCGCTCTGGTTTGCGGTCACGGCGGGACGCTGATCGCGCTCCGCCGCGCTACTCCACGCGAAACGACGTCAGCGTGAATGTCGCAGGCGCACTCGCATAGACGCCGTGCCCGCGCGCGTTCGACGCTCCGAACACCAGCCCGATCCGCTCGGCATCGGCCAGCGCGTCCTGCATCGCGCCGGGATTGTTCGCCGAGGGCTGGCCCAGCACCGAAATCCATTGCGGGTCGTCGAGCGCCACGCTGATCTCGCCGACCCCCGGCGCCAGTTCGCGCACCGTCGCCGCGGGCGCGTACCAGCGATAATATTGATAGGACCCGCGGGCGTTCCAAGTGTCGCCGCGCCGCTGGAGGTAGAGCGATACGGTGCCCGCGCGGTCGGGGTTCGCCTGCGGCACGAAGCGCGTATCCGCGGCGGCGTCGACGCGGTAGCGCACGACGATCCGCGACTTGCCCGCGAGCGAACCGGGACGGAAGGTCACATAATGGACATGCCCCGCCGCCTTGCTGCCAACCGGGAAGTCGAACGACCAGCCGCCGCGTTCGGGCCTGGGCGCCGGCGGCATGTTCACCGAATAATTCTTGCCGCGGATGACCGGGCCGATTTCCCATTCGGAGGCGGCGGGCGCCGCGGCCGCCGCGACGGCGGTTCCGAGCGCAAGGACGGAGGCGAGAAGCGGGCGGTTCATGCGATTCCCATAGCATTCATCGCGCTGCGTGCGCTGAACCATATGTTCATGCAGGCGTCATCCTCGATCGCGGCGAGCCGACCGCCGATCTTTCCCTGACCGTGAGAATGTCGGAGGCCCCTGTCGGGGACGTTCGGGGCTACGGATAGTCCGTCAGCCCTCCGCGGGCCCTTCGAACGCCTCGATCACCCAATCTTCGGCCTGCGCGCCGCCGATCCATTCCTGCATGTGCGGATGGCTGATCACCGCCTGGCAATAGGGCACGGCAAAGCGCGGCAGCGGGATCGAGTAAGTGATGAAGCGCGTCACCACCGGCGCGAACATCATGTCGGCGGCGGACCAGTCGCCGAACAGATAATCGCCTTCGCCGCCGAAACGCGCGCGCGCCTCGGCCCAGATCTGGACGATGCGGATGACGTCGGCCTGCACTTCGGGCAGCAATTCGGCGGCCGGATAGATGCGGCGGATGTTCATGCTGTGGTTGCGGCGCAGCGCCGCAAAGCTCGAATGCATCTCGGCCGCCATCGACCGTGCCATCGCGCGCGCGGGCCACGCCTCGGGCCAGTAACCGCGCTCCCCGCCGGTCTTTTCGTTCAGGTAATCGACGATCGCCAGACTGTCCCACACGACGATGTCCTCGCCGTCCCACAGGATCGGGACCTTGCCCCCCGACGGCGCAAATTCGTCACCTTCGCGGCGGTTCGACCAGTCCTCGTCGTACAGCGGGACGGTGATCTCTTCGAACGGCAGGCCGCTGTGCTTGGCGGCGAGCCACCCGCGCAGGCTCCAGCTCGAATAGGCCTTGTTGCCGATGAAGAGTTTCATGCGTCGTCCTTTTGTCCTCCTCCCGCTTGCGGGAGGGGGCGCCCGGTGTCAAACTTCGACCGCCTCCAGCACCGCCGTGCGCAGCTCGGCGATGCCCATGCCCTTTTCGCTGCTCGTCGCGATCACTTCGGGGTGCGCGGCGGGATGCTTGCGCGCCTCGGCTTCGGTCGCCGCCTGCACCGCGGCAAGGTCGCTCGCCTTCACCTTGTCGGTCTTGGTCAGCACGATCCGGTAACTCACCGCCGCGACGTCGAGCATTTCAAGCACCTCGCGGTCGACGTCCTTGATCCCGTGGCGGCTGTCGATCAGCACCAGCGTGCGTTTCAGCACCTGCCGCCCGCGCAGATAGTCGTTCACCAGGAATCGCCATTTCTTGACGACGTCCCTGGGCGCCTTGGCAAAGCCGTAACCGGGCATGTCGACCAGCCGGAACACCAAAGGCGACCCGACGTCGAAATAGTTGAGCTCCTGCGTGCGCCCCGGCGTGACCGAGGTGCGCGCCAGCCCATTGCGGTTCGTCAGCGCGTTGAGCAGCGACGATTTGCCGACGTTCGAACGACCCGCGAATGCGATTTCGGGAACGCTCGGGCTGGGCAGGTGCTGGAGGGCGGGGGCCGACTTCAGAAAGGCGATCGGCCCCGCGAACAGCTTGCGCGCGCGCTCCTCCCTGTCGGCGGCACCCGGATCATTCTCGCTCACTTCGCGACCGCCGCCTTCAGCGCCGGGAACTTGCGGTACATCCACTGCTGTTGCCCGATCGACAGGATGTTGTTGGTGATCCAGTACAGCAGCAGCCCCGCCGCGAACGGCGCCATGATGAACATGAACAGCCAGGGCATGATCTTGAACACCTGCGCCTGCACCGGATCGGCGGGGGCGGGGTTCAGGCGGAACTGCAGCCACATGGTGATCCCCAGGATCACCGCCAGCACGCCGATCGACAGGATCGAGGGCGGAGTGAAGGGCAGCAGGCCGAACAGGTTCAAAATATGCAGCGGGTCGGGTGCCGACAGATCCTTGATCCACAGCGCGAACGGCTGGTGGCGCATTTCGATCGTCAGCATCAGCACCTTGTACAGCGCATAGAAGATCGGAATCTGGATCAGGATCGGCAGGCAGCCCGCGAGCGGGTTGATCTTCTCGTCCTTGTAGAGCTTCATCAGCTCCTGCTGCATCTTTGGCTTGTCGTCCTTGTACCGGTCCTGCAGCGCCTTCATCTTGGGCTGGACGACGCGCATCTGCGCCATCGACGAGAATTGCCGGTTGGCGATCGGGAACATCAGCAGGCGGATGATCAGCGTCAGAACCATGATCGCGACGCCGAAATTGCCGAGCTGGCGGAACAGCCAGTCGAGCAGCTTGAAGATCGGCACGGCGAAGAATTCGAACCAGCCCCAGTCGATCGCGTTCGACAGGCGCGTGATGCCCTGCTGGTCCTGATAGCGTTCCAGCGTCGCGACCTCCTTCGCGCCCGCGAAGATGCGGCTCGTCGTCGTGACCTGGCGGCCCGGCGCGACCTGCTGGAAATCGCGCGCGAACATCGTCTGGTAATTGTTCGCGGCCGGCGAGGCGATCTGCGCGGTGACGCGCTCGCCCTGCGCCGGAATGACAGCCGCGAGCCAATATTTGTCGGTGAAGCCCAGCCAGGCGGCCGAAGTGTAGCGCACCGCGCGGCCCGGAGCTTCTTCGACATCGTCATAATCGGTGTCGAACACCGACTTGCCGCCCAGATAGCCGGTCGGCCCGACGTGGATCGTCCAGCTGTCCTGCTCGTGCGGATCGGTCGGCTTGCCGAACCGGTCGATCAGCGCAAAGCTGCTCGCCGTCACCGGCGCGGTGCCGGTGTTGGCGATCGTCTGCTTCGCGGTGATCAAGTAATTTTCGTCGATGCTATATTCGATGCGGAACGTCTGTCCCGCGCCATTCGCCCAGCTCAGCGTCACCGGCGTGGTCGGGGTCAGCTTGCCGCCGGTCGCGGTCCACAGCGTGTTCGGGCCGGGAACCTGGATTCCCTGCGCCGACCAGCCGAGGCTTGCGAAATAGGCGGATTTGGTGCCGCCGGGCGCGAACAGGCGAACCGCGGGCGAATCCTTCGCGATCGTCTGGCGATATTTCGACAGCGTGATGTCGTCGACGCGCGCGCCGACCAGGTTGATCGACCCCTTGATCGTCGGCGTCTCGATCGGAATGCGGTTGCCTTCGCCCAGCGCGGCCTCGACCGGGCGGATCGCCTGCGGTGCGGTTGCGGGCGCGCCGGGGGCGGGCAGGCCGGCGGGCTGGCCCTGCGCCGCGGGAGTCGTCGCGGGGGCGCCGTTGGCAGTCCCCGCCACCGTCTTGGTCACGTCGGGCTTGTCGGGGGTCGGAAAGAATTTCTCTGCGACGAAGTTCCAGCCCAGCAGGATGGCCACCGACAAAAGGATTGCCGCGATCAGGTTACGCTTGTCGTCCACGCTCGTTGGTCTCTCTTCGTCTCAATGTCGGGGTTTGGCGCCCGTCATGGCACCGGGTCGTAGCCATGCCCGCCCCACGGATGGCAGCGCAATAGCCGCTTTGTCGCCAGCCAGCCACCCTTGATCGCACCATGGCGCTGAAGCGCGGTGATGGCATAGGCGCTGCAAGAAGGGGCATAGCGGCATGTCGGCGGCAGGATGCGCGACGGGCCCAACTGCCAGGCGCGCGCGATCAGGATCAGCAGCTTCGCGATCATGGCGCCTTGGCCAGCTTCTTCGCGGCGCGCGCCAGCGCCGATTCGAGCTGTTCGCCCAGTTCGGCAAAGACGATGTCGTTGCTGCCCGGGCGGCCGATCAGCACATGGTCGGCGCCGGCGATCCCCGCGCGCGGCAAAATCTGCCGCACCAGCGCGCGCATCCGGCGCTTCATCCGGTTGCGCGTGACTGCATTGCCGTTCTTCTTGCTGACCGTATAGCCGATGCCCGGCACTTCGTCGCCGTCGCCGCGCGGGCGGACGAGCAAGACGAAGCCGGGCACGGGAAAGCGAAGGCCGCGGTTGGCGGCCAGAAATTCGCTGCGTTTGGAAAGCGTTCGCACCAGCCCGGCAATGCTAGGCCCGGGTGCAGCGCCGGCGCTTAGGCCGACAGCTTCTTGCGGCCGCGGGCGCGACGGGCGGCCAGGACCTTGCGGCCGCCGACGGTGGCCTTGCGGGCACGGAAACCATGACGGCGCTTGCGCACGAGGCGGCTCGGTTGATAAGTACGCTTCATCGCGGTTTTCCCTAAATCTCTTCGGTCGTTCTAACGAAAAAGGGCCGCCAAACGCGGGCGGCCGCCAGTGGGGGCGCGGATAAGCGGGATTCGCGTGGAAGTCAATCATCATCCAGCGCCCTTTCGATCCGTTCGCGTGCGCGGCGCCGCGCGGCACTCACCCGGCGCATGATCCGATCGGCGCGATCGCCGTAGCGCGGATGCCGTCGTTTGAAGAGGACATAGCGGCGCTTGGCCCAAGCGCTGTTCTGGAGGCACAGCATCAGCCCGATCGGAAAGACGATCAGGAAGCCGGGGCCGGGCAGCGGCCCGATGATCACCGCGACGATCATCAGCAGCACGCCCAGGCAGAAGAGCGCGGTCCTGACCTGCGCGTTCAACCGCATCCGCTGATAGAGGCTCCGCTTCGCCATAGGGGGCGATGTGGGGCGCGCCGCGGCGTGTTACAAGGCTAGATCAGTTCAGCGCGACGTAGCGCGCCATGTCGTCGCGCGTCAGATAGGTGACGGCGTCGAACGGCGTCGCGTTGGTCATCGCGTAAAAGGCGCGCGCACTGGCGTCGTCCATGCCCATCTCGCGGTAATAGCCCAGATATTCGGCGTGCACCGGGTCGCTCGCCGGATAGTCGCGCGCTTCGCGGCCATCTTCGTCGGCCCAGCTGTGGACGCCGAATTCGGCGTCGGCCGCGGCGCTGCGCTTCACCCCGGCGAGCCACAGTTCGACCGCGCCCGAGCGGACCGATCCGCCCGCGGGCACCACCGTTTCCATGCCCTGCCGCCGGATCGCGCGCGCGAGGGTCAGGTTCGCCGCTTCGTCGAGGCTGCCGGGGCAGTCGACCATCTCGAGCCGACGGAGGCCGGGATACGCGGCGAGCATCGCCGCGAACTCGCGCGGCGTGGCACTATCGACATCGCCCGCCATGCGCACCGTCGCAGCGTCGACCACCTCGAACGGGCCGAAGCGCGCACGGGCGTGGCCCCGCGCGGCGAGCCCCGCCGCGGGCGCATAGCGCCGCGCCCCGCCGAGGTCGGTCCCTTCGGCGAGCGCCGCGTCGTCGAGCAGCCCGGCGGTCTCGTCGGCCACCGCGCCATCCTCGGCGCCACCGCCACCGCCGTCGTCATCGGCATAGGTCCAGCTGACCGTCGTCGTCGTGACCGTGATGACCTGCTGTGCCTGCGCCGGCGCGAACGCCAGCACCGCCGCGAGCGAGGCGACGATCAGGGGGCGGACAAGGGCGGCGGTTGAAACCATGCCGCCCCTTTCGCGCGCGCGCGGCTACCAAATGGCAAAGCGGCAGCGTCAGCGCGGCGTTAACCGCGATCCGGGACTCAGTCGCGATCGGGGGCGCCGCCTGGGAAATAATGGCGATAGGGCCGCGCGCCGTCGACCGCGCGTGCAACCGAAGGGCGTGCGAGCAGGCGCGCGCGATAGCCGCGCAGATTCTCGTATTGCGCCGGGATTTCGTGCACCCAGTCGGCGTAGAAGAGCGACGGCGCCGCCGCGCAATCGGCGAGGGTGAAACCCGCCGGGGTCGCCCAGCCGCCGCCCGCCAGCTCCTTGTCGAGCCAGGCGTAGATCGTATCGAGCCCGGCCCTCGCTTTCGCGACGATCATCGGCGCATGGCCTTCGGGGCCGCGGATGCGGTCGTTCACGATCTCCTGCATCACCGCCATCACGTGCAGGTCGAAGACGCGGTCCATCTGCCGTATCTTCAGCGCATCGTCGGGATCTTCAGGGATCAGCCGCGGTTCGGGCGCGATGCGGTCGAGATATTCGATGATGATCGACGTCTCGAACCAGCTCTTGTCGCCGTCGACGAGCAGCGGGAATTTACCCACCGGCCACAGCGCACGCAACTCCTCGGCATGACCCGGAAATTCGGGGTCGACGTTGCGATATTCGAAATCGAGTTCCTTTTCATACAGCGCGATCTGCGCCTTCCAGCTGTAAGAGGAAAAGGGATGGCCATAGAAGATCAGCATCAGCGATTGTCCTTGCGGGTCAGCCAGGCGAGCGGCCAGCCGACGAAAACGATGTGAGGAAAGAGCGCGACCGCGCCCTTGACGAGGTCGGCGGGCGGGAAGGGCGTATCGAAGCGCAGCGGCAGCACCAGCGCGTTCATCACCAGATAGAGCGCGAGCCCGTAGAGCGTGCCGCTCAGCCACCAGGGCTGCCGCGCGAGTGCGGGCAGTTGGCGCACCGCCGCGAACCAGGCGGCGACCATCGCCCCCATGATCGCATAGTGCGTCGCCAGCCCCGCGAGCGCGCCGCCGAGCCCCCAGTCGCCCGCGCCGTCGCCGAACGGTCCCTTGGCGACGCCGCGCAGCATGCCGCCGACGCTGCCCCCCGCGAGCACGCTCCACAGCATTGCATAGACGATGTCGAGCGTGCCGCAGAGCAGCCAGGCGAAGAGCGCGGGGCTACACCGCGCCAACGGCGTCACCCCGGATCGCGGCCTCGATCGCGGCGACGTCGATCTTCTTCATCGACATCATCGCCTCGAACGCGCGCTTGGCGGCATCCTTGTCGCCGCCCGTCATCACGTCGGTCAGTACGCGCGGGGTGATCTGCCACGAAATGCCCCACTTGTCCTTGCACCAGCCGCACATGCTTTCCTGCCCGCCGTTGCCGACAATCGCGTTCCAGTAGCGGTCGGTCTCTTTCTGATCGCGGGTCTCGATCTGGAACGAAAAGGCCTCGCTGTGCTGGAATGCCGGGCCGCCGTTGAGCCCGATGCACGGAAAGCCGAGGACGGTGAAATCGACCGTCAGCACCTCGCCCGCCTTGCTGCTCGGATTGTCGGTGGGCGCGCGATGCGCTTGGCCGACATGGCTGTCGGGAAAGGTCGCGGCATAGAAATTCGCCGCTTCCTCGGCGTCCTTGTCGTACCACAGGCAGAGGGTTGCCTTCGTTATCATCCTTCTCCCTTCTTGGGGCTGCCGATCGACCAGAGGTGGCCGAACGGGTCCTTCACTTGCGCGTAGCGGTCGCCCCAGAACATGTCCTCGGGGCCCATCACCGCGGTCGCGCCGGCCGCGATCGCGCGTGCGAACCAGGCGTCGGTGTCGTCGACCTTCAGGTGCAGCGTCACCCCCGACGGCGCCGGCATCGCGCCGCCCGTATATTCGGGGAAATCGTCGTGCATCATCAGCGACGCGCCGTTGACGTGCAGGTGTGCGTGCATCAGCCGCACCCCGTCGTCGGCGGGCATCCGCATCTGTTCGACCGCGCCGAACGCGCGGACGTAAAAATCGATCGCCTCGCTCGCGCGCTTGTCGGCGATCGCGATATGCGGGGTCAGGCCGCTCGTCGGGCCCTGCTCCGGGTTTGCCATCGTCTCTCTCCTTTGCTTGCCGCTGCTTGTCGCGTCCGGGTTCAGCCCCCACGCGGTCCGACGAAACCGACCGCGGCGCCCTGCGGGTCGACCGCGTTCATCGCAAATTCGCCGCCGGGAATTTCCATCGGTTCGTTGGTGATCGTGCCGCCGTTCGCGGTCACCGCCGCGGCGGCGCGGTCGATGTCGTCGACCCCGATATAATAGGACCAGGCGGGGGCGGGCATGCCCGGCATCAGCGGCATGACCGCGCCCAGCATGACGTCGCCGCGCTGGACGAAGCGATAGGAGCCGAGTTCGCCCATTTCCATCGCGCCGTCCTGCCCCCAGCCGAAATGCCTGCGGTAAAAGGCGATCGCGGCGTCGGGGTCGGAGGTCGCGAGTTCGTTCCAGCGCACATGTTGCGCCTCGGTCACCGAAAACACGTCGCTTTCCATGTCCTCGGCGCCTGCGGGCGGGATCGGGTCCATGATGTAGAAGGTCGCACCCTGCGGGTCGCTCAGCATCGCGATGCGCCCGACGGACAGGTCAGTCGCTGGCATGTGCACCACGCCGCCGTCGGCTTCGATCGCGGCAATTGCGGCATCGACGTCGGCGACGTGCAGATAGCCCATCCAGCACGGCCGCGCCCCGCCCGCCAGCATGTCGGCATTGAGCGCCAGCACCCCGCCGGCATTGCCGCCGTCGCGGCGCCCGATCATGCGATAGTCGACGCCGCCCGCCTGCGGGTCGGCCCCGCCCGCGATCGTCCAGCCGACCACCGCGCCGTAAAAGGCCGCGGCGCCCGCGGGATCGCTCGTCATCAGCTCGTACCAGATGAAATTGGCTGCCTTCGTCATCGTCGCTCTCCTCGACATTCTGTTTTAATAGCTGAGACTGGGGAAGAAGCTGCCGCGTCCCTCGGGGGTCATGTCGAGCAATCCCCACAGGGGATCGACGAGGTCGCCGGCGCGGTGATGCTGGCCGGGATCTTCGGGACCATAGGCCATCTCGCTCGCCCACATGTGGCGGATGCGGCCAGCTGTCTGGTGAAAGACGTTGAAGATCGTTTCGTCCCAATTCTCGCCGGGCTTCATCCCGCGTTCGGCGCGCTTGGCGTCGGTCAGCCGGCAGGTGTCGCCATAATAGTCGGCCGAATAGCGACCCTCGCCGTCGGAGAGGAAGGCCAGGTGCGGCCAGCGCCGATGACGCGCCCATGCCTCCAGCCGCGCGATCGGCGATTTGGCGACGATATAGAGCGGCGCGCGCTGGCCGACGTGCCGTGCGCTGCCGTCGATCGCGTCGAGCATATGGGTGCAGCCGGCGCAGGGGGTGTCGCGGTCGGGCCCGAACATGAAGCTGTAGAGGATGATGCTCGGGTGATCGCCGAACAATTCGGACAGCTTCACCGGCTCGCGCCGCTGGTGTGCGCCGATACGCTCGAACGTATAATCTTCGGCCACTTCGCCGCCGGGCGGCAGCGCGCGGCGCTTCGCGGCGACCGCTTCGATCTGGCGGCGCAGCGCGATCTCGTCGTTCAGAAGCTCGATCCGCGCGGCGCGATAGGCGGCGCTCTCATTGGGGAAGGACAGATGTTGCATGGCATTTCCTTTCTTTTCCCCCGTTTGGCCTGAGCCCCGTCATGGCTGGTGCAACCGCAACTGCTTGCCATTCGCCCGCGCGATCACCGCCTTTGCCTAAAGGTCGGACCGGATGCCGTTCAGCGCGCAGGCATGGCCGGGGCTCATGGCGTGGTGCATCTCGACGCGTTCGTCTGTTTTTGCGAGAATCCGGCTCATTGCTGGAATCCCTTCGTCGCTTCGATCGGCGGGGCGCGAAAGCCCATCGCGACCCACGCCGTCAGCAACCGCCACATGAACTTGCCCGAATGCGCCCGATAATTGGGCACATCATCGGGCATCTCGACGCCTTCGCACCGGTCACCCACCATCGTCCGCATCTCGACCGGTGGGCGATCTTCGGCAGCGATGCGCCCCGAATAGACGCTCAGCCAATGCCCCTTGCTAAACTCCAGACCCATTGGCGAGTTGCAACAGCGCGACAGGAATCGCCGCGTCGGCGCATCGGGAGTCAGCCGGTGTTCGGCCAGCCGGTCCGACCCTGAAAGCCAGGCAATGCGATCCTTGCGGACGAGGACATATGCCGTCCCGCCGTCGGCGTCGAGCGCTCCCGGAGCGCCGGGCAAGGCGTCGAACACTTCGCCCGCGCGTTGGCAACTGTGGCAGTAGCAGGTCGCGGCGGCGATCGGCTTTCCCGCCAGTTCCAGCGTCACTGCGCCGCATTGGCACGACGCGGTGCGGCTTTCGGTCCGATGCATGTCAGCCATTGAACGAACTCCGCGCTCAGGCTTGGACGATCGGGGCGAACCCGCCATAGATCATCCGCGCGCCGTCGAACGGCGTGTTGTCGGGATCGGGTTTCATCCGCTCGTCGGCCATCATCTTTTCCCAGCCCTTGGTGCGGGCTTCCTTGTCCGGCCATTCGACCCAGCTGTAGACGATGGTCTCGCCGTCCTTCCTGTGCGCGGCGCGGCTATAGTCGGTAACCTTGCCGTCGGGGACATCGTCGGCCCACGCTTCGACGACGCGGGTCGCGCCATAGTCGCGGAACACTTCGGACGCCTTCTGCGCGAGCGCGCGATAGGCTTCCTTGTTGTCCTCGGGGACGGGCACGACATAACCGTCGACATAGCCGGTCGCACCCGCCGCGCGATCGTCGACGATCGAATCGAATCCGCCCATGATCATCCGCATGCCGTCGAAGGGCATATCGCCGCCCATCGCCTCCATCCGCGGATCGCTCATCATCTTCTGGTTCGCGGCGTCGCGCGTCGCCTTGTCGGGATATTCGAACCAGCTGAACACGACGGTCTCGTCCGGCTTGGCCTGCACCGCATCCTTGAAGTCGTTGAGCTTGCCGTCGGGAACGTCGTCGCCCCAGCACTCGACCATGCGCGCGACGCCGAATTCCTTGAACAGATGCGCTGCGTCGGCGGCATGTTTGCGATAGGCTTCCTTGTTGGCGGTCGGCACCGCGACCACAAATCCTTCTACATAGGTCATCGTCTCTCTCCTTGGGGCTGGGAGGGGGTTTCAGGCGGCGGGTGGTCCCGCGTCTTCGCTGAAGGCGTCGAGCTGCGCGGCGAGCGCGCGCTGAAAGGCGGGGCGGGCGAGGCAGCGGTCGAGATAGGCCTGCAGCCGCGGCTGCTCGGCGATCAGCCCCGCTTCGACCGCTTCGCGCAGCACGGTCGCCATCGCGATGTCGGCGACGGTGAAGTCGCCGACCAGATATGGCTTGTCGCCCATCGCGTCGTTGAGCCGGCCCAGCCGACCCTGGATGAACTCGATCAGGCTTGGGCGGCGCAGCTTGGCCCATTCCTCCCCGGCCGAAAAAATGTCGATGTTGCCCAGTTCGAACAGCATCGGCTCGACGCTGTTGTACGCCGCGAACAGCCAGGCGAGCGTGCTCGCTCGCGTCTGCGGATCGTGCGGCATCAGCCGCGCATCCTTTTCGGCAAGGTGGAGCAGGATTGCGCCGCTCTCGAACAGCCGGATGCCATTGTCGTTCAGCACGGGCACCTGCCCCCACGGCTGGAACAGGAAATGGTCGGCGGGGCGGTTGATCGCGCTGATCAGATGCTCGGCATAGTCGAGCCCGATTTCCTCGCACGCCCAGCGCGGGCGCAGGTCGCGGACGAAGCCGCGCGCGAAATCGGGCACCCAGTCGAACGCGGTGAGTTCGATCCTGGCATTGGGGTCGATGGACATGATCCTCTCCTTTGATCGTGTCGGGGGGTGGCGGTCAGAACGCCGGCGGCGGCGGCGCCTTGTCGTCGAGGAACGCGGTGACCATTGCGGCGATCGCCGGGGCCTCCGCCATGATTCCGATGTGCGAGGTTGCGGGAAGGATCGCGAGCCGCGCCTTGGGGGCTTCGGTCAGAAATCCCTGCGTTGCCGCCGTGACATCGCCGCCGCCGCGCAGCTTGAACAGCGCGATGGCGTGGTCGAGCGTGACTCCGTCGGCATCGCCGATGATCACCATCGTCCTGCCCGGGATCGCGCGGATCCGGGCATCGGACCAGCCGAAGGGCGTCGCGTCGAGCGCCTTGATGTTCGCGACGAGCCGCGCGAACTTCTCGGGCGTCGGCGACAGGCGCCGGTATTCGGTGTCGATCGGGCTACCGACAAAGACCTCGGGAGTCAGCTTGGCGATGCCGGCGAGCACCTCGGGATACCAGCCGTCGAGGGTTGATGTCCCCGACAGGATGACCTGCTTGCCGACCTTGCCGGGGTGGCGGATCGCGAGCGCGACCGCGGTCGACCCGCCCATCGAATAGCCGAGCAGATCGGCCTTTTCGATGCCCAGATCGGCCAGCACGGCGGCCGCGTCGTCGGCCATGCGGTCGTAGCTCAGCGGGCCGTCGACCCCGCCCGACCGGCCATGGCCGCGGGCGTCGATGGCGATCACCGGCCGCGCCGGCGCCAAGGGCGTGATCAGCGGGGCCATCGAATCGCCCGACATGAAGGCGCCGTGCAGCACCAGCAGCGGGGTGCGTCCCGATCGGAGGTCGCCGTGGACCTGATAATGGATTGCGGCGCCGGCGACGTTGACATGACCGCTTCGGGCGGCCGCCGGCTGGCTTGCCGCGGCGGGTGCGGGTTGCGCGGACGGCTGCGCCAGCGCGGAGGGCGCGGCGAAAGTGGCCGCCGTAGCCATCAGGACCAGCGCCGGGGCGCGGTTTCGTCGGAAAGAGCGATGGGGCATCGAACTGTTCCTCTTGCGGGTAAGACGGAGGCTAGGCGCGTTTGCCTTTGATCCATGCGACGATCGCCATTGCGTGGCCGTGGCCCAGGTCGAAATCGGCCTTCAGCCAGTCGATCACGGCGCCGGCCTTGACGCCCGGCGCAAGGCCCCCGGCGTCGGCTAGGCCCTTGTCGATTGCCATCGCCTGCAACGCGTCCGGCGTCCGGCCAGTCTTCGCCTCGATATTGTCCATATAGGCCTGAAAGCTCATCGCTCGGATCCCTAGGTTGCGAAGCGAGGGAGCGGGCGCCGGTGCAAGGGCGGCGCCCGCTCCCTCTCCGGGGTCAGGCGGCCGCTTCGGCGGGCGTTTCGCCGCTCGCCGCCGCCGGGTCCATCCACATGACTTCCCAGATGTGACCATCGGGGTCCTCGAAGCTGCGGCCGTACATGAAGCCGAAATCCTGCGTCGGCGTCGGGTCGGCCTTGCCACCCGCGGCGGTCGCCGTGTCGACCTGTGCGTCGACGTCGGCGCGGCTGTCGGCCGAGACGCAGAGCAGCACCTGCGCATGGCTGTGCGCGTCGGGGATCGCCTTGGTCGTGAAGTCGGCCCATTTGGCGTGGGTCAGCAGCATGACATGAATCACGTCCGAAACGACCATGCACGCCGCCGTTTCGTCGGTGAAGGCGGGGTTGTTGGTCGCGCCGACCGCCTCGTAAAAGGCCTTCGACCGGTCGAGGTCGGTGACCGGCAGGTTCACGAAAATCATCTTGGGCATCGTCTCTCTCCTCGGGGCTGTCGTTTGGCTTTTTTGCTTTTGGTTCGGGGACGGCGCACGGGCCGCGTCACGGCGCCTCGGGGCGGCCGAACAGCATCAACACATAACGCCGCAGATGCGCGACGCTTTCCCGCGCAATCGCCGAATCGTTCGTGGTTTTCGCCAGGACGAAGCCGCCCTGCAGCACCGACTGGATATGGCGCGCGAGGTCGATCGCGGTGACGCCCGGCGGCGCGCCATAGGCGTCGATTGCGGCCTCGATGTCGGGCGCCAGCGCGTTGCAATAGGCGGCGATGCTCGCCTCGCACGCGAGGCGGATCGGTTCGCTGGTCGCATAGGCGTCCTGCACCATCGTACCGATGAAGCAGATGAAGCCGTCGACGGGGCCGTGCAGCATCGAAAAGCGGAAATCGATGTGGCCGAGCAGCCGGTCGAGCGGGTCCGCGAGCCGATTGTGCGGCGCCATCTCGAACATCGGGCGCGCGCGTTCGGTCCACGCTTCGGCCGCCGCGACCCCCAGCGCCTCCTTCGATGCGAAATGATGAAAGAAGGCGCCCTTGGTGACCCCGGCGGCGGTGCAGATCTGTTCGACCGAGGTCGCCGCATAGCCCTGTTTCCGCACTTCCTGGTGCGCCGCGGCGATCAGCTTGTCGCGCGCGCTGCCGCGCGCCGCGCGCGCTCCGTGCCCCGTCGCCCCGGCTGCGCTCGTGCCGCCGGACGGGGTGGAGGAGGGGGGGCGATTCGCTGTCATGCAAATTTACATACCAACCAGTTGGTATGTTGTCAAATGTCGCCCCGTCCTGCACGCTGCGCGGCACTTTCGGCAACTTCCGAAAAGACTCGCCTTTCCGCGGCATTCGCCTAAAAGGACGCGAGAACAAAGCGGGCACATTGCTCGCTGCGCGGGGCCGGCTTCAGGGGGATGTCATGGTCGCGATCGTTTCCACCGTCGCCTATCTCGGCCTCGAGGCGCGCGGCGTCGAGGTGCAGTGCCAGATCACGCCCGGCGTGCCGCGCTTCGTCGTCGTCGGCCTGCCCGACAAGGCGGTCGGCGAAAGCCGCGAGCGCGTCCGCGCCGCGATCGCCGCGATCGGCCTCTCGCTCCCGCCCAAGGTCATCACGGTCAACCTGTCGCCCGCCGACCTGCCCAAGGAAGGCTCGCACTACGACCTGCCGATCGCCCTCGCGCTGCTCGGCGCGATGGGCGTCGTCGATCCCGAAACCCTCGCCAGCTATGTCGTCGTCGGCGAGCTCGGTCTCGACGGCCGCGTCGCGCCGTCGCCCGGTGTCCTCCTCGCCGCCCTCCATGCCGGGAGCAGCGAGCGCGGTCTCGTCTGTCCCGCCGCGCAAGGACCCGAAGCGGCATGGGCGGGCAATGTCGAGGTGCTGGCGGCGCCCGATCTTCTCGGGCTGCTCGGGCATTTCCGGGGCAGCGCGCCGCTTGCGCCGCCGCCGCCGGGCGAAGCCGAAGAGGTCCGTCGTACCGCCGATCTCGCGCAGGTAAAGGGGCAGGAAACCGCCAAGCGCGCGCTCGAAATCGCGGCCGCGGGTGGCCACAATCTGCTGATGTCGGGCCCGCCGGGGTCGGGCAAGTCGCTGATGGCCGCGTGCCTGCCGGGCATCCTCCCCGACCTCACGCCTTCGGAGGCGCTCGAAGTGTCGATGATCGCGTCGATCGCGGGGCATCTCGAGGGCGGGCGCCTCGTCCGCGCGCGGCCCTTCCGCGCACCGCACCACAGCGCCTCGATGCCCGCGCTCGTCGGCGGCGGATTGCGTGTTCGCCCCGGCGAGGTCAGCCTCGCGCATCTCGGCGTCCTCTTCCTCGACGAACTGCCCGAATTCCAGCGCGTCGTGCTCGACTCGCTGCGTCAGCCGCTCGAAACCGGCGAGGTCAGCGTCGCACGCGCCAATGCGCACGTGACCTTTCCCGCGCGCGTGCAGCTCGTAGCGGCGATGAACCCGTGCCGCTGCGGGCATCTCGGCGATCCCGCGCTCGCGTGCAGCCGCGCGCCGCGCTGTGCCGCCGACTATCAGGCCAGGCTCTCCGGGCCGCTGCTCGACCGCATCGACCTGCACGTCGAGGTCGAGGCGGTGCGCGCCGCCGATCTCGTCCTCCCGCCGCCTGCCGAAGGCAGCGATGCGGTCGCCGCGCGCGTCGCCGCGGCGCGGAACATCCAGACCGCGCGCTACGCCGGTCACAAGGCGCGGACCAATGCCGAGATCGACGGCGAATTGCTCGAAGCCGTCGCGACCCCCGATGAAGCCGGTCGCGACCTGCTCGCACAGGCGGCCGCGGCGATGCGGCTGTCGGCGCGCGGCTACACGCGCATGCTGCGCGTCGCGCGCACCATCGCCGATCTGGCCGGTGCCGTCACGGTCGGCCGAATCCATATCGCCGAAGCGCTGAGCTACCGGCGACAGGCGCCGCGGGCGTGATGGCGGACTGGATCGACTTCGAGGCCGAGGTCGTCGAATGGCGCGGCCCGCCGCCCTTCCTGTTCGCGCGCATACCCGAGGTCCACGTCGGCGAAATCCGCTATGCGGCGCTGTCGGCGAGCTATGGCTGGGGTGTCGTTCCCGTCGTGGCGCGCGTCGGGGCCTGCGAATTCGCCACGACGCTCTTCCCGCGCGACGGTACCTACCTGCTGCCGGTCAAGCTCGCCGTCCGGAAGGCCGAAGCCATTGCACGGGGCGACCGGATCGCCGTGGCCATGCGCGTGGGTCGTGCCCGTGCGGGATGCGCCTGACTGCGCATTCAAGTCCCGATTCTCTGCGCCTTGCGGTGGTAAAGATTTTCAAAGACATTTGTGCGATTGGGCGGGACATGGGGTTTTCTGGCAAGGATCTGACAGGTTTTTGGGGGCGGCTGATGTCCGTCCTGGCTCTGCTTGCTGCTGCCTTGTGGACCGTGCCGGCCGGGGCGGTGGCGCTCGATGTCGATCGGGCGCTGTGTCATGCGGTCAGCGCCGCCGACCGGCCCGACGCGGCGCTGGCATCGCTGCGCTTCACCTGCACGGGCGCGCCGTCCGGCTATCATCGGGCCAGCCTGTGGTTGCAGACCGATCCCGCGCGATTCGCGCTGCCGCGCGGCGACGTGGCCCTGATGGTCCATCATTCGCGATTCGACCGGCTCGCGGTCGCCTTCGTCTATGCCGACGGTACCATCCGCTGGCAGGAGGTGCGGCGGGGCGACTATGGCGCGCATTGGCGCGCCGGCGGGCAGATCGTGTTCGATGCGCCCGGACGCCGGGTGCCGCTGACCGCAGTGACGATGCGGTTCGACGGTCTGGCGAGCCATGGTCTGCTGCGTATGCGGTTGATTCCCCAGGCGGAAGCCGGGGTGCAGGCGGCGGGGATGGCCGCCGCGGTCGGTGCGGCGCTGACCCTGTTGCTCGTCAGCACCATCTACAGCCTCTCGCTCGCGGTCGCGGTGCGCCGTCAATATCTGGCGTGGCAGGCCGGCTGGTCGGCGACGATGCTCGTCTGGGGCGGCCTCTGGTCGCAGGCGCATCTCGGCGTGCTGCCGGGGCTCGCCGGGACCGTCACGGCACAGATATGCACTTTCCTTGCCTGCTTCGCGGTGGCCGTTGCGACGATCGGCGCCGTGCAGGCGGTCGACCGGCGGCTCCTGCCTTTGCGGCTCCGCCTTGCCGCGCTCGGGCTCGGCGCAGCGGTCGGCATTGTCGGCCTGCCGCTCGCGCTGATGCAGACCGAGAGCCTGGTACGATGGGCCGACGGGCTGGGGCTGGTGATCGTCGCCGACCTGCTGGTCGTTGCCGCTTACCTCGGGTGGGCGTGGCGCCGCGGATCGGTCGAAGCGCGGGATTTTCTCGCGGCCTGGTGCCTTCCCATGGTGGTGCTCGGGTTCATCCAGTTCGTCGACGTCGAGGACCGGTTCTGGGGCGGAGGGTCGAAACTTCTCGTGCTGCTCGCGGCGACCTGGCAGGCGCTGTGGCTTGCGGCGTCCGCGACGCGCCGGCTTGCGCAGCTTCGCGTCGAGCGCGACCGGGCCCGCGCGGCCGAGGCACAGGCGCAGCAACTGGCGCGCCGCGATCCGCTGACCGGGCTGCCCAACCGTCGCGGCTTTATCGAAAGCGTCACGCCGCTGCTCGATCGGGCGGCAACGGGACAGTTGCCAGCGGCGCTGCTTCTCGTCGATCTCGACCGGTTCAAATCGATCAACGACGTCCACGGCCACGACGCGGGCGACACGGTTCTGTGCACCATCGCCCGGCGAATCGAGCGGTGGGAGGGGCCGATGTGCGCCGTTGCGCGACTGGGGGGCGAGGAGTTCGGGTTGCTCGTCGTCGGGATGGAGGGCATCGTCCTCGCACGCTTTGCCGAAAGCGTGCGGCGCGGTATCGCCGCCTGCGATCATGGCGAGATACTCGCCGGCCGCGCGGTCACCGCGAGCATCGGGGTCGCCGAAGTGCGACCGGCGTGCGATTTCCAGCGCCTGTACCGGCTGGCCGACGAGGCGCTCTATGATGCCAAGCGCGGCGGCCGCGATCGCGTGGTCGTCCAGCGGCACCGCGACATACCGGGCGGTCCTGCCGGAAATGCCGACCGCGAGGTCGCCATGCTGCGCTGACGCGCGGGATCAGGCGCCGAGCGCGCTTGTCCGGTTTTCGACAACCTCGAGCGGCGGCGGCGCCTTGGCCGCTCCGGCGCCGTGGCGGCGGTGGCTGAGCTTGCCGTCGACCTTGCCGCCATTCTCGATCGTGATCGTTTCATAGACGACGTCGCCGGTGATCCGCGCGGTGGCGTGGACGATCAGCGTTTTGGCCTCGATCGATCCGTCGACAAGGCCTGCAATCTTGGCGGTCTCGGCGACGACCGCGCCCTTGATCTCGCTCGCCTCGCCCTGGACGAGGTTGGCGCATTTGAGGTCGCCGTCGATCTTGCCGTCGACGTGCAGGTCGACGCTCGCCGAGACATTGCCGGTAACGACGACGTCCGATCCGAGGATCGAAAAGGTCGTGTGGCGCGCGCCGGTCGCCATCTTAGCGGGCACCGCGGGCGACGGAACCGACTCGCTCGCGGGCGTCGGCTTTGACTTCGAGAACATCGGCTTTGGCCTCCAGGAAGCGGCGCGGATTGACCGCGACGCCGTTCAAACGTACTTCGAAATGCAGGTGGCTGCCGGTCGAGCGGCCGGTCGAGCCCATCTTGGCGATCTGTTCGCCCGCGGCGACCTGGGTGCCGACCTTGGTGGTGAACCCGGACAGGTGGGCATAGCGGGTCAGGATACCCTGTCCATGATCGACCTCGACGACATTGCCAAAACCCGATTTCTGGCCGACGAAGGCGACCTTGCCCGGCGCGGCGGCGAGGATCGGGGTGCCGATGGGGCCGCGGAAATCAAGTCCCGCGTGCATCGCGCCGGCGCCGCTGAAGGGGTCGCTGCGATAGCCGAAGCCCGACGACATCATCAGCACGTCGGCGGGATTGCCCGACGGCACCGCGACGAGGGTGCGCTCGAGCACTTCCATACGGAACAGCGCGCCTTCGAGTGCGGCGAACGACGCGCCGAGCGCCTTGGCCTTGCCCATGCGGCCCTTGTACGGAATGAAGGGACCGCCGCGGCCGGCGGCAGCGTTACGGACCAGCGCCTTGGGATCGAGTCCGAGCTTGGTGACCGCCATCTCGGCGTTGGCGGCGCGGGTGTTGACCGCCGCGAGCAGGCGGGTCGCGAAATTTTCCTGGCGCGCTTCGATACGCGCAAGCGCCTGCGCTTCGGGCGGCAGGTTCGGATCGATCGCGCTGGTCTCGACCGGTGCGGGCTTGGCGGTTTCGCCCGCCGCGACGGGTTCGGCTGCCATCGTTTCGGGATCGATGCCGAAATGGGTTTCGGCGACATTTTCGAGCAGGGCCTGCCGTTCTTCGAGGTCGGCGGCGGTTTCCGCGACGCGGTCGCGATACTGCGCGATGCGTTTTTCCGAAGCCGCGGCGGCGGCCTGTTGCTGCGCGACCGCGGCACGCTCGTCGGCGGTGAGCAGCTGGTTCACCAGAACCGCCAGCATCGTCCCGGCCCAGACGAGCAGCGCGGCGGCGGCGATGAGCGCGACGCGCTTCTGCCATGTGGCGCTGATACGAAGGAAACGCACATGGCCGTGCGTACGAACGAAGATTTCATGGTCCTGAAACAGCGCATTGAAGCGCTGGCGCCAATGGCGCAGGCCCGTCGATTGCGAAGACAAGTGGCGACCCCATCTTGTTATTTTGTGGAGCCCTCCGCCCCGAGTGCTGCGCGCCCTATCAGCACTCCACCCGACTCGCGAATCCTGCGGGGGCGACTCGCGCCGAATCGAAAGGGGGATGCGATGAACGGTGCCGAGGCGCGGCAATGCTGCCATTTTGGTGCCAATTGGGGCCGAATCGACCACCCGGAAATGTCGAGAAAATGGCGTGTCGACGCGGGAGACCGCACCATGGTTGCGGTGGAAAATCGACCCATTGCGACACTGGCTTCAAATCGTTGACGCGTTGCTTACCATTTGCGGCTAGGCGGGGCGCGTGACGCATACGCCGAACATCATGCCGCCTGCGGGTGCCGAAGCCGCACCCGGCCTCGCGATACCCGCCACGCGGCCACGCTCGGCGGTTAGCGCCGGGGTTGGCGTGGTCGGGGTGATCGGCCTGTTTTCCTATCTGCTGCTGGCGCGTCACGCACCCGACGTTGCAGCCTTTTTCGGTATCGACTGGGGCGGCCGGGGTGTGCTCAGCGGGCCCAATTCGGCGCTCGCGAGCGTGCTGGCCTGCGGGATTCCGATGGTGCTGTGGTCGGTGTTCGTCGACAAGGTGCACCGCAATCCGTCGACCGGGATCGACTGGTCGTTGCGGCGACCGTGGCGCGAGACGATCGACATCAGCCTGACCAAGCTCGCCGGGCTATGGGCGACTTGGGCGCTGATCGCGCTCGTCTATGCGACGATGCGTTTCTACTGGTTCGGCCAATATGCCTTTGCGATGGACCTGCTTGAGCGGGTGGCGCCCTGGCTGCTCCTCATTTCGGTACCCTATATGCTGTGGCTCGACCGCCGCATGGTCGAACCGCGCGACGGTTGTTACCAGTTCGGTCGCTGGCTGATCGCGCCGGGGCAGCCGGTCGACGGCAAGGCGATCGGACATCATTTCCGCGCCTGGGCGGTGAAGGGATTTTTCACCGCCTTCATGCTGTCGATCGTGCCGGGCAATTTTTCGGCGCTGGTGACAGTGTCGATGAACGAGGTGCTCGCCAACCCCTATATGACGGGGATCTGGGCGATAAATCTGCTCTATCTGGTCGACGTCCATGTCGCGACGGTGGGTTATGTGCTGACCGTCAAGCCGCTCGATTCGCACATCCGCACCGCCAATCCGTACGGCATGGCATGGGTCGCGGCGCTGATCTGCTACCCGCCCTTCATCCTGATGAACGGCGGCCCGCTCGATTATCAGGTCGGCGGATCGGATTGGGGGCACTGGCTCGCCGAGCACGATAATCTCATGATGCTGTGGGCGGCGGTGCTGATCTTCCTGACCGCGATCTACAGCTGGGCGACGATGGCGTTCGGGCTGCGCTTTTCGAACCTGACGCACCGCGGCGTGATCACCCACGGCCCCTATTCGCTCACGCGCCACCCCGCCTATATCTCGAAGAATCTGAGCTGGTGGGTCGGCTCGCTGCCGTTCCTCGTCACCACGGGCAGTTGGGTCGAGGGTGCGCGCAACGTCGTGCTGCTCGGACTGGTCAGCGGGGTCTATTACTGGCGCGCCAAGACCGAGGAAAAGCACCTGCTCGCCGATCCCGCCTATGTCGCCTATTGGAACTGGGCGCAGGACCATGCCCTGATCCCGCGCCTGTTCACCAAATTGACCGGGCGGCGGCGTCCGCTGATCCGGCTCGAACCCGATCCGCGCGTGGGACCGGTCGCCTAGCCACACGCGCTTCCGTCGTCTCGCGCGGCGGCTGCTCCTTTCCTGCGTGTCGAACGCTCGCCGCTCAGGCGGTGCAGGCGCTGTCGGTGCGACGCGCGGGCGTCGCGGCCTTACCGGCCCAGGGCGCCGCAAAGTGGATCGCGACGGCGGCGGCGGAGGCTTCGGTCACGGCCGCCCACAGGCGGTGAAACCAGTTCGATGCGGGCGTCGTGGCGGCGGTCATGGCGTGTCTCCTGTCTCCGCGCCGCAGGGGGAGGGAGGGGCGGCGCGGATGTCCTCTTCTACGCGCGGCGAAGCGGCGATTGGCGCCCAAATTCGGCATCGCTCTGACCAATTTTCGCGTCTATTGTAATTTTATGCGAAAAATGATCGATCTCGACCGGTTCGACCGCCACCTGCTCGAACTGGTGCGTCAGGACAATCTCCAACCCGCGCGCGTGCTCGCGGAAAAGGTCGGGCTGTCGCTTTCGGCGGTGCTGCGCCGTTTGCGGCGACTGCGCGAAGACAGGGTGATCGTCGCCGATATCGCGCTGGTCGATCCGGCGCTGACCGGGTCGGCGCTGACCATGCACGTGCTGGTGCAGATGCAGCAGGCGGGCCCCCAGACGATGGACGCCTTCGCCCGGGATATCGCGCGTCATCCCGAAATCACCGCGGCGTGGGACATCACCGGCGACGATGATTTCCTGCTCAAGGTCCAGGTGGGCACGATGGAGGAATATGACCGTTTCACGCGCCGTGCGCTTGGCGAAGACAAGGGTGTCCATTCGTTCAAGACGCTGATCACGATCCGGCATATCATCGAGAATGAGGCGGCGCGTCGCCCGCTGCGCGACCCGTGATGCGCGCCGCGGCTTGACGCACCGGGGATGCGGCCGCATCCTTGCATCATGGCGCGTGCCTACACGACTTTCGCCGATTTCTGGCCATTTTACCTGCGCGAGCACAGCAAGGCGTCGACGCGTGCGCTGCACTATGTCGGGACCAGCCTGGTTGTGCTGATCGCGATCGCGGCGATCGCGTCGGGGCGCTGGGCGTGGCTCGCCGCCTTGCCGGTCGCGGGCTATGCCTTCGCCTGGGTCGCGCATTTCGGCGTTGAAAAGAACCGGCCCGCAACCTTCACCTATCCGCTATGGAGCCTCGCCGCCGATTTTCGGATGTGGGCGCTGTGGCTGACCGGACGTCTCGGCCCCGAACTCGACAGGGCGGGGGTGCGCTAACTGCACCGCCGGCATTGCGATCCTCCCGACCGGTTCGATCCGGCGCGGGGCATGGCCGTCGAGGGCGGCGGCAAAATCGATCAGACTGAACGAAAGGCTGCGCTGGCGCGCACTGCGAATGATTCTAAACTTCGTATCTTCGATCTGACCGGAGACCCGCCATGCCGACCGACCTCGTCAAGACGCTGACCTATTTGTCGCTGCATCTGACCATCGGATTTGGCGTGGCCTATGCGCTGACCGGATCGCTCGCGCTCGCGGGCGGGATCGCGCTGATCGAGCCGTGCGTCAATGCGGTCGCCTTTTTCTTTCACGAAAAGGCGTGGCAGCGCGCGGGCGCGCGGCGTAGGTTGCTTGCGGCCTGACCCAGCGCCGCCGAGTCCGGCCCCCCTCATTCCGTTGCCAGCCCAGGAGACAGAGATGACCGTCAATCGCGCTTCCGCCCGCTACGAAGGTTTCGGCAAGGAGGGCCGGGGATCGATCACCACCCGGTCGGGCGTGCTCGAAAAACAGCCCTATGGGTTCGGCACGCGCTTCGAAGGCAAGCCGGGCACCAATCCTGAGGAATTGATCGCCGCGGCGCACGCGGCCTGTTTTACCATGGCACTGTCCTTCGGACTCGCGCGCGCGGGCTACGCCGGTGACACGCTCGAAACGAGCGCCGCGGTGACCCTTGACCAGATCGAGGGCGGGTTCGAAATCGGCAAATCGGCCTTGACGCTGACCGCGAAGGTGCCCGGTATTTCGGCCGACGAGTTCGCGAAGATCGCCGAGGAGGCCGAGAAAAACTGCCCGGTGTCGAAGCTGCTCGATTGCGAGATCACGCTCGAACACAGCCTCGAAAATTAGGCGGCGTAGCGCAGCGGCGCGGGCAGTTCGTCGGCCATGAAGTCGAACGTGCCCTGCAGCGGCGGTTCGAGCGGCCAGCTTTGCAGGACGCGGTGGCGACGGTGGCCGACGTGGCTTTCGACGAGCACCAGATCGCGCGGGATCCACGTCCATGGGAGCGGTACCGGGGCGAAGTCGCACGCGCCATAGCCCAGCGTGATGTGCGGCCGCAGGCCCGATTTGCGATGCAGCGGCAGGATCGCCTCCGCTTCCAGCAACGCGACGATCCGCGCATACAGGTGACGAATGCCGTCTATGCGACCGATCGTGGCCAGTTCGGCGCCCATTCCCTTGCTGACGATCCGGCCGAACGGAATGGCGCTTGCTGCGGGGAGGCCGGCCGCGAACGCGCGCGCGACGTGCTGGCGGACGAACGGCTGCGGCGTGTCGGTCTCGGCGATCGTGCACAGCGTGAGGTGGTAAAGCTGGGGTTTCAGTCCGGCAAACAGATCGCCCGGCACGTGCGGCAAATGGCGGGCGAGCCAGCCGGCGCGGTCGGCGGCGACCTGGAATCCCAGGAAATAGCGGAACATCGGCGTCACGACTTTTCTCCGAATCGGACTATGTTCCCATTATGTTCTCATGCGTGCGAGGTGTCGAATCCTTTGTTCGATTGGGGGTCGCACCACGCGCGCATGCTGACGCGGCCACCGCATCGCTAGTCGCCGATCTGGCAAGATCCGGCGCGTTTTTCCTCCTTGCCGCCAGCGAGGAACCAGCGTGATTCGTCGGGGGACGCGCTGTCGTCATGATAGCAGACGTCGGTGGCGCCGGTGCGCGGATCGATGAACACCGCCCATTGGTGCGGTCCGCAATTATGCTGCTCGCACGCCCAGGCTGCGATCTTGTCGCCGTGCATCTCGATCGGCGCTGCAGGCCCCGGGGTCGACTGGATCGCCTTGCGGACAGCGGCGTCGCCAACCGTCGCGGCGATGCCCGCCCTGACCACGGGATGGTCGGTCCATGCGACCCCGTCGACCTTGTCGAACGGATATTTGCCGACATAGGCGGTAAGGCCGGTCTCCGCCGTCGAAGCCAGCGGCGGCGATGCTTGGCTGGCGGTTGCTGCTTCGGCCGCAGGCGGTTCGCCCGGCGGCGCATCGGCCTTTCCGGTGCCGGCGTCGCACGCCGCAAGTGCGAGACCGGCGGCGAGCAGCAGGATGGTCGGGCGCAGCGTCATGGGAATCTCCTTCTCGGTCCGGGCGACCATGCCAGACCCGCGGCGGCCGGGCCACCGACATGATGACGGGCCGTCCCGTCAGCCGCGATCGAGCAAGTCGTCGGTGACTTCGAGCAGCAGCAGGGGAAGGGTATCGGCAGCGGCGATCGCATCGACGAAGGCGGCCCGCGTCGCGGGTTCGTCATAGACCATCCTGGCGTCATAGGCGGCCTGCCATGTCGCCCGGTCGGGCCATTCGGCGATGCCGATAAAGCGCGGTCCTCCGGGTCCGTCCTCGCGGTGGAGGCGCGAGCCGAGCGATCCGTAGCGCGCCCGGATCAACTCGGTTCCGCGCCGCCATGCAGTGCGGAACTGGTCTTCCTTGCCGCGATGAACCGTCCAGCGATACGCGACCACGAACATTTTCAGCGGCAGCGCACGTCGTTGCTGCTGCCACGGTCGATCGCGGTGCCTGCAACGGCGCCCCCGATCGCGCCGAGCACCGTGCCGAGCGTCTTGGAATCGCCCGGCGCGATGACGTTGCCGAGCACGCCGCCGGCAATTCCGCCGACGATCAGACCGGTCGACCCGTCGGAACGGCGGCAATAATATTTGCCGTCGCGCCCTCGGTAGACGCGGTCGTTGCTGCCGAGGCGCCGTTCGCGATAGCGGCGGTCGTTGCGGTAATAATTGTCGGCATAATAGCCGCCGTGGCGGGGATCGGGATTGTTATAGTCGTAGCGGCCATAGCGGTCGTGATAGCTGCGGTCGTAATAGCCATAGCCGTCGTCGTAATAGCTGCCGGTCGAAGCGCAGCCGGCGAGTGCGGTCGCGGCGGCAAGGGGGAAGATGAGAAGCCTGTTCATGGCGCGTCTCCTGATGAGAGCCTCCGCGCGCGGCGCCGGAATGCGCAGCGCGCCGGCCCCGGGGTCTGGAGAATAGACCCGCGAGACGCGAAGGGGTTCCGTTGGCGGCGCTTCGATGCGACGGACGATTGCCAGCCGCGCGGCTTTGCGACACGGTGGGCGAAGCAGCGGGCAGGGAACGGACGATGAGCGGGCACAAGATCAGTTTCGGTATCGACGGGGCCGCGCACCCGGCCGCGCCGATCGCGGGTCCGGACGCGGCTGGTCCCGTCATCGAATTCCTCTGCGACCCGGCGCTCGCGGGCAAGGTTCCCGCGCCCGAGCGCGCGATCCGTTTCGCGCCCGACTGGTTCAGGCGGCTGAACCGCGAAATGGGCATGACTTACGAAAACGGACTGCCCGCGATGACGGCCAAGGCGTGCCTGCCGATGACCGACGCCTTCGCGCTCGGTTTCGTGCTGCCGCTGGCCTATGACGTGATGCTCCGCGTGCCCGAGGACCGGATCGCGATCCAGATGGGCTGGGGCGAGGATGTCGCCTTCCAGCCGGTCGAACAACATCACCCGGCGCAGATCGGCGCCCCCGAACCCCCGTTCGAGAATGTGATGCCGCTCAAGTTCATCAACCCGTGGCGGGTCAAGGTGCCCGAGGGCTATTCGGTGCTGTTCGTCCAGCCGCTCAGCCGCCCCGATCTCCCCTTCACCTGCTTTTCGGGCTTGGTCGATTGCGACCGTTTCGACACGACGGTGAACATGCCCTTTGCGTGGACCGGCCCGGTCGGCGATCATTATCTCCCCGCGGGAACGCCGATCGCGCAGATGATCCCGATCCGCCGCGACACGCTGATCAAGGCCGACGTCGCGCGCGCCTCGACCGCGGAGGAACTCGCCGCGCAGGAGGTGGCGCGCGGCCGCAAATACGGGGAGCAGGCGGCCTATGCCCGCGACTGGCGGGTGAAGAAATAACGCCGCGTCCCGGCTTGATCTCAACTGCGGTTGAACTTTCATAAGGCGGGGCCGATGATTCGCCCGCGAGGAGCCCGCCATGCCGACTGCCGAAACGTCCCCGATCGACCTGCCGCAGTATCTCGCGCGCATCGGCTATGACGGGCCGCTCGCGCCGACCCCCGGCGTGCTGGCGGCGCTGCAGGCAGCGCATGTCGCGGCGATCCCGTTCGAGGCGCTCGACGTGCTGACCGGTGCCGGGGTCGACCTCGCCCCCGCGGCGATCGACGCCAAGCTGATCGCGGCGCGGCGCGGCGGCTATTGCTTCGAGCAGAACGACCTGTTCCTGCGCGTGCTCCGCGCGATCGGTTTCGACGCCGAGGGCCGGCTGGCGCGGGTGCGGTGGATGCTGCCGGAAGGCGTCCCGGAAACCCCGCGCACGCACCAGCTGACGCAGGTGCGGCTGGGCGGCGAGGCGTGGCTGGTCGACGTCGGTTTCGGCTCGGCGGTGCCCGCGGCGCCGCTGGCGCTGGGCCGCGAGGGGCCGCAGCCGACCGCGCACGAACGCTGCCGCATCCTCCCGCACCGCGACGGTTGGCGCGTCGAGGCCGAGATCGCGGGCGCATGGGCGGCGCTGTACGACGTCTCGGACGGCGAACCGCCCGCGATCGATTATGCGGTCGGCAACTGGTACACCTCGACGCACCCCGCGTCGCATTTCCGCAACCAGCTCGTCGCGGCGCGCACGACCGCCGGGGCGCGTTATGCGCTGCGCGACAATCGTCTGACGATCCGCGCACGCGACGGCAGCAGCGAACAGCGCCATCTGGATGCCGACGCGATTGCGGCGGCGCTCGCCGACGTCTTCCTGCTGCCGGTCCAGGCGGGCTGGCGCGGCGTCATCGAGCGGGCTGCCGCCGCCGCTCCCTAGTCCGGGGCCATCGCGATCGCCTTCGCGGCCCGCGGTTCTTGCTTGCGCCGGGTGACCGGGCTGTTACGCAGGGCGCGGGTCGCGATGGAGAAATCATGGCCCATATCCTTTCCGTCCTTCCCGCGCTCGCCGCGGCGACGCTGGTCCTGTCCGGCCCCGCCTCCGCCCAGACCGGCGGCACCGTCGCGCCGGTCGAGGGGCTGCCCGCGACCGCATGGGAGGCGGCCTACGCCCGGCCGCTCGACGATGCGGCGGTCGCTTCGCCCGAGATCTTCCGCCTGCTCACCGAATGGGCGCCGGTAAGGGATCCGGGCAATCCGACCCTCTATCGCAAATATATCGGCGAGGATGAGGCGAAGCTGGTGGTTCGCCACCTGCGCCGCGACGGCAAGCTCGACGCGGGCGAGATCGACCTGCTCGAGGAGTTCGCCTTTCCCAGGGAGCGCGTGATCCGGCTCACCCGCCTCGGCGCCGACGGCAAGCCCGAGAAGGCGAGCGCCGCGGCGGTGACCCCGCCGCCGGGGATGATGCAGAGCTTTGCGCGCGAGCTCAATGCGATGTGGCAGACCGAATGGGCGAAGCCTGATGCCGCGGGCTGGCCGCTGCTCGTCGGGCTCTACGCCCGCGATCCGAAGCGGTACGAGATCCTGCACAAAAGGCTGCGCGCGGCGGGGCAGGCGGTGCTGACCGAAAAATGGCGGCAGTCGAACGCGGGCAATCGCTATGTCCCGTTCCGCGAGGCGATCCGCCTCTACGACGGCGCGACGCTCAAGCTGCCGCAGGCGCAGTGGCCCGCGGGCAAGCGGCTGCTCTTCGACGCCGCCGCGGACACCGACCGCCATTATGGCGATGCGATCCAGGACTTCCTCTACGTCTGGCTGAAGCCTGCGAGGTAGCGCGGGGCAGACGCCCTCGCTGCATGGGCTCAGTCCCGCTCGGTTTTCTCTTCCTGCATCGTCTCGCGCTTGACGGCGGCGCTGATCGCGGCACCCTGGCTGTGGCCGTTGCGGAAGGGCGGGGTCGCATAGCGACCGCGCACATAGGCGAAATCCCATTCGGTTAGCGATGCCGCGGTCTCTCCGCCCGGCTCGGTGTCGATCGCGGTCAGGATGGTGTTCGCTGCGGTGTCGTCCATATTTTTCGGCGCGCTGTCGGTCAGCGTGCGCATCAGCGCATAGTCGGCAACCTGCACGGGGGTGAGGCCGATGAGCGCGCGTCGCTCGATGACCACCACCGACATCACGATCACCGGCTTGGTCATCTCCATCAGGTGCGATCCACCGAACGAGGATTCGAAGACCTTGATCCCGCCGGCGGAACTCCCGGGAGAGCCTTTGCTGTCGAGTCGCTGCGTCAGGTGCCATGCGGTCGCGGGGCCGGTCTCGCGCGGCGGCGACCAGTGCTTCGTCGAGGGATCGGAGAAATAGACGGGGTGCGCCTTGCGAAAGGCCTTGAGGAAAGCCTCCTTGTCGTCAACGAACAGGACGAGCGCGCTGGTGCGGCACGGCAGCGCCGCGGGCTTGACTGCGGTCGCCTCCGCGACGCGGCGCATCCGCGCCTCCATGTCCGTGTTGCGTTCCGCGCTGAGACCGACGACGGCGGGGCAATAGCTGCCTTCCTCGTACCGCGGTAGCGGCTCGCCCGCGTGCACGACCGTCAGCGCGCGGACATAATGGTCGATGGCACGCGCCTTGTCCTTGATTCCCTCGACAATGATCGCGTCATCGGAGGGTGCCGCCTGGGCGGTTTCCGGATCTGCCGCCGCCGCGGTCCCTGACAGGCCGCTCAGCAGGACCGCGCCTGCAAGACCCAGCGATTTCAGGCCGGACGTGCCGATGATCGAAGACGGCGTTTTGCCCATGATATTCAATCCACCATTGTTCAGTGCAGGAGGGGTGCTTCACTGTTCTGTATCAGTAATACAGCATGGTCGTCAATCGGACCAATGACGCGGCCGCCGGTTGACTGTCGGCATGGTTGCCACCGCGTGCCGGATACGTCGGCGCACCTTTCCCTGGCGTTCCTACGGCACCGCCGTCGTGGCCCTTTCCGCCGCGCCCGCATCCGGTGCGATCCGGAAAGCCTGCGCGGTCCGCGCCGGGCCGGTCAGGCGTTTGAGCTCGGCGGCATCCTTCTCGGCCTCGGCCGATTTCTCGATCGCGTCGGCAAGGTTCTTCTGGCGCTTTTCGAGCTGTTTGGTCCATCTAGCCTGGTCGGCCCTTGCGGTGCGAAGGATCTGGGCGGGGCCGCTGCGCTTGGGGTCGGTGGCAGCCGCGGCTTCGGCGGCGGCGACCTGGGCAATCGCCGCGTCGAGCTTGTTCTGCGCCTCGTCGACGCTCTTCGCCGCGCTTTCGTGCCAGTTCCTGGTCGAGGTCAGGCGATGCTCCATCACGTCGCCGGGCTTGACGCAGAACTGCGCCGCGGGTTCGACCGTCTCCTCGGGTCCCGCGACGGTGAGCTCGCGCAGCTTCCACAGTTTTTTGGAGCGCACGAAGAAACCCGTATAGACCCCGGCGACCTGTCCCCCGGCATCGAGCACCGCCCATTGGCCGAGCGCGGTCGCGCCGGCGCCGCCGCGATAGAAGCGCAGCGGCTCCGCCTCCAGCACATGCCCCGCCACCGCGAGCGGATCGGTTTGCCGGTCGATGTCGAGCTGGCCCGCACTCGCGCCGCCGCCCTGCCACTTGCTCTTCTTGTCGAGGTGAAAGGCCGCGCTTTTTGGCGTGCCGCGCTGCGCCGCGGCGAAATAGGCCTGCATGGCGGCGAGCGAGGGCGCGCGCGCCTCGGCGATCTTGGCGTCGGCCATCGGCGTGCCGGTCATGCACGGGCTGACCCCGGCGCCATAGCCCATCGTCGCGAAAATGTAGAGATTGGGGTCGAGGTGCGGCATATATTGCGCCGACGCGGGCGCCGCCTGCGCCGCCACCGCCAGCGACAGCGCGCCCGCCAATCGTCTCAAGCCCTTGCCCATTTCGCTCGTCCCCCCGTTTTCGTGGCGATCGCCATCGACAGCGATGTATCAGCTGCATCGCGTTCGCAAAGGCCGAAATATCGCATCCGCCCCGCGCGGATGATCCGGCGGTCGCGCCCGAAGGCGACGCCCCGACGCGCGTCAGCCCCGCGGTGCGGCGAGCGCGTCGGCGTTGATCATCGGCGGCGCATAGCGGCGGACGGTGCCGGTGAAGATGCCCGCGACGATCGCCGGGTCGGCGGCGAGGATCGCGTCGGCCGCAGCCTGATCGGCGGCGCGGAGCAGGACGAGCCCGCTGTCGGCCCCCACCGGCCCCGCGCTGGCGATGCGCCCGGCGCGGAAATGTGCCATCCAGTAATCGAAATGCGGCCGCAGCCCCTGTTCGGTGAACGGCCGGCCGGGTTTCCACGCGGGACCCGGGGCGAGGATGAGCGCGAACAGCGGCGCCGCGGTTTCGGTCGCGGCCGGGGGCGCGGCGGCCTCGTCCGCGGCGGCGGCCGGCGCGGGGAGGCTGAACGCCAGCAGGACGACAAGCGGCAAGGCGAGGATCGGGCGCATGGGATACTCCGGAGGCGGGCGGTGATGATGACGCGGTGGCGCGCGCTTGTCCACCGGGGTGCGCTTGGACCCGCGCGTCAAGGATGGCTCGACGGGGTTCGCAGCGAATGGGGAAGCGATGATCAACGATCTGCCGGATATCTTGCTGCGCCCGCCATCGCTCCGGCGGGGGGCGAAGCCGAAGCGGCCGCGGAGACCGGCGCCGGCCTCGGCTGAACGACCCGGGGCACCGCCCGGGGCGAGCGCTCTGATTCCAAAGGCCTTGCAGGGGTGGTGCCGTCCCCCCCTGACGCGGCCGATCAGGCGGCGTCCGCACGCAGCGGCCAGCGGCCGTGTTCGACATGGGTGGTCTTGCCGACGATGCTTTCGGTCAGGATGATCTCGTCGACCGTCCAGCCGACCGGCGGCAATTTCAGCGCGCCGAATGTCTGCGAACCCAGCCGGTCGCCGCGATAGTTGATCGTGATATGCGGTTCGGGGGTGGTGCCGTCCATGATCGGCGCCTTTTCGCGCAGCAGATGGTTGACCAGCGCCTTCTGGAACGCCCGCGCCCCGGCCAGCGGTTCGCGCGTGCGCAAAGTCACCGCCTTGCGGTTCTCGATCCGGTCGAAGCGGAGCGGAAAGGGCGCCGCGACGAAGGTATCGAGCGCGGCGATGGTCGCGGGCAGCCATTCGGGCGGCACATGGTGCAGGTCGTAGAGCGAGATGAGCGTGACATGGAGGAGGTCGGGCCCGCGCCCGGGGTCGTTGCGCGGCAGCGCGGCGATCGCCGTCTGCACCTCCGGCGGCGGCTTGGCCATGACGTAGAGGGGGTTGCGGGCGCGCATGGGTGGGGGTGTAGCATGGCGGGGCGTTGTGGCGAATGCCGCACGCGCCGTTGGGCTCGGAAGGCCCCATGGGGCCGGAAGGTCACAAAGGTCACGCCACATACCCCTCTTATGACCCGCCTTCCGGGGGCTCCTGCACCTCCGCCCCGTCATCGATATCATCCGCAGCGAAATCCTCATCATCCGCATCGAAATCGAAGGTCAGCGTGGTGCCGGCGGCGGCGCGGCGGGCTTCCTCCAGGCCGATCTGGCGATGGAATTCGGACTCGGTCAGCCCGTCGATCGCGATGCCGAGCGCCTTGAGCCGCCGGATCACCGCGATGGTGGCGATCAGCCGCGCGTCGGTTTCCTGCTGCGTCGCATAGTGCGGCTTCGACGCCGCCGCATCGGCCAGCGCCGCCTCTTTGTCGGTCAGCCATTCCACGCCGTCCTCCTCGCGCTCGCGATCGACGGTCGCGCCGCTGCTGCGATCCCAGGCATCCTCGGCGACATGGTCGGTCCAGCGGCCGAGCGCGATCGCCTGCGCGTCGGGGCGGCGGCGCGGTTCGCGGCGGTCGCGCCACGCGCCATAGGTGTCGGGGTCGCGATAGCGCAGCAGGAACATCGTCAGCCGCTCGTCATAATAACGCCGCTCGCCGACCTGTTCGCCCTGAAACCACACCGGGCGTGCGACGCCGTTGAGCGCGCGCGAGAAAGCGGCGTCGGACAGGCGGCGGATCGCATAGTCGAGCGCGGCATCCCATGCGGCGCGAAAGCTGTAGGCGTCGACGCGGCGGCGCAGGCGATAGGCGGTCGACGGCGACAGCCCGACGCGCTCGCACGCCTCGGTCACGCAGCCGCATTCGCCGAGCGCATCGATGAAGTCGACCTGCTTTTCGGGCGTCCAGCCATCGCGGCGTTCGCGCGGGGAGGCGGGGACGAAGTCCTGCGCCGCGCCGAGCGTGCGTGTGTCGTCGGGCGGCGCCCGGCGCGCCTTGGTGATGCGAACGGGACTGCGCGCCTTGTTCGTGCGCGCCGCGCGGGCGCGAATGGCGGCGAGGTCGGGGAGGGTCTTGTCGTGCTTCATCCAGCAGGATGAACCAGACGGGGATTTTTTAGGAAAGGGGTTTTTGGGGTGGGATGTGCGAAATAGGATTTTCGGGAGTGTGGGGCCACCGGAGGAGAGGGGGGCACTCATCGCGGCGATCTGCGCCTGAACTCCGGCGGCGACTTGGCCATGATGTGGAGGGGGTTCCGGGCGCGCCTGGGTGGGGGAATTCAGAGTGATCTTCTTCACGCGGGCTGCATTGGTGAAGGCCACCAGAATTACTGAAAACTAAAAGCTACTCATCGCCAGTCGCTCATTCAAGTCTTCTATACAAAGGGCAATATCTTCCTGAAAAATTCGGTTCTTTTCATTGAGACGGCGATGGGCAGCTACTACCCTACGGTTTGCCTTGTTCAATTTTTTGTCGACCTTGGGCAAATTTTCGAGGCTATCGGCGAAACCCGTGATTCCCTTGTTCGCGCCGTCAATGCCGTCGTGAAGGGCAGTCAGAGCGTCTCTCGCACCAATAATATCTTCTAAAGGATCTTCGAAATCTCGTGACATATCGATGATTCTCAGAGCATCAGTTGAAAGTTGCTCCATAATCTTCTCCATATGTACTATTTCATTCTCACACCAGTTTCCAAAATCATCCATTTCTTCTGTCAATTTTGATAATATTTCTCTCACTTGAGAATTGGATGGTCGGCCAAATTTTGCCATGTCAGATAAATCTGAAGTGGTCGAATTAGTTTTATCGCTAACGGCATTTAACCGCATGCTCCATTCATTCAATGAAAGTAAAAATTCTGAATTATGTTCAGAAAAATCATCAACTGCATCCAAAATTCCTATATCTTCATCATCAAAATTTTCCTTTTCTGAATTAAAAATCAATTTTGATTGATCTATAACGACTTCATTAGGTTCATCAATGTTATGGTTGTCCGATTTATGGGTTTTTGTATTTAGTATTTTGCCTTCCCAAGTGTTTGCAAACTTATCTAGAATCAGGTTTATCGAGTTTATTAGGCTGGCATCGTCCACGAAATCGCGTGTGAGGCAGCCTCTGGATTGAGCGCGACTTTTAAACTCCTGCACTTTCCCGAATTGTACGCCATCCAATTTTGCCATCGGAACATCGGCAGTGCAGAACAAGAACGAGACTCGTATTGGCTCTCCGGCCTGATGCCTCTCCATTGCCCTATCGAATTCCTCAGCGGTCCCCGATTCTGCGACCGAAGTGGGCGTGCCAAATCGAGCCCACATGACTCCTAGAAAAATATCATAGTCGTCTCCCGCTTGTTGATTGATTACGTCTTGGCCCGACGTTCCAACGTCTGCAGCAACAAAATCTTCCCAGCGGAGGCAGTTGAAGAATAGCTTCTTTGACCGGCCGTTGCGCTGGTTCCAAGATTGAACGATCATAATAATGGCGTTGCGATAGCTAGATACATCGCCGGGGGAAGAGACAAATATATCGATGATCTGTCCGACGTAAGACATATGGCGCCCTTTGAAATTTTCTCTAAAAATTCATCAAGAGCTTCTACTAATAAAGATCCGGTTTGTAAGCAAATATCCGGTTCCAACGGGCGTACAGCGATGGTCGATGTCTAGAATGTATTTGCTGTTCCGTTTCATGAGGCTCTTCAAGCCCGATGTGTTGATTGGCGAGAAAACAAGCTTCTTTGCGCATCGGATGGTGGTCACCTCCGATGGAGAAGCCTGAACAACGGGATTCCGGGATTACGGTGGCAGGGCGAATTACGGTGACAGGTGCAACCATCCCCAAAAGGACGGGCCCTTGGTGGACCACGGCACCCGTCACGCCAGCCAAAGACTTTATTATCCTCAATCGAGCGCGGAAAAATGCTTTGCGGCCGCTGGGTCCAATTGCAGGGCTTCGCGAAGATCCTGCTCGCCGTCCGGCCGGTTCATCTGCTTGCGAGCGAGGCCGCGCCCATATAGCGCGCTCGACATTTTCGGCTCGATCAGCAATGCCGCGTCATAGTCGCTCAACGCATCGGCATATTCTTTTCTCGCGAGATGAACCCGGCCGCGGCTGTCGAGGATCGCAGCGCGTTGCTGCGGTGAGGGCGACAGTGAGATCGCCTGATCGCAAGCATCCAGCGCGATATCCAGCTCCATGCCCGCAAGCGCCCTGCCCCAGCAGCGCGAATTCTGATAAGCAGGATTCTTGGGATCCATTCTTGCGGCATCATCGTAATCGCCGATGCCTTCTTTCCTCCTGCCGGCGTCGTATCTGGCCAAACCGCGCAAATGTACCCAATCGGCGACCGCCGGCTCGAGCGTGACGAGCTTGCCGAAATCCTGTTCGGCGCGATCATAACTCTGCTTGTCAAACCACCATTTTCCCCTTCGCGCATAAGCGTGGGGCGCCAAAGACGGCTTCATTTGAAGCGCTCTGTCGAACTCGGGACCGGCTTCGCCATCGCGACCCTGCCGCGTAAATAAAAGCGCCCGGTCGAGTACGGCTTTGGCATTGGAAGGCGCAAGGCGAAGGGCTTCGTTCAAATCGGCCAGTCCCCCTTCCTGATCGCCTTTCTCGAGCCGCACGGCGGCACGATTGTGATAGGCGACATTGTTAGCGGGATCCAAACTTATCGCTTTGTCGAAGTCTCGTATCGCATCGTCAAATCTGCGCAATTGGTAAAGAGACCAACCTCTGTCTGCATAAGCGCTGGCACGTTTCGGATCTTGTGCAATTATTTTACTGAATTCCAATATCGATTGATCCAAGTCTCCTGAATATGCAGTAAGTATTGCGTCTATGTGTATTACATCCAGATCGTCGGGATTGATTTTTTTCGCTCTATATATAGCAATTTTAGCTGAATCTATGTCTCCTAGTTCTTTGTACGAATATCCCAAATTTATCAGGGCCCATAGATAGTCCGGCTTCAATTCTATAGATTTTTTGTAATTTACTATAGATTCTTCATATTTGTATGAGTTGCGATATGCATTTGCGAGATTGTAGAAAACAGAGGGCGATTTCGATCCTCCTTCTATCGAAATCAAATAATCCGCAATTGCTCCCTCGTAATCTTTGATCGAGGCCTTGTGAAAGCCACGGATGGCATAAGCCGACGCTATAAATTCAGCGTCTTTATTTTCTTTAAGGTCGGTTACATTCCCTGTGGCCTGCTTTATTGTTTCGGAGCATGCTTCGATTTTGGTCTGCACCGAAGGCGCTGCATCGAGGGACGCGCAAACGTCGAAGGGATCCGGCTCAGCCGATTTAACCTGCGACGCGGTCAACAAGAACAATGCGCCGCCCAAAGCAAGCGTGCCCCTGGTTATTCTAACCGACTGTGTTGCCATCGCGTGTTTCGCCCTCGTTTGACCCATGGTGGAGTCCCGAACAAAGACGTTTGTGACCGATCAGAGCGGGAACATCAATCATGCTCGCGCCCACCCGCGCCCATATACAGTTCGCGCCCCGTGTCCTCATAGACCTGGCTCATTTCCGCCATGCCCTTCTCGGCCTCCTCCGCCGCGATGAAGCCGGCGCTGTCCTGATTTTGCAGCTTGGCGAAGTCGCGGACTTCCTGGCTGATCTTCATCGAGCAGAATTTGGGGCCGCACATGCTGCAGAAATGCGCCGACTTGGCGCCCTCGGCGGGGAGCGTCTGGTCGTGATATTGCTCGGCGGTGTCGGGGTCGAGGCTCAGGTTGAACTGGTCGCGCCAGCGGAATTCGAAGCGCGCCTTGCTCAGCGCATCATCGCGGACCTTGGCGGCGGGGTGGCCCTTGGCGAGGTCGGCGGCGTGCGCGGCGAGCTTGTAGGTGACGACGCCGACCTTCACATCGTCGCGGTCGGGCAGGCCGAGATGCTCCTTCGGCGTGACGTAGCAAAGCATCGCGGTGCCGTACCAGCCGATCATCGCGGCGCCGATGCCGCTGGTGATATGGTCGTAGCCGGGCGCGATGTCGGTGGTGAGCGGCCCCAAGGTGTAGAAGGGCGCCTCGCCGCACGCTTCGAGCTGCTTGTCCATATTCTCCTTGATCTTGTGCATCGGGACGTGGCCCGGGCCCTCGATCATCACCTGCACATCCTGCTCCCACGCGCGCTTGGTGAGCTCGCCGAGCGTGTAGAGCTCGGCGAACTGCGCCTCGTCGTTGGCGTCGGCGATGCTGCCGGGGCGGAGGCCGTCGCCCAAGGAGTAGGCGATGTCATAGGCCTTCATGATCTCGGTGATCTCGTCGAAGCGTTCGTAGAGGAAGCTTTCCTTGTGATGCGCGAGGCACCATTTCGCCATGATGCTGCCGCCGCGGCTGACGATGCCGGTGACGCGCTTCGCGGCGAGCGGCACGTAGGGCAGGCGCACGCCCGCGTGGATGGTGAAATAGTCGACGCCCTGCTCGGCCTGTTCGATCAGCGTGTCGCGGAAGATTTCCCAGCTGAGCTCCTCGGCGATGCCGCCGACCTTTTCGAGCGCCTGATAGATGGGAACGGTGCCGATCGGCACGGGCGAATTGCGGATGATCCATTCGCGCGTGTCGTGGATGTTGCGGCCGGTGCTGAGGTCCATGACGGTGTCGGCGCCCCAGCGGATCGACCAGACCATCTTGTCAACCTCGCTCGCGACGTCGGACGCGACCGCGCTGTTGCCGATATTGGCGTTGATCTTGACGAGGAAGTTGCGGCCGATCGCCATCGGCTCGGATTCGGGGTGGTTGATGTTGCTGGGGATGATCGCGCGGCCGCGCGCCACTTCGTCGCGGACGAATTCGGGGGTGACGTAATCGGGGATGCTCGCGCCCCAGTCCTGCCCGTCGCGGACATATTCGGCGAGGCGCTCGCGGCCGAGATTCTCGCGGGTCGCGACATATTCCATCTCGGGGGTGACGATGCCGCGGCGGGCGTAGTGCATCTGGCTGACGTTCTGCCCCGGTTTGGCGCGGAGGACCTGCTTCTTCACATTGGGGAAGGCGGGGACGCCGCCCGAGCGGTCGGGGCCGAGCTGGCCGTTGTCCTCGGGCCGCACCTCGCGCTGGGTCACCTCCTCGACGTCGCCGCGCGCGCGGATCCAGCTGGCGCGCAGTTCGGGGAGGCCCGCGGCGATGTCGATGCTCGCATTGGGGTCGGTGTAGGGGCCGCTGGTGTCGTAGACGCGGACGCCGGGTTCGCCCGAATGCGGATCGAGGTCGATCTCGCGCATCGCGACGCGGATGCCGCTGCCGGTGGGCGAGGCGACATGGATCTTGCGGCTGCCGCGGATCGGCCCGGTGGTGACGCCGATCGCGCCCGGTTTCGTTTCAATGCGGGAATCGATGTCGGCCATGTGCAGTCGCTCCATATCAATGCCGGAGCGAGACTGGGATTCCGTGCGCGGAACGCCAACCCTCCCTCCGCCCGAGTTACCGGGATCAGGTTCGACGGGTCGCGGGATGTTCCGCTCTCAACCTGTTTCCACACACAGGCTCCCCGGGGATGGCGCGGAGGATAGGCGGGGGGGCAGGGGAAGTCCAGCGGCATCGCCCGCGCTCCCGGCGATATCGCCAAACCCTTGGGTTCCCGAACTAATATGGGTTGACGCGCGCGTCGGGCTTGGCGAGCGATGAAGGATGCGGGCGAATCCCTCGTCCGCCATTCTGGGGGTCAGTCATGAAGATTTCGATGCGGGCCGCGCTGCGCGGCTCCCTGTGTGCGGCTGCGCTTGTGGTGGGGATGAGCGCGATGCCGGCGATGGGGCAAAGGCTGAAGTTGGAGGGGGCGCAAATTCCGCTTAGCGATACGGACTGCAGTGAAGCACGACGGACGTCGCAATTTCCCACTGTCACCAACGGGCCTCATCCGTGCCAAGTAGACGGAACTCGGACCGTAACCGCAATTTCAGAGACAGTGACTGAAGTCGCGCCGGTATATCCTGGCGCTCCGCCCCGTTTTCGGGTCGACGGAACGTATCGGGTCGATTTCGATGGTCAGCTTCTACTAGACGGCCGCCCGACCCCCATAGATCCAACAGATCCACACGACCTTTTCGACTTTTCTGCCAATGTGCTTTTCCCCGATCTTGCCAAGGTGGATTTGTCCGCCAGCTATCAAGGTCGGCTCAGCCACTTCTTCAGCCCCGGACTAGGGATACAACGCGTCGATGCAGCAAACATAGGTGAGCTGTTTGGCATAAATGGAATGACCTCGCTGGTTCGGAGCATCGACGTTAATTTGGGTGAAACCGAGTTTGAAGACGAGCAAAACGGCGTTCTATATGTTGCTTCGTTGTCGACTCCGGACCCGACCGCGATCTCAAACAACAGCGTGAATTTTGAAGGGAGATTCCACGGTACAGGCTCGAAAATCATCTTCGGCAAGATCGATGGTGTCGCACGGTTGATCGCGGCACCGGCAGGAGCCCCTTCTAGCTTTGTCGGCACGGAATCGCCGCTTTTGGATGAGAATGGCGACCCCGTAGGAATTTACCTGTCGCCGTTCGCTCTTTCATATGACATTACGCCAGTAATTTCGACCCAGCTCGACGAAAACGGCCTGATCACGCCGAAGGTCGAAGTGACCGACGGCATTGAGATGAACGGAAGCCGGATTACCGGACTGACGGCCGGAGTCGATGCGACCGATGCGGTGAACAAGGCGCAGCTCGATGCCGCGGTTACGGGCGCTATCAATAATTATGTCGACGTTAGCTCTGCGCTCGCCGTGGCTCAGGCTTCTGGAGTCGAGGCCATCGCGATCGGTGGAGCTGCACAGGCCAGCGGAGATGGCGGCATCGCGATCGGCGGCGAATCGCGCGCGATTCGAAGTGGGACACTTGCGATCGGAAGTGGAAGTTTTGCGGACGCTTCGCATTCCACCGCGGTGGGGTATGGAGCTGGTGCCTATGGGAACAGCAGCGTTGCGGTGGGCGACCTGTCTCGCGCCAACACCGGCTCGACGGCGATGGGGTCGCTTGCCGTTGCCTCGGGACGTGCGGCGGTAGCAATCGGCGTTGGGGCGAGGGCTGAGGTGGACAATTCCATGGCCATAGGTCCGGGTGCTCGAGCCCTCGAACATCTCTCGACAGCGATCGGCACCTTGGCTCGCGCAGAAGCGGAAAACAGCACGGCGATCGGGTTCGAGTCGGTCGCAAATCGGACAAATAGCGTGTCTTTCGGCAAGCTCGGCGCCGAGCGCCAACTGACCAATGTCGCTGCCGGCACCCAAGGCACCGACGCGGTCAATCTCGACCAGCTGAATGCGGTTCAGACGGTCGCGAACAATGCACTCGCCAACGCGGCTACGGCGCAGGGCACCGCTGACACGGCGCTCGCCAACGCTGCCACCGCACAGGGCGCCGCCGATACGGCGCTCGCCAACGCCGCGACTGCGCAGGATACCGCCGATGCGGCGCTGGCTGCCGCGACGGGGGCGCAGGGTGCGGCCGATACGGCGCTCGGCAATGCTGCCGCGGCGCAAGGAACAGCCAATGCTGCGCTCGCCAATGCGGCCGCCGCGCAGTCGTCGGCCAATGCTGCACAGGGCACCGCCGATACGGCGTTGACCAACGCGGCGACGGCGCAGGCTTCGGCAAACGCGGCGCAAGGCACCGCCGACACGGCGCTCGCCAGCGCCGCTGCGGCGCAGGGCAGCGCCGATCAGGCGATCGCCGATGCGGCGGCCGCGATGGCGAGCGCGTCGCAGGCGAACACCACCGCCGACATGGCGCTCGCACGCGTCGACGAGGTGATCGCGCAGGCGGGCAATGTCGTCGGCAACAACGACGGCGGCGCGGTGCCGACCGCGACGGGCAATGGCGCGATCGCGGGCGGATCGGGTACCGTGGCGAACGGCGAGGGCGCGGTGTCGCTCGGGCTCGACAACCAGGCGAACGGCAATGGCGCGGTGGCGATCGGCGATCCCAATATCGCGACCGGCACCGGCGCGGTGGCGATCGGCGCGAACAACAGCGCGATCGGCGACGGCGCGGTCGCGCTCGGCAATGTCAGCACCGCGAACGGCGCCTCGGCGATCGCGCTCGGCAACGGCGCTAGCGCCGATGGCGTGGGCAACATCGCGCTCGGCGCAAACGCCTCGGCGACCGGCGCGAACAGCGTCGCGCTGGGCAGCGGGTCGGTCGCCGAGCGGCTCAACAGCGTGTCGATCGGCGCGGTCGGCGGCGAGCGCCAGCTGGTCAATGTCGCGGCGGGCACGGCGGGGACCGATGCGGTCAACGTCGACCAGCTCGGCGCGGCGATCAGCGCCGAGGCGGCGCTGCGCCAGCAGGTCGACCTCCAGCTGTCGCAGCGGCTCGCGGTGCAGGAAACCGCGACGCGCGACCTGACGCTGGGGCTGTCGGCCGAAATGAACGCGCGCATCGCGGCGGACAATGCGCTGTCGACGCGGATCGACGGGCTGACGTCGCGCCTCGACCAGATCGATGCGAAGATCGGTATCCTCGACGACCGCATCGCCAGCTCGACCGCGGTCGCCTCGGCGCTCAGCGGCAACGCCTTCCTGCCCGACATGAAGTTCAACCTGACCGCGAACGTCGCCACGTACGACGGCGCGCATGCAGGGTCGATCCAGATGGGGCTGCTGGTGTCGCCGAACGTCGCGTTCAACGCCGGCGTCGCGTCGGGTTTCAACCGCCGCGGCAAGACCGCCGCGCGCGCGGGGGTGACGATCGGCTGGTAGGCGCCGGTCGGAACCAGCGCGGGAAGGGGGCGGGGCCGACGGGCCTCGCCCCTTTTTTGTCGGGGTGGGGCGAAGGGCTGCTTTGGGTGGGGAGCGGCCGTTCTTAATCCTCCCTGCGGCGCAGCCGTGGGGAGGGGGACCATGCGCAGCATGGTGGAGGGGGCGAGGCCTTGGGGGTCGTTTTCAGCCCCCTACCCCTCCACCGCCGCTTCGCGGCGGTCCCCCTCCCCATCGCTTCGCGACAGGGAGGATTAAGACGTCCGCTCCCGCCTGAAACCCGTCACTCCCCGGCCGCCGGCGGCGCGGCGCCGAGGATGACGCTCTTCCCCTCGCACCCGTAGCGGATCCACGGCGGGAAGCGGCCGGCGAGCGGCAGCAGCGCCCAGCCGCTGCCCCAGCGTTCGACAAGGCGGAAACGGAGGCCGCCGACGACGACCTCGGCGCCGTCGGCGATCGTCACGCGCGCGCCGGACTCCTGCTCCGACGAACGGTAGTTGTAACCGGTCATCACGACGGGCGGCGGGGCGTGGGGGACGAGGCGGTAGACATGGGTGCCGTCCGCGCCCGCGGTCCACACGCCGGGCGGGGTGCGATCGTCGTGATCCTGCCACGCGTGGGCGATGCCGAGCCGCAGTTCCTTGCCCTTTTCGGGGGTGCCCCGGACGTAGGCGGTGACGCGGCGGTGGGCATAGCGCCGGCTGTCGGCGCGGCCGAGCGGGTTCGGCGCGAGCCGTTGCGGCACGGCGAGCGGCTCCGAATGGAGGAGCTCGCGCCGGGGCACGTGCATCGCCGAATTGCCGCGATAGACGTCGATGCGCTCGTGGCGCCCGTCGCGGTCGGCGTCGGCGAGGCACGCTTCGTAGTAGATGGGCGACCAGCGGGGCTTTTCCTCGCCTGGCGGCGCGGTGAACGGCGGACGCGCGATCGGCAGGCAGAGCGCGCCGGTGTCGCCCATATAGTCGGGCTCGAGCGGGGTGCCCGCGGGGAAGATCAGGCCTTGCGATCCGGGCACGCGCAGCGTCTCGCCGAGCAGCCAGCCGCGCCGTGCGACCAGCGCGACCTCGTGCGCGACGACCATGTCGTTGGCGAGCGTGATGCCGTCGCGCGACAGCTCGACCACCGCGATCGGCGCGATATGGGGTTCGTTCGCGGCCTCGCGCTCGCACAGCTCGGGTGCGGCCGAGGTCGGCGCGGCACCGAGGAGCAGGGGAAGGGCGAGGAGGAACGGAGCCTTGTGCATGGCGCGGCGTCTAGCGCCGCGGCGCGCTGGGCGCAGTGCCGCGGGTCACACGCCGGGTGCCCAGCCCGGCGGTGCGAGCGTGAAGCCCGCAAAGTCGAAGCCGGGGATGACGAGGCAGCTGACGAGCGCCCAGCCGGCGTCGGCATGCGCCGCCTGCCAGTGGTGCGCGGGAATGCGGAGCTGCGGTTGTTCGCCCGCGAGCACGCCGGGGCCGAGGCGATGGTGCGTCGGCGCATCGACGTCGGTCGCGGCGAGCGACAGCGCGAGCGGCGAGCCCGCGTGCCACAACCAGAATTCCTCGGCGTCGACCTTGTGCCAGTGCGAGCTTTGGCCGTGCTCGAGCAGGAAATGGATCGCGGTTCCGCCGGCGCGGCCGTCGGGGCCGGGCACCCCGCGCCAGGTCTCGCGGTACCAGCCGCCCTCGGGATGCGGGGCGAGGTCGAGCTGTTCGATGAGGGCGCGGGGGGCGGTCATGGGTCTCCGTGCGGGGGCTTGTATTCGCGTCTTCGTGCCTTTGTGTGCTTGGGCGAGGCAAGAATAATCTCACGCCAAGGTGAAAGGCCCGAAGAAGAGTTGCTAGGTCTTGTGGGCGCGTTGCGGTCGGCTTTGGGTGGAAACCACCATTCCTTAAATCCTCCCTGTCGCGAAGCGATGGGGAGGTGGCAGCGGCGGAGCCGCTGACGGAGGGGCCGACGCCGTCAGGCGTCGCGCGATCTTTCGGCCCCTCCACCACTTGCTTCGCAAGCGGTCCCCCTCCCCATGGCCTCCGGCCACAGGGAGGAATTCATGTCCCCCTCCACCCGTCGTCGCTGCAGCCGAACCTTCGAGCGGCGCTGGACTCGCTTCGCAAGCGTGGCATAGTCGGCCCGCAAGACCTGCGGCCACGCGGGCGGCGGGAGAGAGAGATGGCTTCGGTACTCGAAGAGGCGCGCGCGATCGCGCCGGTCGATGTCAGCGACATCGCGCTTTACACGGAGGATCGCTGGCGCGAGCCCTTTGCGCAGCTGCGCGCCGACATGCCGGTGAGCTGGTGCCCCGACAGTCCCTATGGCGGTTACTGGTCGATCGCGACGCACGCGCTGGTGCAGGCGGTCGAGCTCGATCCCGCGACCTTCTCCTCATCGTGGGAGAATGGCAATATCGTCATCGCCGACCCGCCGCCGCAGTCGAACCTGCCCAATTTCATCGCCGCCGACCCGCCGGTGCACACCGCGCAGCGCAAGGTGATCGCCCCCGCCTTCAACCCCAGCCAGATGGCCGAGCGCGAGAAGGTGGTGAAGCAGCGCACGCGCGAACTGTTCGATGCGCTGCCCGTCGGCGAGACGTTCGACTGGGTCGAAAGCGTGTCGGTGCCGCTGACGATCGGCATGCTGTGCATCCTGTTCGATTTCCCGTGGGAGGAACGCCACGATTTGAAGCGCTGGTCGGACTATGGCGGCAATGTCTCGCCCGAGACCGCGAGCGAGGAATACCGCGCCGAATGGATGGCGCAGATGACCGCGATGCTCGCGCGCTTCGACGAAGAATTCGCCAGGCGCAAGGCGATGCCGCCGACCGACGACCTCCTCTCGCGCATGGTCCACAGCGAGGCGATGGGGAGCCTCAACCCGATGGAGCGGCTGGCGAATATCGCGCTGCTGATCGTCGGCGGCAACGACACGACGCGCAATTCGATGAGCGGGCTGGTCGAGGCGCTGCACCTTTATCCCGGCGAACTCGACCGGCTGCGCGCCGACCCGTCGCTCATCCCCAATGCGGCGCAGGAGATCATCCGCTGGCAGTCGCCGGTGACACATATGCGGCGCACCTGCGCGCGCGACGTCGAACTCGGCGGGCAGCAGCTCAAAAAGGGCGAGAAGGTCATCCTCTGGTACATCTCGGCGAACCGCGACGAGAGCGTGTTTGCCGACGCCGAACGCTTCGACGTCGGGCGCGACAATGCGCGGCGGCACGTCGCCTTCGGCCACGGCATCCACCGCTGCGTCGGCGCGCGGCTGGCGGAGATCCAGCTGTGCACGCTGATCGAGGAGATCGTGCGCCGCGGCATAAGGATCGAACCGCAGGGCGCGGCCGAACGGCTGGCGAGCCCCTTCCTCCACGGCTTCGTGCACATGCCGGTACGGATCGTGGCGGGGTAGGGGCCGCCTCGCCCCGCGCGTCTGGCGGCACGTCGATCGGGGATGTTCCGGGGCGGGGCAACGCCCCCGCTTACCGGCTCAGCTGTTCGCGAAAGGCGTCGAGGTTCCAGGGGCGGCCGAGAAAATCATTCACCAGCGTTTCGGCATCGGCCGTCGCGCCGGCTTCGAGCACTTTCGTGCGATAGCGCATCGCGACATCCTTGTTGCGGATTCCGGCCTGCTTGAATCCCGTGAACAGGTCGGTCGCGATCGCCTTTGACCAGCCATAGGTGTAATAGATCGCCGAATAGCCGTCGAGGTGCCCGAAATTGGCATAGGGATGCGTGCCGGGGACGTTCGGGATGGGCGAATAGCGGCTCGTCTGTTCGTCATACATCTTGCTGAGGTCGAAATCGGGCGCGCGATTGTAGAAATTGAGCGAAACCGCCGCGAGCCCGACCTGCCTTTTGTAGGTCAGCGCCTCGCCGAACCACCGGCCGGCGTTCATCCTTTCGACGAGCGCCGCCGGAATGGGCTCGCCCTTGTCGTTCGACGCAAAGCCTTTCAGCGTGTCATAGTCCCACGCCCATTCCTCGAGCAGTTGCGACGGCGCTTCGATGAAGTCCCATTGCAGATTGCCCATATTCTGCAGGCTGTAGGCTTGGTTCCCGGCGTAGAGCCAATGGATGAGATGGCCGAATTCGTGGAGGAAGGTCACGACATCGTCATGATCCATCGGCCCCGTCGCCGGGAAATTGGTGACGAGCGCGGCGATCGGCACCTGCTTTCCGGCAATCCCCGACTGGATCGGGAAGGCCGCGGCATGGCTGTACTTGCCTTCGCGCGGGTGCATGTCGAGATAGAAATGGCCGACGAGCTGGTCGCCGTCATAGAGCGACCAGCCGCTGACCCCGTCGCTCCACGACGGGCCCTGCCAGGGACGGATATCGGCATTGAAGAGGTCGCGCATCAGGCCGAAGATTCCGGCCCGCGTCTTCTCATAAGTGAAATACCGGCGCACTTCGGCGGCGTCGACGTTATATTTCTGCTTTTTCAGCTTGTTGCCGAAATAGCTGCCGTCCCACCGCTGAACCCGGTCGAGCGTCTTGTCCTCGCGCCTTGCGAAAGCCGTCAGCTCGCCGAAATAGGCGTCCGACCCCGGCGTCGCGGCGGCATCGATCTGGCCCAGAAAGCTCGCGACACGCGCCGGATTGCCGATCATCTTGTCCGCCGTGATCAGCGTCGCATAGTCGGGATAGCCGAGCGTCGTGGCCAGCTCGTATCGCTTCTGGAGCAGCGACCGGAGCACCGCATCGTTCGCCGGCCAGGCGCGATTGGCATAGGCGGACGCGACCGTCCTGCGCGTGTCGCGGCGCGTCGCGAAATCCAGCACCGGAAAGACGTCGGGATAATCGAAGGTCAGGTGAACCTTGCCGTCCGCGCCCGGCTTGTGCGCATCGAGATAATCTTGCGGCAATCCCGCGAGATCAGCCTGATCGAGCGCGATATCGCCCTTGTCGTCGCGGATATTCGCCGAAAATTTCAGGCCGATGTCACCGATTTCGTTGGTCAGCGCGGCCACTTTCTTTCGCGTCGCTTCATCCTTGTCGACCCCCGCGAGCCGGTACGCGCGCAGCGTCTTCGCGAGCGTGAACCCCGTTTTCGCGTCGAGGCCGGCGGTCGGGATGGCGGCCAGCCGGTTGTAGATCGGGCGCGAGAGCCCGATCGCGGTGTTGATCGTCGTGATCTGCTGGACGCACGCCGCCGCGGCCTCGCGCACGCCCTTGTCCGGGTGGGTTTCCATGATCAGATAATATTGACCGAAACCATCCTGGCTGATCGCGTTGAGCCGGTCATAACCCGCAAAATCGTCGGCGATCGTCGCCGGACCGGTGCGCGCTTCGAGCGCGACCTGCAGCGCATTGATCGCTTGCGTGTCGGCCTGGCAGCGTTTGCCGACGGCATCCGCGCCGCCGGCCACGGCAAGGAGCGCCGCGGGGGCATCGGCAGCCGAGGCCGTCGCGACGCACGACAGGATGGCAAGGGGCGCCGACAGAAGCAGCCCGAGACGATTGTGACGCATAAATCCCCCTAAGTTACTTATAAATATATAGTCATCATGGCGAAACCGAAACCGTCCGGTCGGCAGAAGGGTCCGAAGGATTGCCCATGCGGCGCGACGCACGCGCCCTGTCGTCACTTGAAAGAGCGACGATCTTGCGCTGCGGCAAGCGCGCCCGTGCGCATGTTCCTTATCCTTCGCTGCCCCCCCCGTCCGCTGCCACTCCGTTCCTGCCTATCGCAGATGCGGGAATATTGCGCCGGAACTTTTTGCGTATATTCTATTGATTTAGATCGCTGCGCCTGCCCGCAACTCCCGACGGGGCCGGCTGGCGGGGCGGATGTTCGCCGATGGCGGGTGCGGGAGCGGATGAATGGGGCAGCATCAGTGCAAGGCATATGACCCGCATTTCGGCGTCGAATATTGGGCCGCTTCGACGATCCTGAACCATCCCGGTTTCGCCAATGCGCGCGCCGAATATGTCGACAAGACGCTGGCGCTCTATGGCGACGACGCCTTTTTGAACAAGCTGCTGATGGAGGCGGCGCGGATCGTCATCTTCGCGGTCGCCATCTGTCTCGCGGCCGGATATCGCGAGGATGACCGCAGCAGCTGGCCAACGATCGGCAATCTCAAAAAGGCGCTTGCGCTGTTCGGTGTGAGCAGCCCGAGGCGGATCGAATCGATCGTCGGCCGGCTGGTCCAGACCGGCTATCTCGAAAGCCGCGTATCGCCGGCGGACGCGCGCGCGCGCCTTCTGTACCCGACGGCCAGGATGCTGGCGTACGACCGGGCGTGGCTGGTCGCGCACTACAGCCCGCCCGCTGCATTGTTCGGCAAGGACGACTATACCCTCCCGCTCGGCGGGGACCCCGATTTTCAGCGGGTCCAGCGGCGGATCGCGACCGGTTTCTTCGAGCAGTCGGCGATGGTCCTGCTGCGCAATCCCGGCATCATGCTCTTTGTCTCGCGCGACGCGGGCATATTGGTCCTGATGCGGCTCATGCAGGATGCGATGAAGCGCGGATCGCCGACGGTCGCCCTGTCCCTGTCGGACCTTGGCCGGAGCTTTCTCGTCTCGCGAACCCATGTCCGGCAACTCCTCGCCGACGCCGAGGCGCAGGGGCTGATCGACATCGATCAACGGCGCCGGCAGGTGACGCTCAAGCCCGCGATCTTCGAAAGCTTCGATCGCTTTGTCGCCGACGGGATGTCCAACCATGACCTGACGGCGGCCGCCGCGAGGCAGCAGCTGGCCGCCGCGAGCATCGTTCGGGAACCCGCGGATGCTGGCGTGACGCGACCGTAGATGCCCGGACGGCTTGTCCGGTCACAGCGCGCCAATCAGCCGTCCATCGTCCCGCTGTGCGAGCGTCAAGCCGCATTGCCTGCCTCGTGCCATCCGCCGTTGATGCTGCAGCCAGCGTTCCGCCGCATGAAATCGCGATCCTGACCGGGTCTTTGTGCGGCGGTAACATGCCTGTGGGGCCTTCGTTCCGGGCTGTGAGCGTGTCTTCCGCATGATGGTGCCGTCGCCCGGCAGCCCGCTTGGTCCCGGAGCGTCTCGGCAATCGCCTCGTCGACCCTTGCGGCCGCGCTTGCGGCAGGGAACGGCCGCCGCCGGTTGTGCCTGCCGCACCGGAGACCCCCGCTGACGGGAAATAAACGCACATTCCGGCGACCTGTCTGCGCCAGCCACGGCGAATGACGGCGGGATGTAAATTCATTTATGAATAGACTCACCGTATATGAATTCATATCCCGGCACCAACATCGAACCAATCTTTGGAAGGTTTTGAATTTTGGCCAGAATCGAACGTGTTGAAATGCTGATGGTCGACCTGGTGCCCGCGACCGAACGGACCGATGCGATCCAGTCCTTTGTCAGCCAGGAAACGCCGATCGTGCGGGTGTATGACAGCGACGGCGCGGTCGGGACGGGCTATTGCTACACGATCGGAACCGGCGGCCCTTCGACGATCGAGCTGCTGCGGCGCACGCTCGCGCCGGCGCTGATCGGCCGCGACGCGGACCGCATCGAGGCGATCTGGCGCGACCTGCTCTATCTTACCCACGCCACCAGCGTCGGGGCGATCACCTCGCTGGCGCTCGCCGCGATCGACACCGCGCTGTGGGACCTCAGGTCGCGCAAGACCGCGATTCCGCTCCACAAGCTGGCGGGGGGCGCGCAGGAGCGGGTCCCCGTCTATACGACCGAGGGCGGATGGCTGCACCTTCCGATCGAGGCGATCGTCGAGGACAGTCTCGCGGTGCGCGCGCGGGGGTTCAAGGGCGCCAAGATCAAGATCGGCCGCCCGATCGCGGAGGACGTCGCCCGGCTGGGGGCGCTGCGCGACGCGGTCGGCGCCGATTTCGAGATTTTCACCGACGCCAACCAGTCGTTCCGGATCGACGACGCGATCCGCCGCGTCGCCGCCTATGCGCCCTTCGGGCTCGGCTGGATCGAGGAGCCGCTCGCGGCCGACGACCTGCACAATCATGCCGCGCTCGCGCGGCGCAGCGACATTCCCGTCGCGGTGGGCGAAAGCCTCTATTCGCTCCGGCAGTTCAACGCCTATTGCCACGCCGAGGCCTGCTCGATCGTGCAGGTCGACGTCGCGCGCGTCGGCGGCATCACCCCCTGGCTCAAGGTCGCGCATCTGGCCGAGGCCTGCAACATCGCGGTCTGCCCGCATTTCCTGATGGAAATTCACGCGCCACTGTGCGCCGCGGTGCCCAATGGCAAATGGGTCGAATATATTCCGCAGCTCGACCCGATCACGACCAGCAGGCTTCGCATCGAGGACGGTCAGGCCATTCCGTCGGAGCAGCCGGGGCTGGGGATCGACTGGGACTGGGACGCGATCGGCCATAGGGCGGTAGAGGGGACCGGCTGGACGGTCGGCGCCGACCTGTCGCCCCGCGCGTCATAGCGCTCCGGTCGTCAAAATTGGACGACACCCCCCGCGAACCATCCTATAGGCGGCGGAAAGCATGTGGGGTTTGCCGATGGCGCGAAACGATCAGACCGAAGCCGGACAAAAGGAGCAGCGTTATCGCGCGCCGGCGCTCGACAAGGGGCTCGACATCCTCGAACTGCTCGCGAAGGAGCGCCATCCGCTGACGATTTCGATGATCGGCCAGCGGCTGGGCCGGTCGATGAGCGAATTGTTCCGCATGGTGCAGGTGCTCGAATATCGCGGTTTCATCCGGCAGTCGGAAAGCGGCGAGGGTTTCGTCCCGACCGACAAGCTGTTCGCGCTCGGCATGGAGCAGGCGCCGGTCAAGACCATGCTCGAAATCGCGCTGCCGGTCATGCGCGATCTGTCGGCGACGATCGGGCAATCCTGCCATCTCGCGGTGCGGTCTGGCAGCGACACCGTCGTCGTCGCGCGCATCGAATCGGCCGAGCAGATCGGCTTCACCGTGCGGATCGGCTATCGCAAATGCTTCGTCCTCACCGGTTCGGGGGCGGTGCTCTATGCCTTTCAGGAGGCGCGCGACCAGGACCGCTGGCTCGCCGATGTCCCGCCCGACATCGCGCCGGCGCAGGTCGAGGCTTTCCGGTCGCGCGCCGCAACGGTGCGCAAGAACGGCTACGGACGGGCGAAGAGCGAGTTCGTCGTCGGCGTGACCGATCTTTCGGCGCCGATCCTGCGGGGGACGGTGGCGGCGGCGGCGCTGTCGGTGCCGTTCGTGCACTCGACCCCGCTCGTCATGCCGATCGACGCGGCGATCGGCCATCTGCGCGCGAGCGCGGAACAAATCTCGTCGTCGCTGCTGGCCGCGGACCACCGGATCTGAAGCGCGGCGCTGGTCGCGGGCGCGGCCGGCCGGCTCAGGGCGTGGGGGCATCCGCACGGATCAGCCGCTCGTCGCGCAGTTCGGCCCAGAAATCCCTTGCGATAGCGGTGCGATAGAGCGCGAGTGTCTGGTCGACGCGGCGGGCGCTTCCGATCCCCGGAATGACGCTCGCGACCTGCGGATGGGCGAGCACGAAGGCGAGCGCCGCCGCCGCCAGCGGGACGCCGTGGCGCCCGGCGACCGCTTCGATCCGCGCTACCCTGTCGCGTATCTTCGCCGGGGCGGGGGCATAGTTGTAGTGGACGGGCGTGCCGCTTTTGGTGCCCGTCGCCAGGATGCCGCTGTTATAGGGGCCGCCGATGACGACCATCGTCCCGGCGTCGGCGCATCGGGGCATCAGCGCGTCGAGCGCCCCCTGTTCGAGCAGGGTGTAGCGCCCCGCCAGCAGGATGGCGTCGAGGCGCGCGCGCTCCATCACGTCGAGGCAGACGGCGATTTCGTTCACCCCGATGCCGAAGCCGCCGATCGCGCCTTCGCCCCGCAGCCGCTCGAGCGCGCGAAGTCCGCCGCCGCTGGTCAGCTGCTCCCAATAGGCCGCCGCGGCGTCGCCATGCGTCAGCGTGCCGATGTCGTGGACATAGAGGATGTCGATCCGCGCCGCGCCCAGCCGGTGCAGGCTGTGCTCATGGCTGCGCAATATGCCGTCGTGCGAATAATCATATCGCATGCGGAACGGCATGGGCGACCGGAAGCCGTCGCGCATGCGGTCGTCGACCACCGATGCGTCGGGATCGAGCAACCGGCCGACCTTGGTCGAAAGCACGACCTCGGGGTGCAGGCGGATGGCATCGCCGACCCGGCGCTCGCTGAGGCCGCGGCCATAGTGCGGTGCGGTATCGATATAGGTCAATCCGCCGGCAAGCGCGGCGTCGAGCGCGGCGCGCGCTTCGTCGTCGCTCACGGGGTGGTAGAGGTTGCCCAGCGTGGCGGCGCCAAAGCCCAGTTCGGCGACCGACAGGCCGCTGCGGCCCAGCGGCCGGGTCGGAATGCCCTTCATAGTTCAAGCCCCAGTCGGTAGATGCGGTTGGCGTTCCGGCCCCACAGGTCGCGCTTCTCCTCCCCCGAAAAGCCGGCGAGGATCGCCTCATAGGCGGAGAGCGTGCGGTCCATCGACGCGAACAGCCGATCGGTCGGAAAATTGGTCGCGACCATGACGCGCGCCGGGCCGAACAGATCGATGACCTCGAGGATGAGGTCGCGAAAGCGCGCCGGATCGAACGGGCTCGCGATGAAACCCGCGCCCGACAGCTTGACCGCGGCGTGGGGCAGCGCCGCCGCCATCGCCATGCCCGCGCGCCATTCGTCAAGGCCGTCGGCCGGGGACGGCAGGGCGAGGTGGTTCAGGATCAGCGGCGTGTCGGGGTGCCGCCGCGCCACCGCGGCGAGACTGGCGAGTTGCGGCGGATGGCCGTGAAAATCGAAGTTGAGGCCGAGCGGGCCGAGCATCGCATAGCCGCGCTGCCACACCGGATTGGCGGTCAGATCGCGCGGATAGGCCTGACGCGCGGGATCGGGGTGCCAGTTCACCAGATGGCGGATGCCGCGCACGGCTGCGCGCGAAGCCTGCCATTCGAGCTGGCGGTCGGCATCGGGATCGTCGAGCGCGACCCGCGCCACGAGCGCGCTCGGCCAGCCGTCGTCCGCCGCCACCGTTTCGAGCCATTCGGTCTCGGCGGCGCTGTCCTCCGGATCGGCCCCGGCTTCGACATGGACACAGCCCGCCAGGTTCCACGCGGCCGCCTCGCGCCGGTAGTCGTCGATGCGGTATGTGGCCGCGATCGACGCCATGCCCGGGTCATCGAGCCAGGGATAGCGCAGCTGGTCGCGATCCCAGAGGTGGAGATGGGCATCGACGAAAGGCGGCCGCGCCATGTCTCAGCCCTCCGGCGTCCATGCGACGAAGGTCTGGCGCTGTTCCCCCAGTTTCTCGATACCCAGTTCGACGACGTCGCCATGCTTCAGATACCAGGGCTCGGGCTTCTGCCCCAGGCCGACGCCCGGCGGCGTCCCGGTCGTGATGATGTCGCCGGGCAGCAGCGTCATGAACTGCGAGACATAGGCAATGATCGCGGCGACCGGAAAGATCATCGTCCGGCTGTTGCCGTCCTGCATCTGCTTGCCGTTGACCGAAAGCCACATCGACAGATTCTGCGGGTCGCCGACCTCGTCGGGGGTGACCAGCCAGGGCCCGACCGGCCCGAAGGTCGGGAAACCCTTGCCCTTGTCCCACGTCATGCCGCGTTCCTGCTGCCAGTGGCGTTCGGACACGTCGTTGACGACGCAATAGCCCGCCACATGCGCGAGCGCATCGGCCTCCGAAACACAGGACGCCCGCGTGCCGATCACGACGCCGAGTTCGACTTCCCAGTCGGTCTTCTGCGAATCCCTGGGGATGGTGACGGGATCGTTCGGTCCCTGGATGCAGCTCACCCACTTGTTGAACACCACCGGTTCTTCAGGGATAGGCAGGTTCGATTCGGCGGCATGGTCGGCGTAGTTGAGGCCGATGGCGATGAAGTGGCGGGTGCCGCTGACGCAGGCGCCGTATCGGGCGCCGGCATCGACCAGCGGCAGCGAGGCCGGGTCGATCGCGGCGAGCCTTGCCAGGCCGTCCTTTCCGATCGTGTCGGGGCCGATGTCGGCGACATGCGCCGAAAGATCGCGAAGGCGACCGTCCGCGTCGATCAGGCCGGGCTTTTCGGCGCCGGGAGCACCATGGCGGCAGAGTTTCATGCGTCGTTCCTATTGTTCGTCGAGAGAGAAGATGCGCGTCATCGCGGTCCATTTTTCGTCGGGTTCGCCGTGCGGGAGCCGCTTCTGGAACCGGTCCATCCTGTCCTGCCAGTGGGCGTCGATGGCCGCGATCTCGGGCGCGACGTCGCGCGGCCAGTCGTCGGCGACCTCGGCGATCATGAACAACCGGTCGCCGGTCCGCCAGATTTCCATCGATTCATAACCGGCCTGCCGGATGCCGGCGATCACCTGCGGCCAGACCGCGCCCGCCGCGTGCGCGGCCTCATATTCGGCGATCAGCGCGGCGTCGTCGACGAGGTCGAGGGCATGGCAAATTCGGCGGCTCATCTGGCTCCACTCTCCGCAAGGATGTCGGCGTCGATCGCGCCGATCCGGTTGACCCCGGTCAAGGTCATCGCGACCGTCATTTCTTTTGCGATGAGGTCGAGCAGCTTTGCAACGCCCGCTTCGCCCGCGGCCGCCAGCGCATAGACCCACGCGCGGCCGAGCAGGACGCCCCTCGCGCCGAGCGCGAGCATCCGCACCACGTCCAGCCCGCTCCTGACGCCGCCGTCCGCGAGGATCGTCAGTGCGTCACCGACCGCGTCGGCGATGGCCGGCAGCGCGTGCGCGGTCGACGGCACCCCGTCGAGCTGGCGCCCGCCATGGTTCGACACGATGATGCCGTCGGCGCCGATCGCGGCGGCTTCGCGCGCGTCTTCGGGATCGAGGATGCCCTTGATGATCAGCGGGCCGTTCCACTCGGCGCGGATCCAGTCGAGATCCTTCCACTGGATCGACGGATCGAAATTGGCCCCGAGCCAGCCCATATAGTCGTTGAGCCCGCTCCGGTTGCCGAGAACAGGTTTCAGATTGCCCAACGCGTGCGGCCGTCCGCGCACTCCGACATCCCACGCCCAGCGCGGCTTGCCCATCGCCTGCAACAGCCGCCGCAGCGGGGCGTTCGGCCCCGACATTCCCGAATGCGCATCGCGGTAGCGCGGGCCGGGAACGGGCATGTCGACGGTGAAGACCAGCGCTTCGGCGCCCGCGGTTTTCGCGGTCGCGATCAGATCCTTCATGAACGCGCGATCGCGGATGACATAGAGCTGGAACCAGAACGGATCGGCGGCTGCCGCGACCTCTTCGATCGGGCAGATCGACACGGTCGAAAGGCAGGTCGGGATACCGGCGGCCCGCGCCGCGCGCGCCGCCTGCAATTCGCCGCGCCGCGCGTACATGCCGCTGATGCCGACCGGGCCGAGCGCGACGGGCAGGGCGATGGTCCGGCCGAACAGCGTGGTCGTCAAATCGATCGCGGCGACGTCCCGAAGCACGCGTTGGCGCAGCGCGATACCGGAAAGATCGCTGACGTTGCGGCGCAGCGTCTCTTCGGCACCGGCGCCGCCGTCGGCATAGTCGAACAGGAAACGCGGGATGCGCCGCCGGGCCGCGTCGCGGAAATCACCCGCCGACGCGATCGTCACGCCATGCTCCAGCCGCCGTCGATGATGTGCAGCGCGCCGGTCGTATAGGCGCTTTCGTCCGACGCGAGATGCAGCGCCAGGGCTGCAATCTCGTCAGCACTCCCGATCCGCCCCATCGGCTGCCGCGCAACGAAGGCCTTGCGCGCGGCTGCTTCGTCGCCGGTCGCCGCAAGGCGCGCGTCGAGCGACGGGGACTGCACCGTGCCGGGGCAGATGACGTTGCAGCGGATGCCGTCGGCGACATAGTCGACCGCGATCGACCGCGAGAGCCCCGCGACGGCGGCCTTCGACGCGCAATAGGCGAAGCGGTTCGCGACGCCGATCGCGGGACCGGCGACCGACGCCATGTTGATGATCGACCCGCCGCCACCGGCGATCATCGCGGGCAGGAAGGCGCGGATCATGCGCGTCATCGACTTGACGTTGAGGTCGAAGGAGAGGTCGTAACCGCTGTCGGTCGTATCGAGCAAGGTGCCGGCATCGACATAGCCCGCGCAGTTAAACAGGATGTCGATCTGGCCGATGTCGGCGGCGAGCGCCGCGATCGCACCACCGTCGAGCAGGTCGATCACGCGCGCCTCGCAGCCCGCGACCCCCGCCAGCGCTAGGGCATCGATGTCGAGCGCAAAGACCTTGGCGCCTTCGCGGGCAAAAAGCTCGGCCGACGCGCGGCCTATACCCTGCGCTGCGGCCGAAACCACAGCGCGCTTGCCCGACAGTCGCCCCATCATTCTTCCCATCGTCGTGCGTTGAATCGCGCCTCATGCGCTCGCCGGTTCTCGGGTGGCCGGCAAGGTATGTCAAATATAAAATATGAAATCATATTTGACAATTATATCGCAATGCGGGAGCATGGGGCATGCGGGTGTCGGGGCCGTGCTCCCCGATGCAGCAGGGGGCGGGGCGTGCGGGGGCAAGCCCTGCCCCCATTTTCGGGGGAAGCGGGCGAGGGAGGCGGTGATGGAGGATGTGTCCACGAATCCTGCCTCCGGCCGGTCCGGCGGCTTCCTGCTGCTCGCGCCCGAAGACAATATCCTGATATGCGTGAAATCGGTGCCGCAGGGGGCGGTGGTGGACATCGAAGGCGCGGCCGTCGCGCTCCGCGCGGCGATCGAGGTCGGGCACAAGGTGGCGCGCATCGCGCTCGCCGCCGGCGACAAGGTCTTTCGCTATGGTTTTCCGATCGGCACGATGACCGCATCCGCCGCGCCGGGCGATCATGTCCACCATCACAATCTTGCCAGCGACTATCTGCCCGCGCACGGGCGCGATGCCGTACGGAAGGAAACGGGCGAATGACCGGCCAGGACCAGGTGTTCGAGGGGTTTCTGCGCTCCGACGGCCGCAAGGGCATCCGCAATGTCATCCTCGTCGTCTATCTCGTCGAATGCGCCCACCATGTGGCGCGCGCAATCGTCAGCAGGGCGGGCGACCTGTCGGTGCAGCTCGCCGGTTTTCCCGGCTGCTACCCCAATAGCTATGCCTATCGCATGATGAGCCGGCTCGCGACGCACCCGAATGTCGGCGGCGTCCTGCTGGTGTCGCTCGGGTGCGAGGGCTTCGACCGCGAGGGCCTGCTCGCGGATATCGCCGCAAGCGGCCGGCCGGTCGAAAGGCTGGTCATCCAGGAGGCGGGCGGCACGCGTTCGACGATCGCGGCGGGCCTTGCGGCGCTCGAACGGATCGGCGAGCAGGCGCGTGCGGCGCCGCGTGTGGCGATGCGCGTGGACGAACTGGTCGTCGGGACGATCTGCGGCGGCTCGGACGGCACCAGCGGGATTACCGCCAATCCGGCGGTGGGGCGTTGCTTCGACCGCCTGATCGGCGCCGGCGCGACGTGCATGTTCGAGGAAACCGGCGAACTGATCGGATGCGAGCGGATCATGGCCGACCGCGCGATCACGCCTGAACTGGGGCGGGAGATCGAGGCGGCGGTCGCCAAGGCCGCACGCTATTATACGACCCTCGGTTACGGCAGCTTTGCCCCCGGCAACGCCGACGGCGGGCTCAGCACGCAGGAAGAAAAATCGCTCGGCGCCTATTCGAAATCGGGGCGTTCGCCGATCGCGGGGTTGATCAAGCCCGGCGACATCCCGCCCGCGCCGGGGCTCTATCTGATGGACGTGGTCCCCGACGGCGAGGTGCGCTTCGGTTTCCCCAATATCTCGGACAATGCCGAGATCGTCGAGATGATCGCCTCGGGATGCCACCTGATCCTGTTCACGACGGGCCGGGGATCGGTCGTCGGTTCGGCGATCGCCCCGGTCGTCAAGATTTGCGCCAATCCCGAAACCTATGCCCGCCTTGCGGAGGACATGGACGTCAATGCCGGCCGGATCCTGCTTCAGCAGGCCGGGCTCGACGAGGTCGGCGGCGAAATCTTCGCGCTCGTGCTGGCGGTCGCGGCGGGATCGCCGAGCGCCTCCGAAGCACTCGGGCACCAGGAATTCATCCTGACCTACAAGAGCTTCGAGGCGGTCGGACCGGCCTGCCTGCCACTCGCCGCGCGCGCACCTTGACGCCGGGCGCAGTGGTGCATGGCGCCAAATTTTTGTTTCTCCTCATCGCCTTTGGAGCGCTATCGGCGTCTTGAGACGGATCGCACTCGCTCGCCGCGGACCGGCGCGGGCAATAATCGGTCAAGGACCGGCCGGACCTTTTCATCAATCTTGCTCGAAACGACCAGTACAGGGCGCGAAGATATTTCGGCGCTCAAAGCTTGTCGTCGGCGGCCGACTGCGGCGGGGCCCGGCTTGACTTTCCCGGCGCCGCACGGGACAATGGACGCACCATGTCGACGTGCGCATTCCTGAGGCTTTCCGCCCACCACGCAGGCCGCCGGCTCGAAGGCTAGCGGCCCCGGCTCCGCGATCGGCGGGCCCGGGGCTGTTCGGCTTTCCCTTTTGTATCGGCCGTGAGCCGATCGAGAGTTCAGCATGGATTTCCAGATGTTTTTCGCGCCCGACGGGCGCCCGGGCGCGCGTGCGTCCGCCGTGACGTACCGCCCTTCGAAACCCTGCCGCCTCGCCCCGGGGGAGACGGCGCGATGACCGACCGACATTCCCGCGAGGCGATCTTCGCCGATCTGCTGCGCGCGGCGGGGCTGCGCGCCGAAAAGATGCTGCGCGCGCCATCGGACGGCGTCCGTATCCGTGCGATCGGCGACGACGGCTTCACCGAAATCGAACGGCTCGAGCTCTCGCCACTTGCCGAGGACCAGTTTGTGGCGGTGGCGCTGCGCCTTGCCGGGCACACCGCCGCGCGCCCGCTTTCGGTCGCGCTGTCGCAGCATTTCCATATGCCGGCACCCGCGATCGCGATCGAGGCGCAGCGCCGGAACGTCTGGTCCGACGTCGAGCGCGCGGGGTTGCCGTTCGAAAAGGCGGGCGAGATCGTCGGAGCCTTTGTCCGCGATTGCCCGCCCGGGCACGAGGATCCCGGCGCGCTGATGCGCGCGCACGCCGCACTCTACGCCGACCTCTGGGGCGATCCGCGTATCGGTGCCACCGCCGCGGCGCGGCGGATCATGCTCGCGATGGTGACAATTCTCCACGAACGCTCGCTCGAGCTCAAGAGCCGGGTGGTGGCGGTGCAGGCAGGGCCGTGACCATGGCGTGCGGGACCGCGCGGCCTTGCCGGCCGCGCGGCGCCGGCGTCATGGGGTCCGGGCGAGGCCGGCATGGTTGAAATCCTGTCGGGGTTCGCCGCCCACAGCCGGACAATCGGCGAAATTTCGGGAATGATCTTCGTGCTCGGGATCGTGGCGCTCTACGGGCTCGTCTTCGCGCTCGTGCGCCGGCCGTGGCACGGGTGGTTCGTGCTGTTCGTCGCGGCGACGACCACGGCGCTGCTCGTGATTGCCGGCTCCTGCGATGCCCGTCGCAAGTGCGCCCCGCCCGTCGCGGCCTCGCCGTCGGCGGTGGGCGGCGCAGACGCGTCGCCGCGCGCCTTGCCCGTCGCCGCACCGGCCGGGAACGAAGGGCGGCGGTCATGACCTCGCGCTGGCGGGCCCCTTCCGACCATGTGATCGAGTTCGAGGCGCTCCTGCTGCGCTATCCGCACCTCGATGGACACGAGGTCGCGCGGCTGGTGGACCTCTTTCACCGGCTGTCGATGATCGATCAGGCGATTATCGCCTCCGATCCGCGTCTCGCGCCCCGGGCCGACGCCTTTTTCGCCGATCATCGGGCGGCGCTCGCCCTCCCTTGGAGCTGGCGCGCGCTCGCGGTGGCCGCGCTGGCCGTCGTCGGCGCGGCGCTGTTCGTCGTCCTCGCCGACTGATCGGGCCGCGATGCGACTATTCCCTCCCGTGACGGACGTCGACCCGGTTGCCCGATGGACCGGCGCGGCGTGCCGTGCGGTGCCGCCGCTCGTCGCGGTCGCATCGCCGGTGGCGCCCTTTGCGCGTCACAGCGCCCCGCCGCGGCGGCGCTGCTTCGTGATGCTCAACTGAGAGGGCCGTCCGGGTGTGCACCTGGTCGTCCGGCGCCGATGCCGGGCCTCCACCGCACCCGGACCTCGCACGCCATCTGCTTCCGATCATCCGCCCCCATCGCCAATGGAGCTTCCCTTGTTGTCCCGACGCTATCTTCCCTTTGCCGCCAGCCTCGCTGGCATGGCCGCAGGTTTCCTCCTGCTTCCCGTGCCCTGGTCGATCGCGGCGCTCGCCGTCTTTGCCACGCTGACGGGCGTGGGCCTTCTCGACCTGGCGCAGGCGCGCCATTCGGTCCGGCGCAACTATCCGATCGTCGGCCGGTTGCGCTGGTTCTTCGAGAGCATCAGGCCCGGAATTCGCCAATATCTGATCGAGGATGATCAGGAACAGACGCCCTTTTCGCGCAGCCAGCGTTCGCTCGTCTATGCGCGCGCCAAGAATGAAGTCAGCGATCGCCCGTTCGGGACGATGGTCGACCTCTATCGCAACGGCTATGAATTCATCGCGCATTCGACGCGCCCGGTTCCGGTCAGCGATCCCGCAACCTTCCGCGTTCCGATCGGCGGGGCCGATTGCCGCCAACCGTACCGCGCCTCGATCTTCAACATTTCGGCGATGAGCTTCGGCGCGCTCAGCGCCAACGCCATTCTCGCCCTCAACAAGGGGGCAAAGCTCGGCGGGTTTGCGCACGACACGGGCGAGGGCTCGATCAGCCCCTATCACCGCGAACATGGCGGCGACCTCATCTGGGAAATCGGAAGCGGCTATTTCGGTTGCCGCAACGCGGACGGCCTGTTCGACGAGGGCCGCTTTGCCGAGCAGGCGGCCGACCCGCAGGTGCGGATGATCGAGATCAAGCTCAGCCAGGGCGCCAAGCCGGGGATGGGGGGCATTCTGCCCGCGGCCAAGATCACCGCCGAAATCGCCGCGACGCGGGGTATCCCGCGCGGGCGCGACTGCATCTCGCCGTCGCGCCACGCGGCCTTTTCGACGCCGCTTGAATTTGTCGAATTCATCGCGCGGCTGCGCCACCTGTCCGGCGGCAAGCCGATCGGATTCAAGCTGTGCATCGGTCAGCCGTGGGAATTCATGGGCATCGTCAAGGCGATGCTCGAAACGCGTATCATGCCCGACTATATCGTGGTCGACGGCGGCGAGGGCGGCACCGGCGCCGCGCCGCTCGAATTCACCGATCACCTCGGCATGCCGATGCGCGAAAGCCTGCTCTTCGTCCACAACACGCTCGTCGGCGCGGGGCTTCGCGACGCGATCAAGGTCGGTGCGGCGGGCAAGATCGTCAGCGCGTTCGACATTGCGACCGCGATGGCGCTCGGCGCCGACTGGACCAATGCCGGGCGCGGTTTCATGTTCGCGATCGGCTGCATCCAGTCGCTGGCGTGCCACACCAACCGCTGCCCGGCGGGGGTGGCGACGCAGGACCCCGTGCGCCAGCGCGCGCTGGTGGTGCCCGACAAGGCCGAACGCGTGCACAATTACCACCGCAACACCTTGCTCGCGCTGTCGGAGATGATCGCCGCGGCCGGGCTCAGCCATCCCGGCGAACTCAGCCCGCATCATCTGGTCCGCCGGGTCAGCCTGACCGAGATCCGGCTTTTTTCGCAGCTCCACATTTTCCTCGAAAATGGCGAACTGCTCGACGGTGCGTCGGATCGCGACTTCTATGGTGCGGCGTGGCGCCTCGCCTCGGCGAAGAGCTTCGACCTGCCGCAATGACGATGCGTCGGCCGGCTGCTCCGCTCCGGCGCCGGACCCGCCATCGCCCGGGCGGCCGGCACCGGGGCGACGGCCCCGATGGTCAGCGCCGAACCGTGCGCGCGCGCCATGCGGACGGGGAGGCGCCCGTCCAGCCGTGGAAGGCGCGCGTGAAGGAACGCGCCTCGGCATAGCCCAGCGCTTCGGCGATTGCCTCGACGGTCGCGTTGCTCGTCGCCAGCAACCGCATTGCGCGGTCGCGCCGCACCTGTTCGCGCAGCATTGCCGCGCTCGTCCCTTCGGCGCGGAGCAGGCGGCGCAGCTTGTGGGTCGATAGTCGCGTGGCGGCGGCGAGCTCGGCCAGCGTCAGGTCGGGGCTCCGCGTGAGCAGCTGGCGCACCGGCCGCGCGATGCTGGCGTCGCTCGCGGGGATGGTCATGATGTCGAGCGGCGCCGCGGCGATCATCGCCTCCAGTTCCTGCCGCGTGCGGCGGATCGGCGCGTGCAGCGCGTGCGCGTCCATGACGATCCGCCGGCCCGCGCCGTCGAAGCGATGGCGGCAGGGGAAGAGATATTTGAATTCCTCGAAATAGGTGTCGGGGCGCGGATAGTCGAACTCGGCCGACAGCAGCGAAATCGTCTCGCCCGCCAGCCAGCAGGCGAGACGGTGCCAGATGATCATCCAGAATTCGCTGAAATAATGATCGGGGTCGAGGTCGGGGCGGGCGAAGCGCACCTCGACTTCCAGCCCCGCCGTCCCGGTCCGGATCCCGGTCGCGATCCCCGCATCGAGCAGGTTGTAGAAGCGCGCCGCGCGCGCCAGCCCATCGGCGACGTCGCCGCCTTCCAGCGCCAGTTCGCAGGCAAAGGCAAAACTTCCGGGCGCGGTGCGGCGCGGCGTATAGCCCATGAATTCGTCGTCGAGGCCTGCCCAGATATGGCGGACGAGCCGCGCCATCGCCTCGACCGACCCGCGCCATCCCGGCACCGCGAAATCTTCGGGATCCAGCCCGGTCCCGGCGACCAGATCGCGCACGGCCATTCCTGCGCGCTCGGCGCCGCGGGTGCACACCGCGAAATAATAGCCGTCGATCGTCGCCATGATGTCTGTGCATTATGGTGAGTTTTCCTCGCCTGTCATGCCCTGTTTTGCCACCCCCGATGCACGCTAGGCGGCACTTTCACCAACTTCGGGAGACTGTCATGACCATCCATCCGCGCGAGGAATCCGCCGCCGACCGCTGGGCGCGCTTCGCCCCGATCGTCACCGGCGACGATTATGTCGCCTCGCTCCGGGACCGCGGCGTCGAGGTCTGGCTGTTCGGCGAACGCGTCGAGGAACCCGTCGACCATCCGATCATCCGCCCGTCGATCAACGCGCTCAAGATGACCTACGACCTCGCGCTCGCCGACCCGGACCTTGCGACCGCGCACAGCGACCTGATCGACGCGCCGGTGAACCGCTTCCTCCACATCGTCGGATCGCCGCACGATCTGGTGATGAAGAACCACATGCAGCGCAGGATGGGCCAGCTCACCGGCACCTGTTTCCAGCGCTGCGCGGGGCTCGACACGATCAGCGTGCTCCATTCGATCACCTGGGACATCGATGCGAAGCACGGCACGGCGTACCACCCGCGCTACCTGGAGTTCATGCGCCACGCGCAGCGCAACAACATCATCATCGGCGCCGGCATGACCGATCCCAAGGGCGACCGCTCGAAGCGCCCACACGAACAGGCCGACCCCGACATGTTCCTCCACGTGACCAGGCGCACCGACGCGGGCGTCTATGTCACCGGCGCCAAGGCGCACATGACCGGCGGGCTCAACTCGCACTGGATCTGCGTGATGCCGACGATGAACATGGGCGAAGCCGACCGCGACTTCGCGATCGTCGGGCTGGTCCCCGGCGACACGGCGGGCATCACCTATATCTACGGCCGCCAGTCGTGCGACACGCGCGCGATGGAGGCGGGCGACATCGACCAGGGCAATGCGCGCTTCGGCGGGCAGGAGGTGCTCGTCGTCTTCGACGATGTCTTCATCCCGCACGAACATGTGCTGATGGACGGCGAATATGAATTCGCGCAGGACATGGTCGCGCGCTTCACCGCTTACCATCGCGCCTCATACGTCTGCAAAACCGGGCTCGGCGACGTGATGGTCGGCGCGGCGGCGCAGGTCGCCGACTATAATGGCGCCGAAGCCGCGAGCCATATCAAGGACAAGCTGGTCGAGATGACCCATCTCAACGAGACCATCTATTCTTCGGCCATCGCGTCGAGCCACGAGGCGAAGCCGCTGCCCTCGGGCATCTATATGAACGACGCGATGCTCGCAAACGTCTGCAAGCATAATGTGACGCGTTTCCCCTATGAAATCTCGCGCCTCGCGCAGGATCTCGCCGGCGGGATCATGGTGACGATGCCCTCCGACGCCGATTTCAAGAACGAGGCGATCGGCCCGATCCTCGAGAAATATATGAAGGGTAAGCACAATGTCCCGGTCGAGTTTCGCCAGCGCATCCTGCGGCTGATCGAGAATATGACGCTCGGCCGCAACGCCGTCGGCTATCTTACCGAGTCGATGCACGGCGCGGGCTCGCCGCAGGCGCAGCGAATCCAGATCTTGCGCGGTATGGAGGTCGAAACGAAGAAGGGGTTCGCGCGCAATCTTGCCGGAATCGCGGAAGAATAGCAGCTGCGCGAGCAGATGGACGGGAGAGGATCGATGACCATTCCGGTGATCGCGATCTGCGGCATCGCGACCGACGAAGCGAGCTGGCGGGATATGCCGGTCACGCGCGTCTTTGTACCGCGCGGGGGCAGCATCGCGGCGATGGCAGATGCGATCCTCGCCCAGTTGCCCGATCGCTTCGCGCTCTGCGGACATTCGATGGGCGGCTATGTCGCGCTCGAAATCGCACGGCAAAGCGGCGGGCGCCTTGCCGGTCTTGCGCTGCTCGGCAGTTCGGCGGCGGCCGATACGCCCGAACAGCGCGCGGCGCGCGACGCGGTGATCGCGCAGGCCGGGCAGGATTTCGACGGGGTCGCCGAAAGACTGGCCCCTGCAATGCTGTCGCGCGCGAGCCGTGCGATGCCGGGACTGCTCGCAGAGATCCGCGCGATGCTGATGCGCTGTGGTGGCAGTATCTTCGCCGAACAGCAGGCCGCCGCCGCGGCGCGGCCCGATTATCGCGCGTCGCTCGCTTCGATCGCGGTGCCGACATTGGTGCTGGCAGGCGACGCCGATCGCATCGTTGCGCCCGACCGGTCGCGGGAGATTGCCGATGCGATCCGCGGTGCGCGGTTCGAATGCGTTCCCGATTGCGGCCATGTTCCGCAACGCGAAGCGCCGGGGCCCGTTGCATTCTTTCTGCGGCAGTGGGCGGATGGGGTCACCAGGCCGCGATCCGGCCGGTGACGATCACACTGTCGTTGCCCCGGCGATAGGGGATGACATGCGGCGGCAGCGGCACGGGCCGGCTGCCTTCGGGCCAGCCGTCGCGAACCTCGGCCAGCCTGACCTCGACCTGCCCGGGACGGACGGCGGTCAGCGACAGGCGCACCGCCTCTTCGCCGCTGGCATGAAAGATCATCTGCGACCAGATGCCGGCCTTGAGCGTGCCCGGAACGGGACGGTCCATCAGCCGGATGCCGGTCAGTTCGACCGATGGTTTCAGGAAGATCCGCATCGAACGCCCGCGATTGGCGTTGCGCGCCGCGATATCGATCCGGTGCGCCCCACCCTGTGCGGTAGCGCCGACCGTGAGCGACGGCGGGGCGAAGGCCGCGGGCCGCGCATCGGCGATCCAATGATCGTCCCGGGAGAGCGGTGCAATCGAGCGCAGTCGGGGCGTGTCGCCGTCGCGCGCCAGCGCCGCCCGCGCCCAGCCGCGGCTGTCGGGGAGGGGGGTGGTCCATTGGGCGGTGCCGGTGACGACGTTGCTGACATGGAAGACCTCGACGAGTTCGGGGCTGGCCGCCGAGGGGGTGCGGCCGGCGAGCCCGGCGGCGCCCGAAACCGCCAGTCCCGCAGCGATCGCGACGAGCCCGGCGGGGCGGAGGCGGCGCGCCGCCCAGAGCAGCGGCGCGAGCGCCAGAATCGCGAGCAGCACGAAAGGCGCGATCGCGGCGGGAAAAATCGTCCCGACCATGACGAAAAAATCATAGCCCGAACGCGCCATCAGCCCGGCGAGCAGCGCCGCGGACAGCGCCATCGCGGCGAGCCCCGCGGGACGCGCGGCGCGCGCGGGCGCGAAGAGCAGCAGCGCGGTCGCGGGCACGAGCAGCAGCAGCGGCCAGACCAGCGCGTGCGCGCCGCTGGGCAGCAGGATCTGGAGCAGCAGCGCGAGCAGCGCGACGAGCGCCACCGCGCCCGCGAACCAGCCGGCGAGCGCCGCGCGGCGCCCGAACCCGGCGAAGGCGAACAGCGCCGCCGCGCCCCCCGCGACGAGCGGCGCGGGGCTGAATTCGCCGAGCAGCGCGCCGAGCAGGCCGACCGCCGCGAGTGCGAGCGCCACCGGCCAGCGCCGCCCGCCGCGCGCCGCGCGATCGAGCAGCAGCGCGCCGCCGCCGAACCCGGCGAGCAGCATCGCGGGCAGCAGCCAGCCGGCCTGCCCGACGAGCGCATAGGGGGACGCGATGCCACGCATCAGCAGCGCCGCGAGGCGCAGCGCGAGCATCAGCAGCGCGGCGATGCCGAACAGCATCGCGAGCAGCCCGCCCGCGCCCGCCAGCGCATCGCGCCAGGCGACCCTGCGCCGCGCGAGGGCGACCGCGAGCATCGCGAAGGTCGCGCCGACCGCGGCGATCGCGAGCAACCAGCCGGCCCACGACGGGTAGACGAGGAGATATTGGCCGAACAGGTCGGCGAAGACCATGTCGCCGCCCGCGTCGCCGAGGCGTTCCGCCCCGGCGAGGTCGCGCACCAGCGGCAGCACCTGGTCGCCCATATGCTGGACGCTGGCGGGGTTGAGCCCCGCCGCGGTCGACAGCGGCGTGTGATAGGCCATCTGGTGCCCGACGAAGGCGAAGTTCATGCCCGCATGGCCGCGATCGAGCGCGCTGGTGAGGTCGGTGTCGTTGGGCATCCGCTTGTAGATCGTCACCATCAGCGAATCCGCCGCGGGCGAGGGGGCGGTGCGCGCATAGGCCTCGATCAGCGCGCGGTTGCCGGCGCTGGTCTGGAACATCAGCGCGCGGCCGCTGTCGCCGCGCGCTTCGAGGTTGACGACCAGCCCGGTCCGGCCGCGCCAGGGGTCGCTTTCGAAAAAGGCGGTGGCGCCCAGCAGTCCGGCTTCTTCGCCGTCGGTGAACAGGAAGAGGACCGATCGCCGCAGCGGCCCCGCGGCCCTGAGCGCGCGCGCGGTTTCGAGCGCGACGGCGAGGCCCGCGGTGTCGTCGCCGGCCCCCGGCGACAGCGGCGCCGTGTCGTAGTGCGCCATCACGACGATCGCGGGGAGCGTCGGGTCGCTCCCCTTCAGTTCGCCGACGATGTTCCGTACCCGGCCGCCGATCGCGAAATCGGCCGAATTGCGGCGCGTCAGCGTCACCGTCTGGGAGCGCACCCGCGGTTCGAGCCCGAGCGCGGTCATGCGTTCGACCAGATAGGCGCGCGTTTCCTCGATCGCCTGCGAACCGATCGGATGCGGTTTCGCGGCGATGACGCGGACGTCGTGCATCGCGCGCGCCGCCGAGAATGCGGTGCCGGGCGCGGTTTCGGGCGCGGGGGCGGGGAGCCGGTTGGCGAGGCAGGCGAGCGCGACCGCGGCGAGGACGGCGAGCAGCGCGAGGAGCCAGCGGAACCCGTCTCGGGTGGGGCGCGGGGTTTCGGCGCCGCGATTTCGGGTCTGCATGATGTCGTCTTTCCTCCCCCGGCGCGTGTCGACCGGCGGCGAACCTTTTTCAAAATTTTCCGATTTGTCAAATTCTGACCTGTCCGGGTCGCTCGGGCGTGCAAATCGCGGCCGGGCCGGCGCGCCGCCGGACGCGGCACGGCCGGGTCCGCGCGGGCTTTTGCTTGATCGGCGTGCAATCATGCAAATATATGCTAAATGAGAAAATCGATCGAAAGGACAGGAATGGCGTCGACGCGGGAAAAGCGGGCAGCAGGTGCCGAGCGGCGCGGCCCGGTGGACAGTAATCCGGGCGCGTTCCTGAGAGAATTTCGCACCGAAAAGGGCTGGACGCTGGTCGAGGTGAGCGAAAAGACCGGTATTCCGGTTTCGACATTGTCAAAAGTCGAAACGGGCAAGATGTCGCTCAGTTACGAAAAGCTGGTGCGGCTCAGCCGCGGGCTGGAAATCGACATCACCCGCCTGTTCGCGGCACCCGCCGCGCCGCCGGTGTCGACGCTGGCGGCGACCGGACGGCGGAGCATCACCCCCGCCAACGAGGGGCCGACCATCCGCACGGGCACCTATAATTACACCTATCCGTCGGCCGACCTGCTGAACAAGGCGCTCAACCCGATGATCATCGAGGTCGAGGTGCGGTCGATCGACGATTTCGGCGAACTGATGCGCCACCCGGGCGAGGAATATGTGCTGGTGCTGGAGGGGCAGTGCGAGTTCCACACCGACATCTATGCGCCGTCGCTGCTCAAGACGGGCGATTCGGCCTATTTCGACGCCTCGATGGGGCATGGTTATGTCGCGGTGGGCGAGGGGCCGTGCCGCATCCTGTCGGTGTGTTCGGCGCCCGACGCCGACCTGAAATCCTCGCTGCATCCGATCGATTGACGCCGGTCCGGGCCCGCCGCAGCCACGGCGAGGCTTTGCGAAACCCGGTTTTCCGTCCTTCTGGCCGCGCGTGTCGCGGTGCACGCTGCGCCGGTGCTGCCATCGCCGCGGCGCGTTGCCGCGCGCGATCGCCATTGACAAATTTCCGTTCTGGCTGTTTCTGTCTCTAAATTGAAAAAAATTTCAATTTGAGAAATTGACGATGAGCGGCCTCCGCGATGCGGCGCCGCCGGACGGGACGAGGGGCGCATGCGGTTTTTCCAATCCTTCAAGCTGATCGGTGCATTGGCGCTGGCGATGGTCGCGGCACCTGCGGTTTCGCGTCCGGCGGCGCCCGCGGCGCCCGCCGCGACGGCGCCGGCAGCGGCAGCGGCGGCGCGGCCGCTGACCAGGGCCGATGTCGATGCCTGGCTCGACGGGTTCATGCCCTATGCGCTCGAGCGCGGGCGCGCGGCGGGTGCGGTGGTGGTCGTAGTCAAGGACGGGCAGGTGCTGACGCAGCGCGGCTTCGGTTTCGCCGACGTCGCGAAACGGCGCCCGGTCGATCCGGAAACGACGCTGTTCAAGCAGGCGTCGGTGTCGAAGACGATCACCTGGACCGCGGTGATGCAGATGGTCGAGGCGGGCAGGATCGACCTCGACAGGGATATCAACGCCTATCTCGATTTCAGGATTCCGCCCCGGCAGGGCAAGCCGGTGACGATGCGCCAGCTGATGACGCACACCGCGGGGTTCGACGAGGTGCAGCGCGGGCTCAACAGTTACGACCTCAAGGATATTCCGACGCTGGGCGCGGCGATGAAGCGGCAGGTGCCGCCGCGCATCTATGCCCCCGGCACCACCCCCGCCTATTCCAACTATGGCACCGCGCTGGCGGGCTATATCGTCGAGCGGGTGTCGGGCCTGCCCTTTGACGACTATGTCGAGCAGCGCATCTTTGCGCCGGCGGGCATGACGCACTCGACCTTTCGCGCGCGCCTGCCCGCCGCGCTCGAGCCGCTGCTCGCGAACGGTTACCTGCTCGGGTCGGGCAAGCCGGGCAAGCCCGAGCTCAACAGCTTTGCGCCGGCGGGCGGGCTCGCCGCGACCGGCGCCGACCTGGGGCGGTTCATGATCGCGCACCTCGACGACGGCGGCGCGTTGCTGCAACCCGCGACGGCGCGGCTGATGCACGACAGCATCACGCGGGCGATCCCGCCGCTCAACGGCATGGCGCTCGGTTTTTACGAACAGAATATCAACGGACGGAAAGTCCTGTCGCACGCGGGCGATTCGATCGTCTTTCACAGCCAGCTGTGGATGTTCCCCGGCGAGAAGGTCGGGCTGTACATGTCGATGAACGCCGCCGGGTCCGACAAGGTGTCGGCGGCGATCCGCAATCATCTGTTCACCGCCTTTGCCGATCGCTATTTCCCCGGCGCGCCGCATGACGGGCGGGTCGACGCCGCGACCGCGCGCGCGCACGCGCGGATGATGGTCGGCACGTACAACAAGACGCGGCGGCTGGAGACGAGTTTCCTGAAGGTCGCCGAACTGGGCGGGCAGATGAAAGTCGGGCTCGACGCCGACGGCGGCATCCTGTTCAAGGCGGCGCCCGGGATCGGCGGTGCCGATCGCAAATGGGTCGAGATCGAACCCTTTGTCTGGCGCGAGGTCGGCGGCCCGATGCGGCTGGCGGCCGAGGTGAAGGACGGCCGCGTCGTGCGTTTCGGCATCGATTCCTCGTCGCCCTTCATGCTGTTCGAACCCGTGCCCTGGTACAGTTCGAGCGCGTGGCTGACCCCGGCGCTGCTCGTCGGCCTTGCCGCGCTGTCGCTGACCGCGCTGTCGTGGCCCGTCGCGGCGCTGGTCCGCCGCCATTATGGTGTCCGGCCCGCGCGCAGCCCGGCCGAATGGCGCGCCTATCGGCTGACGCGCGCGCTGTCGGGACTGGCGATCGCGGTGCTCGTCGGCTGGCTGCTGTTCGGGACCGCGCTGTTGTCCGACTTTTCGTCGATGAACGGCGAGCTCGACTGGGCGCTGATCGCGCTCCGGGTCGCCTCGCCGCTCGTCTTTGGCGGGCTGTTCGCCGCGGCGGGGTGGAACCTGTGGCTGGTGTGGCGCGGTGCACCGGGGAAATTCGTGCGCGCGTGGAGCGTCGTAGTCTTCGCGAGCGCGGCGGTGCTGCTGTGGATCGCGGTGGTTTTCCACCTGATCGGATATGGAACCGCCTTTTGAGTGCGGTGCCCGTCGCACGCGGCGTGTCGATTTCGTTTGAAATTTCAAAAATAGAAAATTATGACCTGATCAGGCATGATCGAGCGTGACGGGGACAGTTGCGACGAGCATGTGTCTTTTGGTTCTTGCAGGGCGAAATCCGTGAACATCCAAACCTCCCTCGACGCGACCGCCGAATCGCTCCTTCTTCCCCAGCCCTATCTGCTGTTCCTCGGCGACACGACCGAGCGCGGCTATGCCAAGACCGCCTTCGGGCTGCGCGACTGGGCGCCCGAAAAATGCGTCGGCGAATATGCGCTGCCGGGGGCGACGGTCAGCGCCGGGCTGGTGTCGCTCACCCCCGCCGAGGCGCGGGCGCGCGGCGCGCGGTCGCTGCTGATCGGCGTCGCGAACAGCGGCGGCGTGATCCCCGAAAGCTGGATCCCCGCGCTGGTCGAGGCGCTCGACGCCGGGCTGGATATCGTCAGCGGCATGCACATGCGGCTGGCCGACCGGCCCGAACTCGCGGGGCGCGCGCAGCGCCTCGGCCGCCGGCTGATCGACGTGCGCCATCCGCCGGCGGGGCTGACCGTCGGCACCGGGCGCAAGCGGTCGGGGCAGCGCCTGCTGACCGTCGGCACCGATTGCGCGTTGGGCAAGAAATATACCGCGCTGGCGATCGCGCGCGCGTTCGCCGCGCGCGGGGTCGACGCCGATTTCCGCGCGACGGGCCAGACCGGCATCATGATCGCGGGCGGCGGCATGCCGATGGACGCGGTGGTGTCCGATTTCGAGGCGGGGGCGGCCGAACTGGTGAGCCCCGACGCCGCGCCCGGGCACTGGGACGTGATCGAGGGGCAGGGGTCGCTCTTTCACCCCGCCTATGCCGCGGTCTCGCTCGGGCTGCTCCACGGCAGCCAGCCCGACGTCATCATCGTCTGCCACGAACCCGGCCGGACGCAGGTGCTGGGCAGTCCCGGCTATGCGCTGCCGAGCATCGAGGACACGATCGACCTCAACCTGCGGCTGGGCGCGCGCACCAACCCGGCGATCCGCTGTGCCGGGGTGTCGTTCAACACCGCGCACATGGATGCCGGGGCGGCGACGGCGCTGATGGCCGCCGAAAGCGCGCGGCTGGGGCTGCCCGTCGCCGACCCCATCCGCGGCGGCGACGCGTTCGAGCGCCTGCTGGACAGCTGCCTCGCATGAGCGCGGGCGCGGCCATGGCGACGGGAGCCGGACCGAGCTGGTTCCAGCGCTTCCTGCTGCCGGGCTTCGCCTTCAAGGCCGTCGTGATCGGCGGCGGTTATGCGACGGGGCGCGAGCTCGCCGAATTCTTCCTGCCCAGCGGGCCGTGGGGCGGGCTGGCGGCGATGCTGCTCGCGATGGTGCTGTGGAGCATCATCTGCGCGGCGACCTTTGCGCTCGCGCGCCGGCTCGGCACCTTCGACTATCGCAGCTTCTTCGAACGGCTGCTCGGGCCGGCGTGGGTGCTGTTCGAGGTCGCCTATGTGCTGCTCGTGACGCTGGTGCTCGCGGTGTTCGGCGCCGCGGCGGGCGAGATCGGCGCCGCGGTGCTCGGCTGGCCGCCGCTCGCCGGGACCGCGCTGCTCGCGGCGGCGATCGCGACCTTCGTGACCTTCGGCAATGCGTCGGTCGAGGGATTGTTCAAATATGTCTCCTTCCTCCTATACGGCGTCTATGCGCTGTTCATGCTGCTCGCGCTCGGCAGCTTCGGCGACGCGATCGCGGCGCGCTTCGCGGTGCCCGCGCCCGCCGACGGCTGGGTCCTCGGCGGGCTGACCTATACCGGCTACAACGTCATCGGCGCGGTGGTGATCCTGCCGGTGATCCGCCACCTGACCAGCCAGCGCGACGCGGTGGTGTCGGGGCTGATCGCGGGGCCGCTGGCGATGGCGCCGGCGATCCTCTTCTTCGTCGCGATGATTGCCTTCCACCCCGCGATCATGGACGAAACGCTGCCGTCGGACTTCATGCTGCGGCAGCTCGACATGCCGCTCTTCCACCTGCTGTTCCAGCTGATGATCTTTGCCGCGCTGCTCGAAAGCGGCGCGGGGTCGGTGCACGCGATCAACGAGCGCGTCGACGCGGCGCGGCGCGCGCGCGGACGGACGCCGCTGGACCGGCGCGGGCGCGCCGCGATCGCCGCGGCGCTGCTCGTCGGCTGCATGTTCCTCGCCGACCGCTTCGGGCTCGTGGCGCTGATCGCGGGCGGCTATCGCGCGCTGTCGTGGGTGTTCCTCGGCGTCTATGTCGTGCCGCTGCTCAGCGTCGGCATCTTCCGCCTTCTCCGCCGCCCGGCGGATCCTGCCGAAAGGAGTGCGACATGACGACCCCCGGGGCCGCGGCCCGAAAAACCGGCGGATGGCGGCGCGCCGGGCGCTGGCTGAAGCGTATCCTGCTCGGCCTGCTCGCGCTGCTGCTGCTCGCGCTGGTCGTCGGCGCGATCTACGAGGCGCTGGGGCGCCGCAGCGCCGCGGCGGCCTATCCGCCGCCGGGCAAGCTGGTCGACGTCGGCGGGCGGATGATGCACATCGACTGCCGCGGCGCGGGATCGCCGACGGTCGTCTTCGAATCCGGGCTGGGCACCGGCGGGACGATCGACTGGACGCTGGTGCACGACAGGATCGCGCAGACGACGCGCGCGTGCGCCTATGACCGCGCGGGGATCATGTGGAGCGATCCCAAGGAGACGCCGCAGCACGCCGCCGCCGTCGCCGACGACCTTCATGCGCTGCTGAAGGGCGCGGGGATCACCGGCCCGCTGGTGCTGGTCGGCCATTCGATCGGCGGGCCCTATGTGCGGACCTACACCGGGCGGTACGGCGACGCGGTCGCGGGGCTGGTGATGGTCGACGCGTCGCACCCCGACCAGGTCGCGCGGCTGGGCAGGGTCGCGAACACCGACGCCCATCCGGGGCAGGTCGCGTGGATCATGCACGCCGCATCGGCGCTGTCGTGGACGGGCGCGGTGCGGCTGGCGATGGCGAATGCCGGGCAGGGCAAGCTGCCGCAGGACGCCGCGGCGCGCATGGCCGCCTATACGAGCACGTCGGTGCGCGGCGCGACCGCCGAGCTCGACGGTTTCGACGCGACGATGGACGATGCGCGCAAGGTGCGCAGCTTTGGCGACCGGCCGCTGGTCGTGCTCACCGCGATGGCGCCGTTCAAGCCCGCGGAGCTGAAAGGGCTGGGAATCAAGGCCTCGGACGGTGCGCGTTTCAAGCAGGAGTGGAAGGCGCTCCACGCCGAGCAGGCGGCGATGTCGACGCGCGGGCGGCAGCAGATCGTGCCCGACGCGGGCCATTATATCCAGATCGACCGCCCCGACGTCGTGATCGCGGCGGTGAATCAGGTCGTCGAAGCGGTGCGCGCCGAGGGCGCGGCCGCCAAGGGAGAAAAGCGATGAAGACGAAGATCCTCCTCGGCAGCGCGCTGGCGGCGCTGCTCGCCGCGAACAGCCCGGCGCCCGATTACGACATCGTGATCCGGAACGGCCGCGTGCTCGACGGCGCGGGCAACCCGTGGGTCGGCGCCGATGTCGCGGTCAAGGACGGGCGCGTCGTGCGCGTCGGCCAGATCGCGGGCCGCGGTGCGAAGGAGATCGACGCGACGGGCCGCTATGTCTCGCCCGGCTTCATCGACATGATGGACCAGTCGGGGCGCGTGTTGCTCAAGAGCGGCGCGGCCGAGAACAAGCTGCGCATGGGCGTCACCACGGTGATCGCGGGCGAGGGCGGGACGCCGGTGCCCGCCGCCGACATCCCCAACTATTTCCGCCAGCTGGAGCAGCAGGGCATCGCGATCAATTTCGGCACCTATTATTCGGCGACGCAGGCGCGGGTGAAGGTGATGGGCGACGGCGCCGGATCGCCGACCGCGGCGCAGCTCGAGGCGATGGGGCGCGAGGTCCGCATCGCGATGGACAATGGCGCGTTCGGCATCACGAGCGCGCTGATCTATCCGCCGAGCAGTTTCCAGACGACGTCGGACCTCGTGACGCTGGCGAAGGTCGCGGCGCAGTGCGACGGTTTTTACGCGACGCACATGCGCGACGAGAGCGAAGGCCTTGTCCAGGCGGTCGAGGAAGCGATCGAGATCGGCGAGAAGGGCGGGGTGAAGGTCGAGATCTTTCACCTCAAGGGCGCCTATGCCCCCGGCTGGGGCAAGCTGATGCCCGAGGCGCTGGCGGCGATCAACGCGGCGCGCGCGCGCGGGGTCGACGTCGCGGCCGACCTTTATCCCTATACCGCCGGCGGCACGGGCCTCGAGATCATCGCGCCGAGCTGGGTGTGGGCCGACGGCATCGAGAAGGGGATCGAACGGCTGCGCGATCCCAAGGTGCGCGAGCGGATGAAGAAGGAGGTCGCCGCGGGATCGATGCCCGGCTGGTCGAACCTCGTCCACGCGTCGGGCGGTTTCCAGAACGTCCGGCTCGCCAACGGCTTCAGCGACAAATACCGGCCGTATCACGGCAAGAGCCTCGCCGAGATCGGCAAGGCGCTGAACCGCGACCCGGCCGACGTCGCGTGGGACATATTGCTCGAAGGCCTGCCCAACCGCTCGGTCGCGCTCTATTTCATGATGAGCGAGCAGGATATCGAGACCGGGCTCAAGCAGCCGTGGGTCAGCATCGGCAGCGACGCCGCGGCGTCGGAAACCTTCGGCGAGATGGACGCGCTCGGGCTGCCGCATCCGCGCGCCTATGGCACCTTTCCGCGCATCATCGCCGAATATGTGAAGCGCCGCCCGGTGCTGTCGCTCGAGGAGGCGGTGCGCAAGATGACCGGCTGGCCGGCGCAGCGCATGGGGCTGTCCGACCGCGGACTGATCCGCGAAGGGATGCGCGCCGATATCGTCGTTTTCGATCTGGGCAAGCTCGACGACGGCGCGAGCTGGGACAAGCCGATGGCGCCGCCGACCGGGATCGAGACGGTGATCGTCAACGGCGTCGTCACGCTGGCCGACGGCAAGCACAGCGGCGCGCGCGCGGGCGCGGTGCTGCGCCACGCGTGCGAAGGAGCAAGCAAGCCATGACGAGCGGCCTGACGCTGGATTTTGCGGTCGAACGCCTGCCGCTCGCCAAGCCCTTCCGCATCTCGGGCCATGTCTTCACCGAGTCCGAGGTGGTCGTCGTCACCCTGTCCGACGGCACGCACAGCGGGCGCGGCGAGGCCGCGGGGGTCTATTATCTGGGCGATGATGTCGCCGCGATGACCGCAGCGATCGCGCGCGTTCGCGATGCGGTCGCGGGCGGGATCACGCGCGAGGCATTGCAGGCGCTGCTGCCCGCGGGCGGTGCGCGCAACGCGATCGACTGCGCGCTGTGGGAGCTTGAGGCGCGGCGGAGCGGCATCGCGGTGCACGAACTGGCGGGACTGCCCGCGCCGCGTCCGCTGCGCACGACTTTCACGCTCGGCGCCGACGATCCCGACGTGATGGCGGCGGGCGCGGTCGGCTATGCGCAGGCGCGCGCGCTCAAGCTCAAGCTCACCGGCGACCTCGCCCTCGATATCGCGCGCGTCGACGCGGTGCGCGCGGCGCGGCCCGAGTGCTGGATCGGGGTCGACGCCAACCAGGGCTTTGCGATCGGCGAGCTCGACGCACTGGTCGCGGCGCTGGTCGCGGCCGACGTGAAGCTGCTCGAACAGCCGCTCGCGCGCGGGCGCGAGGCCGATCTCGACGGCTATCGCTGTCCGATCCCGATCGCCGCCGACGAAAGCGTGCTGACGCTCGCCGATGTCGACGGGCTGGCCGGCCGGTTCGACGTCGTCAACATCAAGCTCGACAAGTGCGGCGGGCTGACCGAGGGGCTGGCGATGGCGCACCGCGCGCGCGCGCTCGGGCTGGGCGTGATGGTCGGCAATATGGTGAGCAGCAGCCTGGCGATGGCGCCCGCCTTCATCGTCGGCCAGCTCTGCGACATCGTCGACCTCGACGGTCCGATCTTCCTTGCCGCCGACCGGACGCCGTCGATCGAATATCGCGACGGCGACGCGTGGTGCGGCGAGGCGATCTGGGGACGCGGATAACCGCGCCCAAGCAAAGGGAAGGGAAGAGGATGAGGAAAATGACGTTCGCGGCGCTGGCAGCGGTTCTGCTGGTCCCGCCCGCCGCCGCGCAGGATGCGCCCGCCGCGGCGGGGGCGACCTATATCCACGCCGGCCGACTGCTCGCCGACCCCGCGAGCGGACGGGTCGAGACGGGCAAGACGCTGGTCGTCGAGGGCGGCAGGGTCGCCGCGATCCGCGACGGCTTCGTCGGCGAGGGGCGGGTGATCGACCTGCGCGACGCGTTCGTCATGCCGGGTTTCATCGACAGCCACGTCCACCTGACCTTTGAATCGGGCCCGACGAGCCGGATCGACGCGGTCACCAAATCGACCACCGACCAGGCGTTCGACGGCGTCGTCTTTGCCGGGCGCACGGTGCGCGCGGGATTCACCACGGTGGTCGATCTGGGGTCCGACCCCGAGGCGATCAACGCGCTGCGCGACGCGATCGCGGCGGGCAAGGTGACGGGGCCGCGCGTAATCGCGGCGGGCGGGGTCGCCGCGCACGGCGGGCATGGCGACGTGCACGGATACCGGCAGGAGATCATCGACCTGTTCCGCTCGCCGACGCTCTGTTCGGGCGCCGACGATTGCGCGCGCGCGGTGCGGGTGGCGGTGCAGCAGGGCGCCGACATCATCAAGACCGCGTCGACCGGCGGGGTGATGTCGAACACCGCGGCGGGGCTGGGCCAGCAGATGAGCGACGCCGAACTGGTCGCGATCGTCGAGACCGCGCACCGGCTCGGCCGCAAGGTCGCGGCGCACGCGCACGGCACCGACGGGGTCAATGCGGCGCTGCGCGCGGGCGTCGATTCGGTCGAGCACGGCACCTATATCGACCCCGAATCGATCCGCCTGTTCAAGGCGAAGGGCAGCTATCTGGTCCCGACCCTGCTGGCGGGCGACACGGTGTCGCAGCAGGCCGAAACCGCCGACTGGATGCCCGCGCCGGTGCGCGCCAAGGCGCGGACGGTCGGTCCGCTGATGGTCGACGCGCTGCGCCGCGCGCATCAGGGCGGGGTACGCATCGCCTTCGGCACCGATTCGGCGGTGTCGAAGCACGGCGAAAACGCCCGCGAATTCGCGCTGATGGTCAAGGCGGGACTGACCCCGCTCGACGCGATCCGCGCCGCCACCGTCTGGGGCGCGGCGCATATCGGGCTGGAGGGCGAGATCGGGTCGCTCGCTGCGGGCAAGGCGGCCGACATCGTCGCGGTGCGCGGCGATCCGCTGGCCGATGTGACCGCGCTGGAGACGGTGGATTTCGTGATGAAGGGCGGCGCGGTCGTGCGGCCGTCCGCCGACTGAACCCGACCCTTTCAACCGATGGTGGCCGCCGCGCTTTGCGCGCCGCGCCGGGAGAGTATTGATGCGATCGATCAAACTGCTGGCCTTGCTGCCGTTCGTCCTCCTGTTCGGGATCGGGGCGGCGGGACAGGGGGTGGCGACCGGACCCGCGGTGCCCAAAGAGGCGCAGGCGGACGCCGGCGCCGCCGCGGCCGCGCCGACTCTCCCCGGCGCGGCCGCGGCGCTCACCAAGGCCGATGTCGACGGCTGGCTTGACGGCTTCCTGCCCTTCGCGCTCGAGCGCGGCGACCTTGCGGGCGCGGTCGTGGTGGTGGTCAAGGACGGGCAGGTGCTGACCCAGCGCGGTTTCGGCTATGCCGATGCCGCGCGGCGCACCCCCGTCGACCCGGCGCGCACGCTGTTCCGCCCCGGGTCGGTGTCGAAGCTGTTCACCTGGACCGCGGTGATGCAGGAGGTCGAGGCGGGCCGGATCGACCTCGACAAGGACGTCAACGCCTATCTCGACTTCCGGATTCCGCCCTATCGCGGCAAGCCGGTGACGATGCGCCAGCTGATGACGCACACCGCGGGGTTCGAGGAGCATGGCAAGCGCACGATCTTCGAGGATCCGAAATTCGCGATCTCGCTCGGCGATTATGTGAAGGTGCAGCCGAGGCGCATCTATGCGCCGGGGACGACGCCCTCCTACTCCAACTATGGCACCGCGCTCGCGGGCTATATCGTCGAGCGGACCGCGAAAATGCCCTTCGACGACTATGTCGAACAGCGCATCTTCCGCCCGCTCGGCATGGCGCAGTCGACCTTTCGCCAGCCGCTGCCCGCGGCGCTCGCGCCGGCGATGGCGACGGGCTATCGCCAGCTTTCGGCGGGGCCGTCGAAATTCGAGATCGTCGGCCCGGGGCCCGCGGGCGCGCTGTCGGCGACCGGTGCCGACATGGCCAAATTCATGATCGCGCACCTGAATGAAGGCGCGGGGCTGATGCAGCCCGCAACCGCGCGGATGATGCACGACACGCCGCTCACCCTGTTGCCGTCGCTCAACCGGATGGAACTCGGCTTTTTCGAAACCAACATCAACGGGCGGCAGGTGATCGCGCATCTGGGCGATACCCAGCTGTTCCACACCGCGCTGCACCTGTTCACGACCGAGAAAATCGGCCTCTACATGTCGTTCAACGCGACGGGCGAGCAGGCCTCGGTCGGCGCGGTGCGGCGCGCGCTGTTTGAGAAATTCGCCGACCGCTACCTTCCCGGCACCGAAATGCCCGCGACGCGCGTCGAGGCGAAGACGGCCGCGGCGCACGCGCGGATGATGGCGGGTAGCTGGCTCAACAGCCGGCGGTCGGAATCGAACTTCTATGCGCTCGCCTCGCTGATCGGGCAGGTGACGGTCAGCGTCGATGCCAAGGGCAATCTGGTCGTTCCCGCGGCGCGCGATCTCAACGGAAAACCCGCGAAATGGGTCGAGACCGCGCCCTTCGTCTGGCACAATGCCAACGGCCACGGACGGCTTGCCGCGCAAGTCGTCGACGGCAGGGTCGTGCGCTGGAGCGTCGACGGCCTGTCGCCCTTCATGGTGTTCGACCGCGCGCCCGCGTCGAAATCGGCGGCGTGGCTGAAACCCGCGCTCTGTGTCGCGCTCGGCGTGCTGCTGATCACGCTGCTGCAATGGCCGGTGTCGGCGCTGGTCCGCCGTCACTACAAGGCGCCGCTGACGCTGGGGAGGACCGCGCTGCGTGCCTATCGCGGCGTCCGCGTCGCGGCGGGGCTGGTGCTCGCGCTGGTCACCGCATGGGTGGTCAGCCTGCTGACGCTGAAGGCGCTGCCGTCCTTCGATCCGTGGCTGTGGTCGCTCCAGATCGCGGGGGCCGTGATCTTTGTCGGCGGGGTGCTGGTCGCGGCGTGGAACCTGCGTCTCGTCCGCCGCGAGCGGCGCGGCTGGTTCCGCACGCTGTGGGCGGCGTTGCTGCTGCTCGCGATGCTGCTCCTGCTCTACACCGCGTGGAGCTTCGGCCTGATCGCGATGACGGTGAACTACTGATCGGCGCGCCGGGCGCGCCGATCAGGCAGAGGCGTCAGCCCAGCGCGGGCAGCGCGGCGTCGCCGGCGAGTGCCGAGGGGGCGAGGCCGGTGGCGGCAGGGACGATCTGTTGCAGGTAGAAGCGCGTCGAGGCGATCTTGGCGGCGAGGAAGGCGGCGTCGCCTTCGCCCGCGTCGAGCATCGCCTTCGCGCCCTTGTGCTGGAGCGCCATCAGCCAGCCGCAGGTCGCGGTGGCGAGCATGGTGAGATAGGGGTAGCTGCCCGCGAGCCGGTCGCCGGTGGGGGCGTTCACCATCCAGTCGGTGACCGCGCGGCACGCGTCGACGAGCTGCTGCAATTCGGGGAAATCGCCGGCACCATTGGCGATGTCGTCGATCAGGCCGCGGACGAGGTCGCCGCCCGCCATGCCGAGCTTGCGCCCGACGAGGTCGGCGGCCTGGATGCCGTTGGTGCCTTCGTAGATCGGCGCGATGCGCGCGTCGCGATAATGCTGCGCGGCGCCGGTTTCCTCGATGAAGCCCATGCCGCCATGGACCTGGATGCCGAGGCTGGCGACCTCGCAGCCGATGTCGGTCGCGTGCGCCTTGACCAGCGGGATGAGGATTTCGGCGCGCATCGCGGCGTTCTCGTCGCCCAGCTTGCCGAGGTCGGTCTGCGCCGCGGCATAATAGACGAGCGCGCGCGCCGCCTCGGTCTGGGCGCGCATCCGCCACAGCATGCGGCGGACGTCGGGGTGCTGGTCGATCGTCACCGGGGTGCGATCGGGCGAGCCCGCGAGCGACGACTGGACGCGCTCGGCGGCGAAGCTCTGCGCCTGCTGCGTTGCACGCTCGGCGACCTGGACGCCCTGGCAGCCGACCATCAGGCGCGCGTTGTTCATCATCACGAACATCGCGCGCATGCCGCCCATCTCGTCGCCGACGATCTCGCCGAGGCAGTCCTCCGCCTCGCCATAGACCATCACCGCGGTCGGCGAACCGTGGATGCCGAGCTTGTGCTCGATCGAGGCGCAGTGGACGCCGTTCGACAGCGTCGGTTTGCCCTCGGCATCTAGGCGGTATTTGGGGACGAGGAAGAGCGAGATGCCGCGCGTCCCCTCGGGCGCGCCGGGGGTGCGCGCGAGGACGAGGTGGACGATATTGTCGGTGAGATCGTGCTCGCCGAAGGTGATGAATATCTTCTGGCCCTTGATCCGGTAGAGGCCGGCGTGTTCGCCCTCGGTCACTTTTTCGGCGGTCGAGCGCAGCGCGCCGACGTCGCTGCCCGCGGCGGGCTCGGTGAGGTTCATCGTGCCGTTCCATTCGCCCGACACCAGCTTGGGGAGCCAGGTCCGGCGCTGCTCCTCGGTGCCATAGGCCATCAGCGCGTGGATCGCGCCGGGGGTGAGGATGTTGCAGAGGGTGAAGCCCATGTCGGCGCTGCCCAGCGCCTCGATCACCACCGTCGCGAGGGTGAAGGGCAGGCCCTGGCCGCCATAGTCGACCGGGCCGTCGATGCTGCCCCAGCCCGCCTCGACGAACGCCTTGTAGGCGTCCTTGAACCCCGGGGGCATCGTGACCTTGCCGTCCTGCCATTTGGGGTTGTTGACGTCGCCGACGCGGTTGAGCGGGGCGTAGACCTCGGCGGCGAATTCGCCGATTCCGGTGACGATCGCCTCGACCATGTCGGGGGTCGCATCGGCGAAACGCTCGTGTTCGGCCAGCACGCCGATGTGCGCGATATGGTCGAGGACGAAAAGCTGTTCGGTGGTCGGCGGCGTATAGGTCATGCTGGCCCCGCTTTTTGGGATGATTCCACAGGTGGCGGCGCTATAGCGCGGCATGGCCGAGGGTCAAAGGAACGAGAGCATCGCGACCGCGACCCTGCCGTTTGACGCGGATACGATCGCGCGCGCCGCCGCGCTGGTCGCGGCGGGGCAGCCCGTCGCGGTGCCGACCGAGACGGTCTATGGCCTCGCCGCCGACGCGCGCAACGCCGCGGCGGTCGCACGCATCTATGCCGCGAAAGGCCGGCCCGATTTCAACCCGCTGATCGTGCATGTGCCCGACCTCGCCGCGGCAGAGCGGCTGGGGATTTTTGGCCCGGTCGAGCGGGCGCTGGCGGCGCATTTCTGGCCCGGTCCGCTGACCCTCGTGGTGCCGCGGACGGCAGACTGCCCCGTCGCGAGCATCGCGACCGCGGGGCTCGACACGATCGCGATCCGGGTGCCGGCGCACCGCGCGATGCAGGCGCTGCTCGCGGCGTCGGGCGCGCCGCTCGCCGCGCCGAGCGCCAATGCGAGCGGCGGGGTCAGCCCAACGCGCGCCGGGCATGTGCGCACGACGCTCGACGGTCGGATCGCGCTGGTGATCGACGACGGGCCGACGACTGCGGGGGTCGAATCGACGATCGCGCGGGCGACGGGCGGCGCGGTCGAGATATTGCGCCCCGGACCGGTGACCGCCGCGATGCTGGGCGAGGCGGCGCGATTGCCCGTCGCCGGGGTGCAGGGATCGGAGGTCGTCGCGCCGGGGATGCTCGCGAGCCACTACGCCCCGGGCAAGCCGGTGCGGCTGGACGCGGCGGATTTCGCCGCGGACGAGTTCGCGATCGGCTTCGGCGCCATCGCGGGCGACTATCAGCTTTCCGCGGCGGGCGACCTGACCGAGGCGGCGGCGCGCCTGTTCGACGCGCTGCACGCGGGCGCGGCGAGCGCAAAGAGCAGGATCGCGGTCGCGGCGATCCCGCACGACGGGCTGGGCGCGGCGATCAACGACCGGCTTGCGCGCGCGGCGGTGTGATTTTTCGGGTTCGCACGACGGCGCGCAGAAGATTCATTGCCAACTCCGTTTGCCCTGAGCGTGTCGAAGGGCCGCTCTTGCTTTCAGCGCCGCAAGAAGAAGGACGATGCTTCGACACGCTCAGCACGAACGGATTCCCGGATAGGTTCTTCGCTTCTTCGTGTCTTCGTGCGAAATAGCGATTATTACGCCGCCGCCGGATCGATCGGGTCCTGGTGCGGGACCTTGCGCGCGACGATCAGGCACGCGGCGACGATCAGCACCGCGCCGGCGAGCGTCGGCAGCGTCACCGCCTCGGCAAAGAAGATCCAGCCGAACAGCATCGCCCACAGGAATCCGGTATATTCGGTGGTCGCGAGGATCTGGGTCTCGGCGCGGGCATAGGCCCAGCTGAGGCAGAGCAGCGACAGCGTCGCGAGGATCGCGGCGCCGAGGATGTGCGGCGCATGGCCTTCGCCCGGCAGCACCGCGAACCAGGGCGCGCCCAGCGCGAGGATCGCGGCGACGAAGAAATTCTGGAAAAAGGCGATTTCGAGCGGTTCGGCCATCTTCGCCTGCCGCCGCGCGAGGATGAGATTATAGGCATAGAAGACCGCCGACAGGAACACCGCACCGACCGCCCACAGCGCCTCGGGGTCATAGTCGCTGCCGCCGAGCTTGCCCGCGACGATGACGAGCACCCCGCCGAGCCCGAGCAGCGACGCCGCGACCGAACGCGGGCCGATCTTTTCGCCGAGGAAGATCGCCGCCATGTAGAGCGCCATCAGCGGCGCGACGAAGGCGAGCGCGATCGCCTCGGCGATCGGCAGCCGCGCGAGCGCCCAGAAGAAACAGAGCGCCATCGCCGCGACGAAGACGGAGCGCACCGCGTGGATGCGCATCGTCGCGGCGTCGGGCATCGCGGGGCGCAGCGACAGATAGATGGCGCCGCTGACCAATGTGCCCGCGCTGGTGCGCCACAGCACTGCATTATAGGCGCCGAGGTCGATCGACAGCCCCTTCATCAGCACGTCCATCGCCGAATAGGTCGCGATCCCCGCGCAGGCGACGAGGAAGGGGATGAGCGGCGAGGGCGAATCGGGGCGCATGGGCGGGCTGTAGCGGAGATCGGCGCAGCGTTCGCGCCTTCCTTTTGCGGCGCGCGGCCTGCCGATGGAGAGGGCGTTTCGGGGCGGGGGCCACCCGATCATACCTGGCATGCTGGCCGTGGCGACGGCCTCGCTGTGCCGGCACCCGTGGCCGGGTCACCTGCCCGGCGCCGCGCCAGGGGAAAGGGCCGGGCATGGGCCCTGAAACAGGTTCGGGGAGCGATGAAGGCGATGATCGACCTTCGGCCGCTTCGACCCGCGAGAGATATGCTTGAAGCGCAGCCCGCAGCGGTTCAGTGCCGCTGGGGAAACGTCCTTCGGCCGGGCTCGGTCGAAGGCGCCAGCAAATCGGGGGCGGCGGTTGGTATCCATAGCAATATATGATCACGCGCATTTTGCCGGGGTGGAAACGCTATGGAGCGAAGCGTTCCCCGAGGACAGTCCGTGGAACGCGGCTGCGACGGCCATTCCCGAGAAGCTCCGATTCCAGCCCGATCTCCTGCTGGTTGCACTGGACGGGACGCAGGTCGTCGGGTCGGCGATGGCCGGATACGAAGGACACCGGGGCTGGATATCGCGAATTGCGGTGCTGCAATCGCATCGCGGTCGGGGCATCGGCCAGGACCTGCTTGCCGAAGCCGAGCGTCGCCTCGCCGAACTCGGCTGCATCAAGGTGAATCTGCAGGTCGTCGAGTCCAATTTCGCTACCGTGCGATTTTACGAAAAGTCGGGCTATCGCGTTGAACCGCGGATCAGCATGGCCAAACATCTGTTGCCGTCGACATGATCCGCGGGTCTGTTGCCGGCGGTCGGGTCCCCCTCCCCATCGCTGCGCGACAGGGAGGATTTCCGATGCCTGCTCCCGGTCGTTGGCGGTCATTCTATCCAGCGACAGCGGCTAGCGACAGAAATGGGGTGGGAAGCTGCCGATTGAGCGACGAACCGGTTTCCCCTCCCGCGTGCGGGAGGGGCAGTGAGGCTTGCCAGCTTGCTGGTTAGCCGCAGCGGGGTGGGCCATCGCGACGCCGCTGCCCACCCCCGACCCCTCCCGCAAGCGGGAGGGGAGAAGAATGGCCGCCTACGGTCGCTTTCTGCCAATCCTCCCTGTCGCGTAGCAATGGGGAGGGGGACCGCCGCCGCAGGCGGTGGGTGGAGGGGCCGGCAACGCTGCGCTCTAGCCCCTTCGTCAGCGCTGCGCGCTGCCACCTCCCCATGGCTTCGCCACAGGGAGGGTCTTATGGCCGCAACCGGTCGCTTTGCCGTGTCCGATCCGGTCCCGATCGCTCGGGTTCCCGATCGATCCGCCATTTCGCGATACCGTTGCCGATCAGCTCATGCTGGCCGCGGGCGACGGGGAATATCCGTTGTCAGGAAACCGTGTAGAACGGATTCTCCGTGAACCGGCCTTGAAAAATGCCGCCCTGCGTGCGCCGGGCGGGAATGACGGACCTGACTTCCGGCGTTTTCCATTCGCGGCGTTCGGTCGTCTTCGGCTTGTTCATCATTGCTCCCCTGTTGCACGCGCCCTTTGGCGCGGCGCGGAGCAATCGTCAATATGGCGCAAGAAACCGAATCTGGGCGATTTTTTCAGCGGCGCGGGGCTCAGCGAAAGGTCGCCATGTCCGCGCCGTCGATGTCGAGTTGCTGTCCCGAGCAAGGCCCCCCGTCACGCGAAAAGGGAGGCGGCCCACCCCCATGGGCCGCCTCCGGCCCGGCGTCAGAAAGCCGCGCCGAGCGAAAAGACCACCGCGCCGTCGGCGCCCACGGCTTCCTTGTAGCCGAGCGTCCTGGGGGCATCGGTGTTCACATAGGCGACGCCGAGCGTCAGCACCTTCCACGTGAAATCGACCCCGACCGAATAGTCGAGCACTTCGCCGTCGAGCCCGCCGAGGAAGCTGTCGCTCTTGGCATAGCCGAGGTGCGCCTTGAGCTTCACCGGGGTGTCGGGGATCTGCACCCCCAAATCGCTGTAGAGATAGACCGCGCTCGCATCGCCGAGCGAATCCTGCCCGCCGGGCGCCCACGCGATGCCGCCCTTGAGCGTCGCCGGACCGATCGCGCCGGTCAGCGAGGCATAGGGTTCGATCACCGTCGTGTTGCTCGCGCCAGGGTAGAGATAGAGCGTCGCGCCGACGTCGGCGGTCAGCCCCGACGACACTTCCTTCGCAAAGCCCGCGAAGACATCGATCTCGGTGCCGTTGTTGAAGCCGATGCTCGACCCCCAGGTGCCCGCATAAAGCCCGCTGTCGTGCGCGATGGTGAAGCCGCCCTGGATCGCGGCCTCCTCGTTCGACTGGCTGAAGCCGCGGAAACGATAGTCGCTGACGACGGTCGCGCTGCCGGTGATGGTGATGCCGTCGCTGTCCTCCTCCGCCTCCTGGGCGAAAGCGGCCTGCGGGACGAGAGCGGCGGCGAGAAGCATGCCGAAGCATGCGCGGGAGAATTTTTTCATGGACAGATCCCCTAAACGGAAAAACGGATCGTCCCTGCCTGCTGCACGACGGCCGGCCTCGGTCGCGGACCAGTCCTTTCGTGCGACGCCTGTTTTGGCGAATTTGGTGCGGCGCACAACGGAAAAACGGCCGCGACTGCCTAAAAAATGGGCTGCGTGACAATTATGCAACAATTACCTTACGTCGAACGGGTTTCGTTCGAAACAAAATTACCGCGCCGGTCAAAAGGCGAGGCCCACCGACGCGACCACGGTCGCGTCATAGCGCCGGTCGATCGCCTTCACCCCGGTCTTGCGAATGTCGGTGTCGACATATTTGAGCCCCAGCGTCAGGCGGTCGAAATTCGCCTTCGCGCCGATCGACCAGTCGAGATAATCACCCCCCGGCGCGAGCGCGCCGTCGCTGCGCCCGATCGACGCGGCCAGCGTCACCGGGGTGTTGGGAATCCCCGCCGACAGGCCGAGGTTCAGGTAGAGATTGTCGGCCGATCCCAGCGCCGCCTGGTCCCAGGCATAGGCGACGCGGCCGCTCGCCTCGACCGGCCCCAGCATGTACGACAGCCGTGCCGTCGCCTCGCCATGGTCGCTCGGCCCGAACGCCTTGTCGCCGCCCGGATGCCAATAATAGGTCAGCCCGACGTCGAGCCGCGTCCCCGACGCGATCTCGGTCTCGTAGCCGCCGTAGAGATCGACCTCGACATCGCCATAGGCCGCCCCGCGATCGATGTTCGACCCCCACGCGCCGGCATAGAAGCCGCTGTCGTGGCTGACCGTGATCGTCGGCTGCACCGCGACGTCGCGGTCTGACAGCGACAGGCCGCGATAGCGATAGTCGGACACCAGATCGACCCCGCCCGACAGGTCGATGCCGCCGCCCGGCACCTCCTGCGCCGCGGCGGGCGCGGCGGCGAGCATCGGCGACAGGAACAGCGCGGCGGCAAACAGGCGGGTCATGCAATATCCTTGGTTCGGGGCAGCCGACCTTGGCCTCACCCTCGCCCCGACGCAACCGCGCATCCCGCCCCGCCGCCGCCAGACGACGCGGGCGTGCGACGGCGCGGTTGGCCTTATTGGCTTCAAACTGGCGCGCAAAGCCTCTAAGGGTCGCCCAGCCCCTCCCGAGGATCCGAAGAATGAGCGACCACAACCCCGGCCTGCGCCCCTGGCGCGACATCGCGCGGCGCACCAGCCGCCAGATCATGGTCGGCGCCGTCCCCGTCGGCGGCGGCGCGCCGATCAGCGTGCAGACGATGACCAACACGCTGACCAGCGATGCGGTCGCGACGATCGACCAGATCCGTCGCTGCGAGGAGGCCGGCGCCGACCTGATCCGCGTCTCGTGCCCCGACACCGATTCGACCGCGGCGCTCGGCAAGATCGTGCGCGCGGCGCGCGTGCCGATCATCGCCGACATCCATTTCCACTACAAGCGCGCATTGGAAGCCGCCGACGCCGGCGCCGCGTGCCTGCGCATCAACCCCGGCAACATCGGCTCGTCGGAGCGCGTCGGCGAGGTCGTGCGCGCCGCCAAGGCGAATGGCTGCGCGATCCGCATCGGGGTCAATGCGGGCAGCCTCGAAAAGGATCTGCTCGAAAAATATGGCGAGCCCTGCCCCGAGGCGCTGACCGAAAGCGCGCTCGACCATATCAAGCTGCTCCAGGATCACGACTTCCACGAATATAAGGTCGCGGTGAAGGCGAGCGACGTCTTCCTCGCGGTCGCCTCCTATATGCAGCTCGCCGAAGCGGTCGACTGCCCGCTGCACCTCGGCATCACCGAGGCGGGCGGCCTGATCGGCGGCACGGTCAAATCGGCGCTCGGCATCGGCAACCTCCTCTGGGCGGGGATCGGCGACACGATCCGCGTCAGCCTGTCGGCCGAACCCGAGGAAGAAATCCGCGTCGGCTACGAGATCCTCAAATCGCTGGGCCTCCGCACCCGCGGCGTCCGCGTCGTCTCGTGCCCGAGCTGCGCGCGGCAGGGCTTCGACGTCATCCGCACCGTGCAGGCGCTCGAGGATGCGCTCGGCCACATCAAGACCCCGATGTCGCTCTCGGTCCTGGGCTGCGTCGTCAACGGCCCCGGCGAGGCGCGCGAGACCGACATCGGCATCACCGGCGGCGGCAACGGCAAGCATATGGTCTATCTCTCGGGCATCACCGACCACCATGTCCAGGACGCCGACATGATCGCGCATGTCGTCAAGCTCGTCGAAGCCAAGGCCGCCGAGATCGAGGCGGGCAGCGCGGTGAGCATGGACACGCTCCACGGCAAGGCGGCGTAAGGCCTTTCCTCCCCCTTTTTTCGGGCTGGCGGCCGCCCCCGGCTTCGCATAGTCAGCGATGCAAAGGGGCCGCTTGGGGGACGATATGGGATCTGGGGTCGAGGGCCGGCGGGCGCTGCGTGCCATGCTGGCTTTGCCTTTGGTGGTGCTGCTCACCGCCGCGCGCACGTCGGTCGCGCCGCTTCCCGAAACGCTCGCGCCCGCGCCGGGCGAGCACAAGCCGGGCGAGACCTTCACCGCCAAAGCCGGCGACGTCATCCTGAAGGGGAAGATACTCGATACCGAAGTCGTCACGCTCGACGCGCCGATCTCGGTCTCGATCGCCAAATTCTCGCAGGACATCCCGGCGGGCACCAGGCTCGACCCCGTCCTCGCGCCGCCGAAGACCGAACGGCTGACCGGTACCAGCGGCCGCTATTATTGCGGCGAGGACCAGCAGGCGCGATCGAAGTTCATGGCCGCGATGATCGGCGATTTCGGGTCGAAGTTCGAAACCGTGGTCCGCTTCTGCTTCGTCGACAGCGACGACGACAGCAAGCTGGACCAGGTGTTCCTGGCGGGCGCGAAGGATGCGGAGTTCCAGAAAAGCCTGCCGATCGCGCCCACCGCCTTTCGCCGCGAATATCTCCAGCCCGACGACGAGCAGGGCGAGGTGACGCTGGTGCTGCACAAGTTCAAGCCGCAGTCGAACCGCGTGCAGCTCATGCTCAAGGTGCACCGCAACGGCACCGAGCAATATTTCACCTACATCGCGACGGTCAACGACGACAAGATGGCCCAGACCTATCCGCGGATCGAGAGCAACCCCAAGAAATATCCCTATCCCTCGACCTTTACCGACATCCTCGGCGCCAGCGTGTCGATGCTGCGCGTCGACGCGGAAAAGGGGGAGGCCGACCTTCGCATCAACCGCCCCTTCCGCATGCAGCTCTTCAAGCCCGTCTCGGTGACCGTCACCTATGTCTATGTCTATTATTGACCCGCGGCGCCCGGCATGACCGCCCTGGCCGCCTTCTTTCGCGCGCTGCTGTCGGCCATCGGCGACTATCTGACGCGCACCGTCACCCTGTTCCGGCTCGGCCCCGCGGTCGCCGCGCTCGTCGTCATCCCCGAGTTCGCGCAGCATGCCGCCGAAATCCACCTCGGCATGTTCGACAGCGTCGCGATCGGGCGCAGCCTCGCCAACGATCCGCTGCGCTGGGCCTTCGGCTATGCCAAGCTCGCGGGGCTGGTGCTCGCCTTCCTCGCCTCGGCGCGCTTCTGGTGGTGCCGCGCCCATGGCGGGCGCTGGTACGATATCCGGCGGATCGGCTGGGGCCGGCTGCTGCTCGGCTTCGTCCTGTTCATGGCGATCGGTTCGGCGGGCGAGCTTTTCCCGCTGCTCGCGCATCGCGCTCCGCCGCTCGCCTTCACCATCGTCGCCAGCCTGCTCTCGCTGCCCTATCTCTTCGTGATGCTCGCGGGGCTGTTCGGCGACCGGACGACCCCGATGAAGGCGCTGATCGCGCGAAGCTGGCCCTGGCTGCTGCTGCTCGCGCTGCTGTTGCCGCTCGTCTTCGCGCCGCTGTCGTGGCTGCACGGCATGAACCATCGCTGGGCAATGGGCGCGCCCGCCGCCGCGGTCTGGGCGCTGATGGTCTTCGACAGCCTCGTCGTCGGGCTGATGGCCTCGTCGGTCGGCGCCGCGCTGTTCACCGCCTATGACCGCTTCTTCAGGGCGAATGAAACGAAACGGGAGACGGGAGATGACAAGACCGGGATTTGACGCGCCCGACCGGCTCGTCCAGCTGCTTCTGCTGGTCGCGGCGATCAGCTGTATCGCCAACGGCGCCTTCATGCTGACGAAGCCGCTCGACTGGTATGTCTTCGTCCCCACCGTCGTCACCACCGGCCCGCCGAACCCGCATTTCATCCGCGACATCGGGCTCGCCTATCTCGGCAGCGGCGCGATCCTGCTCTACGCCGCGCGCGACCCCGTCCGCCGCTGGCGCGCCGCGCTCGTCGGCGGGCTGTGGCTGACGCTCCACGGCGCGCTCCACATCTATGAGGTCGCGGCCGGCATCTGCGGTCCCGCGACCTTCCGGGCCGATGCCCCCGCGGTGATCGGCCAGCCCGCGCTCGTCCTTGTCGCGCTCGCGATCCTCGCCGCGCGCGGGCGCCTTGCGAGCGGCGGCGCATGATCCGTGCGCTCCGCGTCGCCGCGCTGCTGCTGTTCTTCGCGACGACCGCCCCGCTGGCGGCGCGAGACGGCGAAGCGGCCGCCGACCGGCGCAGCTTCACCTGCCCGCTCGGCGGCGAGCGCTTCACGCAGGAGGTCGGCTACCCCGCCTTCCCGCTGATTACGCTGCCCGACGGCAGCTGGCTCGGCGATCCGGCGATGGACGTGCAGATTCCCGTCTGCCCGGGCAACGGCCTCGTCATCCTGCCCGACTATGCCGCGATGGGGGAACAGGATGCGATGGCCTATGGCGCCTATGACGCCGCCGAACTCGCGCGGCTGCCGGCGCTGATCGCCGACCCCGCCTATCGCGCGCTCGCCGCCGACAACCGCCACGCACAGGCCTGGTGGCTCGCGACGCAGCTCGGCCGCCCGGCGAGCCTTCGCTTTCACCTGCTCCAGCGCTCGACCTGGGCGACGGTCGACCCCGATCTGCGCCGGCGCCGCGTCGCCGCCTTTGCCGCCGACGCCCCCGCGCTGATCGCGGCGATGGACGAACCCGCCGCCGCGAAGCAGGCCGCGCTTTTCCATGTCGTCAACGCGCTGCGCGAACTCGGCCGCTTCGACGAAGCGCTCGCATGGCTCGACACGATCGAGGCCGACGGCCCGGTCGCCGGCCTGACCGTTCCCGACGACATGCTCGACGCCGCCGCCAGGGGCGAGCCGATGCGCGCGGTGATCGCGGCTCGCGACGACGACCGCTACCCGGTCGAACTGCTCGACCGGCGGCTCGCGAACGACAAATGCTCGGGTGCTTTGCAATATCCGCCCTACGACCAGCGCACGCCGAAGACCGAAGCCGCCTGCGCGCGCCGTCAGGCGGCACAGGCCGCCGCCGAAGCGACCGAGGCCGAAACGCTTGCCCTGCTTGACGACCCCGCGCGGCTCGACCCGCTTTGCACCGCCACGCCGGACGGCAAGCGCGGCGCGGCGCTCGCCGGCGCCTGCGACGCGCGGCAATCGGAGCGCGATCGTATCGCGGGCGCAGCGCTGGCGATGAAGGGCGCGGCGCTCGCGCCGCAATGCGAGGCGACGCCCGAGAACCAGCGCAGGGGCGCGCTGTTCCACGCGTGCCTGAGCTATGACATCGCGGTCGAGAGCGCGCTGGGCGACATGCTCGCCGCCGACGACGCGGCCTATCAAATCCTCTGCGACGGCGATGGCGGACGCGAGATCATGGAGCGCGACCGCCATGTTTCGGCCGCCTGCTACACCGCGCACGACGCGCGGCAGGACGCTGCGGTCGCGGCGCTGGAAGCCGATCCGCACGCGCTCGCTGCCCGGTGCACCGGCACTCCTGAAGACACACGCGGCGCCGCGCTCGAAATCGCCTGCAACCGCCGCGACCATGACGCGATGACGGCACGGATCGCGCTGCTCGCCCGCGACGACGGCGAATATCGCCGCCAATGCGCGCGCTTCGGCGGCAAGCCGCGCGACCTGTTCGCCGACGATGCCGGCGACGACGAAATCGCCTGCGACCAAGCGCGTTACCGCCGCGCCGGACCCGACGAGACGCCGCCGGACGGCGAGGTCATCGATGTCGCCGATGGCGAAGCGGTGACCGCGGGCGCGCTCGAAGCAGCCCGGACGGCGGCCGCCGTCGCGGGCCTCGAACAGCCCGGGCAGGCCGCCATCGCGGAGATGGACAGCATGGCCTATTTCGACGAAGGGTCCGAACTGCGCGTCGCTGCAACGGCCGCCGCCGCCACGATCGTCGCGCGCGCCAAAAGCGAAGGCACCTACCCCAGACGCCAGCCCGGAGACCTGTATTGACCCTTTCGATCCGCCCCGCCACGCGGGCCGACCTGCCGCTGATCGCGCAATTCATCCGCGACCTTGCCGACTATGAAAAGCTCGCGCACGAAGTCCGCTTCGACGAGGCGACGCTCGGCGAAAAACTGTTCGGCGCGCGTCCCTATGCCGAGGTGGTGATCGGCGAGATCGGCGGCGCGGCGCAGGGCTTTGCGCTCTTCTTCCACAATTTCTCGACCTTCGAGGGCCGGCCCGGCATCCATCTCGAAGACCTGTTCGTCCGCCCCGAAGCACGCGGGTCGGGGCTGGGCAAGGCCCTGCTCGCGCATCTCGCCAAGCTCTGCGTCGAGCGCGGCTGCGCGCGGCTCGAATGGAGCGTACTCGACTGGAACGCCCCGGCGATCGGCTTCTACGAGGGCCTCGGCGCGCGCATGATGGACGAATGGACCGTGATGCGCGTCGACGGCGACGCGCTCACCGAACTGGCGCGGCCCTAGCTCCTTCGCCCCGACGCAGGGGCCGGACCGTTCACCCGGGCTTTTTGAAGCGCAGTATGAACTGGTCGGTCCGGCCCTTGATCGAAGGGTCGAACACCGCCGCCGTGCGCGCATCGTCGGGGTTCGCGAGCAGCGGGCTCTCGTCGTCGAGCACGAAGCCCGCCGCGATCACTTCGGCCTTCACCGTCTCGGCGTCGATCCGGTGGAGTGTGTCGACGTCGCGCGTGCCCGATCCCGGCGCCGCGCTGTGATCGAGCACCACATAATAGCCGCCCGGCTTCAGCGCCGCGAACGCCGCCTTGTTGACCCGCGCCGCGGTATCGGCGGGGACGCTCGGCCCCTTCAGGTCGTGATAGTTGCGTGAGGTCCAGACGATATCGGCGGTACCGTCAGCGGCGAACCGATCGAACGCCCCTGACGACAGAAAAATATTCCCGCGGCGCGGGTCGCGGGACAACGCCCTGATCAGATCCTTCTTGCCGGGTTCGACAGCGATTATTCTGCCCCTCGCGCCGACGGCGTTCGAAAAGACGCGCGTGAAATAGCCGTCACCGGGGAGCAGTTCGACCACGGTCTGCTTCGGCTTGATCTGCGCGAACCGGATCATCATCGCGGGCATGCGCGCGGCATCCTGCGCCTTGTCGCTGTCGGGGCGGCTGGTGTCGATCACTACCCGCGCCAGTGCCGGGCGCGCGGGTGCGACCGCGGCGATGCCCGCCACCGCGAGTCCGCAGGTAGCAAACAGGAAGCTGGTGTTTCGAAGCAGGGCCTGACGCGGCATGATATTCCTCCCTTTGTCGACGGCGGCGAATATCGGCTGGACGCCGGGAGTCGCGCGATCGGATGCACATCGGAATAAAATCTTCGCTGCCCGCCTTTCTGTATTATTCTACCAACACACTTTGGCAATCGATCAACGGCGCTCCGAACCTGCCACATCTCAGCCATGACGCGGAAAGGCGGCCGCAACGGAGCGCGTCCGTCGGGAACGGAACGAAAACCGCGTTACCGCGCCGGCGCGCGGACCCGGCCCTTGCGCCGTTCCATCGGCGCCGACGGCATATGCGCGTCGGACAATCGCTTCGCCTCGGCGGCATCGACGCCCAGTTCGGTCAGCGCGCGGACCAGCGCGTCGGCGGGCGGGACCGCGATGTCGGGCAGCACGCCGACGCCTTCCCAGTCCTGCCCGGTCGCGGGGTCATAGGTGCGACCGACGGGGATGAAGCCGGTGAAGCCGCCGCCCAGTTCCTCGCCGCGCCCGAAATGATTGGCGCCCGCGGTCGGGTCGCCGATCAGCACCCCGCGCCCCGTATGCTTCATCGCCAGCGAGAAATGCTCGGCCGCCGACGCGGTCGCCCCCGAGGTCAGCACATAGATTCGGGCATCGCGCAGCCGCGCGTCGCCGTTCGGCATCGCCCAATGCTCGCGCGTCACCATGCCCGCGGCGCCCGCGACCTTGCGCATCGAGGGAATGCCGTCGATCGGCGATCCGCCCTGCGCATCGACCGACGCGCGCGTCGCCATCGTCACCAGCCGCGTTTCCTTTGCGAACAGCCAGGGAAAGATGACGTCCATCTGGTCCATGCCGCCGCCGCCGTGTGTCCGGATGTCGAAGATGATCGCCCGGGCATCGGCATGGTCGGCCATGAATTTCGCCGCCGTCGCGGTCACCGCGGGATCGTTCGGAAAGACGTTGAAGCGCACGAAGGCGATTCCCGGCGCGATCCATCCCGCCTGCTCGACGGGCACGCGCGGCGGGCGTTTCACCGGCGCGGCACCGCCCGGCGCGGGGGCGGCATTGTCGGGTGCGCGGACGCGCAGATGTCCGTCGGGCGACACCGCGCTCACATCGGCATCGATCGCGGTGCCCAGCGCCGCGCCGGTCAGCGGCGCGTAGCGCCCCGCGGCAATCGCGGCGCGGATCGCCGCGGCGTAGCGCCGCCCCGTGTCGGGGTAGACATAGTCGCGTTCGAGCAGCGCGGCGTAGGTTTCGGCAACGGCGTTGGCATCGACTGCGGGGGCGGGCGCGGCCTCTTCGGCGGCGACCACCGGCAGCACGGCAAGCGGCGCCGTGGCCATCAGCAGGGCGGGAAGGAGGCGCGAAAAACCTGTCATGACAAATCTCCACTGGCCCCGGCAAGCGGGGTGTATCACGTCCTCAATACAGATCAACTACATTTGTAGTCGAATGATCAGGACTGCGCTCTTTTGCGCGCGAGCCAGATCAGCACGACACCGAGAAGCGACAAAAGCGCGCCATTGCGCGTCCAGACCCGGTCGCCGAGCATGAAGCTGTCGGCGGGCCAGCGCACGATGTCGAGCCCCTGCAGGATCCACAGCCCGCCCATCATGATCGCCGCGATGCCGACGATCGCCATCAGGCCCTTCAGAGCCGCCATGCCCGCTCTCCCCTATTTCCGCTGCAGTCCGATCAGCGGCCGCAGCCAGCCGATGCTGCGCCCGATCGCGTAGAAAAGCCAGCATCCGGTGACGGTCGCGACAAGCAGGATCAGGAAGGAGGGCAGCGCCGCGACCTGTCCCTTGAGCAGCCACCAGCCGACGACGACGATGATCGTCTGGTGGACGATGTAGAAGGGGAAGACCGCCTCGGCGAGCATCGCGCGGCTCGGACGATCGCGGTTCCACCAGCGATCGGCGATCCCGACCAGCGCGACGATCAGCAGCCAGCCGTTGATATGGCGTGCGACATGATAGGGCAGGAACACCCAGTCGGGCGCGACCGTGTCGCCCGGCCATGTTCCTTCGATCCACGCGACGGGGATGAAGGCGAGCAGCCCGACGACCAGCGCGACCTTCCACCAGCGCGCCACCGCCTCGAACAGGATCGGCCGCACCCGCAGCAGCCAGCCGATGCCGAAGGCGGCGAGATAATGGAGATGCGACGGCCCGTCGTCGAACAGCGCATGCGTCTCGTCATGGTCGGGAAAGGCGAGATAGAGCGCGATCCACCACAGGGCGGGCACGACCAGCAGCCGCCATCCGCCGAGCAGCTGCGCCGCGCCATCGGCGATCCGCGCCCGCGCCGCCCGGGGGATCAGCGCGAGCAGCAGTGCCGCGAGCATCGTATAGACCCACAGGTAAACGACGAACCACAGATGCTGCCACGTCGGCAGCGCGATGCCGTCGATGAACTGGAAGCCGAAATAATCGTGCAGCCAGAAATGCAGGAAGCCGTGCGGGTAGCCGTGCTGGCCCTTGAGGTCGATCCACGGCTGCGGCGGGATGATCACGATCATGCCGAACAGCAAGGGGATCAGCAGCCGCGCGCTGCGCGACCTCGCAAAACGGCCCGGCCCGCCGAGCTTGGCGAACAAGGCCGCGCTCGCATAACCCGATACGAGGAACAGCAACGCCAGCCGCCAGCTGTTCGTCGCCAGCATCGGGATCGCCACCCAGTCAAGCGGCTCGGCGATCTTCACATGCCAGTCCCACGGCACGAAATACATGCCGATATGATAGAGGATGAGCAGCGCAAACGCCCCGATGCGGAGCCAGTCCATGCCGTAATGGCGTTGCGCTGTCACAGGCCCCCCTTCACCCCGTCATTGCGAGCGCAGCGAAGCAATCCAGAGCGGTTTACGCAACCCTGGATTGCTTCGCTGCGCTCGCAATGACGAAATTACCGGAGCACCCGCCACGCCAGCTCGGCGAACTCGCACAGGAGCGGCCGTGTGTCGCGCGGGTCGATGATATCCTCGACGCCATATTTCTCCGCCGTGCGGAACGGACTTCGCACGCGGTTGAGCCGCTCGCGGATCGCCTCGAGATGCGCCGCGGGGTCCTCGGCCGCCTCGAGCTCGCTCTTGTACGCGACCTCGACCCCGCCCTCGATCGGCAGGCTGCCCCAGTCGCCCGAGGGCCAGGCGAATCGGTACTGGAAGCGCTCGGCGTTCGACATCGCGCTCCCCGCGATCCCGTAAGCGCGCCGCACCACCACCGACGCCAGCGGCACCGACGCGCGATAGATGGCGTTCATCGCCTGCACGCCGTAGCGGATCGTCCCGGTCCTTTCGGCCTCGCCGCCGATCATGAAGCCCGGATTGTCGACGAGATGCACGATCGGCAGCCGGAACTGGTCGGCCATCTTGACGAAGCGCTCGGCCTTTTCGCTCGTCTTCGCGTCCCACGATCCGCCGAGGTACGAGGGATCGCTCGCGAGCACCGCGACCGGCCAGCCGTCGAGCCGCGCAAAGGCGGTGATCGCCGCGCGCCCCCAGCGCGCGCCCATTTCGAAGACGCTGCCCCGGTCGAACACGGCCTCGACGATGCGCCGCATCGAATAGACCTGTTTCGCCTCGCGCGGCACGACCGAGAGCAGGCTCTCGTCGCGGCGCCCGACCGGGTCGCGGCATTCGGTCCGCGCGGCGCGCTCGTGGATCGACGAGGGCAGGTACGACAGGAAGCGCCGCGCCGCGGCGAACGCCTCGGCCTCCGACGCCACCTCGTCGTCGACGACGCCGTTGCGCGTATGGACGTCGACCCCGCCCAGCTCCTCGCGGTCCAGCGTATCGCCGATCGCCGCCGCGACCGCGGGCCCCGCCGCGAAAAGCTGCGACAGCCCGCGTACCATGATGCTGTAATGGCTCGCCACCACCCGCGCCGCGCCCAGCCCCGCGGTCGGGCCCAGCGCGAGCGCGACCACCGGCACGGTGTCGAGATTGGCGATGATCTGGTCCCAGCCGGGAACCGCGGGGATATAGGTATAGCCCATGTCCTCCAATGTCTTGACCGACCCGCCGCCGCCGGTGCCGTCGATCATGCGGATCAGGGGCAGGCGATATTCGTGCGCCATCGCCTCGCACTGGATGAACTTGCGGTGCAGCGCCGCATCGGCGGCGCCGCCGCGCACGGTGAAATCATCGGCGCTCGCGACCACCGGCCGCCCATCCACATTGGCGCGCCCGAAGATGAAGTTCGACGCCGCCAGATCCTCGAGCTCGCCGTCGGGGCCATAGCTGCCGCGCCCCGCGATCTTGCCGATCTCGCGAAAGCTGCCGGGGTCGACGATCGCCGCGAGCCGCGCCCGCGCGTCCATCTTGCCGCGCCCGTGCTGGCGCGCGACCTTTTCCTCGCCGCCCATCTTTTCGGCCATCGCGCGTCGCGCGCCCAGCTCTTCGACTTCTTTTTTCCAGCTCATGGGCGGAAGGCTATCTTACGTTGACGGAAACGTCATGCAAAACCTATCGTGCCCCGATGACCCCCCGAACCCTCGCCGTCCTCGGCGCCCTGCTCCTGCCGCTCACCGCCGTCCACGCCGCCGCCGACAAGGCGCCGCGCACCATCGCGGGCGTCGAGGATCCCTATCGGACCGACGCTTTCGCCGAGGGCAGCGACCCGATGCCGGCGGTCGATGCCGCGCTCGCCGCGGCGCAGGCTTCGGGCAAGCGCGTGCTGCTGGTGATGGGAATGAACGGCTGCCACGACAGCGCCTGGCTCGCCAATCTGGTCGCGAGCGAGCGCTTCGCGCCAGTGCGCGACCGCTATCACATCGTCTTTGCCGACATCGGCATGCCGCACCGCGGCATCGTGCGCAACGCCGCGGTGCCGAAACGCTTCGGCTTCAGGATCAAGGGCACCCCGACGGTCGCGGTGCTCGATGCCGACGGCAAGGTCCTCAACCGCAAGGCCGCGCCCAAATGGCGCAACGCGGCGAGCCGCAGCGACGACGCCATCTATGACGAACTGATGCAATAGGGAGAGAGAGATGACCGAGATGAACCTTGCGGGGCGCACCGCGCTCGTCACCGGCGCCTCGCGCGGCATCGGCCGCGGCATCGCCATCGGCCTCGCCGAAGCCGGCGCCGACGTTGCGGTCAACTACACGCGCGGCGAGGAGGCCGCCGCCGAAACCGTCGCCGCGATCCGGGCGCTGGGCCGCAAGGCCAGGGCCTATCAGGCGTCGGTCGCCGACGAGGGTGCCTGCGCCGGGATGGTCGCCGCGGTCGAGGCCGATTTCGGCCCACTGTCGATCCTCGTCAACAATGCCGGTATCGCGAGCCGTGGGCTGTCGGTCGCCGACACCAGCCCCGAAGAGGTCGATAAATTGTTCGCGGTCCACGCCGCGGGCCCGCACCGGCTGTCGCGCCTCGCGCTGCCGCAACTGCGCACCCACGCCCGCAGCGACATCATCGTCATCTCGAGCATCGCGACGCTCAGCAATTCGCCCAACGGCGCGCCCTACACGATGGCAAAGGCGGCGGGCGAAGCGCTCGCGATCACGCTGGCCAAGGAAGAGCTGGCGAACGGCGTCCGCGTCAACATCGTCGCCCCCGCGCTCACCGTCAGCGACATGGGCGAACGTCTGTCGCGCGCGATCACCGGACAGGACGACATCCAGCATCTCGCCGCCAAAATGCCCTTCGGCCGCGTCGCCGTCCCCGCCGACGTCGCGGCGGCGGTGGTCTGGTTCGTCAGCGACGCCAACCCCTATTGCTCGGGGCAGAAGCTCAACATCGACGGCGCGGGCATGGCGACCTTTCGCTGAGCCGCGCATCTCCCCCGCCGGGTGGCGGGAGACGACCGGTGCGGATGTCGGACGATCCTTCCTGTGGCCGATGGCGCTGCGGCGGCCGTTCAAGCCAATCCGTTTCCCGTTCCCAGGTCCGCCCGGGCCGGCGATTGCCTGCCGCCGACGATCGCCCTTTGCGCGACGGACCCGCGCGCCTATATCGGCGCGATGACCAGTCTCACCGATCCCCGCCGCTTCCTCTATCGCGCCGACGCGCTCGACCCCGATCTGGCGCAGAAGCTCGCGCGCGAGGCGCTGGCCAAGGCCGACGACGGCGAACTCTATCTGCAATATCGCGCGACCGAGAGCTTCGGGTTCGACGACAGGCGGCTCAAGACCGCCGACTATTCGACCGACGCGGGTTTCGGCCTGCGCGCCGTGTCGGGCGAGATGACGGGCTTTGCCCATGCCAGCGACATCAGCGCCGGCGCGATCCGCCGCGCCGCGGAGACGCTCGCGCTGCTCGACCCGGCGAACCAGCCGCACGCCGCGCCGCCGCCGCGCACCAACCGCCACCTCTATGACGAGGCGAACCCGCTCGACCTGATCCCCTTCGCGAAGAAGGTCGCGCTGTGCCAGGAGGTCGACGCCGCCGCGCGCGCGCGCGATCCGCGCGTCGTGCAGGTCTCGGTCGCGCTCGCGGGCAGCTGGTCGGTGGTCGAGATCGTCCGCGCCGACGGTTTCCTCGCCACCGACATCCGCCCGCTCGTCCGGCTCAACGTCAGCATCGTGGTCGAGGAGAATGGCCGCCGCGAATCGGGCTATTTCGGCCTCGGCGGGCGCTACATGTACGACCATCTGTTCGAACCCGCGCAGTGGAACCGCGCGATCGACGAGGCGCTGGCACAGGCGCTCGTCAACCTGCGCGCGGTCGACGCGCCCGCGGGCGAGTTCACCGTGCTGCTCGGCCCCGGCTGGCCGGGCGTGCTGCTCCACGAAGCCGTCGGCCACGGGCTCGAGGGCGATTTCAACCGCAAGGGCACGAGCGCCTTTTCGGGCCGCATCGGCGAGCGCGTGGCGGTGCCCGGCGTCACCGTGGTCGACGACGGCAGCCTCGAAAGCCCCGAAGGCGGCGGTCGCCGCGGCTCGCTGTCGATCGATGACGAGGGCACCCCGACGCAGGAGACGGTGCTGATCGAGGACGGCATCCTCAAGGGCTATATGCAGGACCGGCTCAACGCGCGGCTGATGGGGGTCGCGCCGACCGGCAACGGGCGCCGCGAAAGCTTTGCCCACGCGCCGATGCCGCGAATGACCAACACCTTCATGAAGAGCGGCAAGGACGACCCCGCCGAGCTGTTGAGCCGCGTCAGGAACGGCATCTTCGCCAAGAGCTTCGGCGGCGGACAGGTCGACATCGTGTCGGGCAAGTTCGTCTTCAGCTGCACCGAGGCGTACAAGGTCGAGAATGGCAAATTGGGCGACTCGATCAAGGGCGCGACGCTGATCGGCGACGGACCGAGCGTGCTCACCAAATTGCTCGGCATCGGCAACGACATGGCGATCGACGAAGGGATCGGCGTGTGCGGCAAGGGCGGCCAGAGCGTCCCGGCAGGGGTCGGGCAGCCGACGCTGCTGGTCGGCGGGCTGACGGTGGGCGGGACGGCCTGACCCCCTCTCCATCGTCCTTGCGAGCGAAGCGAAGCAATCCGGAGCGGCCTGTCACACTCTGGATTGCTTCGCTTCGCTCGCAATGACGCGACCCTGTGACGCGCATCACTTGGCGTCGGCCGTTCTCGCGCCTATAGCGCTCTCAAACATAGAGAAGAATTGGGTCGCATGAACTTTTCCGCCGGGGGCGCCGCCGCCGGTTGCAGGGAGGATTTATGCGCAAGACTTTCCAGTTCGCCTCGCTTGCGGCGATCGCCGCGATGCTGACCGCGCCGGCCGCGGCGCAGAAGACCACGGGTCCCAAGGAACGCTACGAAATGGACGCCGCGACGATGTCGGGCTTTGCCGCGATGGGGGGCGGAAAGGGCGGCATGGGCGGCGCGATGAGCATGATGTTCGGCGGCGGCCCCGACAAGGCGCTGGCGCGCCAGCTCTATCTGCGGCTCGGTTCGAACACGGTGCCGACCGCGCCGCCGCCCAAGGGCGACCATTTCTTCCTGCCGCAGGCGAAGCTCGGCAAATCGGTGCCGCTGATCAGCCCCGAGCGCAAGACCGGCGACTATACCCCCGAATTCGAACGGCCGAAGGGACGGCTGCTGCTCTACTGGGGCTGCGGCGCCAAGGCGGGGCCGGGGCAGCCGGTGATCATCGATTTCGCCAAGGTCGCGGCGGGGCAGGTGCCGCCGAACCTCTTCTCGACCGCGGTGCCCGTGATCCGCGAAGTGTCGGCGTCGAACAGCAAATCCTATATGGAATGGCCGAACGGCAAGTCGGACAAATTTCCCGCGCGCGACAGCTCGCTGCTCGGCGCGCACCGCGTCGCGAGCAATGTCGGCAGCGACATCAATTTCACGCTGGCGCAGGATTATATGCCCGCGCTCCAGGCCTCGACCGCCGACCAGCCCGACGGATCGGTGATGATCCGCTGGAACCCGGTCACCAACGCCACGGGCTATGCGGCGTGGACGATCGGCGGCATGGACCGCGGCGCGGGCGGCGGCGACATGGTGTGGTGGACGAGCAGCGCGACGAAGGAGTTCGGCGGCGGGCTGTGGGACTGGCTGCCCCCCTCGGTGGTCGCCAATCTGATCACCAAGAAGATCGTGATGCCGCCGTCGCAGACGACGTGCCAGATCCCCGCCGAGGTCAAGAAGGCATCGGGCGAGATGATGATCGGCAACCTCAATGCCTTCGGTCCCGAGGCGAATTTCTCCTATCCGCCCAAGCCCGCGGGCAATGCGGTATGGAACATCGACTGGACCGCGAAGGTGCGCTTCCGTTCGTACACGATGCTGATGGTCGGCGCCGACTTCGGGGGCATGGGCGGGATGAGCGGCGGCGGCGAAAGCAGCACCCCGGCCGACAAGCCCAAGAAGAAGAAATGCAAGGGGCCGCTCGGCATTCCGCTGCCCGATTCGGCCTGCTGACCGGCGGAAAAGTGCGGGCGAGTCAGTTGTCGTTCACGCGTTCCTTCCTATATCTGCGGCAGAGGGTGTGTGTTGAATGACAGGAGTCTTACCCATGCGTCCGTTGATTTTTTCCATCATCGCCGCCGCCGCGGTTGCGGTGTCGCCTGCCGCGACGGCAAAGGAGAAACTGTCGCCCGAAGCGCAGCTTGAGAAGATGCTCGAGGGCCGCGTCGCGGGTGAACCCCAGAAGTGCATCCCGCTCGCGTCGGCGCGCAGCTCGACCGTCATCGACGGCACGGCGATCGTCTACCGCTCGGGCAGTACCTTGTGGGTCAACCGGCCGCGCAGCGGCGCTGAATCGCTCGACGACGACGATATCCTCGTCCTCAAGACGAGCAGCAGCCAGCTGTGCAGCATCGATACGCTCGAACTGCGCGATCGCAGCAGCCACATGTACAGCGGCTTCGTCGCGCTCGGCGACTTCGTGCCGTACCGCAAACCCGAAGGCGCGAAGAAATAAGCGCCGCGTGACCGACGACGACCGCACCCTCGCCGCGCCGCCCGCCGACTGGGCGGCGCGGCTGCTTGCCTTCTGGTTCGACACGCACGGCCAGGACGACTGGTATCGCGGCGGCGATGCCTTCGACGCCGCGGTGCGCGATCTGGCGGGCGATTGGCGCGAAGCGTTGCGGTCGCAGCCCGCCGACGCCTTTCTGGGCGATCCCGACACCGCGCTGGCGGCGGCGATCCTGTTCGACCAGGTCCCGCGCAACATCTTTCGCGGCGACGCCGAGGCGTTCGCGACCGACAGCCTCGCGCGCGCGATCGCCCGCGGCATCGTCGCGCGCGGCTGGGACCAGGGCTGGCCCGACGACCGGCGCCAGTTCGCCTATCTGCCCTTCGAACATAGCGAGGAGATCGCCGACCAGCGCGAATCGCTGCGCCTGATGGGCCAGCTCGCCGATCCGATGTTCGCCGACTATGCGCAGAAGCATTTCGCGATCATCGATCGCTTCGGCCGTTTCCCGCATCGCAACGAAGCACTCGGCCGCGCGACGCGCCCCGACGAAGCCGCGGCGATAGAAGAGGGCCGGAATTGGTGATAGGCCTGCCCGTCCCCCTTGCGGAGCGCTGATCCATGGCCGAATTCACCGAGACGCTCACCGACAAGCATATCGCCTTCATCGCGAAACAGCCGGTCTTCTTTACCGCCACCGCGGCGGCCGGGGGGCGGATCAACCTGTCGCCCAAGGGCTATGCCGACACCTTCCGCGTCCTGTCCGAACGCCGCGTCGCGTGGCTCGATTTCGGCGGATCGGGGAACGAGACGCACGCGCATCTGGCGGCCGACGGGCGGATCACGATCATGTTCTGCGCCTTCGACCGCAGCGCGCTGATCCTGCGGCTCTATGGCCGCGGGCGGGCGGTGCTGCCGCAGGATGCCGAGTGGGAGGCGGTTGCCGCGCCCTTCACCCTGCTCCCCGGCACGCGCCAGATCTTCGTGATCGAGATCGAAAGCGTGCAGACGAGCTGCGGCTGGGGCGTGCCGATGATGGAATTGCAGCACGAGCGCGACACGTTGCAGAAATATCACCGCCAGGCCGATCCCGCCGCGTGGGTCGAGAAATTCCAGGGCCGCACAAAAAGCATCGACGGCCTGCCGACGCGCCCCACCGACCGGTTCATCGCGGGCGAGGCGGGCTGATGGCGCTGGCCGAACTCGTCCGCCTGCCCAACGGCGCCGAGGCCGAGCTGCTGCGCGGCCGGCTCGACAGCGCGGGGGTGCACGCGGTCTGCTTCGACGCGGGCATGAACATCGCCGAAAGCGTCGGGCTGCTGATCCCGGTGCGCGTGATGGTGCTGGACGAGGATCTGGTCGAGGCGCAGGCCTTGATCGAAGCCTTTGAAGCGCCCCAGGCGCAACCCGGCCGCGCCTCCGTTCGTCCTGAGCTTGTCGAAGGACCGTTTTTCCTTTCTTGAAGGACAAACAAGGACGGTGCGTCGACACGCTAGGCACCAACGCCAACAAGGGCCGTTCAAGACTCTCCCATGATCAAGGTCGCCAGTTACAATATGCGCAAGGGCATCGGGCTCGACCGCCGCCGCGACCCCGGCCGCGTGCTGTCGGTGCTCGGCGAGCTCGACGCCGATATCGTCGCGCTGCAGGAGGCCGACCGCCGCTTCGGCACCCGCGCCAGCGCGATCCCGCCCCGCATGTTCGAGGAGCATAGCGACTACGTTCCGGTCGACCTGCTCGACGGGCGCCCCTATGCGATCGGCTGGCACGGCAATGCGCTGTTGGTGCGCAAGGGCGCCGTGGTCGAGGAAAGCCACGCGCTTCACCTGCCGACGCTCGAACCGCGCGGCGCGGTGGCGGCGACGGTGCGGATCGGCGACACGCGGCTGCGCGTCGTCGGCATGCATCTCGACATTTCGGGGCTGCGCCGCCGCCAGCAGGCGCGCGCGATCCTGGGCCATCTCGCCGAGGGCGAGCAATTGCCGACGATCCTGATGGGCGACTGCAACGAATGGCGCAACCGCGGCGGCTGCCTCGCCGATTTCGGCGAGCATCACCGGCTCGTCGACACCGGGCACAGCTTCCACAGCCGCCGCCCGGTCGCCAAGCTCGACCGCATCTTCGCGTCGCCGCACCTCGAAGCGGTCGAAGCCGGCGTGCACCGCAGCGCGCTCGCGTCGCGCGCGTCGGACCATCTGCCGATCTGGGCGCGGTTCAAGGAGGCATAGGGTCTCGCGGGAAGGCCGGTCCCCGCCCGCGGACGCCGGCTTCGCCGCTCCCCGCGGGCGGGGAAGCGTCGCCGGCGCGGGGCTTCGTGGCGGCGCAAACCGGCAGCGGCTATTCTCGCTATTCGGCGGCGACGCTTTCGGCGGAGCTTCCCGTTGCCGACTGGCCGTCATAGACGAAGGCGGCGTCCATCAGGTCGATGTCGGGGAAGGCGTCCTTTTCGGCCCAATAATCCTGATTGTGGCGCCATTCGGGCTTGTCGCCGCGGCGCGGCATCGCGGCGATCCCGCGCATCAGATAGCCGGGATTGAAATTGTCGGCCTCGATCCACGGCAGGATGGCCATGCCGGTGTCCTCGGGACGCAGCGCGACCTCGACCTTCCGCGCGCCGATATCGTCCATGTGGTTGAGCAGATTGCAGACGAAATCGCCCATCATGTCGACGCGCAGCGTCCAGCTCGCGCGGAAATAGCCCATCACCCACGCCAGATTGGGGACGCCCGTCATCATCATGCCGCGATAGGTCACGGTATCGGACCAGTCGACGGGCTTGCCGTCGACCTCGAACGCGATCCCGCCCATGACGAGCAGGTTGAAGCCCGTCGCCGCGACGATCAGGTCGGCCTCGATCTCGGTGCCGCCTTCGGTGCGCACCCCGGTCTCGGTGAAGCGGTCGATCGCGTCGGTGACGACGGTCAGCTTGCCCGCGGTCGCGGCCTTGAAGATGTCGCCTTCGGGGCAGAAGGCGAGGCGCTGCTGCCAGGGGCGGTATTTCGGCGTGAAATGCGGTTCGAAGGCGAAATCGGGGTCGCCCGAAAAGGCGCGGATCAGCGCCTTCAGCTCCTCGAACACGGCATCGGGTTCGCTCTGGCAGCGGCGCGTGAGCTGGTCCTGGTCGTGCATGATCTGCTGGCGCACGACGCGGTGGATCGTCGGTTCGTCGACCCCGACCTCGCGCAGCCGGTCGGCGAGCTCGTTCTTGTTCTCCGAGCAGAAGAAATAGGTCGGCGAGCGCTGGAGCATCGTCACATGCGCCGCCTTTTCGGCGAAGGCGGGGACGACGGTCGCGGCGGTCGCGCCCGATCCGATGACGAGGATGCGCTTGCCGGCATAGTCGGTCGCGGGGTCCCAGAGCTGCGCGTGGACGAACGCGCCCTTGTAATCTGACAGGCCCGGCCAGTCGGGAACATAGGGCGTTTCATGGTCGTAATAGCCCTGGCACATCCATAGGAAGTTCGCGGTGAAGACGACGGGGCTGCCGTTCGCCACCGCCTCGACCGTCCAGCGATTGTCGGCGCTCGACCAGCGGCAGGCGGTGATGCGGTGGCCGTAGCGGATGTGCGGCGCGATCCCGCTCTCGTCGATTACCTCGCCCATATATTTGAGGATTTCGGCGCCGCTCGCGATCGGCGCGCCGACCCATGGCTTGAAGCGGTAGCCGAAGGTGTAGAGATCGGAGTCCGAACGCACGCCGGGATATTTGTGCGTTTCCCACGTGCCGCCGAAACTCTCCTTCATCTCGAGGATCGCGTAGCTTTTGCCGGGGCATTGCTGTTGCAGGTGAAAGGCCGAGCCGATGCCCGAAATGCCCGCGCCGACGATCAGCACGTCGACATGGGTGCCGGCGGGGGCAGGGGTGGGTGTCGCGGCGTCGGCCGCCCGGATCGCTGTTGCCATTTGGGTCCGCTCCTCTCGCTTCTTTTTGTGCGATGCTAGGCGACAAAGCATGAGTCGCGCCAGCCCGCTTTGATCGACGTCAAATTGACCGCTTGCGGCGACGCCGCCGACGCGCCAGATGGCGCCATGACCCGACCGCATATCGACGACGCCGATGCGCGCGCCGCCTATCGCCGCGAACTGCGCGCGGTCGCGCGCGGCCCGCGCCTGACCGGGCTTTTCTTCGTCTTCGCCTCGCTCGGCCTGTGGGCGTGGCCGCAGAGCGGCGGGCCGGTCCGGATCGGGCCGCTCGCGACCGAAAGCTGGGGCTGGATCAGCCTCGGCATCGGCTGGGCGATATTGCTCTGGGTGATCGTCGCGCGCACGCGCCACCACAAGGCGCGCATGGCCGAACTCGACGACTAGGGCGAAAGCCCCGGATCCCTATCGCAGAAAGGGGCCCGTCGCGCGCGTCCGCGCCTCGCCCGCGGGCACCCCGGCGAGGGTGCGGAAGGTGCGCGCCATATGCGCCTGATCGGCGTAACCGCGATCGGCGGCGTGACCCGCCAGGCTGGCCTCGCCGGGCAGCGTCTCGAACGCCTTCTGGAACCGCGCGAGGCGCAGCCAGGCGCGCGGCGGCAGCCCGACGTGGCGCGCGAACCAGCGCTGGAGCGCGCGCGGCGCCAGGCCGGTCGCGTCGCCCATCGCGGCGACGCTCGGCGCGGTCAGGATCGCGGTGCCGGTGGCGGCGAGCGCGGTCTCGGCGGCGAGGCGCGCTTCGATCCGGTCGAACGGCGGCGCGTCGCACGCGAGCCAGCGGCCGCGCAGCGCGGCGAGCGGGTGCGCGCCGACGAGCGGCCACGCCCACGGCCACAGCCGCAGGCCTTCGAACCTCGCATCGCCGCTGATCGCGAAGCCGGTCGGGCGTTCGATCAGCCACACCGCGAAACAGGCCGGCTGGTCGCCGTCCCAGCGCGAGCGCCCGCGCGTGCGGCGGATCAGTTCGACGCAGCCGTCGGGGGTCGCCTGCTGGTCGCACCAGACGGCGGGGTCGCCGTCGCCCGCCAGCGTCCAGCGCGCCTTGACGAGGCCGGCAAGCGCGGGGGGCGGGGCGAACTCGGCATAGTCCATGTGCGGGTTAGACGCCGATTGTCGCGTCGGTTCAAGACGGCGCGTCGCGCCGCTGCGAAAAGGCGGAAAAGGGAGGCGCATATGAAAAAGACGATGATCGCGGCGCTGTCGATGCTGCTGCTCGCCGCGAGCGAACCGGCGCGGGTCGACGACCTCGGCTGGATGGCGGGCGACTGGGTGCGCGAGGCGGACGGGCGCTGGACCGAAGAAAGCTGGACGCGCCCGCGCGGCGGGTTGATGCTCGGCCACAGCCGGTCGGGCAGGGGCGAGACGGTGCGCGAGTTCGAATATCTGCGGCTGCAAACCGCCGCCGACGGCACGATCGCCTATATCGCGCAGCCCGGCGGGCGGGCGCCGGTGGCGTTCGCGCTGGTCCGCCACGACGCCGCCAGCGCGACCTTCGAAAATGCCGCGCATGATTATCCGCAGCGCATCCATTATGCGCGCGAAGGCGACGGGCTGACCGCGACGATCTCGCGGCTCGACGGGACGCAGGCGATGCGCTGGGACTATCGCCGCCGCTAGGCCGTCACCCCGTTCGCCGTGCGAGCCAGACCCCCGCGACCATCAGCGCGATTCCCGCGATGCGTTTGGCGTCGATCGGGAAACGCATCGATCCGAACAGCCCGAAATGGTCGATCACCGCGGCGCTGGCGAGCTGGCCGACGAGGACGAAGAAGATCGCGTTGCCGACCCCGAATCGGGGCGCGATGAAGGTCACCGCGATGACGTAGAAAGCGACGAACAGCCCGCCGAAATAGAAATGAAAGGGGATGTCCCCCGAAAAGCGGATCTGGCCGACCGATCCGGTCATCAGCGCGCCCGCGGTGGCGATGAGGAAGGCGAGCCCGAACAGGATCATCGAGGCCGCCATCGGGCTGCCGAGCCGCGCGCCGAGGCCGCCGTTGAGCGCCGCGAGGATCGGAATGCCGACCCCGGTCAGGAACATGATCGCGGCGAAGGCGGGGGCGCTGCCGTTCGCGGTCATCGCGCGGGGACCTTTGCGGCCTGCGCGGCGCGATAGTCGAGCACGGGCAGCCCGCCGATGCCCCAGTTTTCGAGGTCGACCTCGTCGATCGTGACGACGGTGGTCGCGGGATTCTTGTCGAGGACGCGCCGGAGCAGGTCGGTGACCCCGGCGATCAGTTCGGCCTTCTGGGCGGGCGTCGCTCCCTCGCGGGTGATGCGGATATGGACGGTGGGCATCAGGCGGTCCTTTCGTCTGCGACGCCGGGCCAGCCGGGCATCGGCGGAAAGCCGGGCAGCGCGGCGATGCGGCGCGTCCAGGCGGCGATGTGCGGCCAGTCGCCAAGGTCGATTCCCGCCTCGCCGGCCAGCGCGAGATAGGGGCTGGCGGCGAGATCGGCGATCGTCAAGCGATCCCCGACCAGCCAGTCGCGGTCCGCGAGATGCGCGTCGACGACGGGCAGGATGCGCGCGCTGACCGCGGCGGCGTGCTCCTCGGCGATCGTCGCCCCGAACTGCCGCGCGAGCCGCAGCGTCGCGGGGCCGTTGGCGATCTCGTTGGCGGCATGCGACAACCAGACGGCGATCTCGCCGCGTTCGCGGGGGGTGCGGCCGTCCCATTCGCCCGGGCGGTGCGTCGCGGCGATCCAGACGAGAATCGCCTGACTGTCGCGCAGGCTGAAGTCGCCGTCGATCAGCAGCGGGATCTGCGCCATCGGGGTGAGCGCGCGATAGGCGTCGGACTGGCGCACCGCGGCATCGGCGAGCCGTTCGTCCCACGCGAGGCCGAGGAAGGCGAGCGCCATGCGCACCTTGTGCGTATTGCCCGACAGCGGGCTGCCGTGGAGGATGATCATCGGGCGTCTCCCTGCTGGGTGGATGCGGCGGCGCGCAGGGCTTCGAGCTCGGCGCGCAGGCGGCCCAGTTCGGCGGCCATCGGGCGCACCGCGGCGGAAATCTGATCTTCGGTGAAGCGCGGCACGATGTGCTGCGAGCAATTCCATTCCCAGCCGACGACATCGATCAGCACCGCGCGCTCGGGGATGGCGCGATAGCCCGCGGGCATCAGCGAGGCGACGAGTTCGGGATCGTCGGCCAGCTCGACCGCATGCGCGCGGCCGAGCAGCTTGAGCCGCTCGCGCGCCGGATAGTCGATCAGGAACAGCGCGACGCGCGGGTCTTCGGCAAGGTTGCTCGCGCTGATATACTGGCGGTTGCCGCGATAGTCGGCAAAGCCGATGCGGTTGCCGCCGAGCGGGCGGAGGAAACCCGGCGGGCCGCCGCGGTGCTGCATATAGGGCCACCCCGCGGGCGTGACGCTCGCCATGTAGAAGCTGTCGCGCGCCGCGATGAACGCCGCTTCGCGCTCGCCGACGGGGTCGGGAGTGCCGTCGGCGCCGGCTTCGGCGCGGGCATAGGCGGCGCGCGACCCGTGCCGTTCCTGCATCGTCCGAGCCGCGTCGGTGAAGATCGTGTGGAGATAGTTGCGCGCCATCGGATGGGCCTTTCGAACGGGGGCGGACGAAGCATGGGGAGGGGGCCGCGCTTCGTCCGCCTGCGATGCAATACGGCGTTGCTCATGCGGTGATAATCGGTGAAACAGGAACAAGTTTGTTCCGAAAACTGGAATAGTCGATGGACCGGCTGGTCACGCTCGAAATGTTCGTCGCGGTCGCGGGCGAAGGTGGCTTCGCCGCGGCCGCGCGCAAGCTGGGCAGTTCGCCGCCCGCGGTGACGCGCGGCATCGCGGCGCTCGAGGCGCGGCTCGGCACGCGGCTGTTCCACCGCTCGACGCGCGCGGTCGCGCTCACCGATGCGGGCGCGGCTTTCCTCGGCGAGGCGCGGCGCATCCTCGCCGACCTTGCCGAGGCCGAGCGCGCGGCGCGCGGCGCCGAGGCCGAACCGCGCGGCCAGCTCTATCTGACCGCGCCGGTGATGTTCGGGCGGCTGCACCTGCTGCCGGTGGTCGCCGCGCTGCTCGACCAGCATCGCGACCTCGCGGTGCGGCTGATGCTGGTCGACCGCAACGTCCGCATCGTCGAGGAGGGGATCGACGCCGCGCTGCGGATCGGGTCGCTCGCCGATTCGGCGCTCAAGGCGGTGCGCGTCGGCAGCGTGCGCCAGATGCTCGTCGCGAGTCCCGCCTATCTCGCGCGGCACGGCGCGCCGCGGACGGTCGCCGACCTTGCGGAGCATGCGCTGATCGCGACGACGGGACCGCGCGCGGCGGGCGAGTGGCGGCTGAAGGCGGCGCGCTGGCGGCTGGCCCGGCCGCGGCTGACGATCAACACCGTCGACGGCGCGCTCGCTGCGGCCGAGGCGGGGCTGGGGATCGCGAACCTGCTGAGCTACCAGCTGCTCGACGCGCTCGACGCCGGGCGGCTGATCGCGCTGCTGCCGGACGAACAGCCCGACCCGCTGCCGGTCCACCTGCTGTTCGAACCGTCGCGCGCGCGGTTGCCCGCCTTGCGGCTGCTGATCGACGCGATGAAGCTCCGGCTGCGGCTGGCGGGGCTGGGCTGACGGGTCAGCGCAGCGCGATCCAGACGCCGCCGATGATGGCGAAAAGCGATCCGAGTCCTGCGAACAGGCCGATAAAAAGGCCGTTGCGCAGCGGCGCCCACACCATGACGTCGTCGGGATCGTCGGGATTGTAGCGGACGCGCATCACGCTGCCGACGGGCCTCGGATGGTTGGTCGACAGGCTGTCGGGGATCTGTTTCGTCACGCCCGCGAACCGGTATTCGATCGTCGCGGTGTGCATCAAGGTGCGGTCGCCGTCGCTGTCGGTGGTCCAGTGGCTGTCGTGGCCGACGATGCGCCCTTCCACCTCGTGCCAGCGGCGGCCGCGCATTTCGCTTTTCGCCATGCCCAGCCCGATCGCGGCGAAGAGCAGCCCGATGCCCGTGAAAAACCACGGCACGAAGTGCAATATCCGGTCTTCCTCCACGTTTTGTCCCCCCGAATCGACGACCGGACCCGCGGGGTCCCGTCAGAACTGGTAGGCAATCCCGACCCCGCCGAGCCACTGGTCGGCGTCGCCCGCCTCCGCCACGATCGGCGAATCGGCATAGCGGCCGAGCATGCGGCCGTACTGGGCGCCGGCGATCAGCACGAACCCCTTGCGGAGGTCGCCCGACAGGCCATAGGCCCCCGCGACCCCGATCGTATATTTGCCCGCGGTGATCTTGCGCCCGGCGTCCGAATAGACGGGGAGGCCGCTCGCGGCGGCGCCGACCGGGTCGATGTCGAAATAATAGCGGCCGAACCCCTTGCCATAGATGTTCATCGATGCCGACAGGCCGACATAGGCGCGCTTCGACAGCGGGGTGCCATATTCGACCGTCGGCGAGAGCGCCCAGCTGCGGTGGCGGCCCGAGATGTCGTAGAGGCCGACGAGGCGGAAACCGACCTGGTCGTAGCCGCTGGTGACGACGCCGGTGTGGGTGATGCCGGTGGCGATGCCGACCTCGACCGCCATCTTGCGCTCGCCGAGCGCTTCGACCTGCGGGTCCTTGATCCGGCCGGTGCGGTTGTTGCGCAGGCTGATGACCGGGCCGAACTTGAAGTCGGTCTTTTGTCCGCGCCGCTGGCGGATCAGGTCGACCTGGAAATTGGTGCCGCGCGTCGAGAATGAGAAACCCGACACGCGGCCGCGCAGGTAGAAGGCGGGCAGCACGACGCGCTCGTCCGACCCGCTGTAGCTCGGCGCGGTGAGCACCCCGCCCGCGATCGCGACATAGTCGCGCGCCCATTTATGATCCTCGTCGCCCTCGGGTCCCGCGGCGGGGAGCAGGATATTCTCGTCGATCTGGCTGTCCTGCGCGTGCGCGGTCGCAGGGCGCGGGGCCGGGCCGCGGACGCCGGGGGCGAGCTCGGCGCCGAGCGCGGCCAGGTCATAGTCGAGCGGCGCGTCCTCCGCCTGCGCGGGTGCCGCGGCGAACAGCAGCAGCGCCGGCGCGGCGCGGCGCGTGAAACGGGCGGGAATCGGCATATCCGTCGGTTCCTGTGGTCTTGCCCCTCTTGCACGGGGTGTAAGGGATTGCCGGGCCGATGCAAAGCTTTGGTCCTGTCATCGGCGCGGCGCGTCCTCATGGATATTCGCGAGCGGCCATTCGGTTGCGGTGCGGCTTAACCGCTTTTTCGTTTCCCGGCCCTAATCCGGCCGCGACCGGACAGGGAGCGCGAGATGCGGCGGAACAGGGATGCAGGGCCGTTTGTCGGCGCCGGGACGGCGCTGCTCCTCGCGCTGGTCGCGGGCTGTTCGTCGGGGCCGCCGCCGCTGTCGGGCAAGACGGTGACCTCGCGCTGCCTCGACACATCGCTGCCGGTCGAAACGGTGGTGAGCCTGTTCGGGGTCTATGAAGGCGCACCCGGACCCGGCGAGCGCGAGCGTCGCGCGGACGAGCATCGCCCGATGCGCGTACAGGTGGAAACGCGCGACGATTCCGGCCCCGAAGTGCTGATACTGTCGTCGTACGAGCCGGTGATCTGGGACGTGTCGGCGGTCGCGGCGAACGACCTGCGCGGGGTGATCGTCTATGGCTATTATCGGTCGGAGCTCGCGGGGGCGCCCGCAGCGCTGCCGGTGCGCCATGTCGCGCTCCGCCGCGCCGACGACCGCGAGGCGGCGCCGGACGGTGCACCGGCCGCCTGCGGCGAGCCGCTTTCGGTGCACGAGGGCGGGCTCGAACTCGAAGCGCTCGACGCGCAGGTGACCGACGCCGTGGGCCTGCCGATCGCGCATTTCGCGGGCGCGTACAGCACGGCGCGGCTGGCGCTCGACGATCCGCGCCCGGTCGATCCCGACGAGGCGCGGCGGACCGCGGACCGGCCCGATCGCCGCCCGGGGATCGAGGCGGTGAACGCGCTGGTGGCGGGCGGCGCGATCCGCCTCGCGACCGGCGCCGATATCGCCGCGTGGAACGCAAAGGCGAGCGCGCAGCTGCGCTCGTCGCGGCTCGCCCCCTTCGTCTCCGACTATCTGCGCACCGGCGACACCTATGTGGTGCTGCGCGGCTTTACCGTTCCAGAGGGCATGAACGGCGCGCGTGCGCGCAATTTCATCATCCCCGAAGGGGTCGCGATGCCGGTCGATGGCGGCAGCCACAATGGTTATTACCCGATGGCCGGCGGCCAGTGCGTCGGGCCGAGCCCCGATTGCCGTCGTCGGGACAGGGCCGGGTTGCTGCCGCAGGACGGCAGTTTCCGCCCGAAATGGCGCGACAATCCCTGGGGTGTCGATGGCGGCTGACTCGGCGCGCGCGGCGCGCTATGCGCGGCGCCGAGAAGGAGGACGCATGCAGCGGCACCGGCGCAGACAAGAAGAGGGCGGCGAATGACCCGCGCGGGACGATGGGTCGGCTATGCGCTGATGGCGGCCGCGCTGCTGCTCGCGGTGGCGATGCGGCGCGGGCTGGTCGCGAGCATCGGCCCCTTTCCGGTCGCGGCGGTCGCGCTGCTCGTCGGGATGATCGGGGTGATGCTGGTGTTCACCGACCTGATGGTGCGCGGCCTCTATGCGCAGGTCGAAACCGCGGCGCGTGCGGCGCCGGGTGATACGGAGAAGAACGGGGATGACGATGCGGATCGATAAACGGCTGGTTCTGATCGTGGCGGCGGCGCTCGGCGCGGCGGTGCCCGGCGTCGCGGCGGCCGACGATGCCGTGAGCGAGAGCGACCGTTTCTTCCTGACCGAGGCCGAAAACGCATGCGCGAGCGGCGACTTTCCCGCCTTTCTGTGGCCCTATGCCAATAGTGCGGCGGTGCGCGCGCGCTATACCGCGCTGATGGTCGTCACGGGCGCCGCGGACAGCGCGCGCGAGGAAGCCGCCGATCTCTATCTGGCGCGCGACGATTTTCCGATCGTGATGATCGACTACAGCTATGTCACCGGCGCCTCGGCGCGCCGCTTCGACGTCGAGGGCGACCCGGCGCGGCTCGACTATGTCGCGGTCGATTTCGGCACGCTCGCCGACGACGGCGCGCGCGTCGACTGGGTGCCGGGGCGTTTCGAGCCCGGCGAGGGCGACGGGCCGGGGACGCTGATCGAAAAGACCGGGCCCGGCGGGCGGCTGGAATTCGAGCGCACCATCGATTGCTGGCGGCTGACCGGCGATATCCGCGAGGCCGCGGGCGCGCGCTGACCGGGAGGGCGCTTGCCCCTTTTCGTTCGACAGTTTCGGCGCTTATCTTTATGACCGGGGGCATGACCGACCGCCCGTCAACACCGCTGCTCGACACGGTGGATGTCCCCGCCGACCTCCGCAAGCTGAAGCCCGAAGACCTCCGTCCGTTCGCCGACGAACTGCGCGCCGAGATGATCAGCGCCGTCGGCACCACCGGCGGGCACCTCGGGTCGGGGCTGGGCGTGGTCGAACTGACCGTGGCGCTCCACTATGTGTTCGACACCCCGCGCGACAAGATCGTGTGGGACGTCGGGCACCAATGCTATCCGCACAAGATCATCACCGGGCGCCGCGACCGCATCCGCACCCTGCGCACCGGCGGCGGGCTGTCGGGCTTCACCAAGCGCAGCGAGAGCGAATATGATCCGTTCGGCGCCGCGCACAGCTCGACCTCGATCAGCGCCGCGCTGGGCTTTGCGATCGCCAACAAGATCAAGGGCGAACCCGGCCGCGCGATCGCGGTGATCGGCGACGGATCGATGTCGGCGGGCATGGCCTATGAGGCGATGAACAACGCCGCCGCGGCGGGCAACCGGCTGATCGTCATCCTCAACGACAACGACATGTCGATTGCTCCCCCCGTTGGAGGTCTCTCGGCCTATCTCGCGAAACTGGTGTCGTCGCGGCCCTTCGTCGAGCTGCGCGAGATCGCGCGGCGCTTTGCCCGGCGGCTTCCCGAACCGCTGCACAAGGCAGCGAAGAAGACCGACGAGTTCGCGCGCGGCATGGCGATGGGCGGGACGCTCTTCGAGGAACTCGGTTTCTATTATGTCGGGCCGATCGACGGGCATAATCTCGAGCATCTGATCCCGGTGCTCGAAAATGTCCGCGACAGCGACCACGGCCCGGTGCTGATCCATGCGGTGACCAAGAAGGGCAAGGGCTATGCCCCCGCCGAGGCGGCCGCCGACAAATATCACGGCGTCCAGAAATTCGACGTGATCACCGGGGTGCAGGCCAAGGCGCCGCCGGGACCGCCCGCGTACCAGAATGTCTTCGGCGAAACGCTCGCGAAGCTCGCCGACACCGACAAGCGCATCGTCGCGATCACCGCCGCGATGCCGTCGGGGACCGGGGTCGACAAGTTCGCGAAGGCGCACCCCGACCGGACCTTCGACGTCGGCATCGCCGAACAGCATGCGGTGACCTTTGCCGCGGGGCTCGCGGCGCAGGGGATGCGCCCGTTCGCGGCGATCTATTCGACCTTCCTCCAGCGCGCCTACGACCAGGTCGTGCATGACGTCGCGATCCAGAACCTCCCGGTGCGCTTCGCGATCGACCGCGCGGGGCTCGTCGGCGCCGACGGATCGACCCACGCCGGATCGTTCGACGTCACCTATCTCGCGACCTTGCCGAACATGGTGGTGATGGCGGCCGCCGACGAGGCCGAGCTGGTCCACATGACCTACACCGCCGCCGAATATGACGCCGGCCCGATCGCCTTCCGCTACCCGCGCGGCAACGGCACCGGGGTGCCGCTGCCCGAGGTTCCGCAAAAGCTCGAAATCGGCAAGGGGCGCGTCGTGCGCAGCGGCAAGACCGTCGCGATCCTGTCGCTCGGCACGCGGCTCGCCGAGGCGCTGAAAGCCGCCGACACCTTGGAAGCGCGCGGGCTTTCCACCAGCGTGATCGACCTGCGCTTCGCCAAACCGCTCGACGAGGAGCTGATCCGCAAGACGCTCGCGAACCACGAGGTGTGCGTGACGATCGAGGAGAATAGCGTCGGCGGCCTCGGCGCGCATGTGCTGACGCTGGCGAGCGACGAGGGGCTGATCGACGCGGGGCTGAAGCTCCGCACGATGCGCCTGCCCGACGCGTTCCAGGATCAGGATTCGCCCGACAAACAATATGACGAGGCGGGACTCAACGCGCCGCAGATCGTCGATTGCGTGCTGAAGGCGCTGCGCCACAACAGCGCGGGGGTCGAGGAGGCCGGCGCGCGGGCCTAGTCTGAACGCCCGGCCGGGGCAGGGGGCGCGGCATGGACTTCCTGAAGCTGATCCAGCAGCTCGACGAGCTTCTCTACGAGGTCATGTCGTGGCTGGTCTTCTACCCGGTCACGCTTTGGCGCACGCTGCGTCATCCGCTCAGGATGATGGATTATTCGGACGCCGAACTCGGCGATCCGGCCGAGCGGCAATATAGCGACACGCTGTCGCCACCCTTGTTCCTGCTGCTGACGCTCGTGCTCAGCCACGCGCTCGAACTGTCGCTCGTCGGCCAGAGCGCGGTGGTGCTCGACAAGACCGGGCTCGGCGGGCTGGTCGACGACGATTCGACCTTCATCCTGCTGCGCGTCGCCTTCTTCAGCATCTTTCCGCTGGTGATGGCGGCGCGGCTGGTGCGCGCGCGGCATGTGAAGCTCGACCGCGTGCCGCTGAAGCCACCCTTTTACAGCCAATGCTATGCCACTGCGCCCTTTGCGCTGATGGTCGGGCTGTCGTCGATCCTGATGCGGCTGGAGGCGTTCGAATGGAAGCTCGCGGGCCTCATGTTGCTTGTCTTCGCGCTGCTGTGGTTCGGGACCTTGCAGATCTTGTGGTTCGCGCAGCATCTGCGCGTGCGCTACCGGCGCGCCGCGCTTCACGCCTCGCGCGCGATGGTCGAGGGGGTGGTCGCCTTTTCGCTCGTTTCGCTGGCGTTCGCCTGAACCCGAATGAAAAAGGCCCGGGCGATGCCGGGCCCTTTCCAATCGATTTCGCCGGCGCCTTACGCGCCCGGGACCGCCGCCTGCGCGTCGCGGCCGTCGCCTTCGGGGGCGACGAGGATGTCGCGGGTGACGAGGCCCTTGTCGACGACCTGCGTGTCGGGGCTGCCGACCTGGCTGCGGATGCCGGGGTCGGCGCGGTTGCCGTCGGCGCTGCCGATCACCGCGGCCTCGGTCGGGCTGCGCGGCGCGGCGCCGCCGAACAGCGCGCGCAGCGTCTGTTCGGCAGTGGTTTCACCGCCGGGACGCGCGGCGCCCGGGGCGGGCGGGGTCAGCGAAAAGTCGGGAGGCACGATCAGCGGCGCCTGACGCGACACGCGCATCTCGTCGGGGCGGTCGCGGCTGAACAGATTGTTCGACCCGCAGGCCGAAAGCGTCGATGCGGCCAGGGCGGCAGCGAGGATGGCGGTGGTCCGGTTCACGTATAAAACTCCTGATGCGCCCCGTTAATCGGCGGCCGGCGTGTCGCCAGCCTCGGGCGTCTTTTCGCCCAAGAGCAGCGCGCGCGCAACCAGCAAAAGCACGCCGATGGTGATGCACGCGTCGGCGACGTTGAAGATCATGAAGGGGCGGAATTCGCCGATGTGCAGGTCGGCGAAATCGACGACATAGCCGTAGCGGGTGCGATCGACGATATTGCCGAGCGCGCCGCCGAGGATCATCGCGAGCGCGATCACGTCGCCCTTCGCCTGTTCGCGCGTCATCCAGATCGCGACCGCGCCCGCGACCAGCCCGGTGACGGCGACGAGCGTCCAGCGCGTCGTGTCGGTGCAATTCGCGAACATCGACAGCGAAATGCCGCAATTTTCAGCCCAGCGCAGGTCGAAAAAGGGCAGGATGGTGACGACGCGCTTCGCCTCGAGCGACAGCGGGGTGATGATCACCCACTTCGACACCTGGTCGAGCAGAAAGGCGATCGCGGCAAAGATCAGGCCGAACCGCAGGTGCGGGGAGCGCTTGGCTATCATGCGGCGGTCAATACCGTGTCGCAGCGATTGCACAAGGTGCCGTCGGCCTCGACCTCGGGCAGGTGGCGCCAGCAGCGGCCGCATTTGTGGTTTTCGGTGCGGGTGACGGTGAGCGCATCGCCCGCGCGGGCGACCGACACGATGAACACCTCTTCGAGCGCCGCCGGGTCGAGGGCCGGATCGGGGATTGTGACCTCGGCCTCCAGACTCGAACGAATCGTCTTTTCGCGGCGATAGGGCTCGATCGCCTCGGTCACGGCTTCGCGCTGGGTACGGACGCCGGCCCATTTCGCGGCGAGCGCGCTGTCGTTCCAGCGCGCCTCGACCGTCGGCCATTCGAGCAGATGCACGCTGCCCGCATCGGGATAACGCGTGCCCCAGACTTCCTCGGCCGTGAACACCAGCACCGGCGCGGCGTAGCGCACCAGCGCGTGGAACAATATGTCGAGCACGCTCCTGTACGCGCGGCGGGTGTCGGTGCCGAGCGGCGCGGCGGGGCCGAGGTCGCAGTAGAGGACGTCCTTGCGGATGTCGAAATAGAAGGCCGACAGATCCTCGTTGCAGAAATCGGCGAGCAGGCGCGTGTAGGCGTTATAGTCGAAATCATCGACCGCCTGCGCCAGCTTCGCGTCGAGGTCGGCGAGGAGCGAGAGCATATAGCGTTCGAGCTCGGGCATCGCCGCGACGTCGGTGACGCGCTCCTCCTCGCCGAACCCGTCGAGCGCGCCGAGCAAATAGCGGAAGGTGTTGCGCAGCTTGCGATACTGGTCGGCGACCCCGGTGAGGATTTCCTTGCCGATGCGGTGGTCTTCGGTGAAGTCGACCGACAGCGCCCACAGGCGGAGGATGTCGGCGCCATAGTCGCGCATCAGGTCGATCGGGCTGATCGTGTTGCCGAGCGACTTCGACATCTTGAAGCCTTTGGCGTCCATCGTGAAGCCGTGCGTCAGCACCGCCTTGTACGGCGCCTGTCCGCGCGTCCCGCAGCTTTCGAGCAGCGACGACTGGAACCAGCCGCGATGCTGGTCGCTGCCTTCGAGGTACAGGTCGGCGCTGTGCGTCGAGCCGTCGTGGCGGACGAGCGCGGGCCAGCGGCCGCTTTCGAGGACGAAGGCGTGGGTGCAGCCCGAATCGAACCAGACGTCGAGAATGTCGGTGATGCGTTCGTAATTCGCGGCGTCATAGGCGTCGCCCAGATATTCCTGCGCGCGCGCGTCGCTCCACGCGTCGACGCCGCCTTCCTTCACCGCCGCGACGATGCGGTCGTTGACCAGCGGGTCGTTGAGATAATGGCCGGTCTTGCGGTCGACGAAGAGCGTGATCGGCACACCCCACGCGCGCTGGCGGCTCAGCACCCAGTCGGGGCGGCCCTCGACCATCGATCCGATGCGGTTGCGGCCCTTGGCGGGGACGAAGCGCGTGTCGTCGATCGCCTGCATCGCCGCCTGCCGCAGCGTCGGCGCGGCGCACAGCGCTTCCTCGGCGGGGTTGATCGCGCCGCCTTCGGACTCCCAGCGCTTTTCGCCGCGCGACTTGGGCTCGATATGGGTCATTACCTTGTCCATCGGCACGAACCATTGCGGGGTGCAGCGATAGATGACCTTGGCTTTCGAGCGCCAGCTGTGCGGATAGCTGTGCTTGTAATCGGCGCTGGCCGCGAGCAGGCCACCCGCTTCGCGCAGGTCCGAGCAGATCGGGCCGTCGGGGGCGTTGAACTTGGGGTTGATCACCGATCCCTGGCCGCCGAGCCAGCCCCAGTCCTCGCGATATTTGCCGTCGCCCTCGACCGCGAACACGGGGTCGAGCCCGTTCGCCTTGCAGAGGTCGAAGTCGTCCTCGCCATGGTCGGGCGACATATGGACAAGGCCGGTGCCGCTGTCGGTGGTGACGAAATCGCCCGCGAGGAAGGGGCGGGGGCGCGCGAAGAAGCCGCCGAGCGCGTGCATCGGGTGGCGGGCGATGGTGCCGGCTAGGTCGGAGCCTTTGAAGCGGTCTTCCGGGCCAAAATCCAGATCGAAATCAACACGCGGGGAGCCCACGTCGCTCAAATCGATGGTCTTGAGTGAAGCGTTCACACGGGCCTTGAAGGCTTCCACCAGATCGGCGGCGATCAGTACCGGCCTGTCAAACCAGCCATTATACAGCGGGTGTGCGTGAATGACGTTCCAAGCGGCCTCGTCGCCGCCCGTGAGGAGGGGGCTTGCCAGAACATATTCGATGTCCGGCCCATAGGCCAAGGCCTGGTTGACCGGGATCGTCCACGGGGTTGTCGTCCAGATTACCGCATTGGCGCCTTCGAGGTCGGCGATGGGGCTTTCCACGATCTGAAAAGCCACGTCGATCTGGGTCGAGACGATATCCTCATATTCGATCTCGGCCTCGGCGAGCGCGGTCTTTTCGACCGGCGACCACATCACCGGCTTGGCGCCGCGATAGAGCATGTCGTTGGCGGCGAATTTGAGCAGTTCGCGGACGATGGTGGCTTCGGCCTCATAATCCATCGTGAGGTACGGATGGTCCCAGTCGCCGCCGATGCCGAGGCGCTTCAGCTGTTCGCGCTGGGTGTCGACCCAATGCTGCGCATAGGCGCGGCATTCGGCGCGGAATTCCTCGACCGGAACCTCGTCCTTGTTCAGCTTTTTCTTGCGATACTGCTCCTCGACCTTCCACTCGATCGGCAGGCCGTGGCAGTCCCAGCCGGGGACATAGGGCGAATCCTTGCCCTTCAGCGTCTGGGTGCGGACGACCATGTCCTTCAGGATGTGGTTGAGGGCATGGCCGATGTGCATGTCGCCATTGGCGTAGGGCGGGCCGTCGTGGAGGATGAACTGGTCGCGGCCGCGGCGCGCTTCGCGGATCTGCCCTTCCAGATTGCCCGCGATCCATTTCGCCAGAATCAGCGGCTCCTTCTGCGGCAGGCCGGCCTTCATCGGAAAGTCGGTCTTGGGCAGGAAGACGGTGTCGCGATAATCGCGCTGTTCGGCGGTGGGCGTGGTTTCGGTCATGGCCCGCGCGCTTAGCGCAGATTCGGGCGGGCGCAAACAGCCGTCATCAGCTATTCCCGATCGCATCGAGCGAAGTCGAGATGCCCAACGTAAGCGCACGCCTTCGGGAGTGTCTCGACTTCGCTCGACACGAACGGCGTTCGAGGCGTTATTTCTGCCGCGGGCGCAGTGCCGGGCCGATTTCGCGGATGTCCTCGACCCACACATAGCCGTTGAAGCTCGCGGGGACCTTCGCGAGCTGTTGCGGCGTGGTCAGCCCCTCGTTCGACTTGCCCTTTTCATAGGGGCCGAAAACGATGACCTTCGCGCCGACGCTCTCCATCCGCGCGATCAGCCGGTCGGGCCAGCCCCAGAAGGCCCATTGATAGTTGACGGGGATCGCGATCACCCCGTTCCGGCAGCTTTCGGGCACGATGCCGGTCCAGCCCCAGGCGACATAGTCCTTCGAGCAGGCCTTGCCCTCGGTCTTGAGGTCGAACGCCCAGTTCGAGGGGAGCAGCTCGCGCATGCGCTGCACCGGGGCCTCGGCACCGTAAAAGGCGTCGCCGAGCTTCGCGCTGTCGCGGCCCGATGCTTTCAGGATCGCGAACAGCTGGTCGGCCTCGCGCGCGTCCTTCGACTTGAAGTTGAAGAGGATCGGGTGGACGGGGAGCGCGGCGAGGCCGTCCTCGACGGTCGGCATCTGCCCGACGCCCTTGCCGCGCAGCGGAAAGGTCTTGCCGCCGTCGGCGGTATAGCCATGCCCGATGTCGAGCGCCTGCAGCTCGGCCAGCGTCAGGTCGCGCGTGTCGCCCTTGCCGTCGGTGCGGCAATCGACCGTCCAGTCGTGGAACAGCACCATGCGCCCGTCCTTCGTCGGCGCGACGTCGACCTCGACCATCGCTGCGCCATAGCCGACCGCGAGGCGCATCGATTGCGGCGTATTTTCGAACACCTCGTGCGCGGGAGGACGGATGTGCTGCGCGGTGCAGGTATCGCGGCCGGTCGCGGCGCGCTTGTCGTAGAGGTGATAGACGCCGCGGTGCGCGATCAGTTTGGGCTTGCCGACCGGGTCGGGCGCGAGCCAGCTCGCGTTGCTGAGCACCGCCCAGGCGACGAAGCCGGCGAAGAGCCAGAGGAAGACCGCGGTGCGCCGTTTCATCGGCTTTTTCTTCGGCCCTTCGAGCGCTTCGGCCCAGTCGTCGTTCGCGTCGTTCATATATCCCCCCCGGGTCGATCCCCCGGATCGAGGCCGGGGCGACGATGATGTTACAGGTCGGCGAGCAGTTCCTTCGCCGCGTCGCAGTCCGCCGCGATCTGCGCCATCAGTGCGTCCATGTCGTCGAACTTCGCCTCCGGCCGGATGAAGGCGTGGAAGGCGACGTCGATCTCCTGCCCGTAGAGATCGCCCGCGAAGTCGAAGAAATGCGGTTCGAGCAATTCCTTGGGCGGGTCGAAGCTCGGGCGGATGCCGAGATTCGCCGCGCCTTTCAGGATGCGGCCGTCGGGCAGGCGCCCGGTGACGGCATAGATGCCGTAGCGCGGGCGCAGATAATTGCCCATGTCGATGTTCGCGGTCGGGAAACCGAGCAGGCGGCCGTTCTTGTCGCCGTGCTGGACGATCCCGCGCACCGTGAAGGGGCGCGTGAGCAGCCGCGTCGCGGTGGCGCAGTCGCCCGCCTGAAGCGCGTCGCGGATGCGGCTCGACGAGATGGTTTCGTCGGCGTCGTCGACCGGCGACACCATTTCGGTGAAGAAGCCGAGGCGGCGGGCGTGGTCGGCGAGCGTCACGACGTCGCCGCCGCGGCCCTTGCCGAAGGTGAAGTCGGCGCCGGTGACGACGCCCGCGGCGCCGAAGCGGCCGAGCAGCAGGTCGGTGATGAAATCCTCGGCGCGCGTTCCCGCGAGCGCGGCGTCGAAGGGCAGCACGAGCATCGCGTCGGCGCCCGCCGCGGCGAACAATTCCTGCCGCTGGTCGAGCGTGGTGAGGCGGAAGGGCGCGGCGTCGGGTTTGAAGAAGCGCACCGGGTGCGGATCGAAGGTCGCGACGATCGCGGGGCGGCCCTCGTCGCGTGCATGGCGCACGGCGCGGCCGACGACCGCCTGATGCCCGGCGTGGAAGCCGTCGAAATTGCCGAGCGCGATCACCCCGCCGCGCAGATCGCCCTCGATGCGCTGGTGGCCGTCGAGGCGGATCATGGCGCCGAAATCGAGGGCGGCGGGGTCAGCGGGACGATCCCCGCGCCGAGCACGCGGATCGCGTTGCCGCCCATCGCGGCGCGGATCTCGTCGTCGGTGAAGCCCGCATCGATCAGCGCCTGCGTGACCTGCACGAGCTGCGAGGTGTCGAAACGCACGGTGGTGGCACCGTCATAGTCGCTGCCGAGCGCGACATGGTCGATGCCGACGAGATCGCGGACATGCTTCATCGCGCTCGCGATGCTCGCGGGCGAGGTGTCGCACACGGCGGCATCCCAATAGCCGATGCCGACCAGCCCGCCCGTCGCGGCGACCCCGCGAATCTGCTCGTCGGAGAGGTTGCGGTTGACCTTGCACGTCGCCTGCACCCCGCCGTGGCTCGACACCACCGGGCGGCGCGCCATTTTCAGGATGTCGGCGACGCACGCCTGGCTGCAATGCGCGATGTCGACGATCATGCCCTTCGCCTCCATCGCACCGACGACCTGCCGGCCGAGCGAGGTGAGCCCGCCCTTTTTCAGCCCGTGCATCGATCCCGCGAGGTCATTGTCGAAGAAATGGGTGAGCCCCGCCATGCGGAAGCCCGCGGCGTAGAGCTTGTCGAGGTTGGCGATGTCGCCTTCGAGATTGTGCAGCCCCTCGATGCTGAGCATCGCGCCGGTGGTGAGCGGCTTGCCGCGCCGCGCCGCGAGAAGCGCGGGGATATCCTCGGGCGCCCGGACGCCGCGCAGCTTGCCGTCCGACCCCGCCGCAGCGCGGTCGAGCTTGGCCGCGTGCCACAGCGAACGTTCGAGCAGCGAATTCCACGTCCGCATCGGCTGGAGCTGCGCGATGACAAGCCCGGTGATATTGTCGCTGTCGCCGCTGTTCGCGTCGTAATTCTGGCCCTTGGGCGACTTGGTCGTGCTCGCGAGCACCTGCAGTGCGACATGGCCCTGTTCGAGCCGCGGCAGGTCCATGTGGCCGCGGTCGGCGCGCTTCAGGAAATCGCGGCTCCACAGCAGGCTGTCGCTGTGCAGGTCGACGATGGTCAGCGTATCGTGGAGCGCTTTCGCCCGCGCGCTCACCGCGGGCAGCGGCTTGCCGTCGATCTGGTTGAGCCCGCGTTCGATCATTCCGGGGGCGAGGGTGAAAAAGGCCGCCGCGCCCAGCGCGATCACGACAAGCAGGCTCAGAATCCAGCGGCGCATCTTCTATCTCCGGACGAGGGTGACGAAGTGGTACGCCGGGCGGCCGGCGTCGTCGGCAGGGTGGCTTTCGCGCGCCACTTCGCGCCAGTCGGCGGGGTCGGGCGCCGCGATCACCGCGTCGCCCGCGGGGGTGCTCGCGACCTCGGTCAGCTCGATGCGGTCGGCAAGCGGCAGGAACAGGCGATAGATTTCGGCGCCGCCGATCACCATCACATGCGGGGCATTGGCGCGGCGCAGCGCTTCCTCGATCGTGGCGACGGGCTCGGCGCCTTCCTCCTGCCAGTCGGCGTCGCGGGTGAGCACGATGTGGCGGCGTCCTTCGAGCACCGCGGGCAGGCTGTCGAAGGTCTTGCGCCCCATGATCATCGGGCGGCCCATCGTCAGCTGCTTGAAACGGCGGAGGTCGGCGGGCAGGTGCCATGGCATCTTGCCGTCCGCACCGATGACGCCGTTCGCGGCGCGCGCGACGATCAGCGTGATTTCGGGATGGTTCATGCCGCGGTTTCCGCTCCGGGGGCAAAGCCCGCCCATGTCGCATGGCCCAGCTTGCGGCCCTCGCGCACCTCGGTCTTGCTGTAATGATGGACGCGGCAATTCTCGTCGGCGAGCAGCGCGGGGATCGCCGCGATGTCGGCGCCGATCAGGTTGCGCATGACCACGGGCAGCGCGCGCGTCGCGGTGCTGCCGAGCGGCAGCCCGGCGATCGCGCGGATGTGATTCTCGAACTGGCTCGTTACTGCGCCCTCGATCGTCCAGTGGCCGCTGTTGTGGACGCGCGGCGCCATCTCGTTGAAGACGGGGCCGTCTTCGGTGGCGAAAAATTCGCCGGTGAGCACCCCGACATAGTCGAGCTCGGCCGCGATCGCGGCCATCATCGCGCGCGCTTCGTCCTGCTGGTCGGTGACGATTGGCGGCGGCGGCAGGCTGGCGGTCGCCAAGATGCCGTTTTCGTGGACGTTGACTGTCGAATCCCAGCTGCGGATCTCGCCGTCGATGCCGCGGACGAGGATGACCGAAAATTCATGCGCGAAGCGGACGAAGCCTTCGAGGATCGCGGCGTGGCGGCCGACCGCGTCCCACGCCGCATCGGCATCGGCGGCCGCCGCGAGGCGGGCCTGGCCCTTGCCGTCATAGCCCATGCGCACCGTCTTGAGGATCGCGGGGGCGCCGATCGCCGCCAGCGCGGCGTCGAGCGCGGCGCGGTCGGGCACCGCGGCGAAGGGGGCGGTGCGTCCGCCGAGCCCGGCGACGAAATTCTTTTCGGCAAGGCGGTCCTGCGCGACCTGCAGGCCGCGCGCGCCCGGATGCACCGCGACATGGCCCGACAGGAAGCGGACGGTATCGACCGGGACATTCTCGAATTCGAAGGTGACGATGTCGCAGGCCGCGGCGAAGGCGGCGAGCCGCGATTCATCGTCCCATGCCGCCTGGCTGTGGTGCGCGGTGACCTCAGCGGCGACGCTTTCGGCGTCGGGCGCATAGATATGGACCTTGTAGCCCAGTTGCGCGGCGGCGACGGCGAGCATGCGGCCGAGCTGGCCGCCGCCGAGGATGCCGATCGTCGAACCGGGAGGCAGCAAGGGGTCAGCCTTCCCGGACGGGGGTAGGGGCGACGCTCTCCGACTGCGCGATGCGCCAGGCGTCGAGCCTTGCCGCGAGGTCCGCGTCCTCGTTCGCGAGCAGCGCGGCGGCGAACAGGCCGGCGTTGGTGGCGCCCGCCTTGCCGATGGCAAAGGTCGCCACCGGGATGCCGCCGGGCATCTGGACGATCGAATAGAGGCTGTCGACGCCGTTGAGCGCGGCCGACTGGACGGGCACGCCAAGCACCGGGATGCGCGTCATCGATGCGACCATGCCGGGCAGGTGCGCGGCGCCGCCGGCGCCCGCGACGATCGCCTTCAGCCCGCGCGCCGCGGCGCTCCTGGCATAGTCGATCAGCCGGTCGGGCGTGCGGTGGGCAGAGACGATGCGCACTTCGTGCGCGATGCCGAGGGCTTCGAGAATCTGGACCGCATGCGCCATGGTTGGCCAGTCCGACTGGCTGCCCATGATTACGCCAACGAGCGGCGGCGCTTCGGTCATGCTTCTTCCCTCCTGCCCCGGCGAGTCATCGCCGACCCTCCCCCTAGACGCTGTTTCGGGCAGATGGAAGCCGCCTCGGGCGGCCCGGATCGGCGCGGTCGGCGCGGGGAAATGCCAAATCCGCAAGGCGTTTACCGATTGGTATGATGTCCGCCCTAGGCTGGGGAGCGACAAGAGATCGTCGGCATCGGGCCGGCGGCGTAGGGCTCGCTTTCGGGGACGGTTGATGGACAGCATAGGGGGGGCACGGATCGCGGTCGACCAGCTGACCGCTGTACCCGTCGTCTCCATCGACGATCAGCTGCGCGAACTGCGCCGCGAACGCGACGCGCTGCGCCGCGAGAACCGCATCCTCAAGATCGCGGTCGCGGAGCTCGAACGCGTGTCCGAACGCGACACGCTGACGCCGCTGTTCAACCGCCGCTATTTCCTGACCGCGATCCACCAGCGGCTCGCGCGCTTCGAGCGCCACGCCGAAAGCGCCGCGGTGGTGTTCGCCGACGTCAACCAGCTCAAATATATCAACGACAGTTTCGGGCATGCCGCGGGCGATTTTGCGCTGATGCAGATTGCCGACCGGCTGCTGTCGTCGATCCGGGCGACCGATGTCGCGGCGCGGATCGGCGGCGACGAGTTCGGGCTGATCCTCGACCAGTCGAGCGAGGAGGGCGCGCGCGCGCAGGTGGCACGGCTCGGCGAGATTTTGAGTGCGTCCCCCGCGCTCTACGACGGGCGTTCGATTTCGCTCTCGGCCTGTTTCGGCATCGCGATGCTGCAGACCGGGATGAGCGAATCGGACATTCTCGCCGCGGCCGACCGCGACATGTATCGCTGCAAGCAGGCGCAGGGCGGCGCGCTCGGTCACCGCTGACCGTAAAGGCGCTGTTAACCAAAAGCGCGCATCCTCGCATTCCGACCACAGGGGGTGCAGCATGCTGAGCCACAACGACCCGAACCACGATATCCGCAGCCAGATTACCGGCCAGATCGGCGCGCTTGCCGAAGCACTGCCGCATTGCGCGCTGACGCAGATCGTCCAGGGGATCGACGATATCCGCTGCCTCGCGCGCGACAATGGTTTCGCCGCGGTCGAGACGCTGGCGAGCCGGCTCGAATCGGCGGTCGCGTCGGGCGGCCACCGCGCCGCGATCCTGACCTATCTCGACGCGATGAGCGACGCCGCGACGGTGCCGCAGGGCGCGATGCCGGCGTCGGCGCACGAGGCCTGGCTTGCCTCGGTCGCGATGCGGCTGGGTCACTGACCGCCGTCCGAAAGTCGCCCGAATGGATGCCATCATGCTCGCGCTCGTCGCGGTGGCGCTCGCCAACGCCGACGGGCGCGGCGGTGCATTGCTCGCCGCGCTGCTCGCGGCGCGCGGCGAGCAGCGCCTGGTCTTCGCCATCGCGGCAGGGGCCTTCGCCGCCAATGCCGTCGTCGCGGCGGTCGCGGGGAGCGCCGCCAATGCGATGATCGGGCAGGGCGTCGTGATGCTCTTCGCGGCCTTTGCCTTGCTGTCGGCCGCCGCCGCGCTGCTCTGGCCGGGACGGCTCGGGCCCGATCCGGCGCGGCTCGCCGCGGCGCCGCTGCCGCTGCTCGCGGCGCGGTTGCTGCTTGCCCAGTTCGGCGACCGCAGCCACGTGCTGATCGCTGCGCTCGCAGCGACGAGCGGGGCGGGGCACTGGGCCGCCGCGGGCGGCTTCGCGGGCTGGATGATCGCGATGCTCCCCTTCCTCGCTTTCGGTCCGGGGCTCGCCGCGACGCGCGCCGCCAGGATCATACGCTGGGGAAGCGCGGCGGCGCTCATCGTCTGGGGGTTGCGCAGCGGCATGACGGCCTTCGGCCTGCTCGGATAAGAATGCGCTTTTAATCGATTTTTTCGATCATTGAGCACGAAAGCCTCGGTGGGAAATCCCGGCCGCGTGCCCCTATATGGGGGACAGGATGAAAGGAGGGATCCCATGCCCGAACATAATCAGCCCGCCGTCGCCGATGCGCTCAACGCGCTGCTCGCCGACAGCTTCGCGCTCTACCTCAAGACGAAAAATTATCACTGGCACGTCCAGGGGCCGCATTTCCGCGAGCTCCACCTGTTGTTCGACGAACAGGCGGCGCAGATCCTCGCCACCACCGACCTGATCGCCGAGCGCGTGCGCAAGAATGGCGCCGCGACGCTGCGCTCGATCGGCGAGATCGGACGCCGCCAGTCGATCAGGGACGACGACGCCGCGGGCGTCGCCGCCGATGCGATGGTCCGCACGCTCGCGGCCGACAACAAGGCGCTGCTGGGTCAGCTCCGGGAGGTCAAGGCCGCCGCCGAAAAGGCCGGCGACATCGCGACGAGCGGTCTCGTCGACGCCTGGGCCGACGAGACCGAGCAGCGCATCTGGTTCCTCGAGGCGACCGCGGGATATTGACCGGCGGACCCGCCCGGCGCTGCCCCCGGGGCGGCGGAGCGACGACCGCTCCCCGCCCCGGGGCCCCTTGACGCCCCTTTTGTGCAATCCCGTTGACTGTTCTCCGATTCGATATAAATATGATATCATATTTATATCGAGTGATTCGGAGGGAATATGGTCGATTCGGGAACGCCCGCACTGAACCGCAGCCGCGAGGGGCGCGCGAGCACGCAAAGCGGTTATCTGATGCTGCTGGTCTGGTTCGCGCTGCTCGGCGTCGCGATCTGGGCCGCGGCGAGCAACATCGGCGGCGACAGCGTCGATTTCAACTGGAAGTGGGCGGTGGTGATCGCGAACGCGGTGCTCGGTCTTCTGATCCTCTGCGGCTTTTACATGATCAACCCCAATGAAGCGGCGGCGATTCAGCTGTTCGGCGCGTACAAGGGCACCGACCGCGAGGAGGGGCTGCGCTGGGTGCTGCCCTGGCTGACGCGCAAGAAGATCGCGGTGCGCGCGAACAACGTCATTTCGGACAAGATCAAGGTCAACGACCTGCGCGGCAACCCGATCGAGATGGCGGCGCAGGTCGTGTGGCGCGTCACCGACACCGCGCAGGCGCTGTTCGACGTCGACGATTACAAGGAATTCGTCATGGCGCAGATCGAGGCCGCGGTGCGCGCGATCGGCTCGCGCTACCCCTATGACGACATCGAGCATCAGGAAATCACGCTGCGCGGCAACCATGACGAGGTCGGGGTCGAGCTCAGGAAGGCATTGATCGAACGGCTCGAGGTCGCGGGGATCACCGTCGACGAATGCGGGCTGACGCACCTCGCCTATGCGCAGGAAATCGCCGGCGCGATGCTCCGCCGCCAGCAGGCCGAGGCGGTGATCGCGGCGCGCAAGAAGCTGGTCGAGGGCGCGGTGACGATGGTCGAAATGGCGCTCCAGCACCTGTCGGAGAAGAATGTCGTCGACCTCGACGACGAGCGCAAGGCGGCGATGGTGTCGAACCTGATGGTGGTGCTGTGCGGCGAACGCGACACCCAGCCCGTCGTCAACACCGGCTCGCTCTATTGAGCTCTGCCGCCGAGACGCATGATGTCGAGTTCCGCCAAAAAGGCCTTCGCCCTCCGGCTTGATCCCGCGCTCTATGCGGCGATCGAGCGTATGGCGGCGGCCGAACTGCGCAGCGCCAATGCCGAGATCGAGGTGCTGCTGCGCGAGGCGCTGGCGCGGCGCGGGGTGACGGTCAGGCCGCCGGCGCCCGCCCGGCGCGGACGGCCGCCGAAGGGGGCGGAGGCATGATGCGCCGCCGCCTGTTCGCCGCCGGCGTCGTCGCCCTGATCATCTGCGTCGTGGCCGCGACCCGCATTCCGGACCGGGCCGGCGATGCGCGCCCGGCCGATGGCGGCGCGACGCTCGACCTGTGGCTCATCGACACGGTGTCGCCGCCGATCCTGTCGCGCCACCGCTGAAGGGACTTGGCCATGCTGCATCTTTTCCTCGACGAACGTCCGTGGTTCCGCCCCAAGCGGCGCGGCTACGGCGCCGGCCTGCCGATCGCCTGGCAGGGCTGGGCGCTGCTGGCGGTCCATGCCGCGCTGATCGGCGGCACCGCGCTGCTGCTGCGCGACCGGCCGGTGCTGCTGACCGGCGCGGCGGTCTTCGTCGCGCTCGCGCCGATGCCGCTCTATCGGGCCCGCACCGAAGGCGGCTGGCGCTGGCGCTGGTAGCCGATCGGGAGGGGGAGGCGGAGCGTTCCCCCTTCCCCCAACCGGCGGGTCAGGTCAGCGCCTTGTACAGGCCGAAGGCGCTCGTCGCGGTCAGCACGACGCCGACCATCACCAGCATGACCTTGGGCGAGAAGCGCTTCGCCATCATCGCGCCGAGCGGCGCCGCGGCGACGCCGCCGATGATCAGGCCGAGCGTCGGGCCGAGGATGTCGTCGAAGCCGAGGTTGGCGATGAAGGCGATCGACACCGCGACCGCGAGGAAGAATTCGACGCTGTTGACCGTGCCGACGACCTTGCGCGGTTCGCCGCCCTGGACGAGCAGGTTCGACGTGACGACCGGTCCCCAGCCGCCGCCGCCCGCGGCGTCGAGGAAGCCCCCGACCACCGCCAGCGGCCCGACCACCCTGGGCTTGGCGAATTTGGGCGGATAGAGCAGGCCGCGCACGAGCAGCCAGATGCCGATCAGCACCAGATAGCCGAGCACGAAGGGCTTCACGACCTCGGCATGGAGCGACGACAGGACATAAGCGCCGAGCACGCCGCCGATCACCCCGGGCACCAGCAGGCGGAAAAACAGCGGCCAGTCGATGTTGCGGTGAAACAGGTGGCTCAGCCCCGAGGCGCCGGTGGTGAAAATCTCCACCACATGGATGCGCGCCGACGCGGTCGCGGGCGGCACGCCGAGCACCGCGACGAGCAGGGTGTTGCAGATGACCCCGAACGCCATGCCGAGCGCGCCGTCGACCAGCTGCGCCGCGAAGCCGATCAGGATGAAGGGAAGGAGCGCCGAAAAATCGATGGCCGCCAGATCGATCATGAAATCATCCCAACTGTTTTAGTTGACAACCGGCTGCCGGTTTTTGCGAGGATTCGCTAGCCCAAATTTTCTGCTGGCGGTGAAGGGATTTGTTTGTGCGTCCAGTGGAATATCTTTCGATGCCGGATCAGCCCGTCAGATCCTCGGGAAGATGGTCGCGCACATAGTCGATGAAGGCGCGCAGCTTGGGCATCACCTGCTTGCGGCTGGGGTAATAGAGGAACAGCCCCGATGTCGCGGCGGCGTGGTCGGTCAGCACCAGTTCGAGCTCGCCCGATTCGACCATCGCGGTCGCCATCGGTTCGGCCATCATCCCCATCGCGACCCCGGTGCGCATCGCCACCAGCGCGGCGATCCAGTCGTTGACGATCACGGGGCCGGTGACGCCGACCTCATATTCGCGATTTCCCTTTTCGAACGTCCACGGCATCAGCGCCCCGGTGGCGAGCCGGAAGCGGACGCAGCGATGGTCGCGCAGGTCTTCGGGCAGGACGGGGCGGCCATGCTCCGCGAAATAGCCGGGGGCCGCCGCGACGACGAAGCGGAACGCGCCGGTCAGGCGCACCGCGATCACGTCGGCGTCGAGCGATTCGCCCATCCGCACACCCGCGTCGAACCCGCCCGAACTCAGGTCCGACAGCGCGTCGTCGGCATAGATTTCGAGCTCGATCTCGGGATAGGTCTTGCAGAATCCGGCGATGATCGGCTCGAACAGCGGCTGTACCGCGCCGCGCATCAGGTTGATGCGCAGCCGCCCCGCGGGCCGGTTGCCGAGGTTGCGCGCGGCTTCATAGGCGTCGGTCAGCCCGGCGTAGGCGGGCGCCGCGCGTTCGAGGAACATCTCGCCCGCCTGGGTCAGCCCGACGCTGCGCGTCGTGCGCATGAACAGGGGCGCGCCGACGCGCGCTTCGAGCGCTTTGACGGTCTGGCTGATCGCCGAGGGAGAGACGCCGAGGTCGGCGGCGGCGGCGGAAAAGCTCCGCCTTTCCGCAACGCGCAGGAAAGCTTCGATCCCGTCGAGCGCCCCATGGGGGATTGTTAAATCCTGCTTCAAGGCACTTGCAGATTATAGAGGATTATCTAAGTGCGCAAGCGCGCCTAAAAAGGTTGCACAAAGAAACGAAAGGAACCTCTCCCATGACCTCTCAGCTCTCCTCTTTCCGCCGCTTCCCGACCGCTTTCGCCATTGTCGCCGCCTCGGCGCTCGCCTTCACCGGCCTGATCGCCTCGACCTCGCCGGCCTATGCCCAGAGCGGCGACTATCGCTGCACGGGCCTCGCCGAACAGGCTTCGAGCGCCGCGGGCACCGCCGACGCCGGCAAGCAGTCGAACGCCAAGCGCTTCGTGTCGACCGGCAAGAAGCTGTGCGAAGCGGGCAATGAACGCGCCGCCGCCAAGCAGTTCCGCGCCGCGCTGAAGCTCGCCGGCGTCGCCGAAGTCCAGGCCGACAACAAGATGGCGTCGGCCAACTGAAGATAAGCCAAGACCACACCAATCTCCGATCCGTCTCTCCCTCTCCCGAACGGATCCACCGACTGGGGCGGCACCTGATACAGGGCCGCCCCGTTTTGTTTGCGCGCGCCGGCGGCCCCGGGATGCGGCTCCCGCCCGGGCAAATCGTCAGCAAGCGACCGGTAGTGGGCATGGATCCTCCCTGTGGCGAAGCCATGGGGAGGGGGACCGCTCGCGCAGCGAGTGGTGGAGGGGCCGCAAGGCCGCGCGACGCCCAGCGGCGTCGGCCCCTCCGTCAGCGGCTGACGCCGCTGCCACCTCCCCACCGCTGCGCGACAGGGAGGAGCGGGGTCGCTTCGACCGGCTACGGCCCTGTCTTTCATCGTCACCCCGGACTTGATCCGGGGTCCATGACTTCGACGCTGCTATGGATCCCGGATCAAGTCCGGGATGACGAAGTCAGGCGGGAATGTCCGCTTTCCACCCCATTTCGGAAGCTACCTGTCGGTACGACACTCATGTCAGCATACGACCGGTAGCGGACGTTCTTCTCCCCTCCCGCTTGCGGGAGGGGGCGGGGGTGGGCAGCGGCGTCGCGACAGCCCACCCCGCTGCGGCTAGCCAGCAAGCTGGCAAGCCTCGCTGCCCCTCCCGCACGCGGGAGGGGAAACCGGTTCGTCGCTCAATCGGCAGCTTCCCACCCCGATCCGGACATTGCCCGGCAGTCGGGCCGGGCTTTGGTCGCGCCTTCCGGTGGCAAGGGGCATCGGGATTGCGCGGGACGCCCCCAGGGGCGAAACGCAGACGAGCGGCGCAAAGCCGAAACCCCGCGCCGCCCCACCGATGAAAGTACCGGGTCGAATGGACTCCCCCTCGGCGGGGTCGCCTATAGCCGCATGATCCGGGAAATACCGGATTTGGGCCGACCCAAATTTGTTTGGGGTGGCGTCCGTATTTTGGGCGCGCCCGTCAGTCTGCGATGCCTGCTTCCCCGCCGCCCAAACCGCCCACCGCGGGGCCCCCTGCCATCGTCGCTTGCACCGCGCCGACACCCGGCTATTCCCGATCCTCAACCAAGGAGATCGAAATGCCCCTGTCGCGCCCGTTTTCCCTTTTTGCCGCGTGCCTGCTCGCCGCGTCCGCCGCGGCGCAGACCGAGCCGCCGGCGCAGCAGGTGAACACCGCCTGGCTCAACCGCCAGTCGGCCGCGCTCGCCGAACGCGGCGGGGCGCACGGCTGGAACGTCATGGAAAGCGGGCTGCGCTGGCGCCGCACCGCGGGTGACGGCGCGGGGGCGCGGCCCGGCGCGACCGACCGCGTCACCGTCCATTATGTCGGACGCTTCGTCGACGGGCAGGAGTTCGACAGCTCGGTCGCGCGCGGCGAACCCGCGACTTTTCCGCTGGGTCGCGTGATCCGCGGCTGGACCGAAGGCGTCCAGTATATGGCGGTCGGCGACACGGTCGAATTCGCGATCCCCTACGACCTCGCTTATGGTGCGGATGGGCGCGGGCCGATCCCCGGCGGCGCGACCTTGCTCTTCACCGTCGAGCTGCTCGCGATCGAAAGGGATTGAGCGATGGATTTCTCGCGCCTCCAGGCATCGAGCAAGATCGGCGACGATTGGGTCTATCCCGCCGCGACGCCGCTCAACAGCGGCCATCTCGCGGTCGACACCGGTCCCGATCACCGCCTGTACTGGGAGGAATATGGCAATCCGGCGGGTGAGCCGGTGATGTTCCTCCACGGCGGTCCCGGCGGTGCCTGTTCGCCCGAAATGGCGCGTTTCTTCGATCCCGCGCGCTATCGCGTGATCCTGTTCGACCAGCGCGGCTGCGGCAAGAGCGAGCCCAATGTCGCCGCGGCGGGCCCGGCGGTCGCGCTCGCGAAAAACACCACCGCCGACCTGATCGGCGATATCGTGAAATTGCGCGACGCGCTCGGCATCGCGGGGCCGATGCACGTCTTCGGCGGCAGCTGGGGCAGCACGCTCGCCATGGCCTATGCGATCGCGCATCCGGACCATTGCGCCAGCCTGATCCTGCGCGGCATCTTCCTCGGCGCGCCCGAGGATCTCGATTATCTCTATCAGGGCAATGCCGCGACCTGGCACGCGGCGCCCTATGCGCTCACCGCGCCGGGCGCCTATATCCACTATCCCGACGAATGGGCGGCGCTGCTCGCGGTGCTGACCCCCGAAGAACGCACCGATGTCATGGCGTCGTACAAGGCGATCTTCGACATGGTGCCCGCGAACGACGCCGAGCGCGAAAGGCAGCTCCACGCCGCGCTGACCTGGTCGCTGTGGGAGGGGGTAATCTCGAACATGATCCCCGAGGCAGCGGCGACGGGCAAGTTCGGCGACGCCGATTTCGCGCTCTGCTTCGCGCAGATCGAGGCGCATTATTTCGCCAACAGCCTGTTCATCGCGCCCGGGCACCTGCTCGGCAACGCCGACGTCCTCGCCCGAATTCCCGTGCATATCGTCCACGGACGCTTCGATCAGGTCTGCCCGCTGACACAGGCGTCGCGGCTGGTCGCCGCGCTGAACGCGGCGGGGGCGCGGCCCGCGACCTATGCGATCACCAACGCCGGGCACAGCGCGATGGAGCGGGAGAATGCGCTCGCGCTGACCGCGATCATGGACGGGCTGCCGCGGCTGGCCGGCTGAGGCGCGGCGCATGACGGCGAACCCCCGTTATCGCCAGGTCGGCATCGCCGGGGCGGGGCGCGTCGCGCGGGCGCTCGCGCTCGCGCTCGCACCGCGCTCGGCGGCGCCCGTCCTGTTGTGGGGCCGGTCGCCCGGCCATGTCCGCGATGCGGCGGCCGAAACCGGCGGCGCGGCGGCGGCCTCGTGCGCCGCGCTCGCTGCGGCCTGCGATCTCATCATCGTCGCGGTGGCCGACGATGCGGTCGGGCCGGTCGCCGCGGAGCTCGCGCGCGCGCTGCCCCCCGGGGCCGATCCGTTCGTCTGCCATGTCAGCGGCCGCAGCGGCGCGGCGCTGCTCGCCCCGCTGGGCGACGCCGGCGCGGTGGTCGCGGCGGTGCACCCGGCGATGACCTTCACCGGCGATCCGGCGCAGGAGGTTGCACGCATGGCGGGCGCGCGCTTCGCGATCAGCGCGCCCGATGGCGAAGCGCTCGCCGAGGCGCGGGCGCTGGTCGGCTTTCTGGGCGGGGTCGCGGTCGAGATCGCCGAGGCGCAGCGGCCGCTCTATCACGCCGCGCTCTGCCATGCGGCGAACCATCTCGTCACGCTGATGGCGGGTGCGTCGCACGCGCTGCGCGCGGCGGGGGTCGACGAACCCGGCGCGCTGCTCGCGCCGCTCGTCCGCGCGGCGCTGGAGAATAGTCTGGCGCGGGGTTTCGGCGCGCTGTCGGGGCCGCTGCTGCGCGGCGACGACGCGACGATCGGGGGCCATCTGGCCGCGCTCGCGGCCTATGCGCCCGACCTGCTTCCCGCGTATCGCGCGATGGCGCGCGCGACGCTCGACGAGCTCGCGCGGTCGGGGGGCGCGCCGGCGGATGCGCTGCGCGAATGTCTCGAAACGCCGCCCCGCTGAGGGCGCCGCGCGCGCCGCGCGGCGGGGGCGTCAGAGCTCGATCGCGATGCGCACGCGATCGGATGCGACGCCCACCGCCGCGGCGATGCGCTCGCGTGATTGCCTGACGACATCGGCGACGCTCGACGCCGCATCGGTGTTCAGCAGTTCGAGCTTGGACACCGCGAGGATCTCGGCGAGCCGCTCGATGCGGTTGGGACGCGGGTGCGATTTGCCCTTTTCCCACGCGCAGACCGCGGCCTCGCTCACCCCGGCGCGCTCGGCGAGCTGCGACTGGGTCAGCCCGCGCAGGCTGCGCAGCCGCTGGAGCCGGGCGCCGAGGCCTTCGCCGGCGTCGCCCTCGGGCGCGCCCGCCACCTCGACCGGCCGGTCGACCGCGCTGCGCAGCGTCGTCGCGCTCAGCGTCGCCTGGCTGACGGGTTCGGCGAAGCGGCATCCGAAGAGGCGCCCGCTCGCCCACACGACGCGCGCGAGGCACGCGCCGGCGTGCGGCAGCGCGACGTCGATGCTCTCGTCGCGCTCGAGCGGCAGGTCGCATTCGATCAGCAGCCCGTCGGCCGAGATATTGTGGATCAGGATCGGGCTGGCGGGGCTGCCGGCGCCGCGCAGCGTGCTGTCCAGCCGCAGCGTCCGCCGCGGGCTCCGCCGCTGTCCGGTCGTCGATGCGATATCGTCAAGAAATGCGGAAACCGCCATGCCAGCCTTCTCAAAAGGCCCTTGTCCGCCACCAGCGGTTAACAGATCGCTAGCGCGGCGGGGGAGGGCCGGGGATTCGCCTGCCGCGTGGCAGGTCCGAGGGACCCGAACGAACCGGCGGCGCGATCGTTGCGTGCCGGCCGCAGCCAGCCGGGCCAGGCATCGCGCCGCCGCGCGCGCCGAAAAAATCTGCCGCGCCGCGCGCGCCGCGCGGCCGCCGGCGCGGACGCCGCGGCGCGCTTGCCGGGCAATCGCTTTTCACATCAACATCTTGGCCGCCGCGCGGCGGAAAAGCGCGGTTTCGCTGGCCCCGGCTTCTAAACGCGGCGTTTACCTTGTGCCTGCACCATATCTTGAAAAGGCCCTGCCATCAGGAGTGCTCCCCAATGGAGTAGGGTAAATGAGCAAGAAAGTGTTTTTCGGGCTGGTCGCGATGGCCGCGCTGTCGGCGCCCGCCATGAGCGCCATGCCCCATGTCGGTGTCGATTCGGGCCAGTTCACGATCGGCATCAGCGGCTATGTGCCCGTCATCTGCCGCGCGTCGGTCGAACAGACGATGGTGTCGCCGCACGAAGGCGAGGTCAGCCTCGGCCAGCTGCGCGAATTCTGCAACAGCCCCAACGGCTATGCGATCCACGCCGATTATTCGCCGTCGCTCGCGCAGGCGAAGATCCTCGTCGACGGACGCCCGGTGCCGCTCGGCAAGTCGGGCACGACCCAGATCAGCAAGACGAACCGGGCGGGCATCGCGACGCGCGACCTCGACCTCGACCTGCCCAAGGGCGTCGAGGGCGGATCGCTCTCGTTCCGGATCGTGCCGCTATAGGGCGGGGCAATTCTGCTGCGACGGCGCGCCCGACAGGAGCGGCGTGACCGTCACGGTCAGCTGGTCCGAATAGGTCGGCGAAACCAGCTTGCCCTGTCCGCCCTCTTTCAGGGTGGCGACGACGGGCAGCATGTCGGCCTCGGCCGCCGGGACCCCGGCGCGCTGGCACGTCACCGTCGTGAAGGTCGGGCTCGCCGCGGTGCGCGTCTGGCCGAGGAACTTCAGGCTGTAGTTCAGCACATGCGTCGGGGTGGCCAGGTTGCCGCCCGGGAAGGTCATCTTGTACCCGTTCTGCGAGGTCAGCGCGACCGTATAGGGGCCCGAACTGCGGACCCGGACGTGGTTCGCGGTCGGCGTCGTATAGGTCGCGGGCGCCGCCAGCACGTCGACCGTCGTCTTGTCGCCGACCTCGCCGAAATCGAGCGCGGTGCCGGCGTAGCTCGCCTGCAGCGCGCTCAGCACGGTGATCGGAAAGACGACCGCGTTGCTGATCTGCCCCGTCTGCTGGGTCTGCGGTCCCCCGCCCGTCGTGCTGCACGCAAAAATCGCGTCGAACGGCAGGTTGGTCGAAGCGTTGAGGTCGAGATTGGCGGGCAGCGAAATCTGGAAATTGACCACGGCGGTGTCCGAAGCCACATTGTTGCCGGTAAATTCGATCTTCAGAAACTTGTTCGCCGCGCTCGGAATGACCGACGTCGGCGCCACGATCGGCGGGGCCTGCGAATAATCGTAGAAGATGTCGTAGCCGGTCCCGGCGGTATTGCCCTCGACAGTCACCGACGTGGGGATGATGATCGTGCCGTCGGCCGCTGCGCTGTTCGATTTCAGGTAGAAATTGACGATGTCGGTTTTCTGGCCGCCTGCGCCGTTGATGCGCGTCAGGTTCAACTGGACGTTCGTCGTCGCCAGTCCGGCGGGGTTGAACGGATCATAGAGCGTTGGCGACGCCGTGGCGCTCCCCATGATTCCGCAAGTCGCTGCCTGCACCGCGCCGGCGAAACCCAGCGAAAGAAGCGGCACCGCAATGGTCCGCAGAACGAGAGAGACGTTACGCATAATCAGTTCCTCACCGGCGTCAGTTCGCCAAGCCGGACGATGTTCTCGCCATTGTCCGGGATCTCGATTTCAAAGACGGATTTCTTGATGTCCAGCATTTCGATGCGCCATTTGCCCGGCGCGAGGCCGGTTGCGCCGAACCGGCCCTGCCGGTTGGTGAACACGGTCACCGGCGGCCGGTCGGGGTGCGCCAGCTCGATGGCGTTGCCGGTGACGAGCGCCACGACCTCGCCGTCGATATCGGTCATCGTTCCCAGCGCCGTCACGCCATATTCCGATCCCACAGTCAGGTGATAGCCGCTGCGATAGGAGGGGAAGAGCTTGAACGATCCCTGTCCCAGGTCGGTCCCGGGCGCTGCGTTCGGCGCATCGACGGTGATCGTCCGGTCGGCATAGGAGCTGAGGCTCGGATGCGTCGCTGCGCCCAGCATGCCGCTGTTCGCGGTAAAGCCGAACGGCGTCGGGTCGAGCTCGATGTTGGTGCCCTTCAGCGTCTTGTGCGGGGTGACGATCGCGAAGCTGTCGTAGATCGGCCGCCCGACCGAGAAGGCGCCGTCGGCGAACGACAGCGAGGTGCCGAGGCGGAAGCTCGTCCGCTCGCCGGTCCGGCGGCCGAAATCGTCGGTGAACGAGCCGAAATGGGTCAGCCCCAGCTCGGCGCGGTTGGCGATGTAATTGCCGTTGAAGTTGAAACCCGACGCATTGTCGGACCGGTCGACGTCGGCGGTGATATTGTACGAGCCGACGCCCTGACCCTTCAGCGTCTGGAACGACAGGCGCGTGCGGTTGTCGCGCGTCTCGTAATCGGCGCGCGCCGTCGTGTAGCGGCCGAAGCGGACGGTCAGCGACAGGAAGGCGCCGACGCGGTCGCCGCGGCTGTCCTTTTCGTAGCGGACGTCGCCGGTCAGGCTCGCGGTCGGCGAGATGCGGAACCCCGCGTTGATGCGATAGCTGTGCAGGTCGGGCTGTGCGCCGCGGCCGTGCGAATAGCGTGCGTCGAACCCCGCATAGACCTGGTTGGTAAAGGCGTGCGAATAGCCGCCCCCGACCTCGAAATCATAGGGGTTGTCGATGAAGAAGCTGCTGACCGGGCCGAATTTCTTGCTGCGCGTTTCGGCGAACAGGTTGAGCGTGTCGGCCTGGCCGCTGCTCCGCTGGATCAGCCGCTGAAAGGTGAGCGTGCCGGCAAAGCCGCTGCCCAGCCCGTCGATGTCGGACACGGCGAGGTTGGTCGCAAAGGTCCCGACCGCGGTCGCCAGCACCGCTTCGGTGCCGAGCAGGCGCGAATCCTTGTCGATCTGGGCGTTGACCCCCAGCGTCAGATAGTCGCTCATGCCGCGGCGGTAATAGCCCGAGGCGATATAATCGTTGCTGTAGTGCGGGCCGCGCAGTCCCAGCGGCGCCTTCACGCCCGCATAGAGGCCGAATTCGCTGAGCCCCTTGGCGAGCTGGGTCTGGTCGAGGAACAGGTTGAAATTGAGCACTTCCGACCGGCCGCTGTCGTCGAGGACTGACAGGCGGATGTTGTTCGCGCCCTGCGTGAAGGGGAAATCGCGCAGGTCGTAAACGCCCGGGTTGAGCTGCAGCCGGCGCACGACCTGCCCGTTGATCTCGACCTCGACCGACGACGGCCGGTCGAGGCGGAAGCTGCGGTCGCCGCGCGGGCGGATGATCTGCTGCGGCTGGAGCACGCTGTACGAGCGGAAGATCGAGATGCCCGCGATGTCGGGGGCGTTCTGGAAGCCGCGCGCGATCGTCTGAAGGTCGCCCGCGGTCCAGCGGATCAGATTCTTCTGGTCGTCATAGACCAGCCGCGATCCCAGCCGCTGGAAATCGACGCCGTCGACCCCCGGCTGCCAGATCGCTTCGGATTCGGCGACCACCCCGCCGAGGCGCGTCGCGCCGTCGAGCAGGAACAGCGGCGAGGCAAAGCCCTTGTTTCCGCCGGCATGGACGTAGTCGAAGGTCCCGCGGATGTTGAGATAGCCGCTGACGTCGGCGGGCCGGACGACCTCGCCCAGCCGTTCGCGGTCGAGCGGGCTGACGATCACCGAACGCGCGAGGCGCCGCTCGGCGGGGATGGCGAAATTGAGTTCGAGCGTCTGCGGATCGTAGCTGACCGTGATGCCCGAGGGCAGCAGGTCGGCCGGGGTGATCGTCGCGCGCGTTCCCAGGCTGTCCTCGATCGTCGAGAAGAAATTGGGATCGAGCACCAGCCCGAGCAGTTGCAGCGTCCGCCGCGTCGGCATTTCGAGCGTGTCGTCGGCCTGGATCGTCAGCGGCACGTCGCCAAGATAATTGGCGCCGTCCTTCGCCGGGACCGTCAGCGTGATCGCGCGGCCGGTGCTGTTGTAGCGAACGCCGGGCCGGGCGGGCGCGGCATAGGGCTGGAGCACCGTGGTCGCATCCTGTCCGCCGGCCGCGGCTTCCGCCGCAAGAGCGCCGACCGGCAGGAGCGCCGAACCGGCGACTCCCAGCATCAATATCGTACGGACACCCCCCCCAGACATGAGCTCAGCCTTCCGCAGTATAGGACGCTTCGACGGTGCCGCCGTCGAGCGGCAGTTCGATGGGGACCGTGATGCGCCGCGTCTGGTTGGCACCAACCAGACCAAAGCCGATCGTCTGCTGCACTTCGGGACCCGACAGCGACTGGCGGAACACTTCCTTGCCCGACGCGTCCTTCTGCACGATGCGCAGCCGGCCGTTCGACAGATAGCCGTGCGCCGCCGATGCGTTGTTGAGCATCAGCACGGGGACCGGCTTGCCTTCGGCATTGTGTCCGACTTCGGCCGACTGGACCGAAAGGTCGGGCTTCACCCCCGTCGGCGCGACGCTGACCAGGACCTGGAAATTGTACAGGATCTGGATCGCCGACTGACCTTCGGGCAGCTTCACCGGAAGCTGGGCGACGGTGATGTAATAATGTTTGCTCGCCGCGAGTGCGGGATCGCCGACATATTGGACGCGGAACGACTGCGTCTGGCCGGGTTCGATCAGCGCCTGCGGCGGAAAGACGAGCAGGTCGCCCGGATCGACGCCGGTCAGCTCGACGCCATCGGTCGTGACCTTCAGTTCCTGGACGCGCAGCTCGACCGGCAAGGTCGTCGCGAACGTATTCTCGACGGTGATGACCTGCGTCATGCCGCGCCCGCTGGTGTTGAGGTTGATCACCACCGGCTGCACCGTCATCGCCAGCGCAGGGGCGGGATTCATGGTTAACGCCAGCATGGCGAGGAACAGGAACTTGAACGACTTGAACATGGATGACCTCACAAAATCCGGACGGCCGTCAATTGGCCACCAGGAATTCGACAATGATGGCGTCGGAATAGCGACCCGCGACCAGCGGACCGCCGCCGCCGGGGATCGAGACATTGAGCACCGCATCGCCCGCCGCGCCGCGGAAGGCGTCGATGTTCAGGTTGCGGGCCTCCTCGCTCGTCGCGTCGCGCTGCTGCCCGGCCCAGGCCAGTCCGACGCGATAGGTCACGAACTCGCCGAACCCGGTCCCGCTCTGCCGGTTGCGCGCATTGCCGCGATCGCGCAGCAGGCCGCCGTTCTGCGAGCGCAGCTCGATGCGGTGCGACGCGTTGCAGATCACCGGCAGCGACAGCGTGATCGACGTCGGCAACGGCTCGGCGGTGGTCGGGTTGACCATCTGCAGGATGCGCAGTTCGCCGCTGGTCGGCCCCGTCGGGTCGAAGCTGGCGTTGACGCCCGCGGTGGCGGACGGCGCCCGCAGCACGCAGGCCGCGGGCGCCTCCCCCACCATCTCGAGATCCTGGCCGGATTCCGAGAAATTCTGTGCATGGGCGACCGTGCCGGCACCGGCCAGCGCGGCGGCGAATGCGGCGATCCGGATCATGGCCTTCATCAGCGTGGCTCCAGGAAAATCCGCAACGTGTCGCGATAGAAACCCGCGAGCACGGGGGCATTGCTGCGTGTGTTCGATGCGCCCGCCTCGATCAGGATGCGCAGTTCGACCTCGCCGGCCGTGGCCTGGTCGACATTGAACCGGCGTTCGGCGATGCGGCGGACGTTGGCGTTGGCATCGAGCGCGCCATTGACCTCGCCCCACGTCAGTTCGGCGCGATAGGGCAGCGCATAGGCGAAGCCGTCGGCGGGCTGGTTCATGCTGCCGTCGGTCTGCCACAGGCCGTTGTTCTGCGATTCGAGGCGGATGCGATGCGGAAAGTTGCAGACCGCGGCGAATTCGATCCGCGCCGACGCGGCGTTGGTCGCCAGCGTCGCGGGATCGACCAGCGTGTCGATCTGGAGCAGGTTGCCGGTCAGCGCGCGAAAATTCACCTGGCTGCCCTGCGCCAGCGTCGCGCGCTGCAGGGTGCATACCTCCGGCGTGTTGCCCGTCACCGGCATCGCGCGGCTGACGACGGTCGTCTGCGCGAAGGCCGGGACCGCCGCTGCGCTCGCGGCCGTCATCGCCGCCGCGGTTGCAAGAAGGGCGAAGCGCCGCATTGGTTTTACTCCGCAGCCGCCAGCGTGACGGTCACCGTGCCGAGGTAGTTCGGATCGGCGACCAGCCGGAGCGCGTTGCCGCCCGCTGTCGTGAAATTGCTGAGCGCGACCGTGATGTCGCCGGTGAAGGCGCTGTCGCGGCTTTGCGTCGCGGCGCTGTTGACCGCCTGCGCGGTGTCGAAGCTCGCCGGGGTGATGGTCCATCCCGACGCGGTCGCGACATAGTTGACCGTGCGCGAGAAACCCGCCGGCGGCGTCGCCGTGAAGGTCTGCGCGGTCATCGCGTCGGCGTCGACGTTGATCGTGCTGCGCGCGCTGCAAAAGGAGCCGGTGATGACCTTGCTCGGCGCCGACAGGTCGGTGCGCAGCAGCCCGGTCGAGGTGTTGACGAGCACGCCGAGGTCGAAGGTCGCGTTGGCGCCCGAGATCGTGCCGCCCGAACAGAGCGCGGGGACGTTGCCGATCACCGCGAATTCGCTGGTGTCGCTGGTCGATTGCGCCAGCGCGGGCGTCGCGGCGAGCGCGGCGGCGGCAACGGCGAACAAAGGGGTTGCCTTGAACATTAGTCGATTCCTCCCGTGGCGGCCGGGCCGAGCGTCACGACGACGGCGCCCTGGTAATTGCCCGCGACCAGCAACAGGTCGGACGGCACGCTGAAGCCCGACAGCGTCACCGACAGGTCGGCGATCTTCGGCAGCGGCTGGGTCGCGCCCGTTCCGGTCTCGGTGGGGTCGCTGCCGTCGGTCGTCGCGGCGCTCGTCGCGCTCGCGGCGGTCGCGGCCCAGTTTTCGACGCTCGCGGTGTAGTTCACCGCCCGCGCGAAGCCCGGCTGCAGCGTCGAACTGTCGCTGGCGACCAGCGCGGTCACCTCGACGTCGATCGCCGATCCGGCGAAATTGCAGAAGGAACCCGGGAGACTGACCGTCTGGTTGGGCAGCGGCGCGATGCGGCCGATGCGGCTCCCCGACGTCGCGACCATCTGGCCGAGGTCGACCGTCGCGGGCGACGGCGGGCCGAGGATGCACAGCGGCGCGACATTGCCGTTCACCGCGACATTCGCCGTGTCGGTGTCGTCCTGTGCCCAGGCGGGCATCGCGCCGAGTGCGGTCGCTGCCGCCAGTACCAAAGCCAATTGACGCATGGTCAATCTCCCGAAATCCTTCCGTGCCGACGCTTAGAGCGGCGGCTGTTCCGATCCGCCGAAGCTGATGTTCGGCGTCAGCGTCACGACGACCTGGCCGACATAGCCGCCGGCGACGAGCAGCCCGCTCGTCGGTGTCGACGACGCCGACAAGGTGACGTCGATGTTGCCGGTGAACAGGCCGACCGCGGCCGCGGCGCCCTTGCCCGCGACGAGCGAGGTGTCGGTCGCGCTTTCGTCATTGGCATCGGCGGTCGCGGTGAAGTCGATCCGCGTGTCGAACCCGGTCGGGGCGGTGCCCGAAAAATCGGTGTTCTCGAGCGCGAAGGCCTCGACCTCCATCGTCGCCGCGGTGCCGTTGCACCAGCCGACGAGCGTGCGGGTCTGGCCGTCGAGCTTGCTCGTGTCGAGCTTGCCCGCGGTCGACCCCGAGCCGGCGAGCGCGAGCTCGCCGACCGAGATCACCGCATTGTCGGTGGTGAACAGGCAGCGGTCGGCGACCGAGCCGTCGATGTCGACCGTGCCGGTGACCTGCGCCATGGCGGGTGTCGCCATGGCGAGGGTCGCAAGCGCGGTCATCGTCATCAGGTTACGCATGGTCGTTTCTCCGAACTCGGCCTCAGGCGCCCGGCGCGATCAGGACCACGATCTGGCCCGAATAGTCGGTCGCGGCGACGAGCAGGTCGGTCGCGGCCGGGGTCGCGAAATTGGTCGCGGTGATCGTGATGTTGTTGCCGCCGTTGTTGGCGAGGCGGCCGCCGATCGGGGTCGCCGCGAGCGGGGCGTTCAGGCTGCTGTTCGTGAATTCGACGTCGTTGGTCGAGGTCGTGTCGACGAACACGTGCGCGGTATAGTCGATGCGGTTGGCATAGCCCGTCGTCGGCGTGGTCGCCGAGGTGATCTGGGTCGCGTCGACCGCGATCGTCGGGGCGGCGCTGGTGCAGACGACGCGGGCTTCGAGGCCGGTGCCGCCGATGCTCGAGAAGCGCGTGGCGAGGTCGGTCGCCAGCGTGCCGTCAGCCTGGGCGAGTTCGCCGAGCGCCACGGTGGTGCCGAAGGTGCTGCCCGCGCCGGGAACGACGAGGCACTTCGGTGCGACGGTGCCGGTGATGTTCACCGTACCGGTGGTGGTCTGCGCCGCGGCGGGCGAGGCGATTGCGAACAGCGAAGCCGCTGCGATCGAAAGATAAGCAAGCTTTTTCATCATCTTCGTCCTTCATTCTTTGCCAGTTGGCTGGCGATCATTCCCACTTCGGCGAAATAACCGCCGTCCCCCCGGCCAGTGGTCGGTCCGGTCTGCCCCGAGGGTGCGGCAGGCCGGATTTGCCCTGTCATCAGGGCGAAGCGCTCACCGTCACGGTCAGGGTGTCGGCGTAGTTGCCCGCCACCAGCTGCGCGGGCGCGGCGTAGGGCGGGGCCGAAACCCTGAGATAGGTTCCGGTCTGGCTGATCGAGTTGGACGCGAGCCGCAGGCCCTGCGTGGTCGACGCCGGCCCGAGGAAGGTGCAGGTCGATCCGGTGACGAGCGTGGCGACCTGGCAGGTCTGGTTCGCCGTCGTGCTGGACCCGACAAGGTTGAGCGTCACGTCATAGGGGGCGAGCGTCGTGTAGCCCGTCGGCGCGGAGCCGCCGGTCTTGAGCCCGCCGTTCGTCGATACCACCGCCACCCGCGAGGGGCCGGTGCATTCGAGCGCGAAACTGAAGTCGTGGTTGAGGCCGATCACGTCGAAATCGGGCTGGTTGTACGTGCCCGAAGGCGCGCTGCCCGCCGCGAAGCCGCAGCGTCCGCCAACCGAGGCGGTCACCGGGATCGACAGGGTGATCTGGTTCGGGCTGCCTTGACCGACGGCATAGGCGGTCGTCTGGGCCAAGGCCGGTACGACCGGCACGCAGGCCACGCTCAGGGCAAGTGCCGCAATTTTGGGAAGCACGCGCATCCCAATTCCTCCCACGATTCTGGTCGAAGACCAGCCGATATCCACGGCGGTGCGGCGGCGCGGGGTGTGTCCCCCAGCGGAGCCGGCTCACGCCAACTGCAAACCTTGCGACCCGGTTTTTCAGTCATGTTCGCAAAGCGAGTCGTCCCCCCCACGGGAACTATCGGCTTCGGTCTGCCAGCCCTCCAACCGGCCCAAGAAGTTTCGGACTTTTACAAACGTGAATCAACTTTTTTTAATTTTGGTCCATAAATGGCACATATGGTGCCAAAAGGGGTATGCCCCCGGCATGCATAAAAATGCCTGATTTCCAACGCTTCACTTCATCGTCCAAATGACTCATTTCATCGCGACACGCTTAAGCTAACTGGTTAATTTTAGGGGTTCGCATGGCCGTTTCGCCCGGTCCAAAAGCGACTCGGGAAACGACTCGAAGCCGGCGGGGGGCGAGTCGAATCGAACTTTGGTTCACTTGGCGTACGCGCTGCCCGCCGGTCGGCGGGGTGCTGCGCCGCATCGCTTCGGGGGCATTGCCCATGACCGTTTCGCCCGTTCCCTTGCACGACCTCGCGATCGTCGGCGGGGGATTGTTCGGCACGCTCCTGGCGCTCGGCCTGCGGCGGCACCGGCCCGACGTCGATTTCGTGCTCGTCGAAGACGGCGCGCGTTTCGGCGGCTCGTTGCTCGAGGGCGCGGTGGCGCAGGAGGTTCCGGCGGCGCTGGCCGACGTCATCGACCGGGCCACGGTGCGCGTCTGGCCGGGCTGTTTCGTCAACTATCCCGGCCGGTCGCAGTTTTTCGGCGACGACATCCTGCTGGTCGACCCGCGCCAGCTCCACATCGAGGTGATCGATCATCCGCTTGCGTCGCGCTGCCGCGCCGGCGTGCGGATCCGCGCTATCGACGGCGGCCGCATTTTCCACGACGGCGGTGACATTCGCGCCCGGCTGATCGTCGATGCCAGCGACGCCCGCATCCAGTCGCAACTCGGGATCGAACGGATCACGCGATACCGCGACTTCAGCCTTGCCCACGACCTCGAACTGCCGATCCTCGCCGACATGAGCGCGACCGCGGGCGACTGGAGCTTCCTGCAACTCTATCCGGTCGACGGCGAACGCATGGTGGTCGAACATTTTCGTCCGCGCGCGCCGGCGCCCGGCGCGGCATCGGCGGTGGACGGGGCGGCGCCGGGCGGCGGTGCGCTGGTGTCGCTGGCGACGCCGGGGCCCGCGGGCACGGTTTTGCCCGGGCCATCGGTCGTGGCGGCGCATTTTCCGTCGCTGTTGCAGGCGGCGGCGGAGGTGGCGGCGGGTTTCGCCGCGCTCGACCTCGACGAGGCCGGCGTCCGGTCCTTCTTTGCCGAACGCATGGCCCAGGGGCGCGACCGGTCGCGGCGCATGTTCGAACTTGTGGCGCTCTGCCGGGCCGGCCGGCAGCGGGGCGGGGACGGAGCGCGTTCAATCTGACCCGTTCGCCCCGCAGCCGTCGAAGGGGCGGTCTTTCTCTGGACGTCGGAAAAGGAGGCGACCGGGCGTCAGTGCGCCGAGTCCCGCCGTCCTTTCGCGGCGAAATCCGCCGTGCCGCGCGAGTCTGCGGCGGCGCAATCGACGGCGGTTCGTGCGCTTCCGCCCTGTCCGAACATTGCTTCCATTTTGGCAGTAACTTTCGCAATCGATTGAAAAATTTGCGCGAAACTTGTTTTTGTGGACTCAAAACCATCTTGAGTCGGCAGTTTTCCATTATATTTCATATGTATGCAAGTTAACCCATTCATATATCGAAAATATCGATTCAAGTCACTTGCAAATAAAGACGGCAAGTTTAGCTTTGTTCATGGAATCGTTTCTGGTTTTTTAACCTATCTATCTTAAAAATTTCAGTCTCGATGAAAAGGTAATCCCGTGTGGATTTCCTCTATTGGGAGCTGGAAAAAATGAACATCAAAACTTATTGTTCGTCGGCGGCTTTGCCAATATTGCTACTGTGCTCGGTTCCGGCCCATGCCGACATCACGGGAACAGTCGATGCAACAATAACGCTCGAGGCGGGCTGCATCGTCAACGGACAGAGCTTTGACGACGGGGCCACCGGTGCCGATTTCGGGACCGTCGATTTCGGTACGCAGAACTCGCTGTTCACACAGGTCGACGGACAGGTATTGAACGGCGGCGCCGGCTTCACAGTCCAGTGCAGCAACGGCATCTCGCCGGTGCTCAGCTTCAACGCGGGGCAGAATGACGGCGCCGGCGCCGGTGTCGGCCTGCACGCCATGGCGCACCAGACCGAGGCCGGGCATTTCGTCACCTATAATCTCTATTCGGACTCGGGACGCACGGCGATCATCCCCGTCGGCGGCGACATCGCCCTCGCGGGCGGCGGCAGCCAGCAGACCGTGAATGTCTATGCCCGCGCCTTCGGCGAAGCGGGACTCACGCCCGGCGTCTATTCGGACGTCGTCACGGTGGTCCTCGAGCTCTAGAAGCCTGGCGTCGGGGGGACCGCGGCCATGACCCGCCCGCTCCTTGCGGCAGCCCGGACCGCCCTGATCGCCCCTGTCGCGGTCCTCGCGGGCGGAGGCTATGGCCTTTTTCCCGCGCGGGCCGAGACGACCGCTCAGTTCGAAGTGTCGGCGACGATCGCCCCGGGCTGCCTGGTCGACGGGGTCGGCGGCAGCGGCCAGGCCGGTACCATCGGCACGCTCGATTTTGGGACCGATTCGACCTTCTCGACCGCGACGCACACCGCCACGACGACCGCGTCGCAGGGAATCCGGCTTCGCTGCACCCCGGGGGTCAATCTGATGATGGCCGTCGACGGCGGCGGCCATGCCGGGGCCGGCGTCCGCCACCTGCAAAGGGGCGGCGATACCGCGGCACGGATCGCCTACAGCCTGTGCCGCGACGCTGCCTGCAACCAGCCGCTCGCGATCGGCGGTTCGGCCGCCATCGCCGTCACGGGGGCGAACAGCGAGGACGTGCTGTTGCCGCTCTTCGCATCGCTGACCCTGCCCGGTGCGCTGCAGCCCGGCACCTACACCGACACGCTCACGGTCACGCTGACATGGTGATGCGCGCTCCCCTTTGGACAAGCCGATGAAACTGCGTCTTCGCCCGCTCTTCCTGTCGCTCGCTGCGCCGCTTCTGCTGGCGGTGCCCGGCCCCGCTGCGGCGCAGCAGCCTGGGTCGCTCCTGATCTGGCCGGTCAATCCGGTGATCGAGGGCGATGCGCGAGCCGCCGCGCTCTGGCTCGAAAATCCGGGCAAGGCGCCCATCACCCTGCAGGTGCGCATCTACGCCTGGGCGCAGGAGGATGGCCGCAACCTCTACGCCGAACAGGGCGATATAGTCGGAACGCCGCCGATCGTCAGCATCGAACCGGGACAGCGGCAACTGGTGCGGGTGACGCGCACGACGCCCCCGCCCGCCGCCGCCGAAAAGCCCTATCGCATCGTGGTCGACGAAATCCCGGTGGCGCAGGGCCCCGCGGCGCCCGGCGCATCGGTCAGCTTTCGCATGCGCTATTCGCTGCCGCTCTTCACCTACGCCGCGGGCGCGGGCGCGGCCGGCAAGGCCAGGACGCCCGCACCCGCACCCGCGCCGCAGATCGCCTGGCGCCTGGGGAGCGACGCCGACGGACGCTATCTGGAGATCCGCAATCGCGGGACCGGGCATGCGCGGCTGACCGAAGTCGATTTTTCCGGTGGTGCGAAGCGGTCGTCCGTCGCGCAGGGGCTGCTTGGCTATGTCCTTCCCGGCGCCGCGATGCGCTGGCCGCTGGCGGATGACGTCGGGACGACCGGCGATCTGGTGGCGACGGTCAACGGCAAGCCCGGCGTCGTCATCGATCGCTGGCAGGACTAGTGGCGCGTGGCCGGCCCGCTCCATCCGCCGGCGCGTGCGCGATGGGCCTTGACGGTCACGGCGGCGCTCGCCGTCCCGCTTCTGGCGCCGGCTCTCGCCCATGCGGCCGATGCCGCCGGGGGGCGCGGCGACGGCTATGGCGACCTGCCGCCGCCGCCGCAGAGCATCGACACGGCGGCCGATCAGCAGCTCGAGCTTGAACTGTTCGTCAACGGCATGCGCAGCGGCATCGTCGCCCGTGCGGTGAAGCAGGGCGGTCGCTTTCGCCTGCGCACCGACGACCTGCGCTCGGCCGGCCTGCGGCTTTCGGCGGCGGGCGAAACGCTTTTCCTCGACAGCCTCGACGGGGTGCGCGCCGACTATGACCAGCCGCGCCAGCAGCTTCACCTGACGGTGTCGCCCGAATATCTTCCCGCGCAGCGCGTCGGCGGCGACAAGCGCGAATTCACCCCCGCGCGCTATGATCTCGGCGCGCTGCTCAACTATGACGTCTATGTCAGCGGCGGCGGCAAGGCGCCGACGCAGGCGTCGCTGTGGCACGAAGCCCGCGTCTTCGGCCCCGCGGGCATCGTCTCGACGACCGGCGCGCTGCGCTCGGGCCGTGCGAAAAGCTATGTCCGTTTCGACACCTACTGGCGCTGGTCCGACGAACGCAGCATGACCACGGTCGAGGCGGGCGACGTCATCACGCGCAGCCTGCCGTGGGCGCCCGCGGTCCGCCTCGGCGGGCTCCAGGTCTCGCGCGACTTTTCGGTGCGACCCGATGTCGTCACCTATCCGCTTCCCGAATTCGCGGGCAGCGCGACCTTGCCGTCGACCGTCGAACTCGTCGTCCACGGCCAGCGGATCGCGGGCGCCGAGGTGCGGCCGGGGCCCTTCGCGCTCGATACGCTGCCGCCGGTCAACGGCTATGGCGAGGCCAATCTGATCGTCACCGACATGCACGGGCGCAGCGTCGCGACGACGATGCCCTTCTATGTCTCGAGCGCGCTCCTCCGCCCCGGGCTGACCGACTATGCGGTCGCCTTCGGTGCGCTGCGCGACAATTACGGCATCCGCAATTTCGACTATGACGGCTTCGCCGGCAGCGCGTCGGCGCGCCACGGCGTGACCGACGCGCTGACGCTCGAGGTCCGCGCCGAAGTCGCCGACGACATGCGCCTCGCGGGCGGCGGCGGGGTCGTCCGGCTGGGCAATTTCGGCGTCGTCAGCGCCTCGTACAGCCGCAGCTTTCGCGACGGCCCCGATGGCGGCGAATGGGCCCTCGGCTATGACTATCAGACGCGCGGGCTGTCGATCGGGGTGCGGCACAGCCGGCGCGACGGCGACTATATGGACCTCGGCCTGCTCGGCCGCGGCGACCGCAGCGGCTGGCAGCGGCTGACCACGGCGACCGCCAGCCTGTCGCTCGGCGACGCGGGCACGCTCGGCATCGGCTATTTCGACATCCGGCACGAGGGCGGGCGCGACGCGCGGCTTGCGAATATCGCGTGGGCGCTGCCATTGTGGGGCGAAAGCCGCCTGCATGCGTCGCTGGCGCGCGAATTTCGCGAAAGAAGCTGGTCGGGGGCGCTGACCTTCAGCGTCGCGCTCGGCGACGGCACCTTCGGCGCGGGCGTCGCGCAGGGGCCGGGCGGGCGCACCGGGCTGCGCGCCGATTTTTCGCAGGCGGCCCCGGTCGAGGGCGGTTTCGGGTGGAATGCGAGCGTCGCGAGCGACGACGGCGCCAGCCCCTACTGGCGCGGCGACATGACCTGGCGGATGCAGCCGGTCCAGCTGCGCGCGGGCGCCTATGGCAGCAATGTCGTCACCGGCTGGTTCGGCGTCACCGGCGCCCTCGTCTTCATGGACGACGCCGTCTTTGCCGCCAATCGTGTTTCGGACGCCTTTGCCGTCGTCAGTACCAACGGAGAGCCGGGTATCCCGGTGCGGTATGAAAATCAGCTGATCGGCACGACCAATGAGCAGGGCCGACTATTGGTACCCTCGGCGAGCGCCTATTATGCCGCGCGCTACGATATCGACACGCTGTCGCTCCCCGCAAGCGTCAAGGCTCCGGTCGTCAGCCAGCGCGTCGCCATCGCCGCCGGCAGCGGGCATGTCATCCAATTCCCGGTCGAACATATGACAGCCGCGCGTGCGACGGTCCGGAGCGCCTCCGGCGAGCCGCTGCCTGCCGGTGCGGTCGCGACCATCAATGGTACGACCTCCACCTATATCGGCTGGGACGGGTTGCTCTTCATCGAGCGCGTGGGGACCGACAATCGCCTCGATGTTGCGCTTCCCGATGGCGGGGCCTGCCATGCGGATTTTGCTGCCGATGCCAGGGGCGACGACATCATCGAACTGGGGGATCTGACATGCCGACCCTGACGCGCGCCGTTTGCAGCCTGTCCGTGCTGGCCGCCGCGGCGCTGATGCCCCGCGAGGCCGCTGCCTGCACGACGGCGACGCAGAGCACCAGCCTCGGCAGTGTCAGCTCCTATACGGTCGGCACGACGCCGCAGCAGGGAAGCGGTTCGGCGGGGCTTCAGTGTGACATCCTTCTTGCTGCCCTCACCGCTCATTATGTCGGGCTACGCGTCGACGCGTCGAGTTTTCAGCTGAGTGGGCCGACCGGCCAGACGATTGCCTATACGGCGTCGCTGACACCCAACGGCGCGGCGCTGACCGTGGGCAATTTCGAGAACCTGTCCTCGATCAGCCTTGTCAGCCTCTTTTCCGGCACGAGCAACAGCATTCCCGTCTATTTCCGCACCGCGGCCACACCCGGACTGCGCGCGGGTACCTATTCGGGTTTCCTCGATCTGCGCTGGTATTATTCGGTCTGTTCGCTGGGCGCCGTCGCGTGCCTTGCCTATTCGAACAGCCCCGGGCTGGTTCGCCCGCTGATCGGGCCGCCGACGAACTGGGGTAGCGGCGTTGCGGTCCGGGTCAATGTCGAACTGGTTGTCGCGAACGACTGCATCATCACTGCACCCAATGCGGGGTTCGGGACTGCGCCGCTGGTGGGCAGCTTCAACCCGATCACGCGCACGATCCTGATCCGTTGCAGTACCGGTGCGGCCTATTCCGTCGGCCTTGGCGATGGCAATAACGCCGTCGGTGGCACGCGGCGCATGCGCAGCGGCAGCAATTATCTGAGCTATGAAATCTACAAGACGGCGAGTTCGCCCGACCGGTGGGGCGCGGTCGGCAGCGCACGGCGCGGCAGCGAGACCGCCGACACCAACGCGGGTGTCTATGATTCGGTCACCACGCAGGGGTTCGACTATCGTGCGGCCGTCCTTTCCGGGCAGGCGACGCCGCCGGCCGGAACCTACACCGATACGATCCTCGTCGACGTGGCCTTTTGACCTCCACCTGTCGGTGCCCGGTCGCGCCGCGACCGGACAAAAGAAAAGGAGGGCCCAAGGGCCCTCCTTTCCTCCCCATTTTCGAAGACGGGTCAGTCCAGCTTGAAGCGGACGCCCACGCGGAAGGTGCGGCCCAGAAGGTCCGAGAAGGTACTGTTCGCGGCCAGTCCGGTTTCGGGCAGGAGCAGCGGATCGGCGTCGAACAGGTTGGTGACGTTGAAGAAGAATTCCGCCTCCGACTTGCTCCGGAAGCCGATCTTCTGCGTCAGGTTGAGGTCGACGTAGAAAGTGCCCTTGACGTGATTATTGTCATAGGTCGGAGCCTGGCTGGTCGAAGTCGGGCATCCGCTGGTGCATTCGATCGCATTCGCCAGATATTTGCCCGAACTGACTCCGCGTCCGGTGATCGTGCCCGAAAAGGTCGGTGTCGAGTAGTTGAGGTTGGCGCGGAAGATCCACTTCGGGGTGCTGGCCTGACCGCCGTTCGCACCGACCGTGTTGACCGGCGTGACGCCGGCAATGCCCGTGTCCGAGATATTCTCGATATAGCGAGTCGCCGTGCCTTTCAGCGTGATGCTGCTTTCGTTGCCGACGGGCAGGCGGTAGGCGGCGTCAAAATCGATGCCGCGCACCAGCTTGCTTACGAAGTTGAATGGCTGGCTGCGGATCAGCAGATAGGGCACGGGCGGCGGGCCGGGTTGCGCGCGCGCCGGGTCCTCGGTGATTGCGGCGCAATATTCCTGACGGCCTTCGTCGCAGCGATTGACGATTTCCTGTGCGGTGATCGTGTCGATCGCATCCTTGAGGTCGATGCGGAAATAATCGACCGATGCCGAGAAGCCGGGCAGGAAGCGCGGCGTGATCACCGCGCCGATGTTCCACGAATCGGCCTTTTCGGGCTTCAGGTTTTCGTTGCCCTGGGTCAGCCCCGAATAGGGGAAGAATTGGGGCGTGGTGGCTGCATTTTCCGGCGTGTATTTGGGGTTCCGAACCGAATCGCTGTTCGCGGTGCCGGCCTGGAACAATTCGTTGAGGTTCGGCGCGCGAATGTCGCGCGAGCGGGTGACGCGAAAGCGGATATCCTCGATCGGGGTCCAGGTCGCGCCCAGCTTCCAGGTCGTGACATAACCCGAAGTCGAGTAATCGGTCCCGCGTATCGCGCCGTTGAATTCGAGGCCAAGGCCGAGCGGCACGACGGTCTCAAGATAGGCTTCCTTCACATTGTAGCTACCCTTGAACGGCAGATAGTTGCCGACCGACCAGCGGTTGGTCGTCGTGCCGTTGGGGTTTATCAGCGGCCGGAATTCTTCCGGCACGCTGCCGCGAATCTTTTCCTCGCGGTATTCGGCGCCGACCGCGATGCTGACATCGCCCGCCCATGTTGCGAAAGGCGTGAGCGACAGGTTGGCACCGGTGACATATTGTTCCAGCACCTGCTTGCGATAGGGGTCGCCGAGCACATAATCGATCGCTGCCGGATCGGCCACGCCGAGACCCAGGCGGTTGAGCGGTACGCAGCTCTTGTCGTCGTTGGTGGCGATCGCGTCAACGTTGATCAGACACTGGATCGAGCCGGCGGCATAGCCGCCCGCATTGCCGGCGGGCGCATACACCGCGTTCGTCGCCTGCGCCATGCGCGTGATGTGCATGATGTTGCGCAGCTGTTCGCGCACGTCGGACCGGCCATATTGGGCATAGACGTCCCAGCGCGCCGACTTGCCGAACGCGTCGAAAATGCCTTCGGCGCCGACGACATAACGCTGGACTTGGCGTTTGTTGTTGATGCCGCGGAACGGCAGGTCGGCAGCGGTCGTGGTGATGCTGATGCTGTTGACGCCGGCGAGCCGGTCCGCGCCGAGGGTCTGGAGCGCGAACGCGTTACAGGTGGTGGGCACGGGGATGGTCGTGCAGCCGACCGTGCTCAGCGTGGCGGAAGCGAGGTTGGGACCCGCGTTGAAGAAGACTTCCTGCTTGTTGAACGAACCTTCGGCGAAAAGCGTGACATTGTCGGAGACGTCGAAGCCCACGCGGCCATAGAGGCCCCAGCGGTCGTCCTTCGGTGCGATGCCGATGCGGCGGCCCGAATCATTGACTCGCCAGTCACCACCGACCGTGCGTGTGACGGCCGAACCGCTGGTGAGCAGGGGCGAGTTGAACGAGCCATATTGGAACGGAATGACCTGGCCGTTCTGGCCGAAATAGAGACCGCGCAACGAGTTGGCGACGGCTCCGGTCGATCCGGTGATGAAGCCGCCCGGCGCCTGGTTCGTCTGGCCGGCATTCTCTCGGAAGGTGATGAACTGGGGTTGTCCGTTGGTCGCAGTATAGGTCGGGTTGGAAATGGCCAGATAGCCCTTGTGGTTCCACGGCCGGTCGTTGGGATCGATTTCGTAGATACCGTCCTGATGCGCGATCTCCGCATTGAAGACGAAGTGGCCGCGGCCGTCGGCGAAGGATTTCCCGCCGGCGATGCTGCCCGAATAGTTGAACCCGTCGCCCTTGTCGGTGATGCCGATGTCCCCGGTGATCCGCAGCCCCTCCATCTTCTTGTTGAGGATGAAGTTGACCACACCGGTGACGGCGTCCGAGCCATAGGCTGACGAGGCGCCCCCCGTCACGACCTCGACGCGGTCGACCAGCGCTTGCGGGATCGTGTTGATATCGACCCAGCCGAAGATCGTCGAACCGACCGAACGGCGTCCATCGACGAGGACGAGTACGCGGCCTTCGCCCAGATTGCGCAGGTTCAGCGCGTTGATGCCCGCCGAGCCGTTGGAGATGTTCAGGCGCGAGTTGGCCGGCTTGGTCGAGCCGGCGAGCTGCGGCAGCTGGTTCACGAAGTCGGCGATATTGTTCGACGGCGATGTGTTGCGGATGTCTTCCTGCGTCAGCACGACGAGCGGGGTCGGAGCCTGGAAGCCATCGCGCGCGACGCGCGAGCCGGTAACGACGATCTGGTCGCCTGGTGCCGCTTCGCTGCTGGCGGTCGGCGTTGCTGCCGACTCCTGCGCATAGGCCGGCGCACCCTGCACTAGCGCGAGCGCCGTCATCGCCGCGCCAAAGCGGCCCTTGCGGCCGAACGACCAACGAACTTGTCCCAGATCACGCATTTCTAAAGTCCCCTTTTTGCCCAAGGTACGAACCGTGCGCCGCCTGATTGCCCGCCCCGGTTCGTCCTTCTTGTCCCACCTGCCTGCTCGGCGGATGCCTCGCTCCGCCTTCTTGTTTTTTGGAGATGCTCGTCCCGCCGGTTGGACCATCGACGCCGCCGGGGCGTGTGGACAGCCGGTTTCGTGACAGGGAGGTTACAGGGTGGTCCCGGCAGGTCAACAACTACCCTAATAACCTGAATATATGGATATATAGCCCGAAGGCATGTGGCGGCGAAACAGGTTGCCGATGACACGGATAGCCTCGAGCTATAGGGCTTGGCCCGTTTTTTATGGGCTTGTCGTCCGTCGCCCGGATAGGGTCGAACCCTGCCGTCTTCATTCACCGTCGGGGAGGCCCTTTTGATCCAGCGCCGCGCATTTCTCTTGGCTTCGGTTGCGTTGATCGCGATGCCGGGAAGCCTTGCCGCAAAATCCCGGATCCATACCGGCAAGGGCGCGGCACGCGCCGTCAGGCTGCCAGGCGCGCGGGCGCCGATCGAGATCGTCGAGGATGAACTGGGCGTGCCGCACGTCCGCGCGGCCTCGTTGCACGACGCCTTCTTCGGCCAGGGCTATCTGGTCGCGCGCGACCGGCTGTTCCAGATCGACATGGAGCATCGCCGCGACATGGGACGGATGGCCGAAGCTTTCGGAGCGCGCTTCGTCGCCGCTGACAAGGCCGCGCGCCTCTTCCTCTATCGGGGCGACATCGATGCCGAACTGGCGGCGCTGCCGCCCGACGTGCTCGAATGCGCGCGCGGCTATGTTGCCGGGGTCAACGCCCGGATCGACGAACTGGCGGCCGACCCGGCGCAACTGCCGCTCGAATATGGCATCCTCGGGATCAGTCCGCTGCGCTGGGATGTCCGGGATCTGGTACGCGACCGGGGAATCTCGATGGGCGACGCCGACGACGAACTGCGCCGCGCGCAGCTTCAGGCACGGGGGCTGCTCGATGCCGAGCAGCTGATGTCGCCACTGCGCCCCTCCTGGTCCTTCACCGTCCCCGAGGGGCTCGATACGGCGGCGGTGAGCAATGCCGACCTCGGCCTGCTCGATCCCGCCAACCGGCCGGGGGGCTTCGAACCGTTGCAGGAGGCGCGTTTCGACCCCGAAACGCGTTGGGGTGACCGCTTCGCCCTCGGCAGCAATGCCTGGACCATCGCTTCGTCGCGCAGCGCCACCGGGCGTCCGATCCTCGCCAACGATCCGCATCTCGGCATCGGGCGGGCGAGTCCGCGGCACATGGTCCATCTCACCGCGCCGGGGCTCGACGTGATTGGCGCTGGCGCACCGGGGTTGCCGGGGATCATGCAGGGGCACACCGACCGCTTTGCCTTCGGCCGCACCAATTTCCACATCGACCAGACGGACCTGTTCATCCTCCGCACGAAGGAGGGCGATCCGGGCCGATACTGGCACAAAGGCGAATGGAAGGCGTTCGAGGCGCACGACGACGAGATTCGCGTCAAGGATGCCTCGCCCGAGCGCGTCACGCTGCGCTACGCCGACGGACGTCCGATCGTATCGGAGGATGCGGCGCGGAACCGTGCGGTGGCTTTCGCTACGGTGAGTATGCTGCCCGGCGCCAATGCGCGCTTCGCGATGATCGCGATCAATCTGTCGAAGGATTGGGCATCGCTGCGCAAAGCGTTCAAGCTGCACGTTTCGCCGACCAATTTCCATTATGCCGATATCGACGGCAACACCGGATGGCAGACGATCGGTTTCGTTCCGCGCCGCCCGAAGCACGACGGCCTGTTCCCGGCGCCGGGCGATGGCGATTTCGACTGGACGGGGATCCTGCCGGTCGAGGAGATGCCGCACGTCTATAACCCGGCCGAGGGCTGGTTCGCCTCGGCCAACCAGATGAACATCCCCGCGGATTATCCCTATCGCGAGCGGATCATCAGCTTCAGCTGGAGCGATCCCTTCCGTTACGACCGTATCGCCGAAGTGCTGCGCGTCCAGCCAAAGCACCGGATCGCGGACAGCATCGCGCTTCAGCACGATGTTCAGTCGCTTCCCGCGCGGGCGCTCGTCAAGCTGATGCCGGCGACCCCCTCGGTGGACGCCGCGCCGGCGGCCGCTTTGCTCCGGCGCTGGGACTGCGGGATCGAAGCCGACAGCGCCGCGGCGCTGCTCTACGAAATGGTGATGCCGGCGCTGTCGGAGGCATTTTACGACCGGATCATGCCGGCCGCGGCGCGCGACCTGATCCCGTCGGTCAATCTTGCGGAAATGTTGCGCATCCTCGCGTCCCCCGACAAGCGGCTGGGCGACGACCCCATCGCGGCGCGCGATGCGCTCGTCGACGGAGCGCTGGCGGCGGGATGGAAAAAAGCCGTCGAAGTCGGTGGACCGGACCCGGCCGGCTGGCGCTGGGGCGACCTGCATCGCGTGACGATCGCACACCCGATGGCATCGGCGAACCGGGCGATCGCCAGGGCCTTTCCAAAGATCGAGGGCGGCCGGTCGGGCGGTGACGGGCAGACGCCGATGGCGCGCGGTTTCAACTCCAAACGCGGCTTCGACGTGACGCATGGCGCGAGCTATCTGTTCGTGGCGGACGTCGGCGCGTGGGACAATAGCCGCTTCCTGCTGCTGCCCGGGCAATCGGCCGACCCGCGGTCGCCGCGCTATCGCGACTTCTATCCCAAATGGCTCGCGGGCGAGATGCAGCCGCTGTGGTTCAGCAAGGCGGCGGTCGACCGACATGCGACGGCGCGAACGATATTGGCGCCGGCCGCAGGGCAGCCGGCGTAATATGCGGACGGCCGGGGCAGCTAGAGCGCCTCGGCGATCGCGACGAGCGCGTCGTCGACCGCGGCGGTGGCCTGGCCGTCGGTCCCGTCGGGCATGTCGTTGGCGAGCGCCGAGAAGATCAGCGTTCGTCCGCTGCGTGTGACGAGATAGCCCGACAGTGCGCGCGAAGCGTTGAGCGATCCGGTCTTGGCGAACAAGCGCCCCTCGAGAAACGTGCCCTTGAAGCGGTTCTGCAGCGTGCCGTCGCGCCCGGCGACCGGCAGCGTGTCGCGCCAGGCCGCGGCCCACGGCTGGCGCGCGATCCAGCGTAACAGGCCGACTGCGGCCCGCGGCGTGATACGGTTGTAGGTCGACATGCCCGACCCGTCCGAAAAGTCATAGCTGGTACGATCCAGCCCGGCCTCGGCCATCACCCGCTGCATCACCGCCTGCCCGTCGGCGATCGAGCCGCTGCCCGCCTGTCGCGCGACGCGGCGCAGCATCAATTCGGTGTGGAGGTTCTGGCTCTCCTTGTTGATCCGCACCATATTCTCGGCGAGCGAGGGGGAAGGCAGTTCGGCGAGCATCGCGGGTTCGGCGGGCAGGACAACCGGCGCATCCTTGCGGGTTGCCGGGTCGTCGGCGGGGCTCAGTGGACGGTGGCGCACCGCGATCTCGCCATCGACGCGTACCCCGCGGGCACGGAGAAGTTCGGCGAGGCGCCACGCGGCATAATGCGCCGGATCGTCGATGCCGTACCGCAGCGTCATCGGCGGCGCGTCGACCCCGAGAGTCCCGGTCAGGCGCAGCGTGCGACTGTTCGGCATGCGGTCGGCGACGATCGCCTCATCCTTGCCCGGAACCGTCGTGACACGATTCTCGATGGTGTAATAGCCCCACGTCTGAAGCGCCGGTGCGGTGCCGATCGCGCCGGGCGCCACCCTGGCCACGAGTTCATTGTCGTCGAGCGTCAACGCCGACACGCCCGTACCGTAGCGCGACTGGATATTGTTCCAGCTCATCCCCGGGCTCCAGCGTTCGTCGGGGAACCAGCTGTCGTCGCCGATGACGTTGCGGACGTGGCGGGTCTTGGCCGCGACCGCATCGGCGAGCGTTTGCAGGCAATCGGTCGTGCAGTCGTCGGCGCTCGACAGGCGCGCGTCGCCGCGGCCGTGAAGGACGACGTCGGTCGCGCCGCCGGCGCCTGTTTCGAGCCGCACTCCCGCACCCTTGGCCGTGCTTTCGAGCAGCGGCAATTGCGCATAGGCGATGGCGGTCGTGAACATCTTGGTGTTCGACGCGGGAATGAAACGCTGGTCGGGCGCGATCGATACCAATTCCTCGCCGTCGAGCGTCGTGACCAAAAGTCCGAAACGCGTTCCCGCCGGTCCCTCTGCCAGCTTCTGTTCGGCCAGCACCGGCAGCGTCGTCGTTGCCGCCGGAGTCGCGGGGGTGCGGGCCTGCACGGGAGCAAGCGTCAGCAGCAGCACCGCCATCGCCGGGGCCAGATATGTCTTCGATGCCGTCATGTCGTCTCCCATGCGTCCCAGGCTGAAATGATCTGATCGCCCACCGCGGGGCGCAATGTCATGATGCCGCTGTCGGCGTGCCGGGTCGGATGCACCCGGTTGGTCAGCAGGGCCCAGGCGAGCCCGCGCTCGAAATCGATCCACAGGCCGGTGCCGGTAAAGCCGGTGTGGCCGATGGTATCGCGCGAGCAGGCGTCGCCGCCGTGCCATCCGGCGAAGGCGCGTTCCCAGCCGCAGGTGCGATGCCTTTCCTGTGCGGTGCGGACCTCGGCCAGCATCGCCTTCGACAGCATCGATCCGTCGAGCATCGCATGCGCAAAACCGAGCACGCCGTCGATCGTGCCGAACAGTCCGGCATGGCCCGGCGCGCCCCCAAGCGCATAGGCATTTTCGTCGTGCACTTCGCCCTGCATCACGCGCACGCGCCAGCTGCAATATTCGGTCGCGACTGCGGGGCCGGGCGGCGGGCCGAAACCGAGTCCCGTCCCGAGCGGCCAGTCCGAAAGCGCCGCGCCGGTGATCCGCTCGATTGCGATGCCGAGCAGGATGTAATTGATGTCCGAATAGACGGGCGGCCCGTGGCGCCATTCGCGCTGGAGCACGAAAGCGCGCAACCGCGCCGGATCGTCGCCATAGGTATAGATGGGTTCGACCGCGGGCAGGAAAGTCCGGTGCATCAGGCAGTCGCGAAAGGTCAGCCGTCGTTCGGCGGCGCCCGCGACGTCATATTGGCGCAGGTCGGGGATGGCGTCGGTCAGGGGACGGTCGAGATCGAGCCGACCCTGCTCGGCCAGCGTGAGGATCATTACGGTCGTCGCGATCACCTTGCTCAGCGACGCGAGATCGAACCAGTGGTCGCGCGTCAGCACCTCGCGGGCGGGGATCAGCGCCGCCATGCCGGCGAGGCGTACCGCGCTACGGCCGCGGGCATCGATGACGCCGAGCGTCGCGCCGGGAATCCGACCGCTCTCGACGGCGTCGAGCGCGGGTGCAAAGGCCCGGTCGCAGACGGTGTCGATCGTCATTCGGGCACGCGCGCCTTCACGCGGACGATCAGGGGAAGGAGGAAGATCGCGGCAAAGCTCAACGCGCCCGACAGCAGGAAGAAGCCGTCGTAGCCGATCTGGGTCTGCATCGAGCCCGATGCCCCTGCGAGCAGGCGCGGCAACAGGAAGGCGAAGCCCGACAGCAGCGCATATTGCGCCCCCGGATAGGCCGGGCTGACCAGCATCGACAGATAGATGACGAAGACCGCGCCAGCGAAACCGTTGCCGAATTGGTCGACCGCGACCGACGTGTAGAGCACGAAGGCCGACGGATCGCTGTGCCAGAGCCAGACATAGATCCAGTTGCCTGCCGCGGCGGTGACGGCGCCGATGCCGAGTGTCCAGCCGAGCGGCAGTCGCGTCGACAGAAACCCGCCGAGGGCAACCCCCGCCATGCTCGCCGACAGCGCGACCACGCCGTCGGCGATGCCGATCTGGTGCAGGCTGTAGCCTTTCTCGTTCCACAGCGGGTGCGACAGCGTCAGCGTCAGCACGTCGCCCATGCGATAGAGCGAGACGAAGGCGAGCACCGCGAGCACGGCATAACGGTAGCGCCAGAAGAGTTCGACATAGGGGGTGGCGAAACCGGCCTTCGCGGACAGGGCGCCCGCGGGCAGGCGGATGATCCGCGGCAACGCCAGCGCCAGCGCCACAAAGGGCAGCAGCGCGATGGCGAGAACGGCCGGCGTGACATTGGTCTTCGCCGACAGGCCTGCGCCTTGCACCGCGGACAGCAAGGTCCAGCCGACGGCGGCGGTGACGAGCGCGGTTGCGAGCAGGATGAGCAGGCTGGCGAGCGTGCCGCCGGCCAGCGCCGCCATGCGTCCGCCCGCACCTTCGCGTTCGGGGCGCATCGCGGCGAGGATCGGAAAGGGCAGGAAGGCCGCGAAGGCGATGACCAGATAGGCGATCGTCCAGTCGGCCCACGCCGCAACGAGGATCGCGCCGCTGCCTGCCGCCACCATCGCGCTGCGATACCCCCACAGGTTTGCGGCGACGATCGGCGCCTGTGCGGCCTGATCGGGCGCCAGTTCGATGCGCCATCCGTCGGCGGCGACCTCGAGCGTCGTCGTCCAGAAGGCGAGCAGGATCGCGAACAGCGCGGTGAGTGGCAGGCTCTTGTCGCTTGAGGTGAAGGCCATCGCCGCCATCGACAGGAAGATCCCGAGTTGCGAGAGCATGATCCACCCGCGCCGCCGCCCCCAGAAGCGCGAAAAGCCGGGCACGTCATAGCGCTCGACCAGCGGCGCCCAGGCGAATTTGAAAGTCGGCAGCAACGCGATCCACGCGAAGAAGCCGATGACGACGATATCGACCCCGTGGCGTGCGAGGCGCAGCGTCAGCACCGCGTTGAACATGTAGAAGGGCAGGCCGGCCGAAAAGCCGAGCAGCAGGTACAGCCCGAACAGGCGCCGGGCCGATGGTCTGGCCGATGTGTCCAAGGCCTCGCCTGCCCCCGCGAGGCCGCTCGCGTCGATCGCGGCAGCGGTCACGCGGCTGTCCCCGCCGGGGGCGCTGAGCGGGGAGACGGCGTTGCTTTCCCTTTCGGCGCTACGCGCCGGCCGCCACGAAACCCTGTCATCGATCCATTCGTCCCGATCGTCTCAACACCCGTCCAAGGCCAGCGTTTCTGTGTAAGTCGGAGCGGTCCGTCAAGTTCGGCAAGGCGTGCCGGCGCGGTCGCCATAGCTTTCAGTTATAACCCCGTGTCGTCTTTGAAGGCGCGCCGGTTCGAAACTTCTCGCATGATGCCGCCATCCCAAGCTGAGAGGCTTTCATGATCGCGAGTCCCTATCTTCTCTATCTCGGCCATGTGAACGACGAGGTCGGCATCAAGACCTCGCGCGGGCTGGCGGTGTTCCGGCCCGACGAATGCGTCGGCGAATTTCGTCACGACGATTGCGAACTGACGCTGGGCCTGCCGCGCATGGATTTTGCCGAAGCCGTGGCGGCGGGCGCAAGGACGCTCGTCCTCGGCATCGCCAACGCCGGCGGCAAGCTCGGCGACGATCTGGTACGCGACGCGCTCGCGGCGCTTGCGGCGGGACTCGATGTCGCGTCGGGTCTGCACAACCGGCTGCGCGACGAGCCTGTTCTGGTCGAGGCGGCGGCGCGCCACGGGCGCGAGCTTCACGACGTGCGCGATCCGCGATCCGATATTCCGGTCGGAAACGGCAAGCCGCGCGCGGGCAAGCGCCTGCTGACGGTCGGCACCGACTGTTCGGTGGGCAAGATGTACGCGACCCTGTGCCTTGAAAAGGGGATGCGCGCGCGCGGGCTGAAAGCCGATTTTCGCGCGACCGGGCAGACGGGCATCCTGATCGCGGGCAGCGGCGTTCCGCTCGACGCGGTGATCGCCGATTTCATTTCGGGCGCGATCGAGCAGATTTCGCCGGCACGCGACGACGACGGCTGGGATCTGATCGAGGGGCAGGGCTCGCTCTTCCACCCCTCCTTTGCGGGTGTCTCGACGGGCCTGCTGCACGGCGCGCAGCCCGATGCGCTGTTGCTGTGTCATGACCCGGTGCGGCCGCACATGCGCGGGCTTCCGCATTATTCGCTGCCCGGTCTCAAGGAAACGCTGGAGGCCAATCTTCAGGTCGCGCGACTGACCAACCCCGCGGTGCAGGCGGTGGGGATCGCGCTGAACACGTCCAAGCTTTCGCCGGACGAGGCTGCGCGCCTTTGCGCCGCGACGGCGGACGCGCTCGGGCTGCCGTGCACCGACCCGTTCGCCCACGGCGTGGACCCCATCGTCGACAGGATCATCGCATGTTTCGAACCATCGTCGCGCGTAGCGACGCCTTCCCTCTAGCGCGCCCCTTTCGCATATCGCGCGGGGTGAAGACGGTGGCCGATGTGGTCACAGTCGAGATTTCGGCCGGCGATGTCACGGGGCGCGGCGAGGCGGTGCCCTATCCGCGCTATGGCGAGACGATTGCCGGCGCGCTCGATGCCATTGCGGCGGCTGAAGGCGCGATCGCCGGCGGGGCGACGCGCGATGAACTGCTCGGCCTGATGCCCGCCGGAGCCGCGCGCAACGCAGTCGATTGCGCGCTCTGGGACTTCGAAACCAGGCTCACCGGCCGCAGCGTCACCCAGCGTCTGGGGCTCCCCGATATCGGCCCCACCCCGACCGCGATGACCGTCGGCCTCGGCTCGCTCCAGTCGATGTCGGCGGCGGCGCGCGAGCTCGCCGATTTCCCGCTGATCAAGATCAAGGTCGACCGCTCCGATCCCGAGGCGCAGATCCGCGTGGTGCGCGACGCGGCGCCGAAGCCGCGCGTCATCGTCGATCCCAATGAAAGCTGGACGATCGCCGAGGTCGAGCGGCTGCAGCCCCTGCTCGCCGAACTGCGGATCGACCTTCTCGAACAGCCATTGCCTGCGGACGCCGATGCGGCGCTCGAAGGCTTCCGGCCGCTCGTCCCGATCGCCGCCGATGAATCGGCGCATGTCGCGGGCGATGTCGGGGCGCTCGCGAGCAAATATCAGGTCGTCAACATCAAGCTCGACAAAACGGGCGGCCTGACCGGCGCGCTTGCGCTCGCGGATGCCGCCGCCGCCGCGGGGCTCGGCGTGATGACCGGCAGCATGATTTCGACCTCGCTGTCGATCGCCCCCGCGTTGGTCATCGCGGCGCGCTCCTCCTTCGTCGACCTCGACGGGCCGCTGTGGCTCGCGGCCGACCGCGCCGGCGGCGTCCACGGCGTCCAAGGTGTGTTGACACCGCCCGCTGCGGGCTTTTGGGGGACGGTCTGACGTCTTTGTAAAACAACCAGAACGGGGTGCCGCAATGATCCGCCATATCAAGTTCACCGCGGCAACGGTCGCGCTTCTTTCCGCGACCGCCTTTTTCGTTCCCCATGGTGTGGCCGAACCGCAAGGCGGTGCCGATCTCCTGCTGCGCGGCGGGACGGTCTATACCGGCGATGCCGCCCCCTTTCGCGGCGACGTCGCCATTCGCGGCGAGCGGATCGTCTATGTCGGTCCGAAGGCGCCGGGCACCGCGGTCCGGACCATCGATGCGACGGGGCTGATCGTCGCGCCCGGCTTCATCGACCCGCACGCGCATGTGAACGACGCGCTGGCGTCGAAGGACCCCGCGACGCGGCTGGTGCTGCCTTTCCTGACCCAGGGGGTGACCACCGCCTTCATCGGCGTCGACGGAGGCGGCAGTCCCGATGTCGCGCGCATCTTCGGAATTGCCGATTCCGGGGCAGGCGGCGATGGCGAGGCGGGGCTCGAACAATCCTCGCGCGACTTCGGCATCAATTTCGGGGCCTATGTCGGCCTTGGCGCGGTGCGTTCGCAGGTGGTCGGTGCCGCCGATCGTCCGCCGACGGCGGCCGAGCTCGGGCAGATGACCGCACTGGTCGACAAGGCGATGTGCGACGGGGCCCTCGGCCTGTCGACCGGGCTGTTCTATGCGCCGCAGAGCTATGCAAGGCGCGACGAGGTCGTTGCACTGGCCAAGGTCGCAGCGGCGCGCGGCGGTATATATGACAGCCATATCCGCGACGAATCATCCTATACGATCGGGCTGGCCGGCGCGGTCGAAGAGGCGCTCGCGGTCGGGCGCGGCGCCGGCATCCCGGTCCATATCGCGCATATCAAGGCGCTGGGCGTCGACGTCCATGGCCAGGCAGGCGCGATCATCGCGCGGATCGAGAAAGCGCAGAAGGCGGGGCAGGTCGTTCACGCCGATCAATATCCGTGGTCGGCCTCGGGCACCGGGCTGTCGGCGGCGCTGTTGCCGCGCTGGGCGCAGGACGGCGGACGCGCGGCGATGCTGGAGCGCTTCGACGATGCCGCTACGATGGCGCGCATGCGCCCCGAGATTGCCGAGAATCTTCGCCGCCGCGGCGGCGCGGCGGCGCTGCTCATCACCTCCGGCCCTGCGGCCTTCGAGGGCAAGACGCTCGAACAGGTGGCGACCGACCGCAAGATCGATCCTGTCGACGCGGCGATCCTCATCCTGAAGCAACGCGAGGCCGGCGTCGCCTCCTTCAATCAGGACGAAGCCGACATCGCCGCCTTCATGGCGCGCCCGTGGGTCGTGACCAGCTCGGACGCCTCGCAGGGGCATCCGCGCTACTACGCGTCCTACGCGCGCAAATATGCGACCTATGTGAAGGAAAAGGGTGTTCTCGATCTCGGTACCTTCATCCGGCAGAGCAGCTTCGCGACCGCGCGCCTGTTCGGGCTCGAAGGGCGCGGTGAGCTCAAGGCGGGGGCTTTCGCCGACGTGATCGCTTTCGATCCCGCGACCTTTGCGCCCCGCGCCGACTATGCGCATCCCGCGCTCTTCTCGACCGGCATGCGGTTCGTCACGGTCAACGGGGCGCTGGCGATCGAAAATGGCGAGCCCACGGGGCGAGCGGGCGGGTGGCCATTGCCGCGCAAGGCGGCCGGGGCCGGATGCCGATAGATTTGGCGACGATGGCGGCCGCCCGCTGCGGACGCCGGAACGGGCGGCGGGCCGAATTGTCTTGCCGCGCTGCGGAGTGCCGGTAACGATGGCCGGGATGAACCTGCGCCACATCGAGATATTCTATGCCGTCTATACCAACGGATCGGTCAGCGCGGCGGCGCGCGCGCTGAACATCTCGCAGCCGTCGGTGTCGAAGACGCTCCGCCACGCCGAATCGATCCTGGGGTTCCCGCTGTTCGAACGCGCCAACGGCCGCCTTGTCGCAACCGAAGACGCACACGCGCTGTTCGAGGAAGTCAGCGAAATCCAGGATCGCGTCCACGCGCTGCGCGAAGGCGCGCGCAATCTGCGGCGTGGTGCGGGCATGATGCTGCGCATATCGGCGCTGCCGTCGCTCGCGCTCGGGGTGCTGCCGGAAGCGGTCGCGCGCTTCCTGTCCGATCACCCGCATGTCAATTTCGACCTGCAGACGGTGCATCACGACGATCTTGTCCGCAAATTGCTCGAGCGCGAAACCGATGTCGCGATCGCGGTCGAGGTGCCGCAGAATGCGCCGATCGGCAGCCGCTGGCTGGGCGAAGGCGAACTGGTCGTCCTCTACCGCGAAGCCGAAATCCCCGATGCGCCGCCGCGGCTCGCGCTCGGCGACCTGCGCGAGCATCATTTCATCAGCGTCGCCGCCAGCGGCCCGATCGGTCAGATGTTCGTCGAGGAGCAGCGACGGCTGGGGCTCGAATTCGACCATGCGATGTCGGCGCGGACCTTCTACATCGCGACCGCGCTGGTGCGCGCGGGGGTCGGGCTGACCGTCGTCGACAGCTTCACCGCGCAGGCCGCGCTGGCGCCGGGGCTGGCGATCCGCCCGCTCACGCCGCCGCTGACGTTCGACCTGTACGCGATGTATCTGCACAACCGTCCGCCGACCGCGCTCGCGACCGACTTTCTGAAGCTCGTCGCGCAGGTCATCGACGATATATAGCGCGGGGTTATGGGGGAGCGTTCAATCACTATGCAAAGCGCGGCGCATGCCCGCCTAGTCTGCCAGGCCATGCTCCCTGGATCCGCCCTTCGCGCTATGGCCTCTACCGTCCTGGACTTTGTGCGGTGATGCGCCGCTGGTTCGCCATTCCGCTTTGGAAGCGCGTGCTCGGCGGGCTCGTCGCCGGGCTGGCCCTCGCGCTCGTCTGGCCCGAAGCCGCGCCGAAGGTGGCGGTGCTCGGCGATCTGTTCGTGCGCGCGATCCGCATGCTCGTCGCGCCGATCGTGCTCGTCACCATCGCCGCGGGCATCACCGCGCTCGCCGATCCGAAGCGGCTCGGGCCGCTCGGCGGCCGGACGGTCGGGCTGTTCGCGCTGACCACCGCCATCGCGGTGTCGGTCGGCATGGCGGTCGCGATGCTGATCGAGCCGGGCGTCGGCGTTCCCGTCGGCGACGCGGTGCCCAAGGCGCTCGGCGAACCCGTACCGCTCTACGACCAGCTTGTCGGCATCGTCCCGCTCAATATCGTCGAGGCGCTGGTGAAGGGCGACATGCTGGCGCTGATCTTCGTCGCGATCCTCGTCGGGGTCGGCACCGTGCTCGCGGGCGAGCCGGGCAAGCCCTTTGCCAATCTGCTCCAGTCGCTTTCGGCGGTGCTGCTCAAGATCGTCGGGCTGGTGATGGAAGCGACGCCGATCGGCGTCTTTGCGCTGATCGCCAATGCCGTCGCCGCCAATGGCGCGGCGGTCTTCGTCAATATCGGCTGGCTTGCGCTCGCGGTCGTCGTCGGGTCGCTGATCCAGATCGTCTTCGTGCACAGCCTGATCCTGCGGTTGCTGGCGCGGTTGCCGGTAATCCCCTTTTTTCGCGGTATCATCGACGCGCTGGTGGTCGCTTTTTCGACCGCTTCCTCTTCGGCGACGCTGCCCGTCGCGATGACGGTTGCGGGTCGCAATCTGGGGGTTTCGCCCAGCGTCTATTCGACCGTGCTGCCGCTCGGCGCGAGCATCGGCAAGGACGGCACCGCCATGTATGTCGGGCTGCTCAGCATCTTCAGCCTGCAGGCGTTCGGGTTGCCGATCGACGCGGGCGTGCTCGCGATCGTGCTGCTGACCGGGGCGCTCGCCGCCTTCGGCACCGCGCCGGTGCCCTCGGCGTCGCTCTTCATGCTCACGGCGGTGCTGTCGGCGGTGGGCGTCGCGCCCGAGCAGACCGCGCTGATCGTCGGTTTCGTGCTGCCGTTCGATCGCCTGCTCGACATGACGCGCACGGTGCCGAGCGCGAGTGCGAACCTGACCGTCGCGACGACGGTCGCGCGCTGGGAAGGCGAACTTGATGAAGCGGTCTACCGCGCGCCGCCGCAGCGCTGAGCTATTCGGCGCCCTTGCGGCGGTAACGGAAATACCAGACCTCGTGCCCCTGCGCGCGGGCCTTGGCTTCGTAGCGTGTTTCGGGCCAGCCTGCGGGGCGGGTCAGGAAGTCCTTCGCGTCCTTCGCCAGCCATTCGAACTGATGGCGATGGCGGCGCATCACCATCAGCGCATGCTCGAGATAGACGGGATGGTCGGTGCCAAAGCGGAATTCGCCGCCGGGTTTCAGCTTCGCGGCGATCAGGTCGAGCGGGCCGTCGTTCATCATCCGCCGCTTGGCATGGCGTGCCTTGGGCCAGGGGTCGGGGTGGAGCAGATAGGCGAAGCTGAGCGCGCCGTCGGGGATGCGGCGGAGCACCTCGAGCGCGTCGCCATGATGGATGCGGACGTTGCCGAGCGGGAGGCGGGCGCCATGATCGCCCGCGACATGGACGAGCGCCTGTGCGACGCCGTTGACGAAGGGTTCGGCGCCGATGAAGCCATGGTCGGGCAGCATGTCTGCCCGCCCCGCCATATGCTCGCCGCCACCGAAGCCGATTTCGAAGTGGAGCGGGCGATCATAGCCGAACAGCCGTTCGGCGGTCACCTCGCCCTCGGCGGGGACCGCGATCTGCGGCAGCAGCGTGTCGATCAAGTCTTGCTGGCCGGCGCGCAGGGGCTTGCCTTTGGCGCGGCCGTAGAGGCGGTTCAATGTGGTCGGATCACCGGGCTTGTGGGCTGTCATGCCGCGCGCGTTAGCGCGGGACGCGCCGCCGGGAAAGCCCGGAGCGCGGCGTCGGCTTCACATGGCGTTGCTGTCGAGTTCCACATTGCGGTCTTTGCCCCACGTCGTCACGCTCGACACCTTGCGGTTCGCCCGGATGATCTCCATCGCGCGCTCGGGCGAGGGCAGGCGGTCCTGCGCGACATAATTGGCCGTCCGGTTGGCGGTAACGAGCCCGATCGCAAAGCGCGGCGATGCGGGCGTCTTGCCTTCAGCGGGATCGGCGATCGACAATTCGGGGCCGACGATCACCGCATTGCCGTTGTCGCCGACCGCGAGCAGGTAGCGTTCGGCATCGCCGTCGGGGCGATAGAGGGTCTGCATCGGTTCGACGATGCGATCGCGGCACCAGCGGGCCGGCCGGGTCTGCGCCCCGCCGATCTTGGCATTGCCGGCCGCGAGCGACAGCAAGCTGCTCATCAGCGCGGCGGCGCCATCCTTCGGTGCGTCCTGCGCGGTGCCATCGAACGTCAGCCTGTCGGGGCAATCGGCGACGGGTTCGGCCGCCGTTGCCGGGGCGATCGTCGACGGCCAGCGAATTTCGGCCAGCGCCTGTTCCATCCACGCGCCGAGTTCGGCGGGGGACCGGGTCTGCGATGATGCGCGAACCTTGACGTAGAATTCGCCGACGGGAAGGAGCATCACGCCGGTGCTGCGATAGGCCGACGCCGCGCCGGGCGCATAGGTCGCGACCAGCCCGCTGGCTGCGGTCTGGCCGGGCGGAGCGAAGGCGCGCACGGGGGCAGCGAGAGCCGGATTGTGATAGGCGTCGCGGATCTCGACCGCCCCCTGTGCTTGCGCGAACCAGAGCGCGACATTCCCGTTGGTGTTGCGATAGACGTAGAGCGACAGGGAGTCGTTGCTGTTCTGCGCGTCGAACTGCAGGCCGACGTCCAGGTCGTCGGGCGCGTAGGCGATGGCACGGCTGCGGGTGTTGCCGCCGAGCGTGGCGGGAACGCTGATGCCGCTATGCTTGTGTTTCCACGCCTTGCCGTTCTTGACCGGCAGCATCTGCTGCGCCGACGCGGCGGACGCGCTGCCGATGCAGGCCAGCGCGGCGACGAACAGCAGGGGCTTCGATGCACGGGTTTTCATCGGGGGCTCCATTCTCTCGCTCGGGACAATTATGGTTTGGGCCAGGTCGCAACCGCGCCCGTCGAACGCCCCGCCTTGGCGAGGTCGAGCACGCGCTGCGGCGCCGGCATCCTGTCCTGCGCCGCCATCAGGAAGGTCTGGGCGGGCGTGACGAAATCGATCGCATAATGCCCGGCCTGAGGCTGGACCGAGAAACCCTTGCCGTTGTCGCCCGCGGCGAGCAGGTAGCGGTCGCGGGCGCCGTCGGGACGATAGACCGCCTGATTGCCCGCGACGACGCTGTCGAGACACCAGCGCGCTGCCGCCAGGCGCGGCGCAGGGGCGGTGGCTGCGGGAGATGCATCGACGGTGGCAGCCTGAAAGTGCAGCCCCGGGCCGCAATCGGCGACCGGCTGGACCGCAGCGGCCGGCGCGCCACGCGGCAGCGTCAATTCACCGAGCACGCCTTCCATCCACTCCGACAGGTCGCCCGGGGCGAGCGTCGCAGAATGGGCACGCAGTTTCACATACCAGCCGCCGACCGCGAACAGCGCAACCCCGGTGCTGCGGACGCCCTCGACGCCGACCGGTGCGAACACGGCCTTGAGCCCGCTGGCGACCGGCTGGCCGGGCGGGGAGAAGGCGACGGGGGCGATGCCATAGGGCGGCGCCTTGAGGTCCTCGCGCAGCGCGATCGCGCGCACCGCCTGCGCGAGCCAGACGGGAACCGCGCCGTTGGTGTCGCGGAAAATATAGACGGTGAGCGATTCGCGGCCGTCGCCGGATGCGAAATTCTGGCTGATGTCGAGTTCGGGCGCTGCGAAGCTCGTGGCGCGGACGCGCGGCAGCTCGTCGAGCGCGGCGGGGATGACGATGCCGCTATGCGCGTGCGTCCATGGTTTGCCGGCCGTTGTCGGCAATGGTTCCTGCGCGGCGACCGGAGTCGCTGCAAGCAGCATCGCCGTAAAAAACGGCCAACAGCAGGTGCTTGCCATCACCCATTCTCCCCCGAACCGCGACAACCTAGCTGTCAGAACGGGAGGGCGCTGGCAAGCGCTGCTTCAGCGGTCAGCCGGCGATTGCGGCCTTGAGCTTGTCGACGAGGTCGGTGCGTTCCCACGGGAAGGCTTCGCCGGTCGCCTGGCGGCCGAAATGACCATAGGCGGCGGTCTGCCGATAGATCGGCTTGTTGAGGCCGAGGTGGGTGCGGATGCCCTTGGGCGTCAGGCGGACGAGCTGCGGGATCGCCTGCTCGATCGCAGCCTCGGTGACGCCGTCGGCGGCAGTGCCGTGCAGGTCGACATAGATCGACAGCGGTTCGGCGACGCCGATCGCGTAGCTGAGCTGGATGGTGCAGCGGCGCGCGAGGCCTGCGGCGACGATATTCTTCGCGAGATAGCGGGTGATATAGGCGGCCGAGCGGTCGACCTTGGTCGGGTCCTTGCCGCTGAACGCGCCGCCGCCGTGCGGGCTCGCGCCGCCATAGGTGTCGACGATGATCTTGCGACCGGTCAGGCCGGCGTCGCCGTCGGGGCCACCGATCTCGAAACGCCCCGTCGGGTTGATGTGATAGACGGTGTTCGCGGTCAGCAGTTCGGCGGGCAGCACGTCGGCGATCACGCCGAGCACATAGGTGCGAAGCTGGTTGTACTTTGCCTCGTCACCCTCGCCATTGTGCCAGTAATAGCCCGGCGCGTGCTGGGTCGACACGACGATCGCGGTCGCTTCGACCGGGCGTTCGTTGGCGTAGCGCAGCGTGACCTGGCTCTTGGTGTCGGGCTCGAGGAACGGGGCGTTGCCCGCCTTGCGGTCGGCCGCCATGCGCTCGAGGATCTTGTGGCTGTAATCGAGCGTCGCGGGCATCAGGTCGGGGGTCTCGTCCGACGCATAGCCGAACATGATGCCCTGGTCGCCAGCGCCTTCATCCTTGTCGCCGCTTTCGTCGACACCCTGCGCGATATGCGCCGACTGGCCGTGGAGGTTGTTTTCGAAGCGGAAGCTTTCCCAGTGGAAACCCGACTGTTCGTAACCGATGTCCTTCACCACCTGGCGTACGGTCTTTTCGATCTCTTCGAGCGCGCCGGGCGCCCATGCGTCATTCTCGAACACGCCCTTGCAGCGGATTTCGCCCGCGAGCACGACGAGCTGAGTCGTGGTCAGCGTCTCGCACGCGACGCGCGCCTCGGGGTCCTTCGACAGGAACAGGTCGACGATCGAATCCGAAATCTGGTCGGCAACCTTGTCGGGATGGCCTTCGGACACGCTTTCGGACGTGAAGAGGAAGCTGTTGCGCATGGAGAGCCTTTTGGATCGAATATAAAGGAAGCTTTATGTGATGCGCCGTTGTTAACGCCCGCGCCGCCGAAAGGCAATGGCGAGCGCGAGCAGCAGCAGCGCGAAACCGACGGGAAGCATGTTGCCGTAGCGCGCGAAGAGCGTGGGCGCGTGCGGCGGCGGCAGGTCGGTGTCGATCCGTCCGGCGGTGTGCATCGGGATCGATTCGAGGATGCGGCCGTCGGCGTCGATCACCGCGCTGATCCCGGTCGGCGTCGAACGGACGACGGGCAGTCCTTCCTCGATTGCGCGCAGCCGCGCCTGCGCCAGATGCTGCGGCGGACCCCACCCGCCGAACCAGGCATCGTTCGAGGGATTGAAGATGAAATCGGGGCGATGGTCGCGGTCGACGGTCTGACCTGAGAAGATGATCTCGTAACAGATTTGCAGCCCCGCCTTGCCAAAGGCGCCGAGGTCGAGCGTCCGCGGCCCCGGTCCCGGCCAGAAATCGATGTCCCCGGGTGCGAGACGCGACAGGCCGATGGCGGACAGCAGTGGCCGCATCGGCAGATATTCGCCATAGGGGACCAGATGGGCCTTGTCGTAGCGTGCGCCCAGCGTTCCGTCGGCATGGAGCGTCATCACCGCGTTGCGCGCGCCGACCGCTTCGCCCTGCTTGTCGAATTCCAGCTTCAGCGCACCGAGCAGGATGACGTCGTCGCGGTTCAGCAGGCTGGTGATCCGCGTGCGGGCGTTAGCGGGCGAGCGGTCGTAATAATAGAGCGGATAGCCGGTTTCGAGATAGTCGGGGATCGCCGCTTCCGGCCACAGGACGAGGCGCGGGGTGTCGGATTTTGGCGTGGTCAGCCGCGCGAGCTTGGCGAAGTTGGCGGCTGCCTTGTCGCCTTCCCATTTGTCCTGCTGGCCGACGTTCGGCTGGACGACGGTGATCGGGACGGGATTGCGCTTCGCTTGCGCCGGATCGTCGGCGGGTGAACCGGTCACGTCACGGAGCTGCGCCAAATGGATAAACGGGGCCGACAGCACAAAAATGGCGGCGAGCGCCCCGCCGAGAATCACGGTCGGAAAGGTGCCATCCCGCAACGAAGGGCCCACCGCCCGCCACCACGTCGGTACCCATCTGATAGCCTGAAGGAGGATCAAGCCGGCGATTAGCATAACGATCGCCGACATGCCGTAAGAACCGACAAGCCGGGTGGGTGACAGGACCGGCATGATTGGCGTGAAAATCGCGCTCAAAGGATTCCACGCGAAACCGGTGAACACCCAACTGCGCAGCCATTCGGTCAGCGCCCATAGCGCAGCAAAGGCGAGGATGAAGGAGAGCGAGGCTGCGGCGCTGGTATCGCCTCTGAACCGCGCGACCATCCACGCCCCCCACGCCGTCAGTGCGGGGTAGACGGCGAGGTAGAGCGCGAGCAGGACCACTGCGATCCATCCCAGCCAGGCCGGCATCGCCGCCTGATAGGTGAACGCAGTCGCGATCCAGTTGAGGCCGAGGGTGAAGTGGCCGACCCCGAAGGCCCAGCCGATGCCGAGCGCGCGGCGTCCCTCCGGGCTGCGTGCCACCAGCGCCATCCAGCCCGCGAGCGCGAGCAAGGTCAGCGGCCACAGGTTCAGCGGCGCGAAGCCGGTCGCGGAGACGAGGCCGAGCAGCAGCGCGAGCGATTTGGGCCAGCGGTCGGCAAGAGCGGCGATGCGGGGGGTCAGCGCGGTCACGCGCTCTGCTTTAGCGGCGTGCCGCGCGGCCCACAATGGCGCTCGCATTTCTCCCGGGCGTGTCGCCGGTGTAAATGGCAGCCGACGAGCGAAGCGGACATCATGGCAAACCAGACCCCGTTCGCATCGAGCGAAGTCGAGATGCCCCTCGGCCGGGCGCGTCCTTGATGTGTCTCGACTTCGCTCGACACGAACGGGCATGGAGGATTGCGCGCTCTCCACCCCGCCGGCGCCGCCCCAAATAGGCCTTTCCTGAATTATCGGGCTGTGCGAGCCTTCATCCGGCGCTTTCATTTGGTGGACAAACCCGGTCGGGTTCCGTTTGCGGGTGCGGTCACGACGAAGCGCGTGACGGGCGCGTTTCGCACTCCTCGAGCGTCCAAATCGGGGATGCAACAGGCTGAACTTCGCTGAACTTTGGAACCACCGCGCGGCGCTCGCGCCAACCGGCCACGCGCTGCCTAAAGCATATATTTCATCTTGATCGACTGGCGCATGTCGCCCGTCACCGCAAAGCTGGCTGCTTTGAAGCTCGGCGGGCCGACGGTGATCGCCGGATTGCGCGAAAAGCCGAAGCCCTCCTTCGGCAGGAAGATCGCGACATCCATCTTGTTGTTGCTGTTCTCGTCGTGGACGACCGCGATCGCATAGGTGCCGGTCGCGGGCGCATGCACCGCGAAATCACCGGCGTCGGCCGCCTTCACCGCCATACGCACCGACGTCTTGTCCTTGCTGCAGTCGGGAAAGGCCTTGGGGTTGGTGGTCAGGCAGACGAGGATCTGCCCCTTGGTGCTGCGCAGTCCGGTGACGCTGACCTCAACCGTCGGCGGCGGCGGGGTCGCGGTCGCGGCGAGCAGCGGCAAAATCGCCAAGCCCCAGATCGGTGCCGCACGCCTTGTCCCAGAAGCGGAAATAGAGTCCATAATTCCCCCGATAGGCGGTGTGGTGTTGCTGATGATGCGTCGCGGTTATCAGCCAGCGTCCTGCGGGTCCATGAACGAGCGCGCGCGGGAACATCTCCCAGCCCATATGATTGCCGACCCCCATGATGGTCATGATCGCGAGCACGAGCCCCAGCACCGCGACATGGACCGGGATCAGGAACACCAGCGCCGGGATGACGATCGCGCCGGTGATCGCCTCGACCGGGTGAAAGCTCATCGCGGCCCATGCGGTCGGCGGACGGCTCTCATGGTGCACCGCGTGCGCGATGCGGAACCAGCGCGGCCGGTGCATCCAGCGATGCGTCCAGTAGAACCATGTGTCGTGGATCAGCAGATAGGCCAGCAGGCTGACCGGCAGATACCAGAGGGGGAAGGCATCGACGTCGGTGTAGATGCGCGTCCAGCCGTGCGCCTGCCACCCCCAGGCAACGATGCCCGCGGGCACGCCATAGATGGCGGCGCTCGCGAGGCTCCAGCCGATCTCGCGTTTCATCTGGCCCTCGAGTCCGCGATAGAGGCCGGGATGCTTCAGCCGCGTCGCGAGCGCAAAGCCGCCGCTGCTGATCAGGTATCGCACCCCGACGATCGCCGTCATCGCGAGCGCGGAGAGCAGGATGGCGGGGGCGGCAGACATGATTTCGGGATAGCGCCTGCACATTGCGGCGCAATCGCTTTGCGCGACGTGCCAAGCGCGGCTAGGACCCGGGCATGACCAGCGCCACTCCTTCCTGCGACATCGCCATCGTCGGCGGCGGGCTCGCGGGTGGGCTCGCGGCAATGGCGCTTGCGGCGAAGCGGCCCGAACTCGACGTGCGGCTGATCGAACCGGGCCCGGTCGGGGGCAACCATATCTGGTCCTTCTTCGACGGCGACATCGCCGAAAGGCATCGCTGGCTCGTCGCGCCGCTCGTCCGCCATTACTGGCATGGTTATGATGTGCGCTTCCCGCGCCACCGGCGCACGCTCCGCATGGGGTACAAGAGCATCACCGGCGAGGCGCTGGCGGAAGCGGTCGCGGCGGCCTTGCCCGCGGGGCATGTCGTCGCCGACCGCGCCAAGCATGTTGCGCCCGACCACATTCTCTTTGCGCGCGGGGGACGGCTGAACGCGCGGCACGTCATCGACGCGCGCGGTGCAGGCAACATGTCGGCGCTGACCTGCGGCTGGCAGAAATTCGTCGGACAGGCGCTGACGGTCAAGGGCGGCCACGGGCTGGCGCACCCCGTGGTGATGGACGCGAGCGTCGCGCAGCTCGACGGGTATCGCTTCGTCTACCTGTTGCCGCTCGATGCGGAGACTTTGTTCGTCGAGGATACCTATTACAGCGACAGCCCCGATCTCGACCTCGACCTCGTCCGTGAACGGATCGGTGCTTATGCTGCGTGGCGCGAGTGGGATGTCGCGGGCGTCTCGCGCGAGGAGAGCGGCGTTCTGCCGGTGGTGATCGCGGGCGATTTCGACCGTTTCTGGCCCGCCGCCGATCGCGTCGCGCGGATCGGCTCGCGCGCCGGCGCGTTTCACGCGACGACCGGCTATTCGCTGCCCGACGCGGTGCGCACAGCGGCGGCGCTGCCCGCGCTCGTCGACGGTTCCGCGCTCGGCGCGACGCTGCGCGCGCGCGCGGCGCGCGGCTGGCGGCGGCAGCGCTTCTACCGGCTGCTCGACGCGATGCTGTTTCGCGCCGCCGAACCCGCCGAACGCGTTCGTATCTTCGAGCGTTTCTACCGCCTGCCGCCGAAGCTGATCGCGCGCTTCTATGCCGGGCAGTCGACGCGCGCCGACAAGCTGCGCATCCTGTCGGGCAAACCGCCGGTTCCGGTCGGCCGCGCGCTGAGCGCAATCCGCAAGCTCGACTGGAAATGAGCCGCCCGATGAGGCGAAGGGCGATCGTCATCGGCGCCGGTTTCGGCGGCCTCGCGCTCGCGATCCGTCTGCAGTCGGCGGGAATCGCGACGACGGTGGTCGAGGCGCGCGACCGGCCCGGCGGGCGCGCCTATCACTGGAAGCGCGACGGCTTTACCTTCGACGCCGGGCCGACGGTGATCACCGATCCGCCGTGCCTGCGCGAACTGTGGGGGCTGAGCGGGCAGGATATGGCGGCCGACGTCGACCTCGTCCCGGTTGCCCCCTTCTACCGCCTCGACTGGCCCGACGGCTCGACCTTCGACTATTCGAACGATGAGGCGGCGCTCGCCGCCGAGATCGCGAAGCTCAACCCCGCCGATGTCGCGGGGTATGAAAACTTCCTGCGCTATTCGAAGGGGGTCTACGAGCAGGGCTATGTCAAGCTCGGCGCCGTCGCTTTCCTCGACTTCGCCGCGATGATCCGCGCCGCGCCCGCGCTGATGAAATATCGCGCCTGGCGCAGCGTCTATTCGATCGTCTCCTCTTATGTGGAGGACGAAAGGCTGCGGCAGGCGCTGTCGTTCCACACGCTGCTCGTCGGCGGCAATCCGATGACGACCAGCTCGATCTATGCGCTGATCCACACGATCGAAAAGGAGGGCGGCGTCTGGTGGGCGCGGGGCGGCACCAACGCGCTGGTATCGGCTATGGTGCGGCTGTTCGAGCGGCTGGGCGGCGATCTGCGGCTCGGGGATCCCGTGACGCAGATCGCGACGCAGGGCGACCGGGCGACCGGCGTGCGCACCGCAAGCGGCTGGCATGGCGCCGCCGACATGGTCGCGTGCAACGGCGACCTGATGCACAACTATCGCGACCTGCTCGATCATCCCCGCGGCGCGAAGGTCGCGAAAGGCCTTGCGCGCAAGCGCTGGTCGCCGTCGCTGTTCGTCGTTCATTTCGGGGTGAAGGGCACCTATCCCGATATCGCACACCACAGCATCCTCTTTGGTCCGCGCTATCGGGGGCTGCTCGACGATATCTACAAGAATGGCGTCGTGCCCGACGATTTCTCGCTCTATCTTCACCACCCGAGCGCGACCGACCCCGGCATGGCACCGCCGGGCCATGCAAGCTTCTATGCGCTCGCGCCGGTGGCGCATCTGGGCAAGGCGCAGGCCGACTGGGACGGAGCTTTCGGGACGCGTTTTGCCGATGCAATCCTCGACGAGGTCGAGCGCCGCGTGCTGCCGGGTTTGCGGGCCAATCTGGTCACGCGTTTTCACTATGCCCCGACCGATTTCGGCCGCGACCTGTCGGCGCATCTCGGCAGCGCCTTCAGCCTCGAACCCTTGCTGTGGCAGAGCGCCTGGTTCCGCGCGCACAACCGCGACGACGTGATTTCGAATCTCTACTTTGTGGGGGCAGGGACGCATCCGGGCGCAGGGATTCCGGGGGTCGTGGGGAGTGCCAAGGCTACCGCGGCGCTGATGCTCGAAGCACCCGCATGATTTTGCCGTTCGCGTCGAGCGAAGTCGGGACGCCCATCGGTCGGGAATCGACGCGGGGTGTCTCGACTTCGCTCGACACGAACGGGTAAGGGAGGATTTATGAAACGCCTTGCCGTCTATTGTGGCTCCGCCACTCCCGCCGACCCCATCTATATCGAAACCGCACGCTACGTCGGGCGCACGCTGGCGGGCCGCGGCATCGGCGTCGTCTACGGTGGCGGCCGGACCGGGTTGATGGGCGCGGTCGCCGACAGCGCGCTCGAAGCCGGCGGCGAGGTGATCGGCGTGATCCCCGAGGCGCTCGTCGGGACCGAGGTCGCGCACACCGGCTGCACCGAACTGCACATCGTGTCGGGCATGCACGAACGCAAGAAGATGTTCACCGACCTGTCGGACGGTTTCCTCACCATTCCGGGCGGGGTGGGCACGATGGACGAATTGTGGGAAGCGATCAGCTGGGCGCAACTCGGCTATCACGCCAAGCCCGTCGGGCTGCTCAACGCCGCGGGTTTCTACAACGATCTGGTCGCCTTCAACCGGCGGATGATCGATGTCGGCTTCATCCGTCCCGCGCACACCGGGATCATGATCGTCGATGCCGGGCTCGACGAACTGCTCGACAAGATGGCGACCTATCAGCCCCATGCGCCGATCTTTGCGATGAAGGCCGACGATCTGTAATGCCCGCAACGGGGGGCTATGACGCGCACGACCTGCACGGCTTCGCGCACGACAGCATCGCCCGGGGTTCGAAAAGCTTCGCGCTCGCCAGCCAGCTCTTCGACCGTCCGACGCGCGAACGCGTCTGGCTGCTCTACGCATGGTGCCGCGCCGCCGACGATCTGGTCGATGGACAGGATCATGGCGGTGCGATGACCCCGGGCCACGATGCGAAGGCCGCGCTCGACCGCATCCGCGCGAACACCGATGCGGCTTACGCGGGGCAACCGACCGGTGATCCCGCCTTCGACGGACTCGGCCTGCTGCTCACCGAGGTGGCGATTCCGCGGCCGGTGATCGACGACATCATTGCCGGCTTCGCTCTCGATGCCGATGACTGGCGTCCGCGCAGCGAGGCCGATCTCTTGCGCTATTGCTATTATGTCGCGGGTGCCGTCGGGGTCGCGATGGCGCTCGTGATGGGGATCGACCCCGCCGACGAGACCACGCTCGACCGTGCCTCCGATCTCGGTATCGCCTTCCAGCTCGCCAATATCGCACGCGACGTCGCCGAAGATGCCGCTGCCGACCGTTGTTACCTGCCGGTCGAATGGCTCGTCGAACTCGACATTCCGCCGGGACAGCATATGCACCCCGCGTTCCGCCCGCGTCTGGCGGTGATGGCCAAATGGCTGTCGGAAATGGCGGAGGAATATGAGGCATCGGCGCGTTGGGGCGCGCGCAAGCTGGGCCCGCGCAGCCGCTGGGCGGTGCTCGCCGCGGCGGGTATTTATGGCGACATCGCGCGCGAGGTGAAGGCGCGCGGCGACCATGCGTGGGACCACCGCGCTGCGACCTCGCTCGCTGCCAAGCTTGGCTGGGTCGCGCGCGCGGGCTGGTCGGTGCTGCGCCGCCCGCCGCAGCGGCGGATCAGCCGCGACGGACTGTGGACGCGGCCGCGCGCCGGGACCGCGGCATGAGCGAACTCGAATGGGTGGCCGTCGCGCTCGGACTGATCAACGTCGCGCTCGTCGTCGCGCGCAGCGTGTGGAACTATCCGTTCGGACTTGCGATGGTCTGCCTCTACGCGCTGATTTTCCATGAAGCGAAGCTTTACAGCGACATGGTGCTGCAAGGCTTTTTCTTCGTCGTGCAAATCTATGGCTGGATCGCCTGGCGCGCGGCGAGCGCGGCGGCGCAGGTTCCGGTGCGCTGGATGGCGCCCAAAGGCCGGCTGGTCTGGGGCGGCGCGATCGTCGCGGCCTGGGCGGTGTGGAGCGCGGGCATGGCGCGCTTCACCGACGCGGCGGCGCCGTGGGTCGACGGCGGCATCGCGATGATGAGCGTTGCGGCCCAATTGCTGATGGCGCGGCGGATGGTCGAAAATTGGTGGCTGTGGATCGGGGTCGACATCCTCGCCATCCCGCTCTTCGCTTCGCGCGGGCTGACGCTCACCGCGGGACTCTATGCGATCTTCCTGCTGATGTCGCTCGCCGGCCTCTTCCAGTGGCGCCGCGCTGCGGCCGCGGCGCGCGGCGCGGCATGACGACGGGATTTCTTCTCGGCAAGTTCATGCCGCTCCACGCCGGGCATCAACTGCTGATCGAGAGCGCGCGCGCCATGGTCGATCGGCTCACGATTCTCGTCTGCTGGCTACCCGACGACCCGATCCCGGGGACGCTGCGGCTGCGATGGGTGCGCGAGCTCTATCCCGACTGTCATGTCGTCGGCCACGATGCCGTCGTGCCGCAGGAACCGGCCGAGCATCCCGATTTCTGGTCGATCTGGGCCGATATCGTGCGTGCCGCGCACCCCGAACCCATCGACCGCGTCTTTGCGTCCGAACCCTATGGCGGGGAGCTTGCGGCGCGCGTCGGCGCACGCTTCGTCCCCATCGATCTCGATCGGACCGCAATCCCCGTTTCGGGGTCGGCGGTGCGCGACGATCCCGCGGCGGCGTGGCGCTGGCTTTCCGAACCGGTGCGCGCGCATTATCGCCACCGCATCGTGCTGCACGGTCCCGAAAGCGTCGGCAAATCGACGCTCGGGGCGCGGCTCGCGCGCCATTTCGACACGGTGCAGATGCCCGAATATGGGCGGACCTATTGCGAGACGTTCGGGACCGCGCTCGACGCCGACGACCTGCTCCGCATTTTCGAGGGGCATGTCGCGATGGATGCGGCGCTTCGCCGCCAGGCCGGCCCGCTGATGATCGCCGACACCGACCCGCTCATGACGCAGGCGTGGGCGATCATGCTGCTCGGCGCGCGCCTGCCCGCGATCGACGCGTGGGACGATGTCGCCGACCTCTATCTCGTTCCCGCGCTCGACCTGCCGTGGCGCGACGACGGGACGCGACTGTTCGGGAGCGATCTCGCGCGGCGCCAGTTCATGGACGCGGCGATCGCCGAACTCGACCGGCGGCACCTGCCGTGGGCGTGGGTGACGGGCGAAGGCGACGCGCGCTTCCAGAGCGCGCTCGCGGCGATCGAGGCGGCGGGGCTCTAACCCGCGTAGGCGTCGCGCAATTCGCGTTTGAGTACCTTGCCGATCGGGCTGCGCGGCAATTCGCCGACCGCCCGGATCGCGCTCAGCCGCTGCGTCTTGCCGACCTTGGCGTTGCAGTCGGCGCGCACGCTCTCGGCATCGGCCCCGTCCTTCAGCACGACAAAGGCGACCGGGGTCTCGCCCCATTCCTCGCTCGGCATGCCGACGACCGCCGCCTCGACGACGCGTTCGTCGGCGAGCAAAATGCCTTCGAGGTCGCTCGGGAAAATGTTGAATCCGCCCGAGATGATCATGTCCTTGGCGCGGTCCATCAGAGTCAGGAAACCGTCCTCGTCGATCCGGCCGATGTCGCCATGGCGATAGAAGAGATTCCCCTCGGCGTCGTGCCAGTGCATCGCCTTGGTCGCGTCGGGGCGGTTATTGTATCCGGTCATCATCGCGGGGCTCCGGCCGACGACTTCGCCGACCTCGCCCTGGGGCAATTCCTTGCCCGTCTCGTCGATCACCTTGGCGATATGGCCCGGCGCCGGACGGCCGACCGTGTGCAGCTTGTCGGGGAACTGGTGCGCTTCGAGAATGAACGCCGCACCGCCCTCGGTCATGCCATAGATTTCGACCAGCCCGCCGGGCCAGCGCTTCAGCACATCGGCCTTGAGCGTCGCGGGGAAGGGCGCCGAGGTGCAATATTTCATGACGAAGCTCTTGAGGTCGAAGCGATCGAAATCTTCGAGCGCCATGATGCGGCGGTATTGCACCGGCACCAGCATCGTGTTCGTCGCGCGCTCGCGCTCGGCGAGTTCCAGAAAACCGCGCGCGTCGAACTTCTTCATCAGCACGACCTGCCCGCCCGAACCGACTGTGGGAAGGAAGCTCGCCATCGTCGTGTTCGAATAGAGCGGCGTCGAGAGGATCGTGACGGCGTGCGGGCCATAGGCGGGCACGCCGCGCTGGATATGCTGCCAGCGCATGGCATGGCTGTGGACGATGCCCTTGGGGGTGCCCGTGGTGCCCGACGAATAGATGATGTTGAAACCGTCGAGCGGCTCGATCGCGACCGGCGCGGGCAACGTTCCGGCAGGTGCCATCCAGTCGTCGAGCGGCGTGCCGGCGTCGCTGCCGTCGATCGCGATGCGATCGCTCGCGGCGACATTCTGACCCTCGAGGCTTGCCGCTGCGGCGCTGTCGAGGAACAGGTGGCGCGCGCCCGTGTCGGCAATCATCGCCGCCATCTGCTCGCCGGTCGCGCTGTTGGTGATCAGCCCCGCGATTCCGCCGGCGCGCAGCGTGCCGAGGATCACGGCCATCTGCTCGACGCTGTTGAGCCCCGCGATCGCGGTGCGATCGCCCTTGGAAAAGCCGTCGGTCTGCAGCCGCGCCGCGATCCGGTCGGTCATTGTGTCCAGTTCGGACCAGCTCAGCCGCCGAATCGGATCGGCCGCGGCTATCGCATCGGGGCGTTCGGCGGCGTGCGCGCGGACGAGATCGGGGAGGGTGGCGAAGTCGCCGGCGAGCAGGTCGGTACTGGTCATGAAGCGATTCGTTAGCACAGCGGGCGCGGCGTGCAACGCGGTGAAGGGCGCGGCGGATCGAAAAGGAGGCGCGCGAAGGGAGGGACGATGACGCGAAGCGGTGGTCGCGCCGCGCCCGGATTGCCGCCGCTCGTCGGTGTCCGGCATGCCGGCGCACGGCGCGCGCAGACGCTTGCGGGGGCGCTTGCCGATGCCGGGTTCCGGACCGTTCTGCTGCCGTCGTTTCACGAGGATGCGCGCGCATGGACCGACGGCTGCTTCGACCTGCTCGCCGTCGACCCGTTCGCCGAAGGCGGCGATGCGCCCGGCATGATCCGGCTGGCGCGCGCGATCGCGGCGCGGCGCCCCCTGCTGGTGCTTTCGGGGCGCGAGAGCCGCGCCGAGCGACTGCTTGCGCTCACCGCGGGCGCCGACGATGCGGTCGGCTGGACGCGGGATCCGGCCGAAGTCGTTGCCCGCATCGCCGGCCTGCTGCGCCGCAGCCGCCTCGCCAGCGGTCAGCTGGGGACGGACGAGCTGCGCATCGACCTGATCGACCGCCGCGTCGAGCGGGCGGGGCGGCTGATCCGCATGCCGCTGCGCGAATTCGACCTGCTCGCCAATCTGGCGCGCGTTCCCGACCGCGCCGTGTCGCGCGACGTGCTGCTGCGGGCGGTGTGGCGAATCGATTTCGATCCGGGCACGAATCGCGTCGCCGTGCACATGTCGCGGCTGCGGGCGAAGGTCGATCGCGGTTTTGCCTGGCCGATGCTGCGCACGGTGAAGGGCGAGGGTTATGCGCTGCGGTCGCGTCCCGATGGTGCTTTGCGCAAGCGGCTGCACGGAATTTGACCGAAATGCTTCTGCGATTTGACCGATCCTGCGCTGCGGCGCGCCGTCGCATGGCCCTCGCTTGACCAATAGTTTCAGCTTGCTACTGACTTCTGACATAAAGAAACCAATGACCCCTGCTGGAGAGTAGCCCGATGCATCCGTCCGTCCACGCCAAGGCAAACCCTGACAAACCCGCGATCATCGTCGCCGAGACGGGCGAGGCGATCAGCTATGGCGAACTCGACGCCGCCTCGAATCGCGCCGCGCAATTCTTCCGCTCGCGCGGACTGGGGCATGAGGATGTCGTCGCCTTCATGCTCGACAACACGCCGCAATATTACGGGCTGACCTGGGGCGCGCAGCGCTCGGGGCTGCGCTACGTCTGCATCTCGTCGCGGCTGACGCAGGACGAAACCGACTATATTCTCGAAAACAGCGGCGCGAAGATGCTCGTCGTTTCGGCGAGCCTCGGCGATGCCGCGCTCCAGCTGACGACCGGGATCGAACGCTTCGCGATGGGCGGCGACATCGCGGGCTGGCCGCGCTGGGAAGAAGCCGTTGCGGCGATGCCGCCGACGCCGGTCGCCGACGAGCGCGCCGGGGTCGACATGCTCTATTCGTCGGGCACCACCGGCCGCCCCAAGGGGGTGCGCGTGCCGCTGCCCGACGATCCCGCGATCGATGCGGCGAACAGCCTCGTCATGCTGGCTTCGGCGGTGTTTCAGATCGACGCGAACAGCGTCTATCTCTCGCCCGCCCCGCTCTATCACGCCGCGCCGCTGCGCTGGTCGATGACGATCCATCGCCTCGGCGGCACCGTGGTGCTGATGAAGAAATTCGATCCCGAAGCGGCGCTCGCGCACATCGAAAAATATCGCGTCAATTCGAGCCAGTGGGTGCCGACGCATTTCGTGCGCATGCTCAAGCTGCCCGAGGCGGTGCGGAGCCGTTACGATACCTCGTCGCTCAAGGTCGCGATCCACGCCGCGGCGCCGTGTCCGATCCCCGTCAAACAGGCGATGATCGACTGGTGGGGGCCGGTGCTGTTCGAATATTATGCGGGGTCGGAGGGCAATGGCATGACCTTTATCTCCAGCGTCGAATGGCTGACGCACCAGGGGTCGGTCGGCCGCCCGATCCTCGGCGCGGTGCATATCGTCGGCGACGATAACGAGACCGAACTGGGACCGCGGCAGGAAGGTGCGGTCTTCTTCGAAAGCGAGAGTGTCTTCGAATATCACGGCGACAGCGAAAAGACCGCGTCGAGCCGCAATTCGAAGGGCTGGTCGACGCTCGGCGACGTCGGCTATCTCGACGAGGAAGGCTATCTCTACCTCACCGATCGCAAGAGCTTCATGATCATCTCGGGCGGGGTGAACATCTATCCGCAGGAGATCGAGAATCATCTCGTGACCCACCCCAAGGTCGCCGATGTCGCGGTTGTCGGCGGCCCGCACGAGGAGATGGGCGAGGAAGTGATCGCGGTCATCCAGCCCGCCGACATGGCCGACGCGACCGACGCCTTCCGCGAGGAACTCGGCGCTTATGCGCGCGAGAAGCTGTCGGGCGTGAAAATCCCCCGCCGCATCGATTTCATGGAAGCGCTGCCGCGCCACGACACCGGCAAGCTATACAAGCGCCTGCTGCGCGACCAATATTGGGCGCGGCCGAACTGACCGCGCGAGTCGGCGGCGGACCGACGGACCGCCGCCTCGATGCTGGAGGCAGATTGATGAAAAAGGCGATGATGACGGCGACGATGGCGCTCGCCGTGACCTTGGCGGGCTGCGGCAAGAAGGAAGCGCCGCCCCCGGCCGATACGGCGACCGCCGATGCGACCGCCGCCCCCGCGGCAGCGCCTGCCGCTACCCCCGCCGCGATCCCGATCGATCCGGCGAAACCCAACGCCTGCAACAAGCTGGCCGACGTCAAGCTCGCCGCCACGATCGACAAGGCGACGAACACGCTCAAAGTCAGCGGGACCGCCAATGCGCCCGTCGCCGGTTTCGCGACCGCGCTCCAGGCGGGCCCGCTCGACAAGATGAACCCGCCGACCCAGATCGTGCTGCTGCGTGCGAATGCGCCCGACGGGGCGACGCCGCAGGTGGTGACGCCGGTCACGCTCAGCCTCGACATCCCGAATGCGCAACCGGCCTACAAGGCGGTGCGTGTGGCTTGTCCGGGCGTGCGCGACGTCGAACTGACGGTCGGCTGAGGCGAAAATGGGAGGGCCAGGGTGACGGACGAACGCGTCGAATTCTTCTTTGACCTGTCCTCGCCCTGGACCTGTCTTGCCTTTCACAACCTGCCGGGCGTGCTCGCACGCACCGGCGCGTCGGCGCGTTACCGCCCGATCCTCGTCGGCGGGGTCTTCAATGCGGTGAACCCCGCCGTCTATGCCGCGCGCGAACAGGCCGACAACCGGCGATTGCAGCACAGCTGGAAGGTGCTGAAGGACTGGGCCCGGCTCGCGGGCGTGCCGATGAATTTCCCGTCGCAATGGCATCCGGCGAAGAGCGTTCAGGCGATGCGTTTCGCAGCGGTGCTCGAGGATGATCAGGCCGCGCTGCTGCGGTTTGCGCGCGCCGCATTCGCAAGCTATTTCGACCGGCAGGAAAACCTCGACGATCCCGATGTGCTGGAAGCGGTGGCGACAGCCGAGGGGCTCGACGGCGCGGCGCTGCGCGCTGCTGCGGCGGGCGACACGGCCAAGGCGCGGCTGCGGACCAACACCGAAGAGGTTGTCGCGCGCGGCGGCTATGGCTCGCCGACGATCTTCGTCGACGCCACCGACATGTATTTCGGTAACGACCAACTGCCGCTCGTCGAGGCGGCGCTCAAAAGGACCCGTGAATGAAGGACCGCATTTCGATTACTCTGCTGGACAATGGCATCGCCGACGTCCGGCTGATCCGCGCCGACAAGATGAACGCGCTCGACGGCGCGATGTGGGAAGCGCTGGCCGAGGCGATCGACCAGCTCAAGGCCACGCCGGGGCTGCGCGTCGTCGTGCTCTCGGGCGAGGGACGCGCTTTCTGCGCCGGACTCGACCTGTCGAGCCTCAGCGCCGATCGCGATCCGGGCGCGAGCAGTGCGGGCGGGACGCTGTCCGATCGTACGCGCGGCGTATCGAACAAGGCCCAATATGCGGCCTGGGGCTGGCGCGAACTGCCGGTGCCGGTGATCGCGGCGGTGCACGGGGTTGCCTTCGGTGCGGGCAGCCAGATCATGGCCGCCGCCGACATTCGCATCGTCCATCCCGACACGCGCATCGCGATCATGGAAATGCGCTGGGGGCTCGTCCCCGACGTCGCGGGGATGGCGCTGTGGCGCACACAGGTCGCCGACGATGTGCTGCGCGAGATGATCTACACCAACCGCGAATTCAACGGGTCGGAAGCGAAGCTGCTCGGCTTTGCGACGCATGTGTCCGACGATCCGCACGCCCGCGCGATGGAACTGGCCGCGGTGATCGCGAACAAGAATCCGCACGCGATCCGCGGCGCCAAGCGGCTGTGCAACATGCTCGCCGACGCCAGCGACGCCGAAATCCTGCAGGCCGAGAGCGACGAACAGGTCAAGGTCATCCGTACCCCGAACCAGATCGAGGCGGTGATGGCGGGGATGGAAAAGCGCGCGCCGAAATTCGCCGACTAGGATGGAACGCCTGACGCCGGGCGCGCCGTGTCGCGCCGGGCGTCAGGCGGGTTCGTCGACCTTCTCGAAATCGTCGAGCCTGTTCAGCGCCTCGCGGGCGATCGCATGCATCTTGGCCGCATTGACTGCCATGCCGTCTGAGGCGTGACCCGAAAGCTCGTCGATGGTGAAGGCGACGCGCGTCCGGTCGGGCGCCAGTTCCTCGAAGGTGAATTTGAGCCCGGTGCTGAGCGCGCCGTCGTCCTCGCTGTAGAGGATGTGGGTTTCGCGCGGGATGTCCATCGTGACCGCAAGCTTTACCTTGTACGCGTCGGGGCGGTTTTTCGGGGCCACCGCCGGCCAGGCGGGATCGCCTTTCTGGACCACCAGCTCATAGAGCCGGGTCGAACCACCATTGGTAACGAGCGGCAACCCGGTGAAGGTCGATCTGTCGTCGAACATCTTCGCGAACACCTGCTCGCGTGGCGCCGCAACCGTCCGGGTCTGGGCGACGAGGTCGCCGATCTTGCCGCACCCGGTGAGCAGCAGCGCTGCCGCGATCATCGCCATCCTGCGCATCATGCCGTCCCCCGCATCGCCGGACCGGATGTAGTCATGGCGTGTTAGGAAAGCGTAACCGGAAGAGGGGCGGCGCCGATCGTCTGCCGGCTCGGCTCCTTGATCACCGCCAGCCGCGGCGGAATGACGGTGCGATAGCCTTCCCTCCCGTCGAGAAAGGAGCGCGTCTCAGGGCTTGATCCCGAATTTCGCATATTCGGCGTCGATCCGTCCCTGTTGCAGGCGTGCGAGCGCCAGGTCGGCCTGTCCGCCCTCGCGATCGTTGCCGCGTAGCAGGATGATCCCGCGCAGATAGAGCGAACCGGGCACGCTGGGGCTGATCTTGAGCGCGGCGTCGAGGTCGGCGCGTGCCTCTTCGAACCGGCCGAGGCGGAAGAAGACCATTGCGCGGCTGTCGAGCACCTGCGCGGGTTCGTCGGTTAGTTCGATCGCGCGCGTGCATTCCTTGAGCGCCGATTCGAGCGCGAAGGCGCGTGTGCCCTTGAGCCAGCAGAGCTCGTTGAGCAGATTGGCGTCGCCCGGGCGCGCCGCGAGCGCCTCGTCGAGCAGGACGGCGCCTTCTTCGGCGCGTCCCGCCTTGCCGAGCGTGTCGGCCTTGAGCCCGACCCAGCCGCGCTTGTCCTTGGCCGTGGCGATGCGTTCGTCGACGATCGCCAGCGCCTCGTCATAGCGCGCGAGTTCGGCGAGCAGGCGGATCTGGAAATCGGTCGCCGACTCCGAACCCGGATCGAGCTCCAGCGCCTTTTCGGCGTCGGCGAGCGACAGCGCGAAATCGCCGGTGTCGAAATAGAGGCCGGCGCGGCGCAGATAGGTATCGGCATCGGCGTCGCGTTTCAGCGCTTCGCCGACATCGGCGATCGCCGCGCGCGGTTCGAAGATGCCGCTGTAGAAGACCGCGCGGTTGAGGTAGCCGTTCGCTTCCTCGGGATCGTCGTCGATCGCCTTCTGGTAGGCGGCGAGCAGCGGCGCGAGGCGCTTTGCCTTCTTGGCTTCGGCAATCTCCTCGGCCCGCGACGGATAGCCCTCGGGCGCGCGGATGCGAAACTCGCGCTGCTTGGCGGCGGCGGTTTGCGCACGCGCCGCGGGCAGGTCGGCGGTGGCGATTTCGGCGCCGCTGGTCCAGATGCTCTCGCTCTGGTCCAGCTTCGCGCCGTCGAGCCGGGCGTCGCGGCGCAGCCGGATGCCCCCGATCGTCATGTCTGCCTGTGCGTCGCCTTCCGTCGCGAAACCGGGACGGGCGGGCAGCTTCAGGCGGATGTGGCGGACGAGCAGGCTGGCGCCGCCGCCCGAGACGGGGATGTCGCGCCAGGCTGCGCGCGTGCGGTCGGCGCGCACCTCGAAATCGGAGATCAGCCCGTCGAGCGGCAGATAGGGGCGCGGTTCGTCGCGCTTCCACAGAAGGTTGCCGATCCCGGAAGCGCGGAGCGTCGTCGTGCCCCTTGCCTCGTCGACCTCGATCGAACGCGTATGAATCTGGCCGTTGTTGACGAAGTCGGAGAGAACACCCTGCGCCATGTCGCGCAGCTGCTCGGGCGTCGCCTGCGCTTTCATCGTCGCGAGGCGCGCCGCAAGTTCGCCGCGCATCGTGAAGTCGAGGTCGAACAGCGGCGGGAAGGCGGTGCCCGCCGACTGGTCATAGGCGATGCTGACCGTCATCTGCGGCCGCGCGGGCTGGCGGACCGGCAGCGGCGCGAGATCGTGCCCGTCGGCCGTCAGCGGCAATGCATGGGCAAAAGGCGGGACGTCGGCGAGGTCCTCGATATGCGTCCCCGCGGTGGTGCCGTCGAGCCAATAGTCGGTGCCGTCGATCGTCGCCTGCACGATGACATGGTCGAAGGCGCCGAGCGTGGGCAGCCGCTGCGACAGCGCGTCGCCGAGCGTCGAATGGACAAGCGTCGGCCGCGCCGCGACGCCGAGGCGATCGAGCGCCGCGAGCAGCAGCAGTGTCTTCGCCTTGCAGTCGCCGTAGCGCAGCGACCATGTCGCCTCGGGCGACTGCGGCACATAATTGCCGTTGGCGAGGCCGTTGTAGAGGTAACGGACCTCGTTCTGGACGAGCGCCAGCGCCTGCGCGGCGCGCGCCTTGGGATCGGCGGTCGCTGCGGCGATCCGGTCGATCGCGGCGGCGAGCGTGCCGCCCTCCTTCACCGTCCCCGCGGTGGCGTAGAGCGGGGCGATGGTGCGCGACAGGTCGGTCCAGTTCGGAAAGGTCGAAAATTCGAGCCCGGGGGGACGCCGGTAACGCAGCGGGGCGTCGGCGGGCATCTCGTCCTGCTTCACCACCGGCTGCGCCTGCGAGAGGATGTGATAGCCGCCCTTGTCCTGTTCGACGGGCGCGACGCCCTTGCCGAACGCCTTCCATTTCACCGGCAAATCCTTGGGCCACAGCACGCGGACCGAACCCTGTGCGATCGCGGCGGGCTTGGCCTGGACATCGACGATCGCCTCGCTGTTGCCCGCGAGCACGTCGCTGCGCTCGACGAGCGTCACCGCAAAGCGCACCGTGTCGCCGACGCGCAGATCCTCGATCGCCGCCGTGGCGGTGAGCAAGCCGTCGATCGTCTTCTGCTCGAAATCCTTTTCGCGGCGCAGCACGGTCAGCTTCAATCCCTGCGCGAGCAGGTCGATTGTCGCGCCGCCGCGAATGATCTCGAGCCGGTGGACGATCAGATCGTCGCGGTCGGGCTGCCACACGAACTGCAGATCGTCCCAGTTGCGCAGCGCGTCGGCCGAAGCGATGCGATAGGCGTGGTCGTTGAAGGTCGATCGCTTGTCGGCCTCGATCAGCACCTGGCTGTCGCTCAGCAGCCAGGGTGTCGCGGCGTCACCCGCGGGCAGCGGACCGGTGGTCGGTACAACCCACGCCGCAGGCGCGGCATAGCTCGGGGCGTCGGCCGCGATAGCGGGCGACGCCAGTCCCAGACAGGAACCGGCAAGAAAAACGGCCATCGAACGCAAGATAAACATCCCCCCTATATGGGGCTCGTCTAGCTTGTTTTGTGCCGCATACCAATGTCTTTGCTATGACCGCCGGCCGAAAAAGAAAAAGATGGTCGTCGGCCGGCGTCTTGTGCCGGAGCGGCCGCAAAAAAAAGGGCACCCGGTCCCCCTCGGACCGGACGCCCCTGTCTCTTTTGGCCGATCCTGCGGATCAGGCGCTGTAGTACATGTCGAACTCGACCGGGCTCGGCGTCTGTTCGAAACGGTAGACCTCGTCCCACTTCAGTTCGACATAGGCTTCGATCTGGTCCTTCGAGAAGACGTCGCCCTTCAGAAGGAAGTCGTGGTCGGCGAGCAGGCTGTCGAGCGCTTCGCGAAGCGAGCCGCAGACGGTCGGGACTTCGCTCAGTTCCTCGGGCGGCAGGTCGTACAGATTCTTGTCCATCGCGTCGCCGGGGTGGATCTTGTTCTGGATGCCGTCGAGGCCCGCCATCAGCAGCGCCGAATAGCAGAGATAGGGGTTGGCCATCGCGTCGGGGAAGCGGAATTCGACGCGCTTCGACTTGGCGCCCGCACCGTACGGGATGCGGCACGAGGCCGAACGATTGCGCGACGAATAGGCGAGCAGCACCGGGGCTTCGAAGCCCGGGACGAGACGCTTGTAGCTGTTCGTCGTCGGGTTGGTGAAGGCGTTGAGTGCCTTGGCATGTTTCACGACACCGCCGATGAAATAGAGGCACATGTCCGAAAGGCCGGCGTAGCCGTTGCCCGCGAAGAGCGGCTTGCCCTTTTCCCAGATCGAGATGTGCGTGTGCATCCCGCTGCCGTTATCGTCCTTGATCGGCTTCGGCATGAAGGTCGCGGTCTTGCCATAGGCATGCGCGACCTGGTGCACGACGTACTTGTAGATCTGCATGCGGTCAGCGGTTTCGGTGAGCGTGCCGAAGGTCAGGCCAAGCTCGTGCTGCGCGGCCGCGACTTCGTGGTGATGCTTGTCGCAGGGCAGGCCCATTTCGAGCATCGTCGAGACCATCTCGGCGCGGATGTCGACGGCGCTGTCGACCGGTGCGACGGGGAAATAACCGCCCTTGGCGCGCGGACGGTGCGCGAGGTTGCCGCCCTCATAGCTGCGGCCGGTGTTCGTCGGCAGCTCGATATCGTCGATCTCGAAGCCCGACTTGTTGTAGCCGGTTTCGAAGCGGACGTCGTCGAACATGAAGAATTCGGCTTCGGGGCCGACATAGACGGTGTCGCCGATGCCGGTCGACGCGACATAGGCCTCGGCGCGCTTCGCGGTGGTGCGCGGGTCGCGGGCATAGCCTTCGCCGGTCGACGGCTCGACAATGTCGCAGAAGATCACGAGCATCGGGGTCGCCGAGAAGGGATCGTCATAGACCGCGTCGAGGTCGGGCTTGAGGATCATGTCGCTCTCGTTGATCGCCTTCCAGCCTTCGATCGACGAACCGTCGAACATCAGGCCGTCTTCGAGCTCGTCCTCGCCGAGGATCGAGGCGACCATGGTCAGGTGCTGCCACTTGCCCTTGGGGTCGGTGAAGCGCAGGTCGACCCACTCGATGTCGTTTTCCTTGATCCGCGCGATGATATCCTTGGGCTTCGTAGCCATCGTCTATGCTTCCTTCTTGCGAAATGGTCCGGCGTGCCGGGGTGTGTTGGGGTTCCAAAAAATGCGAGAGATTAAAGCGCGTCCTCGTTGCGTTCGCCGGTGCGAATGCGGAGCGCGGTTTCGACCGGGATGACAAAGATCTTGCCGTCGCCGATCCGGCCGGTCTGCGCCGCGGCGGCGATCGCCTCGACGACGCGTTCGGCCATGCCGTCCTCGACGATCACCTCGAGCTTCACCTTGGGCAGAAAGTCGACGACATATTCGGCGCCGCGATACAGCTCGGTGTGGCCCTTCTGCCGCCCGAAGCCCTTCGCCTCGGTGACGGTGATCCCGCTGACACCCACTTCGTGCAGCGCTTCCTTCACTTCGTCGAGCTTGAACGGCTTGATGATCGCCTCAATCTTCTTCACGCTTTTCGTCCCCCTTTGGGCTGGCCGCCGCCCTTTGCGCCTCAAGCCGGATCAGGTTGGCCTGGTCCGGCTTGCCGTCGAGTCGGTGCGGTGTCCCGCCATCTTGCACCAATCAAAAGCCGTGCCAATTGGCGAATCGCGGGGTTTCGGCCAGAATTTTGAAACGAAAAGACGCCGCTGCCCAAGGGGTGGGCAACGGCGTCATTGCAGTGCCTAAAAAAGCGGCAAATCTGCATTTTTATCCTCCCTGTCGCGCAGCGATGGGGAGGTGGCAGCGGCGTAGCCGCTGACGGAGGGGCAATGACGCACCGGCGCGCCCCTCCACCACCGCTTCGCGGCGGTCCCCCTCCCCATGGCTTTGCCACAGGGAGGATATGGCCGTCAGCGGCCCATCGGTGCCGATGCGTCGGGAAGGTTTGCCTTGGTCCAGTTCGACCGCTCGATGACATAGGCGCGAATCGCCTCGGCATCGGCGGGGGTCAGCACTCTCGCAAAGCTGACCATGCCGCGGTCCTTGAGCGCGCCGTCGAGCAGCACCGATTTCCACGCGTCGGCATTGGACAGGGTGGCCGAGACCCGAAGGTCGGGGGTGAAACCGTTGCCGATCGCGCTGTCGCCGTGGCAGACTTGGCAATAGCGGCCGAAATGCGCCTTGCCCGCCGCGATCTGTTCCGGCGTGCCGGTCATCGCGGGCGGGGTCCAGGCAAGCGCGGTCGTCGCGGGCGCGGCGGGAAGCTTCGCGGTGCCGCCGATCTTGAGCACGACGAGGCGCGGGATGTTGGGCACCTTGCGCGTCACGCCGCCCGCGACCCCGGCGACGAGCGGGAAGGCGCCGCCCTTGCTGGTCATGAACGCCACATATTGCACACCGCCGACGCGGAAGGTCGACGGCGCGCTGACGATCCCCGACTGCATGTCGAGGTCGAGCAACTGCTTTCCCGTATCGGCGGCATAGGCGCGGAAGCGGCCGGTGCTGGTGCCCTGGAACACCAGATTGCCCGCGGTGGTCATCGTGCCGCCGTTCCACGCGGCGGGATAGTCGACCCCCCATGCGACCTTGCCGGTGCGCGGGTCGAAGGCGACAAGCCGCCCGGTGGTCGCGGCAACCGCGGCCTTGAACGCCGCCTTGTCGTCGGGGAGCATCGTCTTGTTGAGCGAGGTCCCGATATTGAAGCCGAGCACCTTCCTCTTGTCGAGCTCGTCCATGTCCTGGAGATAGCCCTGCGGGATCTGCTGCGCGGGGATGTAGACGAGCCCGGTCTTCGGGTTGAAGCTCATCGGATGCCAGTTATGTGCGCCGAGCGCGCCCGGCACCGCGATGAAGGGCTTGCCGGTCTTGTAGAAGCGCGCATCGGGATTCTCGATCGGACGTCCGGTCGCAAGGTCGTATCCGGTCGCCCAGTTGATCCCGTCGACGAAGGGCTTGGCGTCGATCAGCTTGCCGCTGGTGCGGTCGATGGTGAAGAAAAAGCCGTTCTTCGGCGCGTGGTACAGCACCTTCGTGGGGGTTCCGTTCACCGCCTGTTCGGCGAGGATGATCGGCTGCGTCGCGGTATAGTCCCACGTTTCCGCCGGGGTTTCCTGATAGTGCCACTTGTATTGACCGGTCGAAGCATCGAGCGCGACGATCGACGAGAGGAACCAGTTGTCGCCCTCGCCGTTCGAGCGCGTGCCGTGGTTCCACGGATTGCCATTGCCGACGCCGAGATAGATCTGGTCAAGATCCTTGTCGTAGACGATCGCGTCCCACACGGTACCGCCGCCGCCCGAGGTCTGCCATTCGCCCTTGTCGGACCAGGTCGCATTGGCCTTCGACGCGAAGATGTCGTCGCTGGCCGCGCCGTCCTTTTCCTTCTTCGGGTTGGGGGCGGTGTAGAAGCGCCAGCGTTCCTTGCCGGTGTCGGCGTCATAGGCGGTGACATAACCGCGCACCCCGAATTCGGCGCCGCCGTTGCCGATCAGCACCATATCCTTCACGACGCGCGGCGCGCCGGTGATCGTGTAAGGCTTCGAAGTGTCGAAGGTCTGCGTCGACCACAGCTCCTTGCCCGTCTTTTTGTCGAGCGCGATCAGGCGGCCGTCGAGCGCGCCGACGAAGAGTTTGTCGCCCCAGACGGCGACGCCGCGGTTGACGACGTCGCAGCAGGCGCTGACCGCGCGTTCGCCGGGAACCTTGGGATCGAACTTCCACAGCGGCTTGCCCGTCGCGGCGTCCCAGGCCGATACTTTGGACCAGGCGTGGGTAACGTACATCACACCGTCGACGACCACCGGCGTGGCTTCCTGCCCGCGCGCGTCGTCGAGATCGGCTGACCAGGCGAGGCCGAGCTGGCCGACATTCTTGTCGTTGATGTCGGTCAGCGGGCTGAAGCGCTGTTCGTCATAGCTGTAGCCGATGCCGGCCCAGTCATCGCCGTTGCCGCCGGTCTTGAGCAGGGCCTCGCTGGCCTTTTCGGCGTCGTCGAGCGAGCCGCCGCCCGAGATGCTGTCATTCTTCGACGCGTTGCACGCCGCCAGTGCCAATAGCGCGCCGCCCAGCAGCGCGGCCTTCCAGACCCGTTTCGCCATCCATGCTCTCCCCACGTCTATGCTTGACGTTAACGTCAAGTCTGCGCCCGATGCGGCAAGGGTGCAAGTGGGAAATTGGGGCGGGGACGATCGGTCAGCCGTCGCGGCGCAACGTGTAGATGCCGAGCACGTAACGATATTCCGCCGCATCCTCCGGCGTTCCATTCGTGCGAAGCTCACCCTGTTCGTCGACCCAGTCGAACCGTTCGAGGGTGAAGTCGGCGATCGCTTCGCCCCAGTCGAAAATGTCGCGCGCGGCGAAGCAGCGGTGCGCGTTGAAATAGACCTCGGTCTTTCGCCCGACGGGAAAGGAGATGTAGAGTCGGCCGCCGGGCGCGACGAGCCGCGCGATATTGGCAAAGCCGTGCTTGTGGCCGTCGGGATCGAGCGGATCGCCATAACGCCCGAGCCCGAAATGCTCGATCGCGTGGAGGCACGACACCGAATCGGCCTGCCCGAAGGCCGCGACATCGCCCTCGATCAGGTCGAGCACGGCATAGCGGATGTTCGGGTGCACGCTCGGCCGCATCGGGCGGATATCGATCACCTCGATCGGACGGAAGGTCGCGACATGCGCGACGAATCCGTCGATGCGCGAGCCGATGTCGAGGTGCCGCGCGGGCTTCGCATCGTGGACGAACTGGGCGACGAGCAGGTCCTGGTGGAAATATTGCCCCGATCCCGACCCGGCATTGCTCTCGAAATCGGTCAGGATCGGATAGTCGACGTCGACGCGCCCGCCCTTGGCGACAAAGGCCTTCCGGTCGCTGAAATAGCGGCGGAGCTTTTTCAAATGGCGCAGGCTGCGCGGATTGAAACCCGAGGAGAGCACCGCAACCCCGAGGCTGCGCAGGGTTGAGGCCATGGATGCTCCTAGACGAGGTGGGGTTGATGCCATCCCTTGGGACTTGCGGTGAAGATCTCGCACCCGGTCTCGGTAATGCCGATGCTATGCTCATATTGCGCGGACAGGCTGCGGTCGCGCGTCACCGCGGTCCAGCCGTCGGCGAGCATCTTCACCGCATATTTGCCCGTGTTGATCATCGGCTCGATCGTGAAGAACATGCCGGGGCGCAGTTCGGGACCGGTGCCGGGGCGTCCGGCGTGGACGACCTCGGGCGCGTCATGGAACATCTGCCCCAGTCCGTGGCCGCAGAAATCGCGGACGACCGAATAGCGGTGGCGCTCGGCATGCTGCTGGATCGCGTGCGCGACGTCGCCGATCGTGTTCCCCGGCTTCGCCTGTTCGATCCCGAGCATCAGGCACTCATAAGTCACCTCGACCAGCCGCCGCGCCTTGATCGGTACCTCGCCGACCAGATACATGCGGCTGGTGTCGCCGTGCCAGCCGTCGATGATGCTGGTGACGTCGACGTTGACGATATCGCCCTCGCGCACCGGCTTTTCGTCGGGGATGCCGTGGCACACGACGTGGTTGATGCTGGTGCAGCAGCTGTGGGTGAAACCGCGATAGCCGAGCGTCGCGGGAATGCCGCCGCCGTCGAGCATCATCGTGCGGACGAGGTCATCGATCGCCGCGGTGGTCACACCGGGCCGGATGAAAGGGACGAGCGCGTCGAGGATCTCGGCCGACAGCCGCCCCGCCTTGCGCATGCCGGCGAAACCCGCCTCGTCGTGCAGCTTGATCGTGCCGTCGCGCACCGGCGTGGGCGAGGCGGCGTCGGCGGTGGTCACGGAGACATAGTCGTACATGGGGGCAATATAGGCGAAGCAGCGCCGAAATGCGAGGGGCGTCGCGTCCGCCAGCGTGCGTGCGGATCAGGACGCGCGGCGGAAAAGGCCGAACAGCCCGCCGCGCGGTTTCTCGGGGACGGGAATCGCGTCGGGATCGTCGCCGATCATGTCCGCACGCTGGCGGCGCCACGCATGGAGCAGCATTTCGAACTCATGATCGGACAGGTCGTGCGCGGGGCGCCCGTCGCCGAGTCCCGTGCTGCTGGCGAAGAGCGCGTCGCGCGCGGCGCTGTAATCGGCAAATTGCTGATGCTTGTCGGCGCGGAGCTGGCGACGGACGATTGCATTGCGCCGGTCGCGCCAGTCCTTGATCATCTTCTCGGTCTCGGCCCGGAAGTGCGCCTTTTTTGTCGCTTCGCGCGCGGCGAGGAGCGAGGCGACCCTGCCGTCGTCTTCGCGCATCGTGTCGCACCAATAGGCGGCCTCGTACCAGGGCGCGACATCGTGCGCGCCGCCGAGCAGCACCATCGCGCGTGGCAGCCCGTGGTGCGCCGCGTCGCGGACGAGTGCCTGGTGAAAGCGTAGCGTGATGAAATAGCGGCCGAGTCGATCCGCTACCTGATCGATGCTCGCCGGCGTGCCGCGCTGCGGGTAGCCGGGGGCATTGTCACCGATCGCGCGATAGATGCGGCCGAGTCCGACGACGGTCAGGCTGTTGCCGATGTCGCGGAACCCGCCCTGCCATGCGGTGCCGGTTTTCGCCGCTTCGGCATTGATCGCCGCGAGGTCGCCCGCGCCGAAGGCAAAGACCTCATCGTCGTAGAAGCTCACCTCGAGCGGCCAGCTGTCGTCGTCGGGATCGCAATGGTCGGAAAGATCGGCGCCGATCGCCGTGACCGGTCCCTTTTCTGCATGGCGCGCCTCCTCGTCGGCCAGATCGACGGCGAGTTCGTCCCATCCGGTGACGCGTACCGTCGCGAGCGGGCGCGACAGGCACAGCGAACTGATGCGGTGCGGGTGTGCGAGCAGTTCCTCGGTCAGGAAGGCGTCGAGCTCATCGTGGTCGCCGCCGCGCATGACGCTGTCGAACCAGCGGTCGAACGCCTGCATCCCGTCGCCGTCGCCCAGCCAATGCTGCAATTGTGTCGTCATGGGAATCTCCGCTCGCGTTCGGGGCGGATACCTAGCGGGGCGGGGTAACGATCGGCTTAATAGCCGGAGGACAGACGCGGATGGCGGGCGCGTTTCGCGGCTTCGCGGGCCAGGGAGGTACGCCCCTCCCGCGAACGGGAGGGGCGGGGAATTACTCCGCGGCTTTCTCGGGCTTGGCCTTCGCCTTGCCCTTGCCGGCCTTGGGCGCAGCGGGGATGATTTCGAAGGTCAGCGGGTTGCCGACATGGGCATCCTCGCCGGTCTTCATCTTCACCTTGACCTCGCCGCCATGGACGAGCTTGCCGAAGAGCAGTTCCTCGGCGAGCGGCTGTTTGATCTTTTCCTGGATCAGGCGGCCCATCGGACGCGCGCCATAGAGCTTGTCATAGCCCTTGCCGGTCAGCCATTCGCGCGCCGCATCGTCGAGCTGGATGTGGACGTTGCGATCGGCGAGCTGCATTTCCAGCTGGAGGATGAACTTGTCGACGACGCGCGCGACGACCTCGGGCGGCAGGTAGCCGAAGGGCACGATCGCATCGAGGCGGTTGCGGAATTCGGGGGTGAACATGCGTTTCACCGCCTCTTCCTGCACATCCTCGCGCGTCGAGGCGCCGAAACCGATCGACTCGCGCGCCATGTCGCTGGCGCCCGCGTTGGTCGTCATGATCAGGATGACGTTGCGGAAGTCGACCGTCTTGCCGTGGTGATCGGTCAGGCGGCCGTTGTCCATCACCTGGAGCAGGATGTTGAACAGGTCGGGATGCGCCTTCTCGATCTCGTCGAGCAGCAGCACGCAGTGCGGGTTCTGGTCGATCGCGTCGGTGAGCAGCCCGCCCTGGTCGTACCCGACATAGCCCGGCGGCGCGCCGATCAGGCGGCTGACCGAATGGCGCTCCATATATTCGGACATGTCGAAACGCTGGAGCGGGATGCCCATGATCGACGCGAGCTGTTTGGCGACCTCGGTCTTGCCGACGCCGGTCGGGCCCGAGAAGAGATAGTTGCCGATCGGCTTCTCGGGGTCGCGCAGCCCCGCGCGGCTCAGCTTGATCGCCGACGACAGCACCTCGATCGCGGTGTTCTGGCCGAACACGACGCGCTTGAGGTCGGTCTCGAGCGTTTCGAGCACCTTCTTGTCGTCGCTCGACACCGATTTGGGCGGGATGCGCGCCATCGTCGCGATCACCGCCTCGATTTCCTTGGCGGTGATCGTCTTCTTGCGCTTCGACGGGGCGACGAGCATCTGCATCGCGCCGACCTCGTCGATCACGTCGATCGCCTTGTCGGGCAGCTTGCGGTCGTTGATGTAGCGCGCCGACAGCTCCACCGCGGCGTTGATCGCGTCGCTGGTATATTTGACGTTGTGATGGCTCTCGAACGCCTCGCGCAGCCCGGCGAGGATCTTCTTGGTGTCCTCGAGGGTCGGCTCGATCACGTCGATCTTCTGGAAGCGGCGCAGCAGCGCGCGATCCTTTTCGAAGTGATTGCGGAATTCCTTGTACGTCGTCGAGCCGATGCAGCGGATCACGCCGCCCGACAATGCGGGCTTCAGGAGGTTCGACGCGTCCATCGCGCCGCCGCTGGTGGCCCCCGCACCGATCACCGTGTGGATTTCGTCGATAAACAGGATCGCGTGCGGCAGGCCTTCGAGTTCGGTCACGACCTGCTTCAGCCGCTCCTCGAAATCGCCGCGATAGCGCGTGCCCGCGAGCAGCGCGCCCATGTCGAGCGAATAGATCACCGCGGGCAGCAGCACCTCGGGGACGTCGCCCTCGACGATCTTGCGCGCGAGGCCTTCGGCGATCGCGGTCTTGCCGACGCCGGGATCGCCGACATAGAGCGGGTTGTTCTTGCTGCGACGGCAGAGAATCTGGATCGTGCGGTCGACCTCGGCGCTGCGGCCGATCAGCGGATCGACCTTGCCGCCCTTCGCCTTTTCGTTGAGATTGACCGTGAACTGGTCGAGCGCGGTTTCCTTCTTGTTTTTCGCGTCCGACTTGTCCTTCGCCTCTTCCTTCTCCTCGGGCTCGGCCTGCGCCGCGGGCTTGCCGCCCTTGCCGACGCCGTGGCTGAGGTAGGAGACCGCGTCGAGCCGCGTCAGGTCCTGCTGCTGGAGGAAATAGACGGCATAGGATTCGCGTTCGGAGAAGAGCGCGACGAGCACGTTGGCGCCCGTCACCTCGTCCTTGCCCGACGACTGGACGTGCAGGATCGCGCGCTGGACGACGCGCTGGAAGCCGCTGGTGGGGGAGGGGTCGCTGTGCCCCTCGACCTTCAAACTGTCGAGTTCGGTGTCGAGATAATGGACCACCGCCGACTGCAGGTCGTCGAGCGCGACGCCGCACGCGCGCATCACCTCGGCGGCATGATCGTCGTCGATCAGCGCATAGAGCAGATGTTCGAGCGTCGCATATTCGTGATGCCGCTCCGATGCGGCCTTCAGCGCATTATGCAGGGTCTTTTCGAGGCTCTCCGAAAAAGACGGCATGGGCTTATCTCCTTGCGGGATCAGCCGGGGAGAGGCTGCCCCTAGGACAACAACGTGGCGACGCCGCCGCCCCGCCGCAAGGGAAAAGCGGAGGCGCATGTGAAATTACGATGACAGGCTTTGCAGTATGGTTAACGGCGCGTCAGGATTCTGGGGCGACCCTCCCTGTCGCATCGCGATGGGAGCCGTAGGCCTTATCCCTTCTTGAACAGCGCCTCCGCGCTCGCCTTGAAACCACCCGCGGCGTCGCGGTGCTTCTTCGTGCGTTCGATCTCGCCTTCGAGCACCGCGATGCGGTCGTCGAGTTCGGCAACCGACAGCGGGTCGAGCGGCTGCTTGGTCAGCGCCGCCAGCAAATCGTCGCGGCGGCGGGGAAGGTCGTCGTCGTCCATCGCACCGAGCCTCTTCTTTTACCGGCGTTTTTCGGGCGGGACTGTTGACCCGCGGCGCCGTGCTGTCAATAAGGCGCGCCTGTGGGAAACAGGGGGACAGAGCGTGACCAGCTTGCCGACCAGCATGACCGCCATCGCGATCCGCGAGCCGGGCGGACCCGAGGTTCTGGTGTCCGAGGAGCGGCCGGTGCCGCAACCGCGGCCGGGGGAGGTGCTGATCCGCGTCGCCGCAGCGGGTGTGAACCGTCCCGACCTCCTCCAGCGCATGGGCCATTATCCGCCGCCGCCGGGGGCATCGGACCTGCCGGGGCTCGAGATCGCGGGCACGATCGTCGCGGTCGGGCCGGGCGGCGACCCCGAACAGCTGGGGCAACATGTCTGCGCGCTCGTCGCGGGCGGCGGCTATGCCGAATATTGCACCGCGCCGGCGGGCAGCTGCCTGCCCGTACCGCGCGGTTTTTCGATGGCCGAGGCGGCGGCGCTGCCCGAAACCCTCTTCACCGTGTGGCACAATCTGTTCGAGCGCGCCTGGGTCGCGGAGGGCGAGACCGTGCTGGTGCACGGCGGCACGAGCGGCATCGGCACCACCGCGATCGGGCTGTGCAAACTCTTTGACATCAAGGTCATCGTGACCTGCGGCAGCGCCGACAAATGCGCCGCCGCGACCGCGCTCGGCGCGGACCTGGCGATCGACTATTCGACCGGGGATTATGTCGAGGCGGTGAAGGCCTTTACCGGCGGGCGCGGGGTCGATGCGGTGCTCGACATGGTCGGCGGCGACTATGTGCCGCGCAATCTTGCCTGCCTCGCCGACGACGGGCGCCACGTCACCATCGCCTTCCAGCGCGGCGCCAGGACCGAGATCGACATTGCGCAGGTCATGCGCCGCCGGCTGACGCTGACCGGATCGACGCTGCGTGCGCGCAGCGCCGATTTCAAGGCCGCGCTCGCCGACGAGATCCACCGCACGCTCTGGCCGCGCCTGTCCGACGGCGCGTGGAAACCCGCCATGGATCAGGCTTTCCCCCTCGCCGAGGCGGCCGCCGCGCACGCGCGGATGCAGGCGGGCGCGCATGTCGGAAAGATCGTGCTGACGGTGGGCTGACCCCGGCCGGCGGTTGACAAAGCGGGCGGGGGCCAGCACCGGCATCGCCGAACGCAAAGGGCGTTCGCAGCCGGAGATTGTCGTGACCGTTCGTTCGCTTTTCCTTGAAGATCTTGAAATCGGTCAGGCCTGGACCGGGGCACCGATCGAGATGAACGAGGCGGACATCATCCGGTTCGCGCGCGAATTCGATCCGCAGCCGATGCATGTCGACCCGGCCGGGGCGGCACAGGGGCGGTTCGGCGGGATCATCGCGAGCGGCTGGCACGTCGCGTCGGTGGTGATGCGCGAATTCGTCGACACCGCGCCCTTCGGCGCGACGCCGCTGCTCGGGCTCAAGGTCGACGACCTGCAATGGCTGCGCCCCGTGCGGCCGGGCGACCGGCTGACCGTGCGGCGCGAGATTGTCGATGTCCGCCGGTCGGCCAGCAAGCCCGATCGCGGCGTTGTCACGATGCGGATGACGGTCACGAACCAGGCGGGCGAGGTGGCGATGTCCTTCCTCAACCTGATCCAGTTGCCGGCCCGGCCGCAATAGCCGGGACACGGCGACCGGGGCCGCAGCCTGCGCCCTTGCCCCGGGCGGCGATCCGGTCTACAACCCTCGCCGGAACGGCCGCCCCGCGAGGGGCGGCCCTTATTATTTCCGCTTGGAGAAACCCGGCCATGGCCAATGTAGACGCCACCCCGCTGATGCCGCACGCGACCGCCGCCTGGCTGGTCGACAACACCGGTCTCACCTTTGCGCAGATCGCCGAATATTGCGGCATTCACGTGCTCGAGGTCCAGGCGATCGCCGACGAGACCGCCGCGACCAAATATACCGGCCGCGATCCGGTGCGCGCGAACGAGCTTGCGGTCGAAGAGATCGAAAAGGGCCAGAACGACCCCAATTACAAGCTCAAGATGAGCAAGCAGGCGCAGGACACGATCCGTCGCACCCGCGGGCCGCGCTACACCCCGGTGAGCAAGCGTCAGGACAAGCCCGACGGCATCGCGTGGATCCTGAAGAACCACCCCGAGGTGTCGGACGGCGCGATCGGCAAGCTGATCGGCACCACCCGCAACACGATCGGTGCGATCCGCGACCGCAGCCACTGGAACAGCGCGAACATCGTGCCCAAGGATCCGGTGACCCTCGGCCTCTGCTCGCAGCGCGAACTCGATGCGCTGGTCGCCAAGGCTGCGAAAAAGGCGGGCATCAAGGCGCCCGAGGACAGCCGCCTCGAAGGCGACCGCGAGGCGCTGCTCGAGGAACTGCGCGCCGAACGCGTTGCCGCCGCCGAAGCGCGCGCCGCCGAGGAAGCCGCGAACGACGAAACGGCCGCCTGACGCATGTCGGGGGTCGACGACGAGGGTATTCCGGCGGCCAGCGGCTCGCCGGATGTCTCGCTCACCCAGGACGACAGCTTCACCGCGACCAGCCACGCCGGGCTGACCTATCCCTGGGGCGATGCCGCACCGGGGCCGGGTGAGACGATCCGCATCGCGCCGGGGATCCGCTGGGCGCGCATCCCGATGCCGGGGTCGCTCGGTCATATCAACAGCTGGCTGCTCGACGATGTCACCGCCGACGGTGACGACGGCGTCGCGGTGGTCGACACCGGCGTGTGCCTGACCATCTGTTCGGATGCGTGGAAGGCGCTTTATGCGGGCGCGCTCAGGGACGTGCCGGTCACCCGCGTCATCGGCACGCACCTGCACCCCGACCATATCGGCCTTGCCGGCTGGATCGCGAAGAAGAAGGGCGTCCAGCTGTGGATGACGCGCGGCGAGATGCTCACCGCGCGGATGATCGTCGGCGATACCGGCGAGACGGTGCCCGAAGAGGCGCTCGCGCAATCGCGCGCGGCGGGCTGGGACGACGAACAGATCGAAGCGCAGAAGAATGGCGGCTGGGGCCGCTTCGCCATGGTGATGTACCCGCTGCCGCGCAGCTACACGCGGATCAAGGACGGCGATGTCCTCGGCATGGGGCCGCACAAATGGCGCGTCGTCGTCGGATCGGGGCACAGCCCCGAACATGCGTGCCTGTGGAACGAGCGCGAGGGCGTGCTGGTGTCGGGCGACCAGGTGTTGCCGCGGATCAGTTCGAACGTGTCGATCAACATCACCGAGCCCGAGGCCGATCCGCTGGGCGAATGGCTGGCGTCGATCGACAAGCTGATCGCGACGGTGCCGGGCGATGTCACCACCTGTCCGGCGCACGGCCAGCCCTTCAAGGGGCTGCACGTCCGGCTGATGGCGCTGCGCGACGAGCATCGCATGCGGCTCTACAACCTCGCCGAGGCGATCGCGAAGGCGCCGATGCGCGCGGTCGAGAGCTTTCCCTTGCTGTTCAATCGGCCGATCGGACCCGAACAACTGGGCATGGCGACCGGCGAGGCGCTGGCGCATCTTAAGCGGCTCGAGGTCGAAGGGCGCGTGCGCAAGGAAGATCGCGACGGGGTGTGGTGGTATCACGGGGTGGCGTGAGGGCGCGCGGCGTCCTGTTCGCGGCGCTCTTCGCGGCGGCGTCGCCGTCGGCCGTCGCGGCCACGGACCCCGATGCTGATGCACCGTCCGCGTCCGATGTAGCCGAGGATATCGTCGTCACCGCGCGTCGCTCGGGCGCGCCGATGTGGACGATCGCGACGTCCGCCGGAACGATCATCCTGGTCGGCGAGATCGCGGCGGTTCCGAAGGCGACGCCCTGGCGTCCCGAGCGGCTCGAAGGTGCGACCGACCGCGCGCAGCGTGTCATTCTGGGAACCCGGGCGAAAGTCTCGCCGGGCGACATCTTGCGGCTGATCTTCAGGGGCGGCGGGCTCACCAAATTGCCGAAAGGACGAGTTGCGGGCGACTATCTGACCCCGACCCAGATGGCGCGGTTGCAGGCGCTCGAAACGCGCTTCGACCAGAATTATGCGCGTTCCAACTTCCTGATGACGGCGTTCGACCTGCTTTCGAAGCGGCTGGCGTTCAACAAGGACACGACCGACGACGCGTCCGATGTCGTGCGCAAGGCGGCGCGGCAGTCGAAAATTCCGATGCAGCCGGTCGGCGAGGTGCGCGGCGAGGACATGCTCGACAATCTGTTCGCGGCGGCGCCCGAAACGCACATCGCGTGCCTCGAAGCGGCGATGGCGGCGACCGAGGCGGGCGGCGACGTCGTCACCGAGCGCGGCCGGGCGTGGACGGCGTTCGACGTGCCCGCGGTGATGGCGAACCCGCTCGAAGATGCGCTCGGGCGCTGCTGGCCGTGGACGAACGATGGTTTCGGACCGGCGCTGCGCCAGACGTGGGTCGACGCCATCACCGACTCCGCGGCGCGTCCGGGGGTCACTTTGGCGGTGGTGCCGCTGCGCATCCTCGCCGAAGAGGATGGCGTGCTCGACCGGCTCGCGCGGCAGGACCTTGCGATCACCGGCCCCGCGTGGCGGCCGTCGGTCACTCCCCGCGGTGCATCACCCAACTGAACGCCATCGCGTTGAAGATGGTGTAGAGGCCATAGAGCATCAGCCCGGTGAACCAGTTGCGCGTCGCGATTGCCATCGCGCCGACCAGCAACAGATATTCGAAGACATAGGTGATATGGGGCCCGACCTTGTCGGCGAGCGGGCGCACCATCTGCTGGATCAGCGGGTCGTCGCTTTCCATGAAGGCGCGGTGCATCGCGAAATTGCCGATGCCCGCGGCGAAAATGGCGATGATCGCGATCCACATGGCGACCAAATGGGGCGTACGGGGTGGAAATGCCAGCGGATTTGCGGCTATGGACCGGATGGATGCGGTATGGCCGCGTCCCACGATCGACCGGACCGGCGCCTTGCCTCCCCAGCGAAGGACCTCTTCGATGAATCCCTTTCCCCGTCTCGCGATGCTCGGCCTGTTCACGGCGACCGCGCCGCTCGCGCTTCATGCGGCCGAACCCGTCGCTGGACAGCCCGTGACGGAGGCGCCGGCCGTGTCGGAGCCCGTACCCGTCGCGACCGATCCGTTGCTGACCAATCCGGTGCCCGCGCCGCCGGTCGAGCCCGAGCCGCGCCTGCCGGCCCCGGTGCGCGCGATGCTCGACGCCGCGGTTGCGAGCGGCAAGGACAGCGAGGTCGAGACCGTCGCCAAATTCGCAAAGGGCACCAACCCCGCGGCGGCCGAAGAGATCGACCTGATCGTTGCCGATTTCCGGGCGGCGCGGACCCAGGCGAAGCAGGCCGAGGCCGACGCCGCGCGCGCCAGGCTGGCGAGCGCCAAATTCTGGCAGAACTGGAAGGGCGAGGGGCAGATCGGCGGGTCGCTGAGCAGCGGCAACACCCGCTCGGCGGGGCTGAGCGCCGGGGTCGCGCTCGCGCGCAAGGGCATCGACTGGACGCACAAGTTCCGCAGCCAGGCCGATTATCAGCGCACCAACGGCAAGACCTCGGTCGAACGCTATCTCGTCGAGGTCGAGCCGCAATATCGCATCGATAACCGCGGCTTCGCTTACGGGCTGGGGCGATGGGAACATGACCGCATCCTCGGCTATGACACGCGCTGGAACCTTTCGGCTGGGCTCGGCTACAAGCTTCTCAACGGCAAGAAGGTCGCGCTCAGCGTCAAGGGCGGTCCCGCCTGGCGCATGACCGATTTCATCACGGGCGCGCGCGACGGCGAACTCACCGGGCTCGCGGGGCTCGATTTCGGCTGGCAATTGTCGCCGACGTTGCGGCTGACGCAGGTCGCCTCAACGATCGTCGGCGAAGCGAACAGCTCGACCAGTTCGCAGACCGCGCTCAACGCCAAGATCAACAGCGCGCTGTCGGCACGCATCGCCTATTCGGCCCAGATCGACTCCTCGCCGCCGCCGGGGGTCGAAAGCGTCGACACGCAGACGCGCTTCACTCTGGTCTACGGCTTTTAGTCGAAGGCGTTGGTGCCGCCGATTTCCTGCCCCTCGGCGAGCAGGCCGGCGCCGGGGACATGGTTGAACTCGATGCGGATGCCGTCGGGGTCCTCGAACAGGATCGAATAATAGCCCGGTGCCCACGGCTCTTCCCGCGGACCGTGGACAAGGACGATGTCGGTCCGGTCCTTGAGGAAGGCATGAATCCGGTCGACCGCGTCGCGGTGGCGCAGGCGGAAACAGGCGTGGTGGAGCCCCGGTGCCCCCTGATCGAAGCGCTTGCCGGCATTCTCGGGCGAACCGGTGCGGATGCCGATCGCCGTGCGTCCGCCGACGCCATAGAGCATATGCTCGCTGTCGAGCACGACCTTGAGGTCGAGATAGGCGATGACGTCGCGCCAGAAAGCGGTCGAGCGCGCAAAGTCGCCCGCGGTCAGGATGACGTGCGCGACGCCGTTGAGATCGCTCACTTGCTGTCCCCTATTTGATCGCCGCCAGCGTGTAGAGGAATTCGGCGAAACCCATCGTCGCATCGACCAGCCCCGCGACCTTGGGGTTGGTCGAATCGACGAGGAAATATTCGTCGGGGGCGTGCGCCCCCGACCCGTGACCGATGCCGAAATGTGCCGCGGGGATCGACACCGGCGGCGCGGTGAAGGTCGACCCCGGCCAGCTTCCCGCCATCCGCGGGTTGAGGCTCGTCGCGACGCCGAGCGTCTTGTAGGTCGCGAGTTCGGACCGGACGAGACGGCTGTTCTCGTCGACCTCGGTCGGGTCGTACCCGCCCGACACATTGACCTCGACGTCGGTGAAGCCATGCTTGTCGAGATGCGCGCGGAGCTTCTTCTCGGCCTCGGCGCGCGTCTGGTTGGGGACGAGGCGCAGGTCGAGCTTGGCGACCGCGCGGCCGGGCAGCACGGTCTTGCCGCCGGGGCCGGTATAGCCCGCGACGAGCCCCTCGATATTGACCGTCGGTTCCTGCGCGAGACGGATCAGCGCGTCGTCGTAAGCGAGATTGTCGATCCAGTGCGTTATGCCGAGCGCGGCCTTCTGCTGCGCTTCGTCGCCGGCCTTCGCCGCCTCGCGGATCAGGCTCTTCTCGCGCTCGCTCAAGGGGCGGACATTTTCGAACCAGCCCTCGATCGCGGGGGTGTTGCCGTCGGGCGTGACGAGCGTCTGGAGCGCCTGCACCAGCCGCCACGCGGGCGAATCGACCATCGCCTTCAGGCTCGAATGCACGTCGCCCTTCGGTCCGCGGCCCCATTTCTCGCCGCTCGCGACCAGTTCCAGCTCGATGATTCCCTTCGACCCCAGGTTGACGGTGACATTGCCCGTCTTGCCCTGCGAGGCGAAGGGGATGAAGATACCTTCGCATTTCTTCAGCGCGGCGAGAATATTCGGTTTGGTCGCGATCTGGCGGAAATGCGGCGAGCCGATTTCCTCCTCGCCCTCGCAGACGAGGACGATGTTGACGGGCAGCTTCGCCTTCGCGGCGCGGATCGCGTGGAGCGCGGCGAGGAAGGTCGCCTCGGGGCCCTTCTGGTTGACCGCGCCGCGGCCCATGATCGCCTGGCCGAAACCGGGGCGATCGACCATCCTGCCCTCGAGCGGCGGCGACGACCATTCGGCCGGATCGAACTGCTTGACGTCGTACATGAAATAGATGCCGAGGGTGCGCGGCGCGCCGACGTCGATCGTGCCGAACACGCCCGGATGGCCGTCGGTCGGCACGATCTCGACATTGGTGAAGCCGGCGTCCTTCGCAAGCTCGGCCATATAGGCCGCCCCCTCGGCCATGTTGCGGTTTTCGGCGGCGATCGAGGGGAGAGCGATCCAGTCGCGGATGCGCTTGATCGAGGCGACCTTGCCCGCCTCGGCCGCCTTGCGGATGTCGGCCATCGGACCCTGTGCGGCGAGGCCGGGCAGCGGCCGCATCAGCATCGCCCCCGCTCCGAGCATCGCGGAACCGCGAATCAAGTCGCGGCGGTTCAGCTTGTCGACGTTACGGAAATCCATGCCGCGTCCCCTGGCTGCCTATGTTGCGGGGAGTGTTCTTCAAATTGGAGGAGATGGCAAGGCGGCACCGGCGGGATCCCGGCCTTCGCCGCGATCTCGCCGTTTCGGAGGTTTCAGGTCGTGAGGGCGTGACCCCGGCCTTTGCCGGGGTGACGGAGAGGGAGTTGGAGCGACGCGCTCACGCCTTCTCGAGCAACCCCTCGTCCTTGATCCGCTTCTGCCACAGCGCGGGGGCGTTGACGTGGACGTTCTGGCCTTCGCTGTCGACCGCGACGGTGACCGGGAAGTCCTGCACCTCGAATTCGTAGATCGCTTCCATGCCGAGGTCGGCGAAGCCGACGACCTTGCTGCCCTTGATCGCGCGCGCGACCAGATAGGCCGCGCCGCCGACCGCCATCAGATAGGCGCTCTTGTGCTTCGCGATCGCCTGTGTCGCGGCGGGGCCGCGTTCGGCCTTGCCGACGCAGGCGAGCAGCCCCTGATCGAGCATCATGTCCATGAACTTGTCCATGCGCGTCGCGGTCGTCGGACCCGCGGGGCCGACGATTTCCTCGCCGACCGGATCGACCGGTCCGACATAATAGATGACGCGGCCCTTGAACTCGACGGGGAGTTGCTCGCCCTTCGCGAGCATGTCGGCGATGCGCTTGTGCGCGGCGTCGCGGCCGGTGAGCATCTTGCCGTTGAGCAGCAGCCGGTCGCCTTGCTTCCAGCTTGCGACGACCTCGGGGGTCAGGCTGTCGAGGTCGACGCGGATCGCGGCCTGGTCGGGCTTCCAGTCGATCTCGGGATAATCGGCGAGCACCGGCTTTTCGAGAAAGGCGGGGCCGCTGCCGTCGAGGGTGACGTGTGCATGGCGTGTTGCGGCGCAGTTCGGGATCATCGCGACGGGCTTCGACGCCGCGTGCGTCGGCCAGTCGTTGATTTTCACGTCGAGCACGGTGGCAAGGCCGCCGAGCCCCTGCGCGCCGATGCCGAGCGCATTGACCTTTTCATACAGCTCGATGCGCAGTTCTTCGGTCGGGTTCGCGGGGCCGCGCGCGAGCAGCTCGGTCATGTCGATCGGGTCCATCAGCGACTGTTTGGCGAGCAGCATCGCCTTTTCGGCGGTGCCGCCGATGCCGATGCCGAGCATGCCCGGCGGGCACCAGCCGGCGCCCATCTGCGGCACCATTTCGAGCACCCAGTCGACGATCGAATCCGACGGGTTCATCATCTTGAACTTCGACTTGTTCTCGCTGCCGCCGCCCTTCGCTGCGACGTCGATCACGACCTTCGCGCCGGGGACCATCTCGACGTTGAGGACGGAGGGCGTGTTATCCTTGGTGTTGACGCGGCTGAACGCCGGGTCGGCGAGGATCGAGGCGCGCAGCTTGTTTTCGGGGTGGAGATAGGCCTTGCGCACGCCCTCGTCGACGACCTGCTGCAGGCTGCGGGGGCTGTCGAGGCGGCAGTCCATGCCCCATTTGATGAAGACGGTGACGATGCCGGTGTCCTGGCAGATCGGGCGGTGCCCCTCGGCGCACATGCGGCTGTTCGACAGGATCTGCGCCATCGCGTCCTTCGCGGCGGGCGATACCTCGCGCTCATAGGCCGCGGCGAGCGCGCGGATATAGTCCATCGGGTGGAAATAGCTGATGTACTGGAGCGCGTCGGCGATGGTCTCGACGAGGTCGTCCTCGCGGATGATGACGGTGTTCATGGGTGCAGTCCCCTTTGCCCTGTGTCAGGATTCGGGGTCTCCCTAGACCCGGCAACCTGCGACGGGAAGGGGTTAGCTGCCGGTTGGTATCTTCAGCCTATTGGCACTCGGTGCATTTGCCGCGCACCTCGATCACCGGGCGCTCGGATACAAAACCCGTCGCGTCGGCGGCGGCGCGGACACCATCCGACAATGTGTCATTGTCGATGTGGACCGCGGTGCCGCAGCTGTCGCAGATCAGGAAGATGCAGTCGTGCAGGCAGCCCGGATGGCTGTTCGCGACGAAGGCATTGGCGCTCTCGACGCGGCGGACGAGGTTGTTCGCGACGAACAGGTCGAGGATGCGGTACACGCTGTTCGGTGCGACGCGCTTGCCGCGTTTCTGCGACACGATGTCGGCGATTTCATAGGCGCTTGCGGGCTTGCCGATTTCGGCGACGGCATCGAAAATCTGCGCGCGCATGTCGGTCCACGCCTCTCCGCCCTTTTCGAGCGCGGCCTGCGCCGCGTCGGCGAGCGAGGCTCCGCTGGCCTCGACGTGCGGATGGTCATGTTTGCCCATGGCGTTTCCTTAGGCGCGCAACCGCGCCGATCATGCCCCTAACCCCCGCAATGTAGGGTGTTTGGCGGCCGCCCGCAAGCGCGGGGCGCGCGCGTCAGTTCCGCGCGCGGCGGTTGAGGTCGTGCCCGAGCGCGACCACCGCGACGCCGATCATCGTCGCGAGCACTTCGCTGCCGTCGTGCGGCCGCGACAGCGCGCCCGCCATCATCCCGAGCCCGAAGCAGCCGACGCCGAAGGGCATCAGATAGCCGTGGCTGAGGACGCCCGAGACGAGCGTCACGAGCGCGAAACCGATCGCGATGACCAGGCCCACCTCGTGGAACAGGTGATTGTCGAGGAACACGCCGCCGACCGAGGCGACCGACGCGAAGAAGACCGTCGTCGCGACGCAATGCACGAGGCATAGGCCCGACAGGCTCATCGCGAGCTGGTCGCCCGACAACGCGGTCAGCGGGCGCGATTCGCGCGCAGCCCGAACCAGCGCGGCCCCCCGTCTCAAGAAGGAGGCAGGGCGCGTCAGAACAGGGGCAGGGCTGGCGACACGGGTCACCCGATTCTCCGTTGGGGCAATTGCGATGGCTGATATGGCATATCATGACGCAGGTTACAATGTCTCATGGGCGATTTCACGCCATGCCGGCCCAATTCTGCGGCGCGCTCCGATCTTGTTGGCGGTACGCCCGGGGTCAGGCCCCTTCCTCCGCGCGCAGCGCCTTCCTGTCCAGCTTGCCGATCATCGTCTTGGGCAGGTTCAGCCGCACCTCGACCGCGCTCACGCGCTCATGCTTGCCGAGCTGCGGGTTGAGCCAGGCGGCGAGCGCTTCGCCCGATATGTCGAAACCCTCTTCGAGCGTGACGAAGGCCTTGGGGCTTTCGCCGCGATAGGCGTCGGGGACACCCAGCACGATGGCTTCCTTGACCGCGGGATGTTCGTAGAGGCGCGCCTCGATCTCGCTCGGATAGACCTTGAAGCCGCCGACCGCGATCATGTCCTTCAGGCGGTCGACGATGCGGACATAACCGTCCTCGTCGATCACCGCGACGTCGCCGGTACGCAGCCAGCCGTCGGCGGTGAAGCTGTCCTGATCGGCCGCGGGGCGGTTCCAGTAGCCCTGCATGATCTGCGGTCCCTTGACCACGAGTTCGCCGGGTTCGCCCGCGGGGGCGTCGCGCATCGAATCCTCCTTGTCGACAAGGCGGAGGTGCGTCGCGGGCAGCGGCTGGCCGATCGTGCCCGCCTTGACCGGGCCGTCATAGGGGTTGGTCGACACCACCCCCGAGCTTTCGGTGAGCCCATAGCCCTCGACGAGCGCGGCGCCGGTGGCGGCGATGAATTTCTCGCGCAGCTCGGCGGGCATCGGCGCGCCGCCCGAGATGCAGACGCGCAGCGAAGAGAAATCGGTCTTGGCAAGATCGGGATGGTCGAGCAGCGCCTGGTACATCGTCGGCACGCCGGGCAGCGCGGTCGCCCTCGTCCGGCCGAGCGTCGCGAGCGCCTGCTTGGCATCGAAGCGCGGCAGCATCGCGATCATGCCGCCGTTGAGCACGGTGCGGTTGAGCACGCAGGTGTTGGCGAAGACGTGGAAAAAGGGCAGCACGCCGAGGATACGGTCGTCGGCGTCGTGATCGGGGTCGATGCTGTTCACCTGCCGCGCATTGGCGGTCAGATTCTGGTGCGTCAGCTTCGCGCCCTTGGGCGTGCCGGTGGTGCCGCCGGTATACTGGATCAGCGCGACGTCGCTTTCGGGATCGATCGCCACCGGATCGGGGCGTCCGTCATTGTCGACCAGCGCCGAAAAGCGCGTGACGCGCGGGTCGGCCGGAAGCTCGGCGACCTCCTTGCGGCGAAGCATGCGATAGAGCAGCGACTTGGCGCGGGGCAGGCCGCCCGCGACCGATCCGACGACGAGCTGCTTGAGGCTCGATCCGTCGAGCACCTCGAGCGCGGTCGGCAGAAGCGCGGTCGCGCTCATCGTGAACAATATGTCGGTGCCCGAATCCTCGACCTGCGCCTCGAGTTCGTGCGGCGTGTAGAGCGGCGAGAAGTTGACCACCGTCGCGCCCGCGGCGAGCGCGCCATAATAGGCGGCAACATAATGCGGGACGTTGGGCAGGAACAGGCCGACGCGGTGCCCCTTGCCGATTCCGCGAAGCTGCAGCCCCCGGGCGACGCGCGCCACGCCGCGCGCGACCTCGTTGTAGCCGAAGCGCCGCCCCATGAAATCGAGCATCGCCGCGTCGCCGCGGCGCGCGACGCTGGCGGCGAGCATGTCCGGAAGCGAAATCGGCGCGAAATCCTGATCCCAGGCGGTCGGGTGGCGATAGTTGGTCGACCAGTCGTAGGGGGTGTTCATCGCGGCGCATCGTCCTTTGCTCGGGAGAGGGGCATTCATCCTAGGCACGACGCGAGAGCATCGCAATCGGGGGGCAACGCTTGCAGCGGTGCCGCGCGACCGCTAGTCAGGAACGACGGCAGGGAGGACGGCCATGGGTGCAGCAGCGCGGATTTTGACGGTCGCAGGAACGGCGACGATCCTGCTCGCGGCGCCGGGTTCTTTTGCGATGGCAAAGGACAAGGATCCGCCCGCGACCCCGCCGCAGGTGCAGCAGGTCTATGCGTGCCGCGACGTTGCCGACACCGCCGCGCGGCTCGCCTGTTTCGATCGCCAGGTTTCCGCGCTGCAGCAGGCCGAGCAGGCGCGCGACATCACCATGTTCGATCGCGCGGCGGCGCAAAAGGCGCGGCGCGGGCTGTTCGGCTTCACGCTGCGCGACCTGCCGTTTCTGGGCGGCGACGACGAGGACGAGCCCGCGCTGCGGCTCGACACGACGGTCAAATGGGCGCGCCGCTACGACATGGACAAGCTGCGCTTCGAGATCGAGGACGGGGCCGTGTGGGCGCAAACCGACCAGACCGTGCTGCCGCGCGACCCGAAACCAGGCGACAAGGTGCTGATCTATCCCGGAGCGATGGGCAGCTATTTTGCCGAGATCGGCGGCCAGAAACGCGTTCGCGTCCGCCGCGAGCGCTGACTCCGTCTTGACCCGTCTGTCCTTGTCATGATGACGCGCGCCGGTCGCATCGGTATCCCGGGTCCTGCGTGCCCGCCCTTTGTCCTGCTCGACGACGCGCGCGTCGCGGGCGCCGCCGCGGCGCGACTGTTCGAGGGGCCGGTCGAACTGCTGACTGCGGATACGGCGGCGGACATTCCCGCGCTGCTCGACGCGCTGGAGGCGGCGCAGGGGCGGGGGCTGCACGCCGCGGGTTATCTTGCCTATGAAGCGGGCACGGGGCTCGCCCAGGCATGGCGCGGCCCCGCGGGAACCGCCGCGGATGCGAATGGCCCGCTCGGCTGGTTCGGCCTGTTCGAAAGGGTCGAGCGGATCGACGCCGGCGCGGTCGCCGCCTGCCTTCCCGACCCCGCCGGTGCCTGGCTCGGCCCGGTCGTCCCGGGCGTGTCGCGCGCCGACTATGTCGATGCTGTCGAACGCGTGCTGGCCTTCATCCGCGCGGGCGACATCTATCAGGCGAACCTGACCTTTCGCGCCGAGGTGGCGGCGCTCGGCAACCCGCTCGCCGTCTATGCACGGCTGCGGCGCACCGCGTGCGCCGGCTACGGCGGTTTTGTCTGGACCGGCGAACAGGCGATCGCCTCGCTGTCGCCCGAACTCTTCTTTGCGCTGCGCGGGCGCGAGGTGATCGCGCGGCCGATGAAGGGCACCGCGGCGCGGCTGGCCGACCCCGACGCCGACGCGCACGGCGCGCGCGAACTGGCCGGGGATCCCAAGCAGCGTGCCGAAAACCTGATGATCGTCGATCTGATCCGCAACGACCTGTCGCGCGTCGCGGCGCCCGGAACGGTGAAGGTCCCGGACCTGTTCCGCGTTGAAAGCTTTCCGACGATCCACCAGCTCGTGTCCGACGTCGCTGCGACGCTGCCGGCCGCGGCGGGGGCGGTCGACGTGCTGCGCGCCGCCTTTCCCTGCGGCTCGATCACCGGCGCGCCCAAGGTGCGGGCGATGGAAATCATCGACGCGCTGGAAACGACGCCGCGCGGGCTTTACACCGGCTCGATCGGCTTTATCGAGCCCGGCGGCGACGCGGCGTTCAATGTCGCGATCCGCACGCTGGTTTTTCCGCGCGCCGGTGCCTTGCAGGGCGCGCCGTTTCGGGCCACGCTGGGACTGGGATCGGGAATCGTCGCCGACAGCGTGCCGTCGGAAGAATGGCGCGAATGTCTGGCCAAGGGGGAATTTGTGGCGGCTGCGCGCGAGCGATTCGATCTGATCGAAACGATGCAATTCGATCCCGTCGAAGGGGTCCAGCGGCTCGAGGGGCATCTCGCGCGGATGAAGGCGAGCGCCGCGGCGCTCGGCTTCGCCTTCGACCGGCACGGCGCGCGCAACAGCCTGCAATCGGCGACCTTCCGCCTGCGCAGCGCGGCGCGGGTGCGGATGCGGCTCGCGCCGTCGGGCGCGCTCGCGATCGAGGTGACGCCGGTGCCGCGGCTCGCCGAACTGCCGGTCCCCGTCGCGGTGCGGCCCGCGCCCATGGCGGCCGACGATTTTCGCCTGACCCACAAGACCAGCCTGCGCGCGCCCTACGACGAGCTGCGCGTGGCGAGCGGCGCGCCCGAGGTGCTGTTCGTCGACGAGCCGGGCTTCGTCACCGAGGGGAGCTGGAGCAACATCTTCGTCGAGCGCGACGGCGTGCTGCTCACCCCGCCGCTGTCGCTCGGGCTGCTGCCCGGGGTGCTGCGCGCCGAGCTGATCGAAAAGGGTCGCGCGGCCGAATCGCACCTGCGCCTTGCCGACCTTGCCGACGGTTTCTTCATCGGCAATTCGCTGCGCGGACTGGTGCCGGCGCGGCTGGCCGACGAGGTCCGAAGCTGATCGTCACCCCGGCGAAGGCCGAGGTCTCGCCGGTGCGTCCTGGCGATAGGGAGAGATCCTGGCCTTCGCCGGGATGACGCGACGAGTTTAGGCCTGCATAGGTAAATTATCCCCGTCCCGCCTTGCGAATTGCGGGCGGAGGCTCTAGGCGCGGCCCCGCGCAATTTTCTGCCAAAACGCTTGCATCAGCACCAGTCCAGGGGACGCCATATGTCGACCTTCCCGCCCCATGTCTCGGCCGCGCTCGGCCGCATCCAGCCGTCGGCGACGCTCGCGATGACCGCGCGCGTCACCCAGCTCAAGGCCGCGGGGGTCGACGTCATCGGCCTGTCGGCGGGCGAACCCGATTTCGACACCCCCGATTTCGTCAAGGAAGCCGCGATCGAGGCGATCCGGAACGGCCAGACCAAATATACGCTGGTCGACGGCACCATCGCGCTCAAGGAAGCGATCCGCGGCAAGTTCCGCCGCGACAACGGGCTCGACTACGGGCTCGACCAGATCACCGTGAACGTCGGCGGCAAGCACACGCTGTTCAACGCGCTCGTTGCGACGGTCGATCCGGGTGACGAGGTGATCATCCCCGCGCCCTATTGGGTGAGCTACCCCGACATCGTCGCCTTCTGCGGCGGCGTTCCCGTCGTCATCGCGGCGTCGGCGGCGCAGCATTACAAGATCACCCCCGAACAGCTCGACGCGGCGATCACGCCGAAGACGCGCTGGGTGATCTTCAACTCGCCGTCGAACCCGTCGGGCGCCGCCTATTCGCCCGAGGAACTCGACGCGATCGGCGAAGTCGTCCGCCGCCACCCGCACGTCATGGTGATGTGCGACGACATGTACGAACATGTGTGGTACGCCGATTTCGCTTTCTCGACGCTCGCGCAGCGCTGCCCCGACCTCACCGACCGCATCCTGACCGTGAACGGCTGTTCCAAAGCCTATGCGATGACCGGCTGGCGCATCGGCTATGCCGGCGGCCCGGCGTGGCTGATCAAGGCGATCGGCAAACTCCAGTCGCAGTCGACCTCGAATCCCTGCTCGATCGCGCAGGCCGCCGCCGCCGCCGCGCTCGGCGGACCGCAGCAGTTCCTCGACGATCGCAACGCGGCGTTCCGCAAGCGCCGCGACATGGTCGTCGCGATGCTCAACGACGCGCCGGGGCTCGATTGCCCCGTCCCCGACGGCGCCTTCTACGTCTATCCCGACGCGTCGGGCTGCATGGGCAAGACGACCCCCGACGGCACGCGGATCGACAGCGACGAAGCGCTGATCGACTATTTCCTCGACTCGGCGCGCGTCGCGGCGGTGCACGGCGGCGCCTTCGGCCTGTCGCCGGCGTTCCGCGTTTCCTATGCGACGTCGGAAGCGGTGCTCAAGGAAGCGTGCGTGCGCATCCAGCAGGCGTGTGCCGCGTTGCGCTGACCGGATGCCCCCTCCCGTCGGCGGGAGGGGGTGGCACGCTGAACCCTGCCCGACGATCCGGTTCACCGGAAAGTAAGCCCTGATGCCTAAAGGTGACCATCATCACTGACGGACGGTCCGGGGCGCGCCATATCGTCGGTATCCGAACGACAGACAAGAAGAGGTTCCGATGCTCTCCATGCTCCGCTCCGACTGGTTTCTGACCATGCTCGCCGGCTTCGCGATCGGTGCCCTGTACGTCGTGACGCAGCAGCCGGCGTTCGCGATGCCGCTGTGACGCGGCCGCGGCGCCCGGTCGCCGCGACGGTCGCGGTGGCGCTGCTCGCGGCGTGCGCGCCGGTGCAGGCCGAAAGCGCCGTCAAGCTCCCCGCGGCTGCCTTCGATCCCGCGGTAAAGGTCAAGCGGGCGACGGCCGTGCTCGCCGGCGGCTGCTTCTGGGGCGTCGAGGGCGTCTTCGAACATGTCGAGGGCGTGATCTCGGTCGAATCGGGCTATCATGGCGGCAGCGCCGCGACCGCGCGCTACGAGCTGACCCACGACGGTACGTCGGGCCACGCCGAGGCGGTCCGGATCGTCTATGATCCGACACGGATCAGCTACGGCACGCTGCTCCGGATTCTTTTCTCGGTGATCGCCGACCCGACGCTCAAGGATCGCCAGGGCCCCGACGTCGGCCGCCAGTATCGCGCCGCGATCGTCCCGCTCGATGCGACGCAGCGGCAGGTCGCGACCGCCTATCTCGCGCAGATCGGCAAGGGCGGCTATTTCCGGCGGCCGCTCGTGGTCCCCGTCGAGCGCTACCGGGCCTTCTATCGCGCCGAGGCGAATCATCAGGATTTCATGAAGCGCAATCCGGGCAATGGTTATATCGTCCGCTGGGACGCCCCGAAGCTTGCGGCGTTCAAAAGCCTCTATCCGGGGCTCGTCCGGCGCGCTCCCGCGCCCTGAATCGGCCGGGTTCCGCCGCTCACCGTGCGGGAGGAATCGTTCGTCGCAAATCACTGGTCGCCGCATCCGGGCTGCGGGACGAAGGAGACCGGCCAAAAGGGGCCGGGGGACAGAATGACGGTCGCAACCGCCTCGGGGTTTGAATGAAGGTTCAATGGTCAGGCAAGCCGCTGCTTGCCGTGGTGACGAGCGCGGTGGTGCTCGCGGGATGTGTCAGCAGCGCCGCCATCGTGCCGACGCCGCGCGAAGCGCAGCCGGTACGCAATCCGGCGGGTGCGGTCAGCGTGCCGATCGGTCCGCCGGTGCGCAGCGCGACCCCTGCGCCGCAGCTTTCCGCCGATCCGGGTTTCCGGCGGGCGCCCGCGGGGCTCAGCGATCGCATCGCCCAGATATGGAAGGCCTTTCCCGGCAAGACCGGTATCGCGGTGCAGCGCATCGACGGCGAATGGGCGATCGCGCAGCGCGGCGGCGAGCTGTTCCCGCAACAGAGTGTGTCAAAACTCTGGGTGACACTGGCGGTGCTCGACGCGGTCGATCAGGGGCGCCTGACGCTCGACCAGCGCGTGCGCATCGGGCCTGAGGATCTGACGCTGTTCCACCAGCCGCTGGCGGCGCGCGTGCGGTCCGAAGGCTCGGTGACGATGAGCGTGCGCGACCTCATCGAAACCGCGATCACGCACAGCGACAATACCGCGAACGACAGCCTGCTGCGCACCGTCGGCGGACCCGACGCGGTGCGGCGCTTCATCGCCAAAAAGGATCTCGGGGCGATCCGTTTCGGCCCCGGCGAGCGGTTGCTCCAGAGCGGCATCGCGGGGCTCAAATGGCAGCAGGCCTATTCGGTCGGGCGCGCTTTCCAGACCGCGCGTGCGGCGCTGCCCGATGCGACGCGCAAGGCGGCGATGGACGCCTATCGCAGCGATCCGATGGACGGCGCGAGCCCCGCGGCGATCGCGGCCGCGCTGACGCGCCTCGCGCGCGGCACCTTGCTGTCGCCCGATTCGACGCAATATCTGCTCGGCGTGATGAGCCGGACAAAGAGCGGGCCGCAGCGGCTCAAGGCCGGCCTGCCGGCGGGCTGGAGCTTCCTGCACAAGACCGGGACGGGGCAGGATTTCAGGGGCATGACCGCGGGCTATAACGACATCGGCATCGCGACGGCGCCCGACGGCACGCGATATGCGATCGTCGTGATGATGGGGGAGGCCAGCTCGCCGATCCCCGCGCGCATGGCGACGATGCAGTCGGTATCGCGCGCCGTCGCCGAATTTCACGGCCGCTGATCGTCCGTCGATGGGGCGGACCCCGCCGCTTGTCGGCGGGGGCGGCTTCCTTCCGCGCCGAAGCGGAGCGGCGGGCGTTTCGGCAATCCGGCGCGAACGGGGTTTGGGAAAGTCCGTCGCTCCCCTATAGGCGGTCGGCATGAAATATCTGACCCTCTCTGTCCTCGCTGCGCTGACTCTCGCCGGTTGCGCGACGCCCGAAACCCGGCTGCGCACGGGGCTCCACAATGCCGGGCTGTCCGAAGCGATGTCGGCGTGCATGGCCGAACGCATGGTCGACCGGCTGTCGCTGGTCCAGCTTCGCCGCCTTTCGGCGCTCGGCAGTCTCAAGGACAAGCGGATCGCCGACCTGTCGCTCGACCAGTTCCTGCGCAAGGTCCGCGCGCTCAAGGACCCGGAGATATTGGCGGTATCGACGAGTTCGGCCGCGCTCTGCGCTTTGCGCTGATCAAGAAATTCTGTCGATGAATTGCGACCGCGGCTGGCGCCCTAGGGGGTAGCCTTGCCGCGAAACTTGTGCTTAGGCGGCGCCGATCATCTCCCCCTTCCAGAGTCGAAAGGCCCGGCAGACCTCATGAACATCCACGAATATCAGGCGAAAGAATTGCTCGCGAAATTTGGCGTCGCGGTGCCCAAGGGCATCGCCGCGATGAGCGTCGAGGAAGCCGTCGCCGCGGCGAAGCAGCTCCCCGGGCCGCTCTATGTCGTGAAGTCGCAGATCCACGCCGGCGGCCGCGGCAAGGGCAAGTTCAAGGAACTCGGTCCCGATGCGAAGGGCGGCGTCCGCCTCGCCAAGACGCTCGAGGAAGTCGAAAGCCATGCGCGCGAAATGCTCGGCAACACGCTGGTGACGATCCAGACCGGCGAAGCCGGCAAGCAGGTCAACCGCCTCTACATCACCGACGGCGCCGACATCAAAAAGGAATATTATCTCGCGTTGCTCGTCGACCGCGCGACCAGCCGCATCGCGGTGGTCGCCTCGACCGAAGGCGGGATGGACATCGAAACCGTCGCGCACAACACGCCCGACAAGATCCACACGATCACCATCGACCCCGCCACGGGGCTGATGCCGCACCACGGCCGCAGCGTCGCCGCGGCGCTGGAACTCGAAGGCGACCTCGCCAAGCAGGCCGCCAAGGTTCTGGCCGGCCTCTACAACGCCTTCCTCGCGACCGACGCCGAGCAGATCGAGATCAACCCGCTCGCCGTCTGCGAAGGCGCGAACGGCGACGAACTGCTCGTCCTCGACGCCAAGCTCAGCTTCGACGGCAATGCGATGTTCCGCCACAAGGATATCGCCGAACTGCGCGACCTGACCGAGGAAGACCCGGCCGAGGTCGAGGCGTCGGAATATGACCTCGCCTACATCAAGCTCGACGGCAACATCGGCTGCATGGTCAACGGCGCCGGCCTCGCGATGGCGACGATGGACATCATCAAGCTCAACGGGGCCTTCCCGGCGAACTTCCTCGACGTCGGCGGCGGCGCTTCGAAGGAAAAGGTCACCGCGGCGTTCAAGATCATCCTCAAGGACCCGGCGGTCGAGGGCATCCTCGTCAACATCTTCGGCGGGATCATGAAGTGCGACATCATCGCCGACGGCATCGTCGCGGCGGCGAAGGAAGTGAATCTGTCGGTGCCGCTGGTCGTGCGCCTCGAAGGCACCAACGTGCAGGAAGGCAAGGACATCCTGGCCAACAGTGGTCTGCCTATCGTCGCCGCCAATGATCTGGGCGACGCGGCGAAGAAGATCGTTGCCGAGGTTCAGAAGGCGGCCTGACAAAGAACCCTCTCCCCGGGGAAGGCAGCGAGATTTGCGAATGCGTTCGCTGATCGCAGCGGCGGGGGCGGCAACGACCGTCCCTCGCCAACCGACCGGGTCTCCGGAGCCGGTCGTCCTGACCTCTCCCCTGCGGGAGAGGCCCAAGGGACTGCTGGTTGACGTTTACGTAAACGCCAATTATGGCGCGGTGCACAATTTTTGAGAGGAGCTGAAAAGCCATGAAGATCCTCGTTCCCGTGAAGCGGGTTCTTGATTACAATGTGAAGCCACGTGTGAAGGCGGACGGCAGCGGCGTTGATTTGTCGAATGTGAAGATGTCGATGAACCCGTTCGACGAGATCGGGATCGAGGAAGCGATCCGCCTGAAGGAAAAGGGCGTTGCGACCGAGGTTGTCGCGGTGTCGGTGGGTCCGGCGAAGGCGCAGGAAACGCTGCGCACGGCGCTGGCGATGGGCGCCGACCGCGCGATCCTCGTCCAGACCGACGATGAGGTCGAGCCGCTGGCGCTCGCGAAGATCTTCAAGGCGATCGCCGACGCCGAAGCGCCGGGTCTTGTGATCCTCGGCAAGCAGGCGATCGACGGCGACAACAACCAGACCGGCCAGATGCTCGCCGCGCTGACCGGCTGGGCGCAGGGCACCTTTGCCAGCGCGGTCGCGGTCGAGGGCGATCATGTCGCCGTCACCCGCGAAGTCGACGGCGGCCTCGAGACGGTGAAGCTCAAGCTTCCCGCGATCGTCACCACCGACCTGCGCCTCAACGAGCCGCGCTACGCGTCGCTGCCGAACATCATGAAGGCGAAGTCGAAGCCGCTCGATACCAAATCGCCCGCCGATTACGGCGTCGACACGGCGCCGCGCGTCAAGACGGTCAAGGTGTCGGAACCGCCCGTCCGCTCGGCCGGCGTCAAGGTCGCCGATGTCGATGAACTGGTTGCCAAGCTCAAGGCGATGGGAGTGCATTCATGAAAACGCTCGTTTGGGTCGAACATGACGGCAGCGCCGTCAAGGACGCCACGCTCGCCGCGGTGACCGCCGCCTCGAAGCTCGGCGAAGTCCATCTGCTCGTCGCAGGGAGCGGCGTCGACGGCGTCGCCGCTGCCGCCGCCGGGATCGCGGGCGTCGGCAAGGTGCATGTCGCCGACAATGCCGCCTTCGCGCATAACCTGCCCGAGAATATCGCGCCGCTCGTCGCCGACCTCATGGCGAGCCACGACGCGTTCGTCGTGCCCGCGACGACGACCGGCAAGAATATCGCGCCGCGCGTCGCCGCGCTGCTCGACGTGATGCAGATCTCGGAAATCCTGTCGGTCGAGGGTCCCAAGACCTTCACCCGCCCGATCTACGCCGGCAACGCGATCGCGACCGTCGAAAGCTCGGACGCGAAGCTGGTCCTGACCGTGCGCGGCACCGCCTTCGAAAAGGCCGCCGGCACCGGCGGTTCGGGCAGTGTGGAAGCCGTGAGCGCGGGCGGTGACGCCGGCCTCTCGAGCTTCGTCGGCGCCGAGATCGCCAAGCAGGATCGCCCCGAGCTCACCTCGGCGAAGATCATCGTCTCGGGCGGGCGCGCGCTCGGATCGAGCGAGAAATATCAGGAAGTCATCGTTCCGCTCGCCGACAAGCTCGGCGCCGCGCTCGGCGCCAGCCGCGCCGCGGTCGACGCGGGCTATGTCCCCAACGACTATCAGGTCGGCCAGACCGGCAAGATCGTCGCGCCGGAGGTCTATTTCGCGATCGGCATCTCGGGCGCGATCCAGCATCTCGCCGGCATGAAGGACAGCAAGACCATCGTCGCGATCAACAAGGATGAGGACGCCCCCATCTTCCAGGTCGCCGACTTCGGCCTCGTCGCCGATCTCTTCAACGCCGTCCCGGAACTCACCGGGAAGATCTGACCGGGCATGACCGGCGATCGTCCCGGGATGCCCGGACTGGGCGACGCGCCGTTCAATGCCGGCGGGCGCCGGGCAACGCGGAACGATGATCATCGCGAAACGGTCGGGGGCGATGACGCCCTCGACCGCTCGTTGATTCTGGCGAGCGTCGCGCGCGATGCCCGGCTCGACAAGAAATTCCTGCTCCTGATCATCCTCGCCGCCGCGATCGCGACGCTCGGGCTGCTGCAAAGCTCGACCGCGGTCGTGATCGGCGCGATGCTCGTGTCGCCGCTGATGGGCCCGATCATGGGGCTCGGCTTCGGGCTCGCGACGATCGAAAGCAGCCTGATCAAGCGCTCGCTGGTGACGCTGGCTGCCGGTATGGCGGTCGCCGTCGTCGTCGCCATGCTGATCATCTGGGTCTCGCCGATCCAGGACGTCACCGCCGAATTGCGTGCGCGGACGCAGCCGACGCTGCTCGACCTCGGCGTCGCGGTCGTCGGCGGCATCGCGGGCGTCTATGCGATCATGCGCAAGCTCTCGGGGGTGATGGTCGGCGTGGCGATCGCCACCGCGCTCGTTCCGCCGCTTTCGACCGTGGGGTTCGGGCTGGTGACGGGGCGCCCCGACTTCGCGCTCGGCGCCGCGCTGCTGTTTCTCACCAACACGCTGGCGATTGCTTTCGCCGCGACGATCGTCGCGCGGCTCAACCATTTCGGCCCGTCGCTGACCCCCCAGCACACCGCGATGCAGGTCGTCGGCATCGTTGTCACGCTGGGAATCCTCTCGATCCCCCTGGCACTGTCGCTCAACGACATCGCGCGCGAGATCCGGGCGCGCACGATGGTGCAGTCCGAACTCGACCGGATGCTGGGCGCCTCCGACCGGATCGACAGCCTGAACGTGCGCCTCGACGGCGATACCGTCGCGGTCGACGGGGTGGTGCTCGTCGATCATTATGCAGGGCGTCTCAACAATGCGCTCGCCGAGGCGGTGCGCCGCGATCTCGACCGCAATGCGCGGATCAGCATCGTCCAGCTGCGCCAGCAGACCAACGCCGCGGTGCAGTTCGAGGAACGGCTGAACCAGCGTCTTGCGGCGCTCGAACGCCGCGACGAGGACAGCCGCGCGATCCTGGCCGAACTGATCGTGGGCGGGCTGGTCCCGCGCGACGAGATCCTCGTCGACGGGCAGGCGCGCCGCGTCGTCGTGCGCCGCGACCGCGAGGATGAAGGCGAACAGGTCGCCGCCGCGATCGACCGGATCATGGCGAGCGCGCAGGCCGCTCATCCGCAATGGCTGATCCAGAACGGCGCGCTCAGCGACGCGGCGGCGGAGGAAGCCGCTGCACCCGCGACGCCCTGACGCCGGGCGCTGCGTGCGGATGGACGCCGCCGCGGCCGATTGTCATCCTCCTGTCATCGGCATAGCCTTGTGGGGTCGCAGGAGAATTCGCCATGGCCCACACCGACAAACGCGCGCTGATCGCCGAGGGCCTTGCCGCCGGCGAGGATGACGCCGCGCTCCGCGCGCGCCTCGTCGGGGCGGGTGTTTCGGCGGCATCGGCGAGATATGAGGTCGACCGGCTGGCGAAGGACCCGATGGCGGCGATGCTGCGGCGGCAGGCGGCGCGGATGGCAAAGCAGCAATGGCTGTTCGCCAACCAGCAGCGGCTCGCCTTCGAGGCGGCGGGCGGCTTCGTGCTCGACACGCTGGACCGGCCCGATCCCGACACCTTCTACCGCCATCATTATGACGCGAACCGCCCCGCGAAGCTGACGGGGCTGATCGACCATTGGCCCGCGCGCACGCGCTGGTCGCTCGATCATTTCGCTGCCGTGGCGGGCGACGCCGTCGTCGAGGCACAGGTCGAGCGCGAGCGCGACCCCGATTACGAACGCGCCAAGGACGATCATCGCCGCCGCATCCGTTTCGGCGAGCTGATCGACTGGCTCCGCAAGGACGAGCCGAGCAACGACATCTATCTCACCGCGTACAACAGCGGTGCCAACGCCGCGGTGCTGGGCATGTTGTGGGACGATATGGCACCGGTCGCGCTGCTCGACGGAGCGCGGCCGCGCGACGGCTTTTTCTGGCTGGGCCCCCGCGGCACGCTGACCCCGTGGCACCATGACCTGACCAACAATCTGCTCGTTCAGGTGCTGGGCCGCAAGCGCGTGCGTATGGCGCCGCCCTGGGCCTTCGCGCGCATGCGCAACGGCCGCCATTGCTTTTCGGACTGGGGCAATGCCCCGCTGCCCGCGGGGCCGGGCGATGCGCAGAACCCGCCGGTGCTCGAAACCGTCATCGGCCCGGGCGAGGGCGTTTTCCTGCCCGTCGGCTGGTGGCATCAGGTCGAGGCGCTCGACCTGTCGGCGAGCATGAGCTTTACCAGCTTTCGCCGGCCGAACATCCATGTAGAGGATTATGCCTCTTATGGAGAAATAGCCTGATGTCCCTCGTCCTTGTCGCCCGCGACGACGCCGTCGCCACCGTCACCCTCAACCGCCCCGAAGCGATGAACGCGCTGTCGCGCGCACTGCGCGCCGAACTCGCTGCGACGATGCGCGAACTCGCGGCCGACGAGGGCATCCGCGCGATCGTGCTGACCGGGGCGGGGGAGCGCGCGTTCACCGCGGGGCTCGACCTCAAGGAACTCGGCGCCGATACGAGCAACCTCGGCGCCGCGAACGCCGAGGGCGCCGATGAAAATCCGGTGAAGGCGATCGAACTCTGCCCGCAACCGGTGATCGGCGCGATCAACGGCGTCGCGATCACCGGCGGGTTCGAGGTCGCGCTCGCGTGCGACATACTGATCGCCTCGACCGGTGCCCGCTTTGCCGACACCCATGCGCGCGTCGGCATCATGCCCGGCTGGGGGCTGTCGCAGAAACTGTCGCGCCTGATCGGCATTTCGCGCGCCAAGGAATTGTCGCTGACCGGCAATTTCCTCGACGCCGACACGGCGTGCGCCTGGGGGCTGGTCAATCGCGTCGTGGCCCCCGATGCCCTGCTGCCCGCCGCACAGGCGCTCGCGCGCGACATCGCGAGCGCCGATCCCGCGATGGTGCGCAGCTACAAGCGGCTGATCGACGACGGCCATGCGCTGCCCTTCGGTGAGGGCATGGCGCTCGAGGCCGCGCGCTCGAAGGCGGCGAACGGCACCGTCAGCGCCGAAGCGGTCGAGGCACGGCGGCTCGCCGTGATGGCACGCGGCCGCGCACGCGCGGGGTGATTCATTATCGCGCTGGTAACCCCACGCGGCGCATGGGTCGCAGCGGAGGGGCGACGATGGCGTTCATGAGCGATTACCAGCAGCGACAGCTTCGCGACGGCGAATTGCGGCGCTTCGACCGCTGGTTCGTCGACACCGCCATGGGCCCGGCCTATCGCGCGCGCGACGGCCGCGCGCGGCATGTGAAGGCCGAAGAGGTCGCGCGCTGGCGCGACGATGTCGAGGCGTATGTCGATGCCATGATCGCGTCGGTTCCGATGCACGCGGCCTGGGCGGTCGGTGCGCTGCTCGTCGTCGTTTTCGGCGGCGGATGGCTGCTCGACCTGCTGGAAATCGAGCAGCGTTTCCATGCGCCCGCGATCGGGCTCGGCGCTTTCGTCGTCGAGGTCGGGCTCGTCGGCATCGAGATATGGGATTATGTCGAGGGCTGGCGACGCCGCCGCGATGCCATCGAGGATGCGGTTCGCGCCCGCGCGCCGCTGCCGATCGATCCGGCGCGGATCGGCAGCGGACGCAACTGGTACCAGATCGCGATGGTCGCGCTGATCGGGACGATGGTCCTCGCCGCCTATGCCGTCCATGTCGACGAGGATATCCTGGCAGGGGGCGCCGCCGCGCTTTACCTGCTCGGCGTACCGCTGGCGTGGGGCCTGCATTTTGCGGCGAAATGGCACGACCGGCGAGCGGGGCGGGTGCGCGACTGAGCAGCCGGCCCGGCCCCGTCGCGGCCGCAACCCGTCGCCGGTTGCGATGAAACCTGTCCTTTTTTGCGATTGCGCGGGTAGGGTGCGATTCGCGCTTGCCGCCGCCAAAAATACTTAGCAAGGTTAAGTAATGACCGATCTCAGTTCCCCGCTTGCCGCCTTCATGACCCGCCTCGCCGGACCGGGGGAGCTCACCGGGCTCGTCCGCCTGTCGGGCGGCGCCAATATGGAAAGCTGGGCGTTCGACTGGGCGGATTCCGACGGCTCGGCGGGCTATGTGCTGCGCCGCGCGCCCTCGGCCGAATATATGGAGGGCCGTCCCTATGGCCATCCGGTCGAGGCGGCGCTGGTCAGGGCGGCGCACGCCGGCGGGGTCAAGGCGCCCGAAGTCGTCGGGGTACTCGCCGACGGCGACGGCATGGGGACGGGCTATGTGATGCGCCGCATCGTCGCCGAAGTCAGCCCGGCCAGGATACTTCCCGCGCCGCCGCCGTCGCTGGTGACCGACCTCGGGCGCGAACTGGCGCACATCCACGCGTTGCCGCGCGCGGCGATTCCCGACGGGATTCCGGTGATGGACACCGCGGCGGCGCTCGCCGAACTCAAGGCGCGTTTCCTGGCTTACGGTGGCGACCGCCCGGCGATCGCGCTTGCGGTCAAATGGTGCGAGGAGCATCTGCCCGCCGCGGCCGATCCCGTGCTCGTGCACGGCGACTACCGCATGGGCAATGTGATGGTCGACGGCGACGGGCTGGCGGCGGTGCTGGACTGGGAACTCGCGCATCTCGGCGATCCGCACGAGGATCTCGCCTTCGGCTGCATGACCGTCTGGCGCTTTGGTCAACTCGACCGGCCGGCGTTCGGCGTCGGCAGCCTCGACGATTATTTCGCGGCCTATGAGGCGGCGGGCGGCGCGCCGGTCGACCGCACCCGCTTCCGCTTCTGGCTCGTCTATCGCACCCTGTGGTGGGCGCTCGGCTGCCTGCAGATGGGGCAGGCATGGCGCAGCGGCGCCGACACCACGGTCGAGCGCGTCGTCGTCGGGCGGCGCACCGCCGAACAGGAACTCGACCTCGTCCTGCTGCTCGAGGAAGAAGCCCCCGCCGCCGAACGCGCGCGCGCGCTGCCGCCATCATCGCCCGCCGCGCCTGCGCCGGCGGGCGAGCCGACCAACCGCGAAATCGTGCAGGCGGTGCGCGACTGGATCGAGGGTGCGATCAAGCCGAAGGCCGAGGGGCATGCCAAGTTCGAGGCGGTGGTCGCGATGAACGCGCTCGGCATCGTGATGCGCGATCTGGATGCCGGAACGCGTGCCGAGGATGCGGCGCTGGCCGGCGCGCTGCTGGCGGGCGCGACCGACCTGTCCGAACCGGGACTGCTCGCGCGCCTGCGCCGCGCAGCCCTCGACAAATGCGCGGTCGACAGCCCCAAATATGCCGCGCTCGCCCGCGCGCGCAGCCTCTGGGGCGGATGAGCGCCGCCGCGCTGGAAAAAAACGAGGAGAGAGACGAGATGGATTTTGCGATTCCGGCCGACCTGCAGGCCTATCTGGACGAACTTGACGCCTTCATCGCGGCCGAGATCAAGCCGCTCGAACTGGCCGACGACAATATCCGCTTCTTCGACCATCGCCGCGAGCATGCGCGCACCGACTGGGACAATCAGGGCCTGCCGCGCCACGAGTGGGAGGAGCTGTTGAATCAGGCTAAACGCAAGGCCGATGCGGCGGGCCACTGGCGTTTCTCGGCGCCCAGGAAATATGGCGGCAAGGACGGCAAGAATCTGTGGATGGCGGTGATCCGCGAGCATTTTGCGGCGAAAGGCCTCGGTCTCCACAATGATTTGCAGAACGAGCACAGCATCGTCGGCAATTTCCCCTTCGTCGAGATGTTCGAACAGTTCGCGACGAGCGAGGAGCAGAAGCAGGAATTCATCCTCGGCGGTTTCGAGGGCAGGCGCCGCACCGCATTCGGCCTCACCGAGCCCGATCATGGATCGGACGCGACGCACATGGAAACGCGCGCGGTGCGCGAAACCCGCGACGGCGTCGACGGCTGGCTGATCAACGGCGAGAAGATGTGGACGACGGGCATGCACGTCGCGACGCATTGCGCGACCTTCTGCCGCACCAGCGGCGAAGACGGCGATGCAAAGGGGATCACCTGCCTGCTCGTCCCCAACCCGACGCCGGGATTGAAGATCGAGGAATATCTCTGGACCTTCAACATGCCGACCGACCATCCGCGCGTCAGCTTCACCGACGTGTGGGTGCCCGACAGCGCGCGGCTCGGCCCCGTCGACGGCGGGCTGTCGATCGCGCAGAGCTTCGTCCACCAGAACCGCATCCGCCAGGCCGCGTCGTCGCTCGGCGCGGCGGTCTACTGCATCGAGGAAAGCGTGCGCTACGCCCGCGAGCGCAAGCCCTTCGGCGCGGCGCTGGCGCGCAACCAGGCGATCCAGTTCCCGCTCGTCGAGCTCGCGACCCAGGCCGAGATGCTGCGCCTGCTGATCCGCAAGACCGCATGGGAAATGGACAATATGCCGCACAAGGAGGTCGAGCACCGCCTGTCGGACAAGGTCAGCATGTGCAATTACTGGGCGAACCGGCTGTGCTGCGAGGCCGCCGACCGCGCGATGCAGGTCCATGGCGGCATCGGCTATTCGCGCCACAAGCCGTTCGAGCATATCTACCGCCACCACCGGCGCTACCGCATCACCGAGGGCGCCGAGGAAATCCAGATGCGCAAGGTCGGCGCCTATCTGTTCGGCTATCTCGGCCCGCGGCGCGAGACGCTGGGGAAGATATAGGCGCCAAGATCCGACGCGGGCTGGACTCGCCTCTTCGCGTTGCGGCATGATCGCTGCAAATCGCAACGCGAAGAGGAGAGAGCCATGGCCGAGGGTGATCGCAAACCGGACGCGGTGCCGTTCCGCATCTATCGCGGCGCCGACGCGCCCGACCTCCACGACACCGGCCGGATGACGCTCGCCGGGCTGACTCCGATCGTCGAGGCGGGCATCGGGCGCTGGGTCGGGGCCGGGGTGGGCGAGGGCAATGTCACGCGGGTCCTCTTCGCGCTGCCGCACATGAGCCTGACCTATGCGTGGTTCAAGAGCGGCTTTGCACTGCCGCTGCACAGCCACGACGCCGACTGCCTCTATTATGTGATCGCCGGGTCGCTGCGGCTCGGCACCGAGGAGCTCGGCGCGGGCGACGGTTTCTTCGTCGGGCGCGACGTGCCCTACAGCTACAGGCCCGGCCCCGACGGGGTCGAAGTGCTCGAATTCCGCACCGTCGAGACGTTCGACATGAAGTTCCAGGGGCGGACCGAGGCCTATTGGGACAAGGTCGTCGCGGGCATGGACGCCGCGCGACCGCAGTGGGACGCCGAATTACCGCCGGCCGGGTAACCCTTAGAGCAGCGTGCGTTAAATTCGCATAATTCCCAAGCCCGCTCGTGCTGAGCTTGTCGAAGCACCGTTCTTCTTTCTTCACCGTTGAAAGAAAGGACGGCCCTTCGACAAGCTCAGGGCGAACGGTTCATATTAAACGCACACCGCCTAGCGCTTGCGGACGAACTCGGCGCGCAGCACGAGCCCCTTGATCCCGTCGTGGCGGCAGTCGATTTCCTGCGCGTCGCCGGTCAGGCGGATCGACCGGATCACCGTGCCGACCTTCAGCGTCTGCCCCGCGCCCTTCACGGTCAAATCCTTGACCAGCACGACCGAATCGCCGTCGGCGAGCAGATTGCCGACCGCATCGCGCACCTCGGGACCCGCCGCGGCGGCGGCGGCGCGCGCCGCGACCTCGCTCGCGGGCAGCCATTCGCCGCTCGCTTCGTCATAGACATAATCTTCGTCGCTCATGGCCGCAGCGTTTAGAGAGATTGCCGGCGACTGCAAGTTGCAACCCGCGCGGCCGCGTCAGGGCAGCGCGGGCGGTCCCGCGCGCGGGTGCAGCGCCAGCCCGGCGAACAGCCGCACGGGATCGGGGCAGCCCGGCGATGCCGCGACCCCGATGATCGGGTCGATGGCGATGGCGATCCCGAGCCGCGCCGCCTGCCGCTGCAACTGGTCGCGCAGCACGGTTCCCGCGCGCGGGAAATCGGTGCGGAGCGTGCCGCCATAGAGATAGCGCACGGGGCCAAGGCGGCTTGCGCGCTCGACGAAGATGCTCTTTTCGGCCGCCTCGACGTCGAGTTGCTGGACGATCATGGTGCAGCGGCCGTGCGCGGCGCGGATACGAAAGGGCGCCGCCTCCCACGGCCGGCTGCTCGCCAGGCCCGCGTGCGCGAGCCTCGTCTCGATCGTCCCCGCCAGCCGCTCGCGGTCGGGGTAGACGTTGCGCGGCAGCCACAGAAGCTTCGCGGCGACGAGCGCGAGCGCGAGCACGGCCGCGCCGGCGAGGATGCGGTCAGCGGGGCGCAAAATCGGGGTGGCGCGCAACGGCGGTGCCGACGATCGCCGCGGTCACGAGCAGCGAGGCCCAGCCGAACAGCATCATGCCGGCGCCGCTGTGAAGATAGTCGTAGAGTTCGGGGCGCCGCGCGATCGTCGCGAGCCGCGTGCCATTGACCGCGACGGTCGCGAGCATCGCGAGCAGCGCCGCGACGACGAGCCGGCGATCGAAGCGCAGCTCGAACAGCTGCGCCAGCGTGACGGCAAGGACCGCGGCGAGCGAAAGATTGGTCAGCGACGAGCAGTTCTGGCCGACCGCGAAAGCCTGCGATCCGGCCTGGCCGAAGACATTGCCCTCGGCGCCGCCGCCCGCGAAAAGCGCGGCGATCGCGGCATCGAAGGCCAGCAGCTCGCTGCCGAGCAATTTCAGGATCAGCGGTCCCCACAGCAGGTGGGCGCTCAGCGCGAGCGCGACGAGCCCGATCCGCCGGGTGCCCGACCCCGGCTCCGACCGCCAGGCAAGCCAGGCTCCGGTCCCGAACACCGCCGCGGCGCCGAGCGCCGGCAGCGGCAGCAGCGCGGCGACGACAATGGCGGCGAGCACTGCCGCGTCGCCGCGATGCCAGGGCGATCGGGCGCGGTCTTCGCGCGCGATCGCGCAGATCGCGAAAGCCGCGAACCAGACGATCGCGCTGATACCGAACAGTTCGGTGAAGGCGGTGAGCAGGCCGTGATGCGCGACGGCGGCGCCGACGCGCGTCGTCAACGCTGCCGCGATGACGATCAGCAGCGCGGCGGCAAAGACGCTGTCGCGGTCGATCCGTCGCGGTGGATCGGCGGCCGCTGCGATCATTGCGGGATTAACGGCTGCGGCGGCGCTTCAGGAACAGATATCCGGCGGCGACCGCGGCCATCGCACCGGCGCCGACGCCCGCTTCGGGGCCGGGGGTTGCAATCACGCCGGCCATCGCGGCCGTGGGAATCGCGAGAAGAACGGTGAAAGCAAGTGCGCGCATGATATTTCCCCCTGAAAAAGACGTGCGACCCGACCCGAGCCTAGCCAGCGCTTGCCTTCGCCGCAAGCGCGATTAGGTCTGCGACGATGCGCGGACCCGATCCCGACTGGCTGGTGACGCTGGCACCCTGGGCGATGGTGCTGACCTTTGTCGTGCTTGCCATTGCCGAAACGCGCTTCGGCGCGCGCGCCGATCCCGCTTCGGGGTTGCGGCGGCCGGCGACCAACCTGCTGCTCGGCGTGCTCACGCTGCTGGTCGCCGCGCTGCTCCCGGTCGGTCTTGTCGGCTTTGCCGCGGCGGTCGCCGCGGATGCGAAGGCGCCATGGCCGCTGCCGCCGATGTCCTTCCTGCCCGCAGTGGCGACGGCGCTGTTGCTGCGCACGCTGGCGGCCTATTGGGCGCATCGCGCGTCGCACCGCATTGGCTGGCTGTGGCGGCTCCACCGCGTCCACCACAGCGACACCGCGATCGACGCCACGACGGGCTTTCGTCATCACCCGCTCGAACAGCTGGTTCCTTTCGCCTTTGCGCTCGTCCCGATCTGGCTGTTCGGGCTGCCGCCCGCCGCGGTCGCGCTTGCCGAGATCGTCCTGCTGGTGGCGGGTCTTGCCGAACATGCCAATGTGCGTACCGACGGGGCGCTCTGGCGCCATGCGGCGCGGCTGTTCGTGACGCCCGCGGTGCATCTGGTCCATCACAGCAGCCGGCCGGTGCAGACCGACAGCAATTTCGGCCCCTTCCTCACGCTCTGGGACCGGCTCTTCGGCACCTGGCGCGCGCCCGATGCCGAACGGGTCGAGACGCTCGGTTTGGGGCCGGCCTATGATCGCGATGCCGATCGCTGGGGCCGCCAGCTGCTTTCGCCCTTTGTGCGCGAAGCGCCTCCCGGCGGCTAGGCGCGCGCCGTCTGCCCCTTGGCATATCGGATATCCGTGATAGGTTTCTCCCTGAAACCAAATAATCGGGAGAGCGGAGATGCATGATCTGGTGATTCGCGGCGGCACGATCGTCGATGGAACGGGCGGCGACGCCTTTGTCGCGGATGTCGCGATCGACGGCGACCGGATCGTTGCGGTTGGTGAAAAGCTGGGTGCTGGGCGCGAGGAGATCGACGCCGCGGGCCGGATCGTCACCCCCGGCTTCGTCGATGTCCACACCCATTATGACGGCCAGGCGACCTGGGATGCCGAAATGGCACCGTCGAGCTGGCACGGCGTCACCACCGTCGTGATGGGCAATTGCGGCGTCGGCTTCGCGCCCGCCAAGCCCGACCGCCACGACTGGCTGATTTCGCTGATGGAAGGCGTCGAGGATATCCCCGGCACCGCGCTCGCCGAGGGCATGTCGTGGGATTGGGAAACCTTCCCCGAATATATGGACGCGCTCGAAAAGCTGCCGCGCACCGTCGACGTCGCGTGCCACGTCCCGCACGGCGCGGTGCGCGCCTATGTGCTCGGCGACCGTGAAAAGCCGGGCGCGATCCCGACCGACGAGGATATCGCCGAAATGTCGCGCATCGTCGAGGAAGGCGTGCGCGCGGGCGCGCTCGGTTTCTCGACCAGCCGCACCGTGCTCCACAAGTCGATCGACGGCGAACTCGTCCCCGGCACCACCGCGACTGCCGAGGAACTGGTCGCGATCGGCCGCGCGATGGGGCGCGTCGGTTACGGCGTGTTCGAAATGGCGAGCGACATGAAGCGCGAGTGGAACGAGTTCCAGTGGATGGGCGATTTGAGCCGCGAAACCGGCCTGCCGGTGACTTTCGCCGCGCTCCAGTCGATCGCCAAGGAATTGCCGCTCGAGGAACAGATTTCGGAGATGCGCAAGCAGAACGCCACGGGTGCGAACATCGTCGCGCAGATCGCGCTGCGCGGCAACGGCGTGATCATGGCGTGGCAGGGCACCGTCCACCCCTTCCGCTTCAAGCCGGCGTGGAACGAGATCATCGACCTGCCGTGGGAGCAGCAGCTCGCGCATCTGAAGGACCCGGCGTTCCGCACCCGCATGACGCAGGAACCGAATGTCTGGCCCGAAAGCGACATTCTCGACTTCCTGAAGGTCGTGGCCGAGGGCTGGCCCGTCCATTTCGAGATGGACCCCGATTTCAATTACGAACCGCGCATGGACGAAAGCATCGCGCACCGCGCCGCGGCGGCGGGCGTGACGCCCGCCGAATATGCCTATGACCTCCTCATGAAGGACGACGGCAAGGGCTTCATCTATTTCCCGATCCTCAACTATCGTGACGGCAACCTCAATTTCCTCGAGGATCTGCAGGCCGCCGACGACACGGTGAACAGCCTGTCCGACGGCGGCGCGCATTGCGGGACGATCTGTGACGCGGCCTCGCCGACCTTCATGCTCCAGCATTGGGTGCGCGACCGCAACGGCAACCGCATCGGGCTCGAACATGCGATCAAGCGCCAGTGCCGCGACACCGCGGTGCTGTACGGGCTCGAGGATCGCGGCGTGCTTGCGCCCGGCTATCTCGCCGACCTCAACATCATCGACATGGACGCGATCAAGCTCGGCAAGCCGTGGCTCGCCTTCGACCTGCCCGCGGGCGGCAAGCGCCTGCTGCAAAAGGCCGAAGGCTATGTCGCGACGATCAAGTCGGGGCTCGTGACCTTCCGCGACGGCGAAATGCAGGGGCCGACCCCCGGCGGCGTCATCCGCGGTCCGCAGCGCGTCGAAATGGCGATGGCGGCCGAATGATGCGGGCCGTCCAGGTTCGCGCACCCGCCTCGCTCGATACGCTGACGACCGTCGATCTTCCCGACCCCGGTGCACCGGGGCCGGGCGAGATTCGCGTGCGGCTCGCGGCATCGTCGCTCAACTATCACGACTATGCCGTGGTGTCGGGGATGATTCCCGCCGCCGACGGGCGCATCCCGATGTCCGACGGCGCGGGAACGGTCGAGGCGGTGGGCGAGGGAGTGACCGGCCTTTCCGTCGGCGATCTCGTGGTGTCGCTCTTCTTTCCCGAATGGAACGACGGCGAGCCGCCCGCGAGCGCGTTTCGCGGCGTGCCCGGCGACGGCATCGACGGTTATGCCCGCGACGTCGTGGTGACGCCGCAGCATTGGTTCACCCGCGTGCCGCAAGGCTGGTCGGCGGCCGAGGCCGCGACGCTGACCTGCGCCGGGCTCACCGCGTGGCGCGCGCTGTTCGTCGACGGCGCGGTGCAACCGGGATCGACGGTGCTGGTGCAGGGCAGCGGCGGCGTCTCGGTGTTCGCGCTGCAATTCGCCAAGGCCGCTGGCGCGCGGGTGATCGCGACCAGCTCCTCCGATGCCAAGCTCGAAAAGCTCCGGGCGCTCGGCGCCGACGACCTGATCAACTACAAGGCGGTTCCCGCCTGGGGTGCGAAGGCGATGGAGCTGACCGGCGGACGCGGGGTCGACAGCGTGGTCGAGATCGGCGGCGCGGGAACGCTCGACCAGTCGATGGTCGCGGCGCGCGTCGGCGGGCATGTCGCGCTGATCGGCGTGCTCGCGGGTTTCGCGGGGCCGGTCCAGACCGCGCTCCTGATGGCGAAGAATCTGCGCGTTCAGGGGCTGACGGTGGGCAGCCGCAAGCAGCAGCTCGACATGATCGCGGGGATCGAGGCGAACGGTCTTCGCCCGGTGATCAGCGACCATTTCCCGCTCGATCGCCTCGCCGATGCCTTCCGCCACCAGGTCGCGAACGCGCATTTCGGAAAGATCGTCGTCGATATCTAGCGGCGACGCGTTCGGTGCGCCTCGTCAGAGCAGGGTCAGGAAGCGCGCGGCATTGTGCCAGTCGGCTTCGCGCCGGGCGCGCGCTTTCTGCGCCTCGCCGTCGGCGCCCCAGCGGCGTTCCTGATACAGTTCGTCGAGGCTGACCGCGTCCCACAGCGCATCGGCCGCGAACGCCGTCTCGACGAGCGCGAGCGCCGCGACGAGCGAGCCGCCGATGGTGACGAGCGGTGCGAGTGCGGCGAGGCGGAACGGGTCGAGCGCAAGCACCGCGTCGCGCAGCGCCGCCTGCGTCGCTTCGGGCTGGTCGATCGGCAGCACGCCCTGCGCCAGCGCGAACTCGATCCCGTGGCGCGCTTCGGCCCAGGCGAGCAGCGGGTTCCACGCCGCGGCCTGTTCGCCCTGCAGCATCGCGTCGCGGTCGTCGCGGTAACAGAGGAGGTCGCTCTCGGCATAGGCCGCGATCGGCGCCGCGAAACCGGCGGGATCGGCGCGGGCCAGGTCGATCGCGGCGTTGGCGAGCCCGGTCAGCGGCATCGCGGCGGGATCGACGGTCTCGCCCTGCGCCTGCCACTCGGCGGCGATCGCTTCGGCGAGCGCGCGGCTTTCGACGACCAGCGGCGCGCGCGCCGGGGTGCGCACCGCGCGTCCGTCGAGCGCCACGCCCCAGCCGCCGTCGGCGGCGACGGCGGCGGCCTCTTTCCAGAAGCGCTTCACAGCTCTTTGGGGGAGCGCCAGCGGCGCGCGAGAATGAGCGGGAAGACCGCAAAATCGAACGCGCCGACCAGCACCACGGCGACGCCGATCCAGCGGTCGGTCGGCTGGCCGGCGATCGCCAGCCCGCCGCTGATCAGCGCAAAGCCGCACAGGACGAACAGCGCGCCCATCAGGCGCATCAGCGTGATGGCGAAGAAGCGCTTCTTGGCGAGGGCGTCGTTGGCGGGGGTCATGCCCGCTCCCTACCGCCGCCGAGGTGGCGCATCAATTGTGCGAGTGCGCCATGGCCGGTGGCCTCGACCCCGGCGATCACGCGGTCGCGCTCGTCGGGCGCCTTGTTCTGCGACAGCTTGATCGTCGGCCGCCAGGCGGAGATGCGCAGCTCGAACGCGGCGATCGCGCCGGTCAGGCGGCCGAACAGCGCGGGGCTCATCTTGGCGCGCGTCCACGGCGGGGTCGCGCCGATGCGCGCCTCGTGAAGCGCCGACAGCGCGTCGAGCTGGTCGATCAGCGCGGCATCATCCAGCCGGTGCGCCGTGCCTTCCATTTCGACCGCCGCATAGTTCCACGTCGGCACCTGGTCGGCATCGGCGTACCAGCTCGCGCTGACATAGGCGTCGGGGCCCTGCACCACCGCGAGCGCGGTGGCGCCGTCGAGGTGCCTCGTGAGCGCGTTGCCGCGCGCGATGTGAAAGCGCAGCGCCGCGTCGTCGTCGCTCAGCAGCACCGGGACGTGCGCAACGCGCGGACCGTCGGGCGTGCCCGCAAAGATCGCCGCAAAGCCGATCTCGCGTACCAGCAGCGCGGCAAGGTCGTCATCCTTCGGCCGGAAGGCGGGATCGGGGTGCATCAGCGCGTCTTGCGCGGGGAGGGTTTGCCGCCGCCGGGCTTCGCGGGGCCTCGCTTCGCCGCCGGCCTGCCCGTCTTCGCCCTGGGTTTGGGCTTGCCGACATGGTCGGTGGGCTTGCTCGTCGCGGTGCGCCCGCGCCGCTCGCCGCGCCGCGCCTTGCGGATCTGCTTGCTGTGCGCCTTCGCCGCGGCCTTTTCGGCAGCCCTCGGGGAAGGCCCCTTGGCGCCATCGTCGATCGCGATCTCGCCGAGCAGCGTGTCGAAGCCGAGCGCGTCGAGGCTCGCGGCGAAGTGCTCGGGCACCTCGGCGCTGATATCGATCGCCCCGCCGTCGGGGTGGTCGATGCGCAGGCGGCGGCTGTGCAGGTGCATCTTGCGGCTGATCGTGCCGGTCAGGAACGCGCCCTTGCCGCCATATTTGCCGTCGCCGACGATCGGATGGCCGATCGCGGCCATATGGACGCGCAGCTGGTGCGTGCGCCCGGTCAGCGGCTGCAGTTCGACCCACGCCGCGCTGTTGCCCGCGCGCTCGATCACGCGATAGCGCGTCTTCGACGGCAGCCCCTTTTCGTCGACGTGCATCTTCTCGCCGCCCGATCCCGGCTGCTTGGCGAGCGGCAGGTCGATCTCGCCCTGCGCGATGTCGGGCACCCCGACGATGATCGCCCAATAGGTTTTCTTCGCGCTGCGATTCGAAAAGCTCTTGGCGAAATAGGCGGCGGCGCGCGGGGTGCGCGCGATCAGCAGCGCGCCCGACGTGTCCTTGTCGAGCCGGTGGACGAGCTTGGGCCGCACCGGCCCGTCGAATTTCAGCGCGTCGAGCAGGCCGTCGACATGCTGCTCGGTCTTCGTCCCGCCCTGCGTCGCGAGCCCGGGCAGCTTGTTGAGCACGATCGCGCTTGCGTCGCGGTGGATCACCATCCCCGTCGCCAGTTCGATATCGGCATCGGTCAGCGGGCGGCCCTTGCGCGCCGGGCGCGCCTCGGCCTCGACCGGCGGGGTCGGCATCACCAGCTTCTGCCCGGTCGCGATGCGGTCCGACACGTCGGCCTTTCTGCCGTCGAGCGTCAGCTGCCCCGAGCGCGCCCAGCGCGCGAGCAGCGCGTGCGGCGTGCCCTCGCGGTGGCGCTTGAACCAGCGGTCGAGCCGGATGCCGTCGTCCTCCTCGGCGATCGTGGCGCCGTCGAGCTTGGTTCCGGGCTCGCTCATGCCGGCACCTGCCGCACGATGAACAGGCCGACGCCGCAAGCGGCGATCGCGCCGATCATCGATGCGAAGACATAGGCGGCCGCCTGAGCGTTTTGACCGCGTTCGAAAAGCATCCAGAATTCCATGCTGAAAGAGGAGAATGTGGTGAAGCCGCCAAGGACGCCGACGCCGATGAACAGCCGCGCGGTATGGCCGCCGTCGCCGCGGGCGAGCGCGCCGATCAGCAGGCCCATCAACAGGCTGCCGGCGATATTGATCGACAGCGTCCACCAGGGGAAGCCGGGGCCGAGGCGCGCAAGCATCGCCTGACCGACCAGATGGCGGGCGCCGGCGCCGATCGCGCCGCCGATCATCACGGGAAAAAGGCCATTCATCCGCCCGCCCTAGCCGCAAAAGCCCGGCGCGGAAAGCGGTGGCATCGTCCGGCGGCGGGTCAGCGGTCGGGCGCGACGGTGCCGGTCGCGGCCGCGGGCCGGGCATGCGCCGCACGCCAGTCGGCGGGGCGCGCGAAATCGCCCTGCCAGAGGCCCCGTTTCGCCGCCTGCGCCCCGGCTTCTTCGGCCAGGTAGATATCGCCGGTCGCCACCGCCCAGCCGCCCCGGACCATTTCGGCGGCGATGTCGACCCCGTCGGGGGCGGGCGCGGTGCGGCAGGTGCCGAGCGTCCGGCCATATTTGTCGTGCGCGTTCAGGCTGCAATGGAGCGGGCCGGGGCCGGCGAGCGCGACCAGCGCCGCGCGCGCCTCGCGCCCGCACGGCCAGCGGCTCGCGTCGGCGCGTCCACAATCCTGCCGATATTCGGCTGCGTCGATCCCGGTCAGCCGGACGGTCACGCCGATCCCGCCCTGCTTCACCTTCAGGCTGTCGCCGTCGATGACATGGACCAGCGGGACCGACTCGGTCGGGTCGGGGAGCGCGGTCCAGACCGCGATCGCCATCGCGGCGATCAGCAGCAGCGCGGCCAGCGAACGAAGGCGTCGGCGCCAGCGCAGGCGGGTTGTCGGGGACATGGTTCGCCCCTGCCGCGATGGCGGTCCGGCGGCAAGTGCGAAAGGGGATTGACGATGAGAACAAAACATGTCCAAAATGGATCAGCTTCTTCCGTTTTCGCAGGCCGCCGGCGCGAACGCTCGCGGCGGGCTCCGGAACGGCGGCAGCACGGAGCGAACAAGGGGCGAATGGGGTCGATTTGAAGGCATAAGGACACCAGAGCGGAGCGATCGCCTCCGGAAAGGGCAGGATGATGGAGCAGGGCAGTTGGATTCGCATCGCAGAACCGGCGCCGGGCGCGGCGCCTGCTCCCGACCATGATGCGGCGAGGAACGTCTGGTGGCCGCGCGGCGGCGAGCGCCGCATCGGCTGGCGGCTGCTGGTCGTCGGGCCGGAACATCCGCGCTGGGAAGCCGATGCCTGCGATGCGATGCGACGGACCGAACGGGCTGCGCCGCACCGGGCGGCCGCGCAGATCGGGTCATTGGCGCGCGGCGATGTCGTCTGGCTGACCGCGGCGGATACGGTCGAAAGCGAAACGCTCGCGCAGATTGTCCGCGCGGTCGGCGACAGCGATTGCGGATTGCTGTGCGAAACCTCGCTCGCCGCGCTCGATCGCGTTTCGGCGGCGATCCCCGATTCGCTGCGCGCCGAATATCTGGTCGATGCCGATACGACCGATCGCCGGATCGCGCTGGCGGCGGCGCGGCGGATTCCGGCGTCGCACGTGAGCGAGGATGCCCGCGATGCGGCGATGGAGCGTATCGACCGGCTTCAGGACGAGGTCGCGCGAATCGCGCGCCTGCTCGATACGCTTGCGGGACAACGGGGGCTGGCGGGTACCCCGGTGGAACCGGGGCTGGCGCCAACCCGGCCGGGGGATGCGTTGCATTCGCCGCCGCGCGACTATGCCAGCATGCCGCACGGCTTCGAATGCGACGCGCGCACGATCGAGCGCCAGCGTGCCAAGACGGTGCGGCGCATGCTTCGCCAGCGGCGGATGCGCGATCAATATTTTCCCGCCGACCTGTTCGCCGATCCCTCGTGGGACATGCTGCTCGATCTGTATGCCGCGCGGCTCGAGCGTCAGCCGGTGTCGGTGTCGAGCCTGTGTATCGCCGCCGCGGTCCCCGCGACGACCGCGCTGCGATGGATCAAGACGATGACCGACGCGGGGCTTTTCCTGCGCGAAGCCGACCCGCACGACGGCCGCCGCATCTTCATCGGCCTTGCCGAATCTGCATATGATGCGCTCGTGCGCTATTTCGAGGCCCTCGAAGAATAGGGGGCACGCTTGCCAGCGCGGGGAAGCTGTGGCAGGGGCGCGCTTCCCTTCGGGGGCGCTTAGCTCAGTTGGTAGAGCATCTCGTTTACACCGAGAGGGTCGGCGGTTCGAGCCCGTCAGCGCCCACCATTCCTCCCCTGTTGCGGAGCGGGCGATCGCGCTAAGGGCTTTCCGGTTCGGAAAGGTCGCCCCCATGAAACATCTGCTTGCCGCTTTCGCTTCGCTTCTTTTTGTTGCGGGTTCGCCTGCGCTCGCCGCGCCGCGGCAGGGCGACGTCGTCATCCGCCATGTGACGGTCATCGATGTCGAGAAGGCGAAGGCCGAGCCGGGGCAGGCGGTCGTCCTGCTGGGCGGCGATATCGTTGCGGTCGGCGCCGATGCGGCGATCGCAAAGGACTGGCGCGCCGCGCGAACGGTCGAGGGGGGCGGCAAATATCTGATCCCCGGCCTGTGGGACATGCACGTTCATTTCGGCGGCGGCCCCGATCTGATCGAAGAAAATCGCGCCCTGCTGCCGCTCTATGTCGCGAACGGCATCACGACGATCCGCGACGCATCGGGGGACCTGCCCGATCAGGTGCTCGCCTGGCGCGGCGAGATCGCCCGCGGCGCGCTGTTCGGGCCGCGGCTGCTGACCTCGGGAGCCAAGATCGAAGGGATTGCGCCGCTGTGGAAAGGCACGATCGAGGTCGGCAGCACCGCCGACGTCGATGCCGCGCTCGACCGGCTGAAAAACCGCGACAAGGTCGATTTCGTCAAGATCACCGACAGCACGCTCAAGCCCGAATTGTTCCTCTATGCGCTCCAGCAGGCGAAGGCGCTCGGGCTGCGCACGTCGGGGCATATCCCGATGGCGCTGACCACCGAACAGGCGGTCGATGCCGGGATCAGCTCGATCGAGCATCTCGACTATGCCTATAATGCCGGGGCGAAGGACGAGGCCGCGATCGCTGCCGACTATGCCGCGGGGCGCATCGATCGCGCCGAGGCGAACCGCCGGCTCGACGCCGGCTTCGACCGCGACACCGCGATGGCGACCTATCGCCGCTTCGCTGCCAAGGGCGTGTCGGTCACGCCGACGCTCAACGGCAGCCGGATCATCGCCTGGCTCGACCGCGACGATCACAGCAAGGATGCGGGGCTCGCCTATATCGGGCCGAAACTGCGCCAGACCTATGCCTGGCGCGTCGAACGCGCGGCGAAGGCCGATGCCGCCACGATCGCGGCGCGGCACCAGCATATCGACGATATGGGCACGATCCTGCCGATGCTCGCCGAGGCGGGGGTGCCGATCATCGCCGGGACCGACGCGGGTTTCCTCAACAGTTTCAACTATCCGGGCTTCGGGTTGCACGACGAGATCGCGCTGTTCGTTGAAAAGGGGCTGACCCCGGCGCAGGCGCTCGCATCGGCGACGCGCGCGGGGCCGGCATGGTTCGGCTGGCTCGACCGTTACGGCGCGGTGAAGCCGGGCATGGCCGCCGACCTCGTGCTGCTGACGAAAAATCCGCTTCAGGATATCGCGGCGACGCGCGCGATCGATACGGTGGTGATGCGCGGCGAGGTGCTCGATCGCGCGGCGCTCGACGCGATGCTGGCCGATACGAAGGCCAGAGTCGCGGCATGGGATGCGGCGTCGCCGAAATAGCCATCGCCCCGCGCCCCCAGCGAGGGGGCTGTCCGGAAAGCGCCGTTGGAGCATCGTGCGTCTATTATGAACCGTTCGCCCTGAGCTTGTCGAAGGGCCGTCCTTTCCTTTTGACGCCTCGGGAAAGAACGGTGCTTCGACAAGCTCAGCACAAACGGACTTGGGCATGATGCGAATTTTACGCGCGCTGCTTTGGAGGGCCCCGGGTCGCGGCGATGATCGCGTTCAGGGCACCGCCGCGCGCGCGGCGACCCGCGCGCGCCATACGCTCCACAGCGTGAACAGCCCCATCGCGGCCCAGATCACGTTGAGCACTGCGGAGGGCAGCGCGCCATTATACCCCGAATTGATGATGAAGCCGCCTGCGCCGACGACGTTCATCCACTGGTAGAGATAGCCGCGCGCTTCGAGCTTGCCGAGCGAGAGCAGGACATAGGCGGCGAGGATGATCGCGGCGGCGGCCCAGCCGATGACCTCGATCGCGATGGAAAAGGGCGCCATCCGGTGGGTTCGCTGCCGGCCGTCAGCGCATCTGGCGTTCGAGCGCCTCGACCGCGTCCTTCGCCTCGGCAAGGCCCAGTCCGGTGCGTTCGCGCATGCGCTTGATCGCCTCGATCTTGCGATTCTGGCGGATCAGGTCGCGGATCTCGTCGTCGTCGATATGCGCGTCGCCGACGCGGGCCATCGGGGGCGGTGCAGGCGGACGCGGGGCCGCGCGCGGGGGCGGCGCGGTGAGGTCGCGCCGGTCCTCGCGCCTCTTGCGGAGCAGGAAGAGCGTCAGCGCGACCCCGATCAGCAGGCCGAGGACGAAGGGGATCAAGGCGCCCATCGTCCCCGCCTTTCCTTATGCGGCCAGCTTGCGCAGCACGTAGTGCAGGATGCCGCCGTTCATATAATATTCGACCTCGTTCGCGGTATCGATGCGGCAGAGCGTGTCGAAGGCGAAGGTCGAACCGTCGGCGCGCGTGACGTTCACGGTGACCGTCTGGCGCGGCTTCAAATCCGCGACGCCGGTGATGGTGAACTGGTCGTCGCCGGTCAGGCCCAGCGTCTCGCGGCTCTGGCCCTCAAGGAACTGCAGCGGCAGCACGCCCATGCCGACGAGGTTCGAGCGGTGGATGCGCTCGAAGCTCTCGACGATCACCGCGCGGACGCCCAGCAAATTGGTGCCCTTCGCCGCCCAGTCGCGCGACGATCCGGTGCCATATTCCTTGCCCGCGATGACGACGAGCGGCGTGCCGTCGGCCTTGTGGCGCATCGCCGCGTCATAGATCGGCATGACCTCGGCGCCGTAGCGCGACATGCCGCCCTCGATGCCGGGGACCATTTCGTTGCGGATGCGGATGTTGGCGAAAGTGCCGCGCATCATCACGTCGTGGTGGCCGCGGCGCGCGCCGTAGCTGTTGAAGTCGGCCTTGCTGACCTGATGTTCCATCAGCCATTTTCCAGCCGGCGAGTCCGCCTTGATGCTGCCGGCGGGGCTGATGTGGTCGGTGGTGATCGAATCGCCCAGGATCGCGAGCGGCTTCGCGTCGACGATGTCGGCGACCGGCGCCGGGGTCATCGTCATGCCCTCGAAATAGGGCGGGTTGGCGACATAGGTCGATCCCGCGCGCCACTGATAGGTGTCGCTGCCCTCGACCTCGATCTTCTGCCAATGCTCGTCGCCCTTGTAGACATGGGCGTAGCGCGCCTCGAACATGTCGCGATCGACCGCGCCCGCGACCGTCTCGGCCACTTCCTGGTTGGTCGGCCAGATGTCCTTCAGGAAGACGTCGTTGCCCGACTGGTCCTGCCCGATCGGGGTGGTGGTGAAATCCTCGATCACCGTGCCCTTCAGCGCGTACGCCACCACCAGCGGCGGCGAGGCGAGGAAGTTCGCGCGCACGTCGGGCGACACGCGGCCCTCGAAGTTGCGGTTGCCCGAAATCACCGCCGCGGCGACGAGGCCGTTCTCGTTGATCGCCTTCGAAATCGGCTCGGCGAGCGGACCCGAGTTGCCGATGCAGGTCGTGCAGCCGTAACCGACGAGGTTGAAGCCGATATTGTCGAGATGCTTCTGCAGCCCGGCCTTCTCGAGATAGTCGGTGACGACCTGGCTTCCCGGGGCGAGGCTGGTCTTGACCCACGGCTTGGGCTTCAGCCCCAGCGCGTCGGCCTTTTTCGCGACGAGCCCCGCGGCGACGAGCACGCCGGGGTTCGAGGTGTTGGTGCAGCTCGTGATCGCGGCGATGGTGACGTCGCCGTCGCCGATGTCGAAATCCTTGCCCTCGACCGGAACGCGCGTCTGCGCCTTCTTGTAGGTGTTCGCCATGTCGGCGTTGAACACGTCGTCGACCTCGGGGAGCGAGACGCGGTCCTGCGGGCGCTTCGGCCCCGCGAGCGACGGCACGACGGTGGCAAGGTCGAGTTCGAGCGTTTCGGTGAAGATCGGGTCGGCGGCGCCCTCGACGATCCACAGCCCCTGCGCCTTGGCATAGGCCTCGACCAGCGCGATATTTTCCTCGCTGCGCCCGGTCAGGCGCATGTAATCGAGCGTCTTGTCGTCGACGCCGAAGAAGCCGCAGGTCGCGCCATATTCGGGCGCCATATTGGCGAGCGTCGCGCGGTCGGCGAGGCTCAGCGAGGCAAGGCCGGGGCCGAAATATTCGACGAAGCGGCCGACGACGCCCTTGGCGCGCAGCATCTGCGTCGCGGTGAGCACGAGGTCGGTCGCGGTGACGCCTTCCTTCAATGCGCCGGTGAATTTGAAGCCGACGACTTCGGGGATCAGCATCGACACGGGCTGGCCGAGCATCGCGGCCTCGGCCTCGATCCCGCCGACGCCCCAGCCGAGCACGCCGAGGCCGTTGATCATCGTCGTATGGCTGTCGGTGCCGACGCAGGTGTCGGGATAGGCGACGGTTTCACCCGACGCATCCGCGCTCGACCACACCGCCTGCGCGATATGCTCGAGGTTGACCTGGTGGCAGATGCCGGTGCCCGGGGGCACCGCCTTGAAATTGTCGAGGCTCTTCGATCCCCATTTCAGGAAGTCGTAACGTTCGCCGTTGCGATAATATTCGATCTCGACATTCTGTTCGAACGCCTTGGGGTGGCCGAATTCGTCGACCATGACCGAGTGGTCGATGACGAGGTGGACGGGGACCAGCGGGTTGATCTTCGACGTGTCGCCGCCGAGCGTCGCGATCGCGTCGCGCATCGCGGCGAGGTCGACGACGCACGGAACGCCGGTGAAATCCTGGAGCAGCACGCGCGCCGGGCGATACTGGATTTCCTGGTTCGAATGCGGGTCCTTCTGCCAGTCGACCAGCGCCTTGACGTCGTCGGTCGACACGGTGAAGCCGCCATCCTCGAAGCGCAGCAGATTTTCGAGCAGCACCTTCATCGAAAAGGGCAGGCGCGACACGTCGCCGAGCTTCGCCGCGGCCTTGTCGAGCGAATAATAAGCGTAGCTCTTGCCGCCGACGTCGAGCGTCGAACGGGTTCCCAGCGTGTCGTGGCCGGTGGTGGTCATAGACTTGCAGTCCCCTGTTGGGCGCGGCGGGGAAATGACGCCCGAAGCCCGATCGGGAGAGCGGGGCAAACGGGAGTCGCGCGCGCGGTTTTTGTTGGGGACGCCTTACGCCGGGGCGGGGGAATTGCAAGGGGGTGGGGGAGGTTCGTTCGCGCAGAGGCGGCGCGGAGATGGCGAGGGTGCGAAGATTTTTTCGCGCAAAGCCACGAAGCCACAAAGGGGTGTGGCTTTCTCCTATTCGTCACCCGGGACTTGATCCGGGGTCCAGCTTTTCGACGTTGCTGAGTTGGGCCCGGAATCAAGTGCTTGAGCTGAATGAAGGCTGGAAATTGTCGCCGGTCGCCAAGTTGTGTCGAGCAAGGGGTGTTTTTTAGTCCCAGCTGTATGGCCGTATGCCCTTGTAGATGGCGCCGATATTCGACACAGGTGTCGATGGAGGGGCGAGATGTCATACGCGTATTCACAATTGGACAAGCGGAACCTTAGATGGTTCGCGAATGACTATACGCGCCAGTCACTTAGTAAGGTCCATCTTGTTTTTGGTAAAATGAGGGGGCTTAGTGCGTTTGAGATGGATTTTAAATATCCAATTACAGCAATTGCTGGCACAAATGGTTCTGGAAAGTCAACTATACTAGCTATAGCTGCTTGTGCATTCCATAATGGATCAGATGGATTTAGGCTGCCAGGCAGGGTTCAGTCGTATTATACTTTTAGTGACTTTTTTATCCAATCTATTGGCGAGGTGGGGCCGCAAGGTGTCGCAATTGCGTACAGCATCCGACATGACCGATGGAAGAGCGGCGTTCCGAGGGAGGGGCTGCAAGTTCGAAAGAAGAAGCAGGGGGGGAAATGGAACAACTATGATAAGCGTGTTAAGCGCACAGTGATATATCATGGTGTTCAGAGAGTGGTTCCATATTATGAACGATCCGCTCACAAGTCATATAGAACATACTTTAAGCCAAATGATTTGGATGTTTCTGTAAGGGAGAAGATTGCAAGCATAGCTGGAAGAATACTGGGGAAAAAGTATTCTGATTTTGAGCATCTTGAACACTCAAGATACTCTCTTCCCAGGGTGAAGTCTGGAGATCTCGCTTATTCTGGTTTCAATATGGGGGCCGGAGAAAGTGCTGTTTTGGAAATTCTTTCGACAATATTCTCTTCTGGAAGTGGAAGTCTAATAATTATTGATGAGATTGAGCTTGGCCTTCACGAATTGGCTCAGGTTCGTCTTGTGAAGGAATTAAAAGAGCTATGCTTAGAGATGAAGTGTCAAATAATATGCACGACTCATGCCTATGAGGTGCTCGCTGCTCTGCCTCCTGAGGCGCGAATCTTTGTTGAGCCAATAGGAGGGAAAACGAACGTTCTCCCTGAAATATCAGCGGATTACGCTTGCGGTCGGATGGGGCGTAGTGGTTCCGAAGAGATAGATATATTTGTGGAAGATGAGGTTGCGATGGCAATGGTCCAAGCGAGTATGGACCAAAGTTTGAGAGGGCGTACTCGGCTAATGGAAATTGGCTCCTATTCAAGCTTGAAGCGTCTGATGGCTGCGCGATACATGGAAAACCGGCGCCGTTGTCTTTGCATAATGGACGGTGACCAGCGCAGCGGGAAAGTCGGAATCGCGGGTGATGTCGCTGATATGTGTGACGGAAAATTCTCAACCCAAAGCGAAGCTATTCGCGAATGGGTGGCGGCACGTTTGTCATTTTTACCCGGTGACGAATGGCCAGAAAAATGGCTATTTGAAAAAGCGATATCCCTATGCAGTCAAGATGAAGGCTGGGAGCAATCACCGGCCGACGTTTGGGGCGTTCCAAATGCGGCGTCGCTCCGCGAGATGTTCGAGCAATGCTTGGCTGCTGGAAAGCACTGTGAGTTTCCTGCTCTGGCAGAGGTGTTAACGTTACCCGAAGAGAACGTTAGGCGAGAACTCATTTCCGCGCTTAGAGTAAGTCTTCCAGACGATTTCAACAAAATTGCCGAATTCGTGGCCGGTGCTATGGCTTGATGGGGCGACGAAATCATAGGCCGGAACTACGACGGCAAGTGCAATAGCCGTCCGCCCCGGAAAGTTCAGCGTGCGGACGCCCGGCGCGAGGTCGTCGCGCGGGGTGCCGCGGTTCGGGTAGGTGGCGAGGTCGGCCGCGTGGGCTTCGATGGCGCTGGTGTAGGCGAAGGCGGTGTCGGGATCGGCGCGGTCGGCGATCCAGTCGTAGAGGCGGTAGAGGTCGTCGGTGGCGGTCTGGCGCCAGACGACCCGGACGCTTGCCGTCAAGCGCCTTTGCCCGTCCGTTTGGCGTGGCGGGCGGCAAGGCCGCTGCGGACCTCTTCGGCGGGCTGGACGGGGCGGGGGTCGGCGAGGGCTTCGGCGACGCGGGCCTTGAGCAGTTCGTCGAGCAGCGCTTCCTCGCGGTCGAGCGCGCGCAGACCGGCGCGGACGACTTCGCTGACCGAGGCGTAGCGCCCCGATTTGACGCGATCCTGCGCGGCGGCGGTGAGCGGGCCGAGGGTGACGGTGACGGGCTTTTCGGCGCGCGATGCCATGGCGGGTTCTCCTATGACAATGTCATATCATGGGGCGGAAGGGGTGGTCAATGTCGGCTTCGTCACCCCGGACTTGATCGGCGTTTATCCCGCTCGCATCCGTATGGCGTCATTGCGAGCGAAGCGAAGCAATCTCCAGCTATCGCTCTGCCTTGCCGATGGCTGGAGATTGCTTCGTCGCTCCGCTCCTCGCAATGACGATAAAGGAGCCACGGATGCCAAGGGGATAAATGCCGACTTGATCCGGGGTCCATTACGCCGCCACAGCCTGGACCCCGGATCAAGTCCGGGGTGACGGAACAGGGAAAATTTCGCTTTCCTAAATTGTCCAAATAGGTTCAAAATTCTTCCGATTCGTTCCGGGTGATTCGGGAGATGGGGTTATGGGGCGTAAGGCGGCGCGGGGCTCGCGGGGGGAAGCGGTTGTGGTTTCGGGCGGTGGTGAGGGGCGCAACAGGCCCTCCCGTGGTCGGAGCCACGGGGCTCCGACCACCCCCTCCCGCCTGCGGGAGGGGAGTAACGATGGCGCGGCCGTTTGCGCGCGGGACGCCAATCCCTTGATGCCCGGCCTGCGTATTCGCGAGGACGGGTGGACGGCGGCGCGGACGCGGGTGTTCTTGGCCACGCTGACGCAGACGGGGTGCGTCGCCGATGCGGCGCGGATCGCGGGGGTCAGCACGACATCGGTCAATCGCTCGCGCGCGCTGTTCCCGCGCTTCGATGCGGCGTGCGCCGAGGCGCTGGCGAAGGCGCTGCGCGGGCTGGAGGCGGTCGCCTATCAGCGCGCGGTCGAGGGGCGCGAGACGATCATCTATCGCGGCGGCAAGGAGTTTGAGCGGCGGGTGACGCCGTCGGACAATCTGTTGCGGCTGCTGATCAAGCGCGGCGACCTGTCGGGCGCGCTGGGACGGGTGATGACCCCCGCCGAGGCCGCGGCGTTCGTGCTGCCCGAGGCGGTGCGGCACCGTTTCATCGACCGCGCCGAATTTGAAAGCGGGATCGTGTTCGACGACGGGGTCAAGCAGCAGCGCCGCATCGTCACGCAGCAGGAGGTCGACGCGATCCTGATCCAGCGCATCAACCTGGTGCGGCGGCGGCGCGCGATGCGGCGGAACGAGCCCGAGCGGCCGCGCTGCCCCGCGTGCGGCGGCCCCGCGCCGCCGACCGAGACCGAACTCGACGAAGCCTGGGCGGCCGAAGCGCCGCTGCGCGCCGCACTGCCCGCGCCCGCCGGGGACGACGCCGGCTGATCTCGCGCCGGCGCCGCGGCGCTCAGCGCCCGACGGTCAGCGTCCCGGTCATGCCCGGATGATAGACGCAGTAGAAGGCGATGCGCCCCGCGCGTTTGAGTATCGTCCGGCCGCTCTTGCCCGGGGGCAGGTCGACGTTGAAGCTGCGGTCGCGCGCGGTCGCGGTGTGGCGGAACATGTCCCGGTTGACCCACAGGATCGTGTCGCCGACGCGCGCGCCGGGCGGCACCGCGCCGAACTTCATCTGGTCGATCACCACATTGTAGACTTTGGGCGCGGGCGCGGGGGCCGCGCCGCCGATCAGCGGCGCGGCGGCCAGCGCGGCGGCGGCGAGCAGCGCCCGGGTCACTTGAGGCTCGCGGCCAGATGTTCGGCGTGCGCCTGATGCTCGCTGAACAGCGTCAGCCCGGTTTCGAGCAGCGCTTTCAGCTCGCCGTTGGTCGCCGACGGGATCAGCAGGTCGCGCAGCGCGTCGTTGACCGTGCGATGATAGGCGACCTCGTTCGCGACATAGGCGCGGTCGAAGGCGGCGCCGTCGAGCCCCGCGAGTTCGGCGTGTTTCTGCGCCGCCTGCGCCGACAGCGCGCTGCTCGTCGCATTCGCCTGCGGCGTCACGCCGAGCCGCGCGACCAGCGCCAGCGCCTTGTCGTTCACCGCGGCATGATCGCGCACCATCGCCTCGGCAAAGCTGCGCACCGCGGGGTTGTGCGACCTGGCGAGCGCCTGCTTGCCCGCGTCGACGTCGATTTGCCCTGCGGTGTAGGCGACATGCGCGATCTGCGCGTCGTCGGGCTTGGCGGCTTCGTGCGCCGATAGCGGCGCGCTGATGATCAGCGCGGTCGCCGCGCCGAACCACAGGATCGTCTTGAGCATCATATATCTCCTTTGTGTCGTTGCGCCCCCTTGGATGGCGCCGCGGCAAAAAGGTGCCCGGGAACCTGCGGCGCGGCGCGGCATCCAATGCACGCCCCATGCAGGAGACGCCCATGTCCATGTACGACCTCGCCCCCGAACCCGCCGCGAACGCCCCCGACGCGACCGCCTTTGCCGGGGCCGCGCGGCCGCGCCCCGGCGCGGCCGAGATCGAGGCGGCGGTGCGCACGCTGATCGCGGCGGCGGGCGACGACCCGGGGCGCGAGGGGCTGCTCGAAACCCCGGCGCGCGTGGCGCGCGCGTGGCGCGAATGGTTCGCGGGCTATGCGGTCGATCCCGGCGGCCTGCTCCGCCGCACCTTCGGCGAGGCGGCGGGCTATGACGACACCGTGCTGCTCCGCTCGATCCCGCTCGTGTCGACGTGCGAACATCATCTTGCGCCGATCACGGGGGTGGCGCATCTTGCCTATCGCCCCCGCGACCGGGTGGTCGGGATTTCGAAACTGTCGCGGCTGGTCGACGCCTATGCGCGGCGCCTGCAGCTTCAGGAACGGCTGACGCGCCAGATCGCCGCCGCGCTCGACGCGGCGTTGCAGCCGCGCGGCGTCGCGGTGATCATCGAGGCGCGGCACGGCTGCATGTCGTCGCGCGGGGTCAGGCAGCACGGCGTGTCGATGGTGACGCGGTGCTGGCTGGGCGAATTTGGCGACGATGCGGGGCTGCGCCGCGAATTGCTGGACGCGCTGCCGCGCCGCGGCGGGGATCGGGGGCTGGACGCATGACGACGCAGGCATCGATCGACCCCGCCGGACTGTCCGACCTCGAACTCGCGGCGCGGATCGCGGCGCGCGATCGCGCGGCGGCGCGCGTCGTCACCGAACGCAACAACCAGCGGCTGTTCCGCGCCGCGTGGAGCGTGCTGCGCGAGCGCGAGGAGGCCGAGGATGTCGTGCAGAGCACCTATATGCGCGGCTTTGCGGCGATCGGCAGCTTTGCCGGGCGCTCGTCGCTGTCGACCTGGCTGACGCGGATCGCGATCAACGAGGCGCTGGGCCGCGCGCGGGCGCGCGAGCGGCGGCGGCGGCGCTTCGACGCGGCGTCGGTCGCCGACCTCAACGACTATCGCGAGCGGCTGATGCGCGGATCGATGGCGGGCGGAAAGCCCGACGCCGAGCTCGCGCGCGGCCAGATCCGCGCGACGCTCGAGGCCGCGATCGCCCAGCTGCCGTCCGAATTCCGCACCGCCTTCGTGCTGCGCGAGGTCGAAGGCCTGTCGGTCGACGAAACCGCGGCGCTGCTGGGCATCGCGCCGGCGACGGTCAAGACGCGCTGCCTGCGCGCGCGGCGGCGGTTGCAGCAGCTGCTGGCGCCCGAACTCCGCTCGGCGCTGAGCGGCAGCTTTCCGTTCGCGGGCGCCGATTGCCACGCGCTGACCGCGCGCGTGCTCGCCGGCTGGTGCGGCTGACCGCGTCGGAGGCGTTGGCCGCGGGTCTCAGCCCTCCGAGCGCGTCTTGTCCGACAGCGCACCGGCGAAGGGATTGGCTTCGGGGCGCCCGAAATAGAAGCCCTGCGCCTGCGGGCAGCCCTCGTCGAGCAGCATCTGGCGCTGTGCCTCGGTTTCGACCCCCTCGGCGACGATCGGCATGTTGAAGCTGCGCCCCAGCCCGATGATCGCGCGGACGATCGATCGCGCCGCGGCATCGTCGTCGATCGACGAGACGAAGCTCTTGTCGATCTTGATCTTGTCGAAGGGAAAGGCCTTGAGGTTCGACAGCGACGAATAGCCGGTGCCGAAATCGTCCATCGCGACGCGCACCCCCATCGCGCGGATCTCGTGCAGCGCCTTGAGCGCGCTCTGGCGGTTGCGCAGGAAGGCGGTTTCGGTGATCTCGAGCTCGAGCCGGTGCGCCGCGAGCCCCGCGCGGTCGAGCGCGTCGCGGACGATCGCGGGCAGGTTGGGCACCTGGAACTGGATCGTCGAGACGTTGACCGCGACCGAGATATTCTCGGGCCAGCCCGCCGCGATCGTGCACGCCTCGCGCAGCACCCATTCGCCGATCTGGACGATCGCGCCGATATCCTCGGCGATCGGGATGAAATCGTCGGGCGGCACCTCGCCGCGGGTCGCATGGTCCCAGCGCAGCAGCGCTTCATAGCCGACGATCGAGCCGAAGGCGGTGGCGACGAGCGGCTGGAAGACGAGGCGCAGCTCGCCGCGGGTGATCGCGTGGCGCAGGTCATGCTCGAGCGCGCGGCGCTCGCGCGCGACGGCGTCCATTTCCTGGTCGAAAAAGGCGGCGCCGCCGCGGCCGTTGTTCTTGGCGCGGTAGAGCGCGGTGTCGGCGTTGCGCTGGAGCGTTTCGGCATCGTCGCCGTCCTGCGGATACAGCGCGACGCCGATGCTGATCCCGACCGCCATCGGATCGCGCGCGACGTCCATCTCGACCGCGAGATTTTCGAGGATGCGGCTCGCGAGGCGGCGCGCGTCGTCGGGGGTGGATACCGCCGACTGGATGATCAGGAATTCGTCGCCGCCGACGCGCGCGACGACGTCGTCGCCGCGCACCGCGGCGCGCAGCAGGTCGGCGACGCGGCACAGGATGTCGTCGCCCGCGGCGTGCCCGAAAATGTCGTTCACCGCCTTGAAGCGGTCGAGGTCGAGCGCGAGCAGCGCAAAGGGCTCGCGCGCGGCGATCGCGCGGTCGAGCGCGTGGACGAACCACGCGCGGTTCGCGAGGTCGGTGAGCGGGTCGTGCGACGCCATATGCTCGATCGCGCGCTGCGCGCGCTTGCGGTCGGACAGGTCGCGGATCGCGAGCACCTGGCAGCCGCGCCCGCGATATTCGATCGTCTGCGTCGCGATTTCGAGGATCTGGTCCTCGTCGACGCTGCTGCGCAGCCGGGCCTCGACCGAATGGCCGTTGGGCGCCGCGAAGGGGGTGCCGTCGAGGCGCACGAACCAGTCGGCGGGGGCGCTGCCGATCAGTGCTCCGGGGCTGACCCCGAGCAGCGCCGCGAGCTGGTGGTTGACCTCGACGATGCGGCCGTCGTGGGTGATCGCGAGCGCCTCGAGCGTCGCTTCGGCGAGGCCGTGCGCGTCGGTGAGCCAGCGGTCGATCAGCGAGCCGAACAGCGCGAGGACGATCAGCGCGAGATTGGCGAAGACGATCGCGGGGACGAGCCATTCGCGGCTGCCCGCGGCGTCGAGCGCGGCGCCGCGCGTCGGATCGGGGACGAGCGTCGTCGCCGACATGGCGGTGAAGTGGAGGATGACCACCGCGAGCACGCCGAAGGTCGCGGGCGCGATCACCCGCCGCCAGCCGCTGGTCCGGGCAAAGGCCGCGAAGGAGGCCCAGAAGCAGAGCCCGCACAGCAGCAGCGCGACGAGCGCGGTGCCATGGTCGATCGTGACGCGCGCGGGCGCGATGATCGACGCCATGCCGGTCGAGTGCATCGCGCCGACCCCGGCGGCGGCGATCGCCGCGGCGGCGGCGCTGCGCCGCAGCGTCGGCGCCTTGCCGAGCAGGCGGAAGCTGCACCAGAAAAAGCCGATCGCGATCGCCACCGACAGCAGGGTGAGCGACATGTCGAAGCGGATCGGCATCGACCCGCGATAGGCGAGCATCGCGACGAAATGCGTCGCCCACACCCCGACTCCCTGCGCGATCGCGGCGACCACGAGCCAGTGGCGGCGGCGCGTCTCGACGCAGAAGGTCGACCGGTTGAGGACGACGAAGAGGCAGATGTTGCCGAGGATGCAGACGAGCGCGGCGATCAGGACCAGCCGCGGATCATGTTGGTACACCACGCATTCGAGGACGCTGAACATATATTCCCCCTGGTCCCCGTGCGAGATGTCGCCAAAACGCGTTAATACATGCTTATTTTTCCGCGCCCCGGAAAGTAGTTTCCGGCATTTTTTCGGGGACCCCAAATAATATCGAATGAATACAGCGGGGCCGTTACTTGCCGGCGCCGCCGCCCCGCGGCCGCGGCGCCCGCCGCCGGCGCGATGCATCGGGCTTGCGCCGCCGCCGGCTTGTCGGCAACAGTCGCGCGATCGGGGGGAAGGAGCGCGCGTGCAGGCGGTCGACGACGACAAGGCGCTGGGCATGAAGGTGATGAAGCTGTCGCGCATGTTGCGGCTGCGCTTCGACCGGCGCGCCCGCGCGCTGGGGCTCACGCGCGCGCAGTGGCAGACGATCGCGTGCGTGCGGCGGCGCCCCGGCGCGACGCAGCGGCAGGTCGCCGAACTGCTCGAGGTGGGCGAGGTGACCGTCGGCCGCTCGATCGACAAGCTGGTCGAGGCGGGGCTGGTCGAACGGCGCCCCGATCCTGCCGACCGGCGCGCGCATCGCATCTGGCTGACCGCCGCGATCGATCCGGTGATCGACGAACTGACGCGCATCGGCGCCGAGGAAGAGGAAGCCGCCTTCGCGGGTTTCGACGCGGCGGAGCAGGCGCTGCTCCACGCGATGCTGGGCCGCATCACCGCCAATCTGGGCGGCGACGCGATTGATGCAGTGGCCTGCCGTCCCGATCCGGATTGAGAGGGGAGACCGGCGGGACCGGCAGGCCGCGCCGCCCCGTTTCGCATCGCCCGAAACGGGACGGGCTTGGAGCCTTATTTGCGCTTGAGCGCCTCGGCCTTGGTCAGCGAGGTGACCAGCTTGCCGTCGACGATGCTCAGCGTGTCGGCGGGGATGCGCACCGTTTCGCGGTTGACGATCGCGAGCACGCCGCCCGACGGCTGTACCCGATAGACCTTGCCGACGATGCGCGCCTTGGCGTCGCGCAGCACCTCGCCCTCGCGCGGCGCACGTTCGAGCGCGGCGGCGGCGGGTGCCGCGGTGTCGGTCGCCAGCGCGGGCGGGGCCGCGGCAAGCAGCGCGAGCGGAGCGAGGATGGTGGCGATACGCATGATGAAAACCCCTTCGAAGCCTAGATACTAAGCTATATTATTATATGGATGGTTAGTGTGCAATGCACAAAAGCTCCGCGCCGCGAAAGCGCGGCTTTGCGGCGAAGGGGCTGCAAGGGAGGGCGGGGATGCGTGCCCGCGACCGGGGCTTGCCCGATCAGGAGGCGGCGGCGATGCGCGGGTCGTCGATTGCCGCGGGGGTGAAGGTGCGGACGCGGTCGCGCCCGGCGCGTTTGGCGGCATAAAGCGCCTGGTCGGCCTCGCGCATCAGGCGCGACAGCCCCGCGCCAGGCACCGCGACCGCGAGCCCGATGCTCACCGTCGGGCGCAGCCCGGCGGGCAGCCGGTCGGTGCACGCGGCGGCGAGGCCGGTGCGGATCGTCTCGGCCAGCGCGCGTGCGGCCTCGATCGCGGTGCCGGGCAACAGCAGCGCGAATTCCTCGCCGCCGATGCGGCCCGCGATCGTCCCCGCGGGGGCGGTCGCGCGCGCGTGCGCGCCGAACGCGGCGATGATCGCATCGCCGACGGCGTGGCCATAGGTGTCGTTGACCGCCTTGAAATCGTCGAGGTCGGCGATCAGCAGCGCCGCGGCGCGCCCGTCGTCGGCGCAGGCGCGGACCGCGCGGCCCGCCGCCGCTTCGAAACCGCGGCGGTTGAGCAGGCCCGACAGCTCGTCGCTTTCGGCCTGCTGGCGCAGCTCGGCGGTCAGGTCGATCGCCGCCGCGACCATCAGGCTGAGCGCGAAGATCACCGAGATCATCGCCTGGCTGAACTGGACCGTGGTCCAGTAGACCGACTGCTGGAACCCGTCATAATTGGCGAAGCCGCCGGTCAGCGCGACGATCAGCAGCGGACGGATCAGGAAATTGGCCGCCGACAGCACCCCGACCCAGAACAGGATATGGTCGATCAGGTGCGCGCGCGGCGCGCGGCGCAGCGCGAGCGGAATCTGCGCGGCGATGAGGCCGAGCCCGATGCTGATCGTCAGGATGCGGCCGGTGATGCTCGGCATGGCGAGCAGGAACCACAGGAAGATCGCCGTCGCGACCGTCGACAGCATTGCCAGCGTCCGCCACGGCACGGGGAGGTCGTAGCGCCCGATCGTCGCGGCGACGAGCAGGCAGCCGGTGGCGAGGAAGGCGAGGTTCGAGGGCAGCCGCTGCAACTCGTGCGGCAGCGCGGGGACCAGGTCCTGGATCAGGAATCCCGCCGCCATCGCGGCATAGCTCCACGCGGCGAGCAGCAGATAGTGCTGGTCGCGGCGGTGGCGCCACAGCAGCAGGAAGGCGACCGACAGCAGGACGCCGATGCCCGGGTTGAGCAGGGATATGAAAAGCTGTCCCGACAAATCCTCGCTGCCTCTCTGCCCCGACCCTTGCCAGCGCAAGGCTAACGACTGGTTACGAGCGCCCGGTGCGCGCCGCAAGGCGCGCGGGTGGGTGGGTAGGGGCGGCGCTGAGCGCGGAGGTCGGGCAGGGGCCGCGGCGGTCAGGCGGTCCCGCGCAGCGCGAGCCGGACGGGGACGCGCGTGCCGTCGCGGGCATGCAGGTCGTCCTCGAGCGCCATCGCGACGAGCGCTTCGCCCGCGGCCTCGAGGTCGGGCTCGATCGTCGTGAGCGCCGGGTCGGCGAGGGTGCCGGCGCGGATGCCGTCGAAACCGATCAGCGCGACATCCTCGGGCACGCGGCGGCCGCTTTCCTTGAGGCCCTGCAGCACGCCGAGCGCGAGCATGTCGGTCGCGGCGAAGATCGCGTCGACGTCGGGGTGCGCGGCGATCAGCTCACGCGCGCCGGTAACGCCCTGCGCATGGCGGTCGGCGGCGGGGATCGCGGGCCAGACGATCGGCGCCAGCCCGTGATCAGCGAGCGCGGCGGTCAGCCCCTCGCGCCGCTCGTCGAACTGGCGCTGCGCCGAATCGGCGGGGCCGATGAAGGCGATGCGGCGGCGTCCCTGCGCGACCAGGTGCGCGGCGGCAAGGCGGCCGCCCGCGTCATTGTCGCTGCGCATCCAGTGGAAGGGATCGCCGGGGCTGCCCCAGCACACGAAGTCGAGGCCCGACGCCTGCGCCTGCGCAAAATAATCCCACGCCGCGTCGTTGCTGGTGGTGCCGATGACGATCATCGCGTCGGCGAGCCCCGAGGCGACGAAATCGGCGCGGAAGTTGTCGGGGCCTTCCTGGAAACTGACGAGCAGGTTGAAGCGCCGCGCCGAGGTCGCCTCGGCGATGCTGCCGAGCAGCGCGAAATAAAAGGGGTTGATCGCGCTGCGATCCTCGCCGGGGCGGCAGATGGTGACGAGCGCGATCGTCTCGCTGCTTTTCAGGCGCAGGCTGGAGGCGTGGCGGTCGACGACATAGCCGAGCGCACGCGCCGCCTCCGACACGCGCGCGCGCGTCTCGGCGTTGACCCCGGGGCTGCCGCGCAGCGCGCGCGACACGGTCGATTGCGACACCCCCGCGCGCTCGGCGACGTCGAACGATGTCGGGCGCAGCATCTTGGCCGTGACCATCCCTTGTTTCCCTTTCCGCGCGTCTGTCGGGCGCGGCTCTCGCCCGCGCCGCCGCCGCTGTCAATCGGCGGCGGACCAGCCGTGCGCGCGCACCCATGCGACCAGCGCGACGTCGCCCGGCGAATCGGCGTGGATGCGCGCGCGCAGCGCGTCGTCGAGCGTGACGCGGCGCGCGAGCGCTTCGTCGCGCGCCGGGTGCGACTCCGGGAGCGTCGAGGCCGCGTCGGCGGTGCGGTGGCGGCGCCAGCCGGCGGGAATGCCCATCGCGTCGCACAGGAAATCGAGCCCCGCGTTCCAATGTTCGGTCGTCGTGACGAACCAGCAGCGGCCGAGCATCTGCTGCGCCATCGCCAGTTGCTGTGCGGGGTCGGCGGGCAGGTCGGCGCCATAGAGCGTTTCGGCGAAGAAACGCACCATGAAGTCCGATTGGCGCTCGCGATACCAGCCCTCGTACCAGCGCTCGAAATCGTCGGGCGCATGCCCCCGGCTCCAGCGGAAATTATACAGCGAGACGCAGCGTTCGGCGGGGTCGCGCAGCACCGTGATGAAGCGCGCCTCGCGCGGCCCGGGAACAAGCTGGCGGATGCGCAGGTCGAGGTGGTGCCCCGCCAGCACCTCGGCGCGCGCGCGCTCGGCGGCGGGGCGGTCGGCGAAGTCGGGGCGGCCGTGCCTTGTGCGATAGCTGCGCCCCCAGTGGGTGAAGTCGACGAGTTGCTCGTCCATCGTGAAATGGCGCTCGAGGTGCGCCTTCAGCGTCGTGCCGCCGCATTTGGGCACGTGGAGGAAGATCCAGAGCGGGCGGCCGGGATCGCTCATGCCGCGCCGGCGGCATAGCCGAAGCCGGCGAGCAGGTCGCGCCGGGCATCGAAGACGGCATCGAGGTCGGCGATCTCGCCGGGGGTCAGCCGCGCGATCTGTTCGGCGTTCATGTCGCGCAGCGGTTCGTCATAGCGCCCCTTGACCGCGCGCGGACGGGCAAGGTCGAGGTCGTCGAAGCCCGGCACGAGCGCGGCGATACGCGCCGCGACCGCCGCGGGATCGGCGCACATTTCTTCATAGGTAAAGACGGCGGCGCGGTCGCCGAGCGCCGCGATATTCGCCGCCTGCGCGGCGAGCGCGGCGACGATGTGCCGCGCCGCGGCGGTCGCGAGGCTGTCGCCCGGCGCGACGGGGCCCGCGGCGGCGGCGCGGCGCAGGATGCCCTCGGCGACGGCATGGGGGTTGCGGACCATGATCAGGAAGGCGGCGCCCGGAAATTCGGCGGCGAGCGCGTCGGCGATCAGCAGGAAGGGCGGCGAGGCGACGACGAGCGTGTCGGCGTCGGCCTGCGCGGCGCGGGCGTGGAAATCCCATGCGCGGCGGGTGCGCGTCCAGTCATAGGCGGCGGGGTCGCGAAAGGCGGCGATCGACGCGGGGGTCGCCGCCCACAGCAGGCGGGTGCCGGTGCCGCGCGAGCTGGGGCCGTGGAAACCCGCGACATGCTGTCCCTCGCGCGGCAGCGACCAGGCGCGCGCGCAGCCGGCGAGCGCGGCGGCAAGGAAGGTCGAGCCGCTGTTGTTCGGCGCGAGCAGGAAGAGGTGGCGCCGCACCGCGCCCGCCGCGCCGGCGATCATCGCCGCGCCCGCAGCCACGCGGCGCGCGCCGCGATCCACAGGTCGAACGCCTCGGCATAGGCGGGGTCGCGCGCGATCGCGTCGGCGTGGCGGTCGGGGCGCCACGGCTTGGCGGGGCCGTTGAAATGTAGGACGCGCGCGGCATCGACCGCCACCGGCTCGTGCGCGAAGCTCGTCCGGCGGTGCGTCATCATCAGGTTGAATTCGGTGCCGACAAGGTGGACGCGGTCGCGCAGCAGCAGGTTCCACACGGCCTGGTCGGTGTGCTGCGACGCGATGCGCGACCAGGCTTCGGGATCGAGCAGCGGCCAGAGCGCGTCGGCCGTCGCGGCGCCCGCGGCGGCGGGGTCGTGGACGAGCAGCCCGGCGTTGAAGCTCGCGGCGCGCGCGCCGTCGGCCGGCGCGACCTCGGCGAGCGTGCCGGGGGCGCGGACATTGCCGCGCAGCATCGCGGCGTCGGGTGCGGCGACGAGCGGCGCGTCGATCGCGAGCAGCGGCGCGATGTCGCCGCGGAACAGCATGTCGCTGTCGCAGAAGAGCGCCTTGCCGCCGGGCGGAAGCAGCAGCGTCTCGAGGCTGAGGAAGCGGTCGCGGCGCGTGGCGAGATGTGGGTGTGCGGCGACGAGCGTGTCGATCGCGGCGGCGAGCCGCGGGCTCGCGCGGCGGCACGACAGGCGCGGGAAGGCGGCGGCGAGCGCGGCTTCGTCGGCGGCGGTCAGCCGGCTGTGGAGGATCAGTATCTCGCCGTCGAACCAGGCGTTGGCGGCGAGGAAGCTCGCCAGCATCACCTCGGTCCCGACGCGGAAGTCGGGCGATGAGACGGTGACGAGCGTCGCGGCGCTCACGGCGCCGCCGCGGGGTCGTAGCCGAACAGCGCGAAGTCGCGCGCATAGCGGGTGCGGATCAGCTCGGCGAGTTCGGCGTCGAGCACGGCGCCCGGGGTTTCGGGCGAGACATTGACCGCTTCGAGCGGCGCCAGCGGGGCGCCGAGCGCCGCCGACAGGCGCACCATCTCCGCCGCGAGGCTTTCGTGGCGGAGGAGGAGCGTCGTGCGGACGCGGCCCTCGGCGTCGCAGACGAATTCATGCTGCGGGCGCAGCAGGATATGGTCGCGGCGCGCGGGGTCGGTGAGCGCCGCCTTCATCGTGCCGAGCGGGTCGCGCGTCATCGCGTCGCCGCCGCGCCACGCGAAGCGCGCGAAGGAGAGGAAGCGGTCGAAGGGCGAGCGGACGACCGCGAAGCTCGTCATGCGGTCCCACTGCCCGGGCAGAAGGAAGGGTTCGACGTCGCGAAACGACAAATGACCATGGCCAAATGCTGCAAGTGGTGCGACGGGGAAAAAGCGCTTTTCAAACAAAGTGCACTGTTCCCAGTCATTTGGCGCCAGCAAAGGACGCAATGTCGTGCGCAGTGCATGCCCCCCAGTCTTCGGCACCGCAATAAAGGCGAAATCGCGGCTGAACGAAAGGATCATGGCTTCGGTGCGGCCGGGTCGGTGGGGATGTCGAGAAACTGGATCGCGATACGTAGCGCCGCATCGCGGTTCGTACCGGTGCGGCGCGTGTCGGCGAGGCGGGCGCGGAGTGCCTCCATGTCGATGTATCGTGCGCGCGTCGGCGGCGTTGGCGCCGCGTCGAGGCGGTCGGCGATGCGCGCGATCGCTTCGCCCATCGCCTTTTCGATCCATGCGACGCGCAGCGGCTCCTTCTTGCTGTTGTTGAGGCGAACGAGGTCGGGGAGAAGCCCTTCGCTGGCTTGGCGGATCAGCCACCGCCGCATCGGACCGCGGCGGAACATGCGCGGGGGAAGCGTGTAGAGAAATTCGAGCAGGCGGCGGTCGAGCAGCGGGAAGCGATAGTCGATGCCATGTGCTGCACCGCTGATCGCCCAGTCTTCAAGCCGTGCCGTGGTTGAGCTGTAGCGGAGCAGATCATGCTGCGTCCGGCGCACCCCGAATTCGCGCAGGCGCGGGATGGGAAGCAACCGGGTCTGGCGCAGGAAGCCCCGATCAATGAGACTCTTGCCCGCCCGCGCGCGCCAGCGCAGCGGCAATTCTGGCCGGAATTCGCGAATCAAACGGCGGCCGGCGTGATAGATGGTCCGCAGCCCGGCCTTGATCCCCGGCGCGCCGCGGTCGCGGTAAAGCGTGCGCCAGCGGCCGGTCGCGAAAAGCCATGGATGATAGCCGCGGCCGTTGAAGGATGCGCCTTCGTCACCTCCCCAGCCCGACAGGATGACCTCTGTGCCCTGCGCTGCCGCATCGCGCTGGATAGCACCCTCGTGCAGCAGATTGCGGATGTCCGGACCGCGCGTCCAGTCCTGCGCGAAGAGGGCCGCGATTTCCTCGATGGACAGCGCGGGCGCGTGGAGTTCGAGCCCGAGACGCTCGCGAATCGATTCGCTCCAGCCCGGCTCGGTGTCGGGAACCGCGTCGGGGTCAACGAGATGCCAACTGTAACCGCGCGGATCGGCAAGTCCGCGCGCGCGCAGTTCGGGAACCGCTAGCGCCGCAATGAGCGAGGAATCGAGGCCGCCACTGAGATGGACGGCAAAGCTGGTTGCGCCGGCCATACGGTCGGTCACCGCCTGGGTAACCAACATGCGGTAGCGCGCGATGGTTTCGGCATCGCCGGCGGTGTTGTCGACCGCAATGCTTTCGGGCCCCCACCAGCGGTCAATCCGCGCGTGACCGTTCGAAACATGAAGGTAATGACCGGGCTCGAGGCGGCGCATGGCACGGATGAAGCTGCGGCCGAGCGGTTCGAAGGTGCGATGGATCAAGGTTGATGCTACGAATTCTTCATCGAAATCGAGGGGAATGTCGGGAAGCGCCAGCAACGCCGCTGGGTCGCTCGCGAAGGCGAGACGGTCGTCGGCGAGGGCGTAGAAGAAAGGGCGCGCGCCGACATGGTCGCGCGCTGCGAAGCCGTCACCGCTGTGCAGGTCGTGCAGTGCGAAGGCGTAGTCACCGTAGAGATGCAAGGGGCAGTCGACGCCCCAACGGCGCCATGCGGCAGCGATGAGTGCGGTCGCGGGTGCGCCGACGTCCGGTGCGTCTTCGGCGAGCGCGGCGCGCAATTCGGCTTGGCCATCAATGCGCGCGTCGGCCACGAGAATCAGTCTGTCGTCGACATGGAGCGCGCCGCGCGATGTGATCGACCCCGTCGTCGCCAGTGCTGCGAAGCGTGCTTCGCCGCCAGTCAGGATCGCGGCGTCAGCGCTGAGCGCTTCGGCGATGAAATTCTCGCCCGCTCGGATTCCGCGCCGGTCAATGATGCCGCAAAACCGATGCATCGCCGAGATTGCTTCCGTCCTGAAAATGGCGCACGATTCGATGCGCGCGGCGCGCGAGCCATCAGTCCCGATCCCGGTGTTGTATCCGGTCCGTTGCCGCCATTCGAAACTCGCCAAATATCACATTTTGACAACGAACATCGTTCGCTGTCGAAGCGATACTGCGCGAGGCGACGAAGTGAAAGCAGTATCGCGCGCGGTCTTCGCCGGATTCATTCCAGCAGTTTCCGCAGTCGGGACGGCAATCAGGAAGGGTCGTAGAAGGCGTCGTCCTGGTCGTTCTGACCGAAGGCACCGCCGCGGGTGCGCGCCGCCGGAACGACAGAGCGCAGTTCGGGCTTTTTCCATTCCTTGCGCGGCACTTGCTTGTTCACGGTCTTGGTCATGTCCCACTTACCCCCAATTTTGCGTGATCCGTCCATTCGCGACGATCGCCGGAGACCGTGCGAAAAACGCCGGGATGATGGGGCATAAAGTCCGTCCAGTCAAGGCGCCGGGCGGTTCGTTTCACGGCCCTTATTGAAGCGTAACCAGTCCCTTGTCCGCGAGTTCGGCAATGAACGTCCCCGTTTCATCGCGACAGGCGTTTGAATCGACCGAGTATTCGGCGAGCAGCGCTTCGCATATCTGGTCGAGCGTGGCCGGCGATTCGAGCAGGGCCCAGATCCGGCCGCCCACCGAATCGATGTCGAAATAATTGCCGCTATCGATGTCCATCATCATCAGCCCGTCGTCGAAATCGTTGAACAGGACCGACGGATTGCGTGTGATCAAAGTATTGCCAGCGATTGCGGCCATCATTCTTACCCCCAATGATATCCTTCGCCGCGATAGCGAGGCGGGCTGCGGTGCGTCAAGCGAACAGGTCGGGAAGATAATCGAGGCGGCGCATCTGTTCGCGATGATCGGCGACGATGCGTTCAATCTGTGCCGACGTCAGCGCTTCGGCTCCTTCGCCGGCGCGGCCGCTGCGAAAGAAGGCAGGCATGTTGGCGGGCTTCTCGGCAAACCCCTCGGAAGCTTCGCGCGCCTGTAGCGCCGCGATGCTGCTCGCCGCCGCTGCAGCGGCGATCGCGGCGGGCGACGCGTCGATCCCCGCCGCCGTCGCGACGCGCGTCAACGCCGCCGCGGGATCGGCGAGCATGTCCTCGTAGCGCAGCAGGCATAGCGGAATTGCGTCCTGAGCGGTCCAGCTTGCGACATGGTCGTTCCAGCGACCGAGATGGACGGGCAGGAAGTCGCTGATCCGGTCGGGCCACGCGTTGAGCATCGCACCCGGGTCGGACATGCGCGCGATCGTCGCATCGATATCCTTCTGGCCGTGGTGCGCAAAGGACAGCGCGACGTCGAGCGGGTTGCGGACGATATACACGACGGCACGGCTGGTATCGGTCGGGAAGAGCGCGGTGCCGTCGGGGGCCAGCGCATATTGGTCGTGCGTCTTGATGAAGAAGGGCGCGCGGGCTTCTGCAGCGATCTGGCGGTGGAGCATGGCGCGATACCGAATGAGTTCGGCGGTCGTCATTTCGGCCGAAGCAATGCCGCAGGCGTCGTCGAGCGTGTGGCGATCGCCCCCCTCGATCCCGCCGTCGAGCGCGTTGAGGCTGAAATTCTCGCCGGGCGTATGGAGCAGGTGGGTAAGCATCACGCGCAACCAAGTGTTCCCAGATTTGGGGTAGGATGCGAGCCAGACGATGCTTCCGGTCATCGGTCAGCCGGCGCGCGTGAGCTCGGCGCCGAGCGCGAAATGGTCGATTACCGCGCCCGCCATGGCGGCGGGCGTCGTGCCGAGCCCGGGGCGGCCGATCGCGACCATCTCGATCGATTGCGCGAGGCGGACCACTGCGTCGAACGCCCATGGCTGGAGACCGAGTCCGCGCAGGAAATTCTTGCGATGGACATAGCGGGCGAGCGCCTCGACCCGGTTTGCCATCGGCACGTCGCGCCGCGTAATCGCGCTGCCATTATGCCCCTGGAGCAGCACCACGCCGCGGATCGGCATCGGTGCGGCGCGAAAGCGCGGGACGGCGACATAATATTTTTCCATGTCCTCGCGGACGCGGACCCTGGCGTCGTCGTCGCGGCCGAGCAGCGAGAGGCTGTCGCGCCAGAGCCGCATCGCGGGGAAGGCGGGGATGGCGGTCGCGCCCGCGGTGTCGACGGTCACCCCGGTGACATCGTCGGCGAGCATCGTGCAACCCGCGGCGACCAGCCCGCCGAGCGTCGTCGACTTGCCCGCGCCCGAACGGCCGATGACGAGGATCGCGCCGCGGTCGCTGGCGATCGAACAACTGTGTACCGGCAGGATGTGCCGCTGCATCAGAAGCGCCGAAATGCCGGTGCCGAGCAGGATCGAGACGAGCGCGGCATCGGTCGCGCCGGCTTCGCGATCGACGAGGATCGTCGTGCCGCCCGACACGAGCAGGCGGCAGATGCCGAAGGCGTGGAAAAGGAGTTCGCCGGGTTCGGCGCGCCAGTTGCGGAAATGCATCGCGTCGGCAAGCCGGTCGTCGGCGATGGAGGCAAGACGGATGTCGACGTCGGCGGGTGCGGCGGGATCGCCGGGCAGCAGATGCGGCAGCGCGAGATCGGAGCGCAGGGCAAGGCCGTAGTGGCTGTAGAAGAAGGGTGCGGCGCTCATGTCGCGGGGGCCGCGCCGGGGGCGTCCCGGGTCGCGGCGCGATCGAAGACTTCGAAGATGAAATGGATGCGGTCGGCGTCGCCTTCGTTCACCCCGCCGTGCGGCGCGATATTATTGACTTCCCATGCATGACCCGAGGCGAGGTGATGGCGATTGGGTCCGCAGAGGAAGAAAGCGCCGGGGTTGGTGACGAGCGGCACATGGATCTTGTGCGTGCGTAGATTCGATCCGGCGCCGTCGCGGTGAAGATCAATGATTTGCCCTGCTTCGAGCCGCGCGAGCATCGCTTTCGGGAAGGCGGGATCGACAAAGCCATAGGGGGCGACCGCAGCATCCATCACCGGTTGCAGCAACGGGCGCCAGACGTGCCAGGCGGGGTTGTCGTAGCTGTCCTCGGGGTCGCGGTTGCCCGGGGTGAAGCGGAAGACGATGTGGCGCGTGTGGTGGAAGACCTCGAAATCATTTTCCTTGAGGGCATCCTCGCCCGCCCAGGCGCGCTCACCGACCGCGACCACGCGGTCGCGGAGCGCCGACGCATCGACCGGCCCGAGGTCGCGCACGGTCGTAGGTTTGGTGACGATGACGGCCATGATGTGCTTGGTTCCCCCGAACGGCTGATTCCTATTGGCGGCTGCACGCGCGGGCGGCAAGCGCGAAGTGCCGGGCTAGCCGTGCGCATTGAACCCGCCGCCGCGGCTGGCTAAAGGTCGCGCGGGGTGTATCGGTTGAGGGGAGTGCCGGATGGCGGACGAAGAGCACGCGCGGAAGGGTCCCGGCGACGCGGTGCCGTCGCTCGCCGACCTCGTCGCGCCGCTCGACGCTGGCACCTTTCTGGACGAATATTGGAACCGTGGCTTTCGCGCCTGGCCCGGCCGGCCGGAACAATTCGCGGGCCTGATCGGCTGGGACGAGATCAACCATGTGCTGACGACGCAGCGGCTCGAACCGCCGCGCATCCAGCTCGTTCGCGGCGGCAAGAAGGTCGAGGCTGGGGCGTTCGTGCATGCGACGGGGAGCAACCGACGGCTCGACGCGGGGGCGGTGACGGCGCAACTGGCGCAGGGCGCCACGCTGGTGCTGAGCTTCGTCGACGAGATGATTGCACGGGTAGGCGATCTGGCCGACGGGATCGGCCGCGACCTCGGCGTGCGTTGCAACGTCAACCTCTATGCCGGATGGCGCGCCGACCACGGGTTCGACCTGCACTGGGACCATCACGACGTGTTCATCCTGCAGGTTGCGGGCCGCAAGCACTGGCGCGTCCAGCGGCCGACGCGCGACAGGCCCGCGCGCGGCGAGACGGTGCCCCCGCCGGCGGCGGACGATGTTCCGGTCCATGACGAAATCCTCGAGGAAGGCGGCCTCCTCTATATCCCGCGCGGCTGGTGGCACGTCGCGACCCCGGTCGAGGAACCGAGCCTGCACCTGACGCTGGCGCTGACGCCGCCGACGGGGCAGGATTATCTGCGCTGGCTGACGGGCAAGGCGGCAAGCCTGCCGCTGTTTCGCGCCGACTGGCCGGTGGCGGGCGGGGCGAGTGCGACCGACGCGCACTGGCGCGCGCTGGGCGCGGCGCTGGCCGATTTGCACGCGGCCTGTCCCCCGGAGCAATTCCTTGCCGAGCAGGAAGCGTCGCGCGCCGCGCGACCGGTGTTCACCCTGCCCGATTTCGCGGCGGGGCGGATGGTGCGGCTGTCGGACGGCAGCCGCCTGCGGCTCGCGAGCGCGCGGGCGCTGGTGCCTGAACACGACGCGGTGAGCAGCGAGAGCGGGATTGAGGCGAACGGCCGTTTCTTTGCCTGCGGCGCCGAGGCGGGCGCCGTGCTCGGCCGGTTGACGAGCGCCGGCGATACGCCGTTCGCGGCGCTGGCCGAGGGGCTCGACCCGGCCGTGCGCGCCGAGGTCGAGCAATTGCTGATCCGGCTGGTCGCGGCGGGCGCGGTTTTCGTCGACCTCGGCTCGCCGCCATGAGCCGCCTTGGCCTGGCCCGGCGCAAGCTGGCGAGCGCGTGGCGGCTCGGCGGACCGCGCGTACTGCTGGTCGCCGAAGCGGGGGTGCTGTTGCTGGCGGCGCGGATCGCGGTGGCGATGCTGCCCTTTCGCCGCGTCGCGCGCTGGCTGGGACAGCCCGTCGCACCGTCGGCGCTGCCGCCGGTGCCGTCACGTTCGGGCCCGGACGACGCCGCGACGCGGGTCGGCTGGGCGGTGCGCTTCGCCGCCGGACGCTTGCCGGTCGAGGCGGTATGCCTGCCGCAAGCGATGGCGGCGCGCGCGATGCTGCGACGGCGGGGCATCGCGTCGACGGTGCATCTGGGCGTGATGCGCGACCATGGGGCCGCGCTGGCGATCGATCCCGACGCGCCGCCGGCGCATGCGTGGCTCGATGCGTCGGGGCAGCGGATCACCGGCTATCCGGTCGACCCCGCGCTGGTCGAGGTGGCGGCTTTTGTCTGACCCGGCGATGCCCGTCGCGCCCCGCGCGCTGCTGATGGCGATGTTCGCCGCCGCCGACCGGCGCCGGCTGATCGTCGTGCTGACGCTGATGACCCTCGCGGCGCTTACCGAGGGGGTTGGCATCATGATGCTGGTGCCGATGCTGGCGCTGGTCGGCGGCGAAGGCGCAGGGCTGGGCGGGAGCGGGGGCTTCGGCGGGCTGCTGACGCGCGTTGCGGGCAGCCTTTCGCTCGGACAGGTGCTGCTGATCTTCCTCGCGCTGCTGGTCGTGCGCGCCGCGGTCAAGCATGCGCAGACGATCCATGCGCTCGAGCTTCAGCATGTCGTTGTCGACCGGTTGCGCGAAACGCTCTTCGCCGGGCTGGTGTCGGCCGAGTGGCGCTGGTTGACGGCGCAGCGCGCGTCGGACCATGCGAGCCTGCTGATCACCGACATCGGACGGATCGGGGGCGCATTCCAGCAGTTACTGACGCTCGCGGCGACGCTGATCACCGTCATCGCCTATCTTGCCGCGGCGTTCCTGCTGTCGTGGCAGGTGGCGCTTGTCGCCATGCTCGGCGGCGCGATCATCCTGTTCGGCTTTGCCGGCCACCGCCGCCGCGCGGTCGCGCTCGGCCGTTCGCTGAGCGGCGCGAACAAGGCGTTGCAGGCTGAAGTGGGCGAGAGCTTCGACGCGATACGCATCACCAAGATGCTGGGCAGCGAGGCGCGTCAGCGCGCGCGCTTCGCCGCCGTGTTGCAGTCGCTGCGCGTGCGGCAGATCGATTTCGCCGCGAGCGCGAGCCACGGGCGGATCGCTTTGCAGCTCGCGGGCGGAGCGTTGATGGCAGCGCTCGTCTATGTCGGGCTGGCGTTGCTCGACCTGCCGCTCGCAGCGCTGCTGCCGATCCTGCTCGTCTTTGCGCGGCTGGTGCCGATGCTGGGGATCATCCAGCAGAGCTGGCATGCTTGGCTGCACGCGGCGCCCGCGATGGCCGAGGCCGACGGGTTGCGGCGCACGGTCGCGACCGTGGCCGAGGCGCCGGCGCCGGTGGACGCGCTGCCGATCGGCCTCGCGCACGCCGTGACGTTGCGCGGCGTCGGCTTTACCTATGCCGGGCGCGCCGGTGCGGCGCTGGCGGACATCGACCTCGACCTGCCGGCGCGGACCACGACCGCGATCGTCGGACCCTCGGGCGCGGGCAAGAGCAGCCTTGCCGACATATTGATGGGGCTGCTGTCGCCCGACACGGGCACGATGCGCGTCGACGATATGGCGATCGCGGGCGCGACGCGGCAATTGTGGCGGCGTTCGGTTGCCTATGTGCAGCAGCAGCCCTTTCTGCTGGGCGGCAGCATCCGCGACAATCTGTTGTGGGCGGCGCCTGGCGCCGACGCGGCGGCGCTCCGCGCGGCGCTCGAAAAGGCGTCGGCCGAGTTCGTCTTTGCGTTGCCGCAGGGGATCGACACTGCGGTGGGTGACCGCGGGCAGCAATTGTCGGGGGGCGAACGGCAGCGCATCGCGCTTGCGCGCGCGCTGCTCCTGTCGCCCGAGCTGCTCGTGCTCGACGAGCCGACGAGCGCGCTCGACCCCGCGAACGAGGCGGCGATCCGCCGCGCGATCGCGGGGCTGCACGGCGCGGTGACGCTGGTGATCATCGGCCATCGCCGCACGATGCTCGACCTTGCCGACCAGATTGTGCGGATCGAACATGGGCGGGTCGTTCCGGCGGCGGAGGCGGCCGAATGACCGAGCGCGCGGCGCTGGCCCGGCTGCTGCTCGACATGCTTGCCAAGACGCGCACGGTCGATCGCGCCGCCCTCGCCGCGCTGTCCGATGGTGCGTGGGAAACGATCGCCGACATGGCGAAGCAGCACCGTCTTGCCCCTCTGCTGCACCGCCAGATGGCGGATCGCGGCGCCGACTGGCCGGTACCCGCCGACTTGCGGGCGCGCTGGACGCGCGGCTGGCGCGCGGCGAGCGAACGGTCGCTGAGCGTCCAGCAGGCGCTGATCGCGGTCGGCGGAATCGCCGATCGGGCGGGGCTGCCGTGGGCCGCACTCAAGGGCGCGTGGCTCGCGTGGCAGGCCTATCCGCACCCCGCGATGCGGCCGATGCGCGACATCGACCTTTTGCTGAGCGAAGAGGATGCGCTGCGCCTGTTTGCGTTGATGCAGGACGCCGGCGCGGCGGCGGGTCCGGTGTCGCACACCCCGGTCGATTATGCGCGCGCGCACCACAAGCATTTGCCGCCGCTGCACTGGGGACCGCGCCATATCGCGTTCGAAATCCACTGGCGCCTGTCGAACCCGGCGCCGGGCGAGGATCGCGCGGCGGTGGCGGCGACCACCGCCGGACTGCTCGCGCGGCGCATGCGCGCGCGCATGGGGCCGGCCGAGATCGCCTATCTGGACCCCACCGACACGCTGCTGCATCTGGTCGTGCACGCGGCCTATGGACGCCAGCCGTTCGATAACGGGCCGCAACTGCTGCCCGACATCGCGGGCGCGGTGCGCGCGGCGACGATCGACTGGCCGCGCTTCTGGCGCGTGGCGGACGCGCAGGGCTGGGCGGGCGGCGCGCGGCTGATTTTCGCTTTGACCGCGAAATATATGGGGCCGCTGGCAGGCGCGGGTGTCGAAGTCGCGCGGGTGCCTGGTGCGCTGATCGCCAAGGCCGAAGCGCTGATGCTGCAGGACATGGACGCGCGCGCCGAGCGCGGCTTTGCGACGTACATGGCCGAAGCCGACGGGGCCGGCGGCCGCGCCGCGCTGTTGCTGCGGCGCGCCTTTCCGCCGCGTCACATCGTCGCGCATTATGCCGGGGTGCCGGTGGGCGACTGGCGCGTATGGCCGGCCTATCCGCTGCGCATGGCCGACAATGCCTGGCAATGGCTGCGCCGGCGCGGCGATGCCGGGCTGGACGCCGAGGTGGACGACATGCGCGCGATGCGCGCCTGGCTGGGCACCGGGAAGTCCTAGAACCCGTCGAGGGCGAGCAAAGCGAAGCTCGCGAGCCAGTGTTCGCCCATACAGTCGCCGGTGACGTGGGGGAGGGCGGCGGCGAGGTGGTGCTGCGCCGCATCCTCGGCGATGGGCGCGGTGGGGTGTGCCGGGCCGAGCGCGGAGGCGATCGCGCGCCAGCTCCACGCACGGCTGAGGTTGAGGCCGTCGAGATGCGCGATCTTGCCGTCGCTGCGGTCAGAGACCGAGGCGGGGGTGAAGAGCGTCGCGGGTTGCTGCTGCGCGGCGCGCGGGAGGAAGGCGTCGAACCAGCCGGTGAATTCGCTGCCGAGGACGGCAGCCATCAGATGCGCTTCGGTGAGCGCCGAGGAGAGGAATTCGTCGCCGCCGGGCTCCCACGCCTGACAGTCGCGATCGTGCCCGAACCAGTCGCGGGCGCGGGTGTCGATCAGCGCGACGAGATCGGCGTCGCGGGTTTCGGTCCAGTGGCGTGCGAGGAGGAGCGCGAAGGCGATGTTGAAATGGGTGCCGACGCGCAGCGGGTAGGTGAGCTTGGGCAGGAAGGCGTGGAAGCGCGCGGCGAAAGCGAGCGCGAGCGGTTCGAGCGCGGCCGCCCATGGCGCGTCGTGACGCTCGGCCTCGGCGTGGAGCGCGAGGAGCCACGCCCAGCCATAGGGACGTTCGAAGCCTGCCGCATAGGGACGCGCGAGGAAGGCGAGTTCGCCCGCGACCTTGTCGGGGACGAGCATGGCGTCGGCGCGCGCGCGGATGTCAGCGGCGACGGGCAGATCGGGGAAGCGGCGCGCGAGGCGGAGGATCTGCCACCAGCCATGGACGCAGCTATGCCAGTCGAAACTGCCGTGGAAGATCGGGTGATGCTCGCGCGGGGGCTTCGCATCCTCGGGGTCGTTCAGGACGAGGTCCATCTTGTACGGATATTCGCGGCCGAGGTGCGACAGGGTCGCGGTCGCGAAGCGCGTGGCATGATCGGGGGTGAGCTGGGTCATGTCAGAATGCAAACAGCCAGATGAAGAGGATGTTCACCGCGAGCAGCGGCAGCGCGGTACCGATCTGCGCGCGGATCACGCCATAGGGGTTTTTGAGTTCGAGCAGCGCTGCGGGGACGAGGTTGAAGTTCGCCGCCATCGGGGTCATCAGCGTGCCGCAGAAGCCCGCGAGCATGCCGATCGCCGCGACGACCGCGGGATCGCCGTCATATTGCCTGATCAGCAGCGGCAGGCCGACCGCCGCCATCATCACCGGGAAGGCGGCGAAGGCGTTGCCCATCACCATCGTGAACAGCGCCATGCCGAGCCCGAAGGCGAGCGTCGCGCCGAACAGGCTGCCCGCGGGGATCGCGGTGCCGATGAGGGTGCCGACGACTTCGCCGACCCCGGCGAGCGCGAACACCGCGCCGAGGCTGGCGAGCATCTGCGGCAGGATCGCCGCCCAGCCGACCGCGTCGAGGAGGCGGCGCCCCTGCTGGAGCGGGAGCAAAGGCGGGGGCTTCAGCCGCGCCATGCCGACCGCGAGCGCGATGAGGACGCCGATCGCGAGTGAGATCAAGGTCGCCTGCTTGGGGTCGGCGAGGCCTGGGACCCATTTGAACAGGAAGGTCCCCGCGAGCGCGGCGGCGGGGATGATCAGCGCGACGAGGAGCAGGAAGGGACCGTGCTTCGCGGCGCGTTCGGCCTGTGTTTCGGCCGGAACGTCGCCGCCGGGCACGCGCCCGATCTGGCCGGTGCCAGCAATCGCGACGAGTGCGAGGACGAGCAGGCCGTTGCCGAAGTCGCCGAGATGATTTCCAGCGAGCATCGACAGCGCGAGCAGGCTCCAGAAGGCGGCATTGCCGAAGCGCTTCGGATTGCTGCGGTCGGCCAGGCCGAGCGCCGCGAAGGCCGCGAAGGTGAGGCCCGCGAGGAAATAGACGAAGCCGAGCGTGATCATGCGCCCGCCCCCCGCTTCGCCATCCGCTGTTCGAGGCGCCGGAGGCGGAAGCCGTGGATCACGAAGGCGGCGATCGCGGTCGGGATTGCCCACAGCGAGAAATGCAAGGGCTCGATCTGGTACCCATAGCCCTCAAGCACGCCTTTCATCAGCAGGATCGAGCCGATCGCGAGGAAGATATCCTCGCCGAAGAAGAGGCCGATATTGTCGGTCGCGGCTGCGAAGGCCTTGACCTCCTCGCGCTGGTCGTCGGTGAGCGCGTCGTTTTTCGCTTCGGCGGCCGCCTCCGCCATCGGGGCGACGAGCGGGCGGACGGTCTGCGGATGGCCTGCGACCGAGGTGAGGCCGACCGCGGCCATCGCCTGACGGAGCAGCAGGTAGGAGGTGAGCAGGCGGCCGAGCGTCGCGCCCCTCATGTGGTCGATCAGGCTGCGCGCATGCTGTTGCAGCCCGTATGCTTCGAGCAGGCCGATGACGGGGAGGACGATCCAGACGATCGAGACATAGCGCGTGTCGTTGAACGCCTTGCCGAAGGCGGCGATGATCGCGGTGAGGTCGAGTCCGGCGGCAAGCCCGGTGGCGAGCGCCGAGGCCATGATCACGAGCAGCGGATTGAAGCGGAGCAGGAAGCCCGCGATGATGATGGCGATGCCGATCAGGACGAACATCAGGCGCGCGCTCGCGGTGTCTGCGATAAAATGGGTTCGCACGAAGACGCGAACAAAAATTCTTCCCAAACCCGCATCGCTTCAGTCCCCCGCTTTTCCAAAGCCTCCGCCACCCGGCGTCTCGATCACGAAGGCGTCGCCCACTGCAAGCTCGGCGCTGTCGGTGGCGGCGAGATGTTGGACCCGTCCGTCGGCTCGCTCGACCCAATTGCGGCCAGGCGCGGCTTCACCCCCGCCAGCGAGGCCCGCGGGGGCGACCCTGCGGCGGTTGGCAAGGATGTTCGCGGCCATCGGTTCGCGGAAACGGATGCGGCGGGTCGCACCGTCGCCGCCGTGCCATTTCCCGGAACCGCCGGAGCCCCGGCGGATCGAAAATTCCTCGACGATGACGGGAAAACGCGTCTCCATCATTTCGGGGTCGGTCATGCGGCTGTTGGTCATGTGCGTCTGGATAACGCTGGTGCCGTCAAAGCCGGGGCCAGCGCCCGAGCCGCCGGCGATCGTTTCATAATATTGGTACGTATCGTTACCGAAGGTGAAATTGTTCATCGTGCCCTGCGCCGGGGCCATCGCGCCGAAGGCGGCGAACAACGCGTCGGTGATGACCTGGCTCGTCTCCACATTGCCTGCAACGACCGCGGCGGGATAGCTGGGGCTGAGCATCGAGTCCGCGGGGACGATCAAGGTGACGGGGGCGAGGCAGCCCTCGTTCATCGGGATCGGGTCGTCGAGCATGGTGCGAAGCACATAGAGAACGGCGGCGCGGACGACGGGGAGCGGTGCGTTGAAATTGTCGGGGAGGGTGGCGCTCGAACCGGTGAAGTCGATGGTGACGTTGCGTGCTTCGCGGTCAACCGTCACGGCGACCGCGATCTCGGCGCCATTGTCCATCGCGTAGCGGAACTGGCCGTCGCCCAGGCCCGCGATGAGCTGGCGCACCGCGGCTTCGGCCTGCCGCTGGCCGTGCGCCATATAGGCGGCGACCGTCGCGGCACCGTGCGCGGCGCTGAGGTCGGCAAGCGCGCTGGCGCCGCGCTGGCAGGCGGCGACCTGCGCCTTCAGATCGGCGATGTTGAGCGCGGGGTTGCGCGCGGGCCAGTCACCCGCGGTGAGGTGCGCGTGGACCTCGGCGTCGCAGAAATTGCCGTCGTCGACGATCAGCTCATTGTCGAAGAGTATACCTTCGTCGGCGATGCTGCGACTGTCGGGGGGCATCGAGCCGGGGGCGATGCCGCCGAGATCGGCGTGGTGCCCGCGCGCGGCGACGAAGAAGCTCGGGGTGTCGCTGCCCTCATCTTCTTTGGCCACGAACACCGGCATGATGACGGTGATGTCGGGGAGGTGGGTGCCGCCGTCATAGGGGGCGTTGAGCGCATAGGCGTCGCCGCGTTTGATGCCGCGCCCGTCGGCGGACCGCTGGCGGAGGATGGTGCGGACGCTCTCGCCCATCGAACCCAGATGCACCGGCATGTGCGGCGCGTTGGCGACGAGGCTGCCGCTGCGATCGAAGATCGCGCAGGAGAAATCGAGCCGCTCGCGGATGTTGATCGACGAGGCGCTGTGCTGGAGCGCGCCGCCCATTTCCTCGGCGATCGCCATGAACAGGCTGTTGAAGATTTCGAGGCGGATCGGGTCGGGTTGGCCAGCGGAATGCGCGCTGTCGTGCGCGTTGTCGATTGCGCTGGACCCCGGCTTTCGCCGGGGAGCACATACGAGTTTCAACGTCCCTTCCGGCTCGACCGTCGCGTTCCAGCCCGGCTCGACGATCGTCGTCGAAAGCGCGTCGACGATGATCGCGGGGCCGGACATGGTGCGGCCGGGGGCAAGGGCGCTGCGCTGGTGGAGCGGAACCTCGTGCGCCGCGCCGCCGAGCCAGGCGACGACGGTTTCGGGTTCGGCTTCGGCTGCGGCCGATGCCGGGGGCAGGGCGGCGGGCGTGTCGCCCGTCTCGGTCAGTTCGATGCGGATGCGGTCGACGACCAGATTGTCGTGCGGGGCATAGCCGAAGCGCTGGCGGAAGGCGGCGGCGAAGGCCTCTGCGACCTCGGCGGGCGGCGCGAACGGGAGTTCGATCGCATTGTCGCTGTCGGCGAGGCGCACGAACAGCAGCGTTTCGCGCGTCGTTTCGGCGCGCTCCGATAGGTCGGCGCGGGCCGCGCCCGACAGTTCGGCTTCCGCGGCGGAGAGGGTGGCCGCGCAATCGGCCTCGAGCTTGAGCGCCAGCGTGCGCTCGCGGATCGCCGAGGGCTTGGCGAGGCCCATGCCATAGGCGGAGAGCACCCCAGCGAGCGGGTGGAGCAATATCTCGTCGACCCCGAGTGCGTCGGCGACGAGACACACATGCTGGCCCGCGGCGCCGCCGAACCCGACGAGGCTGTAGCCTTGGGTGACGTCATGGCCGCGCGCGATCGTGATGCGCTTGATCGCGTTCGCCATCTGCTGGACCGCGATCGCGAGCAGACCCTCGGCGAGCGCTTCGGGGGTGATATTACCGACCTCCGCGGCCATCGCGGCGAATTTGCGGACGACAATGTCGCGGTCGAGCGGCTGGTCGCCGCTCGGGCCGAAGAGCCTAGGAAAGTGATCGGGCTGGATTTTTCCCAGCAGCACGTTGCAGTCGGTGACCGTCAATGGCCCGCCGCGGCCATAGGCGGCGGGGCCGGGGTTGGCACCCGCGCTTTCGGGGCCGACGAGCAGGCGTGCGCCGTCCCAGCGACAGATCGAGCCACCCCCCGCGGCCACCGTGTGGATGCGCAGCATCGGGGCGCGGATGCGCGTGCCCGCGACGATCGTCTCGTTATCGCGCTCGAGGCGGCCGGCATAATGGCTGACGTCGGTCGAGGTGCCGCCCATGTCGAAGCCGATCAGCCGGTCCTTGCCGAGCGGCGCGGCGCTGCCGACCATGCCGACGATGCCGCCCGCGGGGCCCGAGAGGATCGCGTCGCGGCCGTGGAAGGCCGATGCCGATGCGAGACCGCCCGAGCTTTTCATGAATTGCGGGTCGACGTCGTCGCCGAGCTGCCCGACAAACTGGTGTACATAGTGATGGAGGACGGGTGAGAGATAGGCGTCGGCGAGGGTGGTGTCACCGCGCCCGACGAGTTTGATCAGCGCGCTGACATCATGGCTGGTCGAGATTTGCGTGAAGCCGAGTTCGGAAGCGATTTCGGCAAGGCGTGCCTCGTGTGCGGGGTAGCGATAGCCGTGCATCAGCACGATCGCGATGCTGGTGAGGCCGGCGTCGCGCGCGGCTTGCAGCGCGACGCGCGCCTGCGCCGCGTCGAGCGGGGCCAGGACGGTGCCGTCGGGGCCGGTGCGCTCGGCGATCTCGGCGACCATCGCATGCGGGGGCGGGGGGCGGTCGAGCCGCCGCGCGAAGAGGTCGGGACGGTCCTGATAGCCGATGGTGAGCGCGTCGCCGAAGCCGCGGGTGATCGCGAGCAGCGTCGGTTCGCCCTTGTGTTCGAGCAAGGCGTTGGTCGCGACGGTCGAGCCCATGCGGATCGCGAGCGGGGGAAGCGCGCCGCTGCCCGCGCCGGTGAGATCGCAGATCGCATTGATCGCCGCGTCGCCCGGGCGCGCGGGATCCTCGCTCAGATATTTTGTGGTGACGACGGTGCCGTCGGGGCGGCGCGCGACGACGTCGGTGAAGGTGCCGCCGCGGTCGATCCAGATGTGCCAGCGCGGATCGCGATTCATCGAGGGCATGTCCGGGACGCGGTCAGCTCATCGGGCCCTGATCGGGCCAACGGATGACGATCGTCAGGCGGTTGTCCGACGCTTCGCGCATCCAGCTTCCTTTCAATTGCCGTTCGATCAGCGACCGGATGAAGCGGGTGCCGAAACTTTCGTTCGCGACGTCGGGGGCGGCGGCGAGACCGGCCTCGACCCAGCGCAGTTCGACGTCATCGGACTCGCGTGTCCAACGGACTTGGAGATCGCCGGTGCCGCCGAGCGCACCATATTTTATGCTGTTGGTGACGAATTCGTGGACCGCGAGCGATAGCGCCTGTGCACCTTCGTCGTCGAGACGGACATCGGGGCCGGTCACTGCCGCGAGTTGATCAGCCGCGAGACCGCCGAGTTCGAGTTCGCGGCGGAGGATCTGCCCGAGATCGACGGTATCGTGCGCGCCGGTGACGAGCATCTGCTTTGCGTCCGACAGCGCGCGCATACGCCCGTCGAATTTGGTTTCGAAATCCGCGAGGCTGTCCGATTCGCGCAGCGTGATGCGCGCCAGCGCGCCGATGCGCGCGAAGGCGTTTTTCATCCTGTGCGCCATTTCGCCCATCATCAGTTCGCGGTCTTCGGCGTGGCGTGCCTGCTCTTCGGCGAGGGCCTGCGCGGCATCGATCCGCCGCCGCTGCAGCCGGTGGAGTTGCGTCGCGAGTACGGCGAGCGCAATGCCGAAGAGCAGGATGCCAAGCGGGCGGCCGAGCCGGTCGATGAAGCGGCCGTAGGAAATGCGAATTGTCCATTGGCGGTCGGCGACGCGGAGCTTTTGTTCGTGGGAATCCCAGCCGATGCGGCCGTGTCGGAATACGAGCGGCGCCGACGGACCCTGCCCGGCGCGGACCTCGACCCCGTCCATCGTCTTCAACTGTTCGCCTAGCACCGCCGTCATCAGGTCGTGAGTGCGGAAGGGCGCATAGACGAACGCTTCGATCGGCCGTGCGCCGGGGGCGGTGGCGACGGTCGGCGCATCAGTCGGCGCGTCGGTCGGTGTGGCGGGAGGAACTGATTTGGAGGCCGCTGGCGGGGGCGTAGCGGCGCGGGCATAGACCGGGACATAGATGAGGAAACCCGGCTGCTTGTGCTGGGCTGCGCGTTCCTGTGCGAGGTGGACGATACCGCTCGCGGCCGGACGTCCTGTTTGCCAGGCGCGGCGCATCGCCTCGCGTCGTACCGGTTCGCTGTACATGTCGAAGCCAAGCGCGACGTTGCGGCGCGGCGTATAGGGTTCGACGAGCACGACGCCGAAGCTGATGGGCTGGTTTGTCGTCGTGGGCCAGATCTGGATGTCGCGGCCGTAGTTGGTGCGCAGCTGCGCTTCAAGCCCAGCGGGCGCGCCGGCGCGCATCGCCGCGGCGATGCCTACCCCTTCCATGCCCGGCGAATGGACATTGGGCTGGAGCGCGGCGAGATAGGCGCGGATACCGGGGCCGCTCGCCGCGGTGTCGGACTGGTAGAGGGCGCGGACACCCTCGAGCACGCCGACATGGTCGCGCAGGCGCATGTTGACTTGCATCGCGACGCGGCTGGCTTGATCGGCTTCCTGCGCCTGGTTGTAGAAGAAGCTGGCGGCGGCGGCGATCAGCGTTGCGATCAGGATCACCAGCCCAACGAAGCGGACCAGAAGTCCCATCAACCGATCTGCCAAAGCAGAGCGCATCGTCTTGTTTTCCTGTGATTTAGATGCCGACGGTGGCGCTCCTCCCGCGCGACATTCCCACGCGGCGCGGCAGGTGGCAAGCGCAATATGGTGCACGCACGACATCAAGCGACGGGTTGCGGATCGCAACCCGTCGCTTAGTGTCGGTCGCGACGGCAGTAACTCAGACGGGAGCGGTTAGATGATCATATACGGTTCGGTGGTGTCGCCCTTCGTGCGCAAATTGCTCGGTTATCTGGGTGAGAAGGGGGTTGCGTTCGAATTGAAGGGCGTCGGTATCGGCGATCCCGACCCCGGCTTCCGGGCGGCTTCGCCGCTCGGCAAGATGCCCGCGATGGATGACGATGGTTTCCGGCTCGCCGATTCGAGCGCGATCATCCAGTATCTGGAGGCGAAATATCCCGAGCCTGCCCTGATTCCCGCCGACCCGCGGGCGCGCGGGCAGGTGATCTGGTGGGAGGAGTTTGGCGATACGGTATTCGCGGCGTGCAGCGGCAAGATGTTCTTCAACCGCATCGTCGCCCCGAAATTTCTCGGCCGCGAGGGCGACCTCGCCGCCGCGACGCTCGCCGAAAGCGAAGAACTGCCGAAGCTACTCGACTATCTGGAAGGCGCGATCCCCGATTCGGGGTATCTGGTCGGCGATCGGCTGACGCTTGCCGACCTTGCGGTCGCGTCGCCGCTGATGAATTTCCGCCACTGCGGCGCAGCCGTCGATCCCGCGGAGCACCCCCGGATCGCGGCGTGGAGCACGGCGATCCTGTCGCGGCCGAGCATGGCGCCGTGGATCGAAAAGGAAGAGCGGATGATGGCGAAGGTGCTGGCCGCCTGACGCGATGCGGACGCGGGCGAGCATCTGTGCGCGCAAGGCACGCTACGCGACGGCGGAGGAAGCAGTGGTCGCGGCGCAGCGGAGCGGGCTGGTGCTGCGGCCCTATCGCTGCGACCGTTGTCGTCGCTTTCACCTGACCAGCCGGACCAGGGGCAAGTGGACGCCGAAGACGGCGGAGTGATCCGGCGCCTGTCGTGGCTACAGCCAGCCGATATGCTTGAAGCGCCAGAAGACAAGCGCCGAGCCGCCGAAGATCAGCCCGAGCGCGTAGGGGTAGCCGAGTTTCCAGCCGAGTTCGGGCATGAAGTCGAAGTTCATGCCGTAGATGCCGGCGATCGCGGTCGGCACCGCGAGGATCGCGGCCCAAGCGGCGAGCTGGCGGGTGATGACGCCCTGGCGCTGCTGTTCGAGCAGCCCGTTGGTCTCGATCACCGAAGCTGCGATGTCGCGCAGACTGGTCAGGCGGAATTCGGCGCGCTGGACATGATCCCATATGTCGCGAAAGAAGGGGCGCACCGCGGCGTCGATATTGGGCAGGTCGTCGTCGGTCGCGAGCCGCCCCGCGACTTCCTTCATCAGGCCGACGAGCCGCTGGAAGCGGATGATCTCGTGCCGCTGGGCGTAGAGATGGCGGATTTCGACTGCGTCGAGCGGGGTGTCCATCACGCTTTCCTCAAGCAGCAGCATCCGGTCCTCGATTGCGTCGATGACCGGGAAATAGCCGTCGATGATGAAATCGAGGATCGCATAGAGGACATAGTCGGGGCCGTGCGCGAGCTTGGCGGGCAGGCTTTCGAGCCGCGAGCGCACGGCCGTGTGGGTACGCGCCGAGCCGTGGCGGACGCTGACGAGGAAGTGCGGTCCCGCGAAGATCGCGGTCTCGCCGGGCTCGATCGTGTCGCCTTCGAGGTTGGCGGTGCGCGCGATGACGAAGAGCTGGTCGCCATAGGCCTCGACCTTGGGCAGCTGGTTCGCCTTCAGCGCATCCTCGACCGCGAGCGGATGAAGGCCGAAGCGCTTCGCGATGGCCTCGAGTTCGCCGGGCGTCGGTTCGTAGAGGCCGAGCCAGAAGAAGTCGTCGGCGTCGCAATTGTCGGAGACGATGTCGTCGGGACCGAGCTCGCGCACGAGCTGGCCATTGTTGTAGTGGCGGGCGGCCATGATCGGCATCGGCAGGGCTTCCGTGGCTGGGGTCCGGTCCTAGATAGGCTGCCCGGCCGGGAAGGAAAGTGGGCGCGTCGCGTCTACGTGCGCGCGGACGTCAGAATTTGACGGTGAAGCCCGTTGCGGCGAGGAAATGAAAATCATCCTTGTCGCGCGCCGGATCGTTCGAATCGCGCCACTGGCGGCGCAGTTCGAAATCGAGCGTCAGATCTTTGTGCAACCTGCTGACGAGCGGGGTGAAATTCGCCCCGACGCCGGCGCGAACACGCCATTCCTTGCGCTTTTCGGTCCCGACCAGAACATGGTCGAAGTGCGACCGGTCGGCGCGCAGCCGGACGCCGAAGCGCACGGCCCGCGCGACGGTGCGGCCAATCAGGTCGGCCCGCAGCGTATATTGGGTGAGTTCGCGTGCATCGTCCGACGACCAGCCGTGCATCACCTCGGCGCGCACGTCCCAGCTGACACCCGGGGTGTTGCTGCACGCGCCAACTATCGACGCCGGGCGTGCGGCATGGTCGCACATGATCGTACGGACGTCGACGAAGCGCAGGCCGACGGTGAGGTCCTGCCCTTGGCGCGCCCGCGAGTCGAAAAAGCCATCGTAGAAGACCGAATGGCGGAACTTGGCATAGGGGCGCCACTGGTCGTTCACCGCGGCGTCGGCGAGATCGTTCGTTTCGGCAAGCGTGAGCTTGTGCAGCGACCGGATCGCGTCGCCGCCGACCCGGATTTCGTAGAAGCGCGCGCTGGTCGGGGCCTGATCGTCGAACTTCTGGGGCGCCGAGCTGACCCCCATAGCGAGCGCGATTCCCTGACTGTGCCAGATATTCTTCTTCGACACCTCGAGCGTCGCGACATATTCGCCCTCGTCGACGATATCCTCGTCGAGGTCGAACGCATCATCCTGGGCAAAGGCGGGTGTGGCATCGAGCTTCAACTGGACCTGAAGCGGGTCGGCGAGAGCCGGCACGGGTGCGAGGCACATCAAGGAAATGAGCGCAATAATACGCATGTGAATTTCTCCCCCTGCTTGTTGCCGACCCCAATTTTTTTGAATGCGGTAAATATAGGAGGGATGATTTGCAGCGAAAATGCAAAATAATATTGGGCGTATCGCGCGCCTTTTCGGGCCCGGTCAGGCGCACGAGGTTTTGCGGCGAGGCGGGATCGCGGGCGTTCGGTCGCGCTACCGAACGAAGGTCCGGAGCATCGTGCGTTCAGTTCGCATCGCGCTCGGGCTCAGGGCGAACGGGTGATATGAAACGCGCGCCGCCTTAGATCACGCCGGCCCCGCGGTTGCCGGCCGACAGCTGCATTTCGAGCATCGTCAGTCCGCGCGCGAGGTCTTCGCGGGTGATCGCGCCGCCCAGAGAGACGCGCAGCGCCGATCCGCCGTCCTCACCCGCAGCGAAGGCGTCGGCGGTGATCGCGGTCAGCCCCGCGGCGCGCAGCACGCCCGCGAGTTGCCCCTGATCGATCCCCGCGGGCAACGGAACCCACAGATGATAGCCGCACGGGTGCGCGGCATAGCTGCCGCCGGGCAGGATCGACGCGGCGATCGCCTGCCGGGCCTTCGCCTCGGCGCGCGTTTCGGCGACCAGCCGGTCGTAGCTGCCGTTGTCGAGCCAGTGGGTGACGAGCGCGGCGTCGAGCGGCGGCGCCATCACGCTGGTTGCATGGACTTCCGCTGCGAGCGCGAGCGCGTCGCGCATCGACGGCGCGCGGACATGTGCGACGCGCAGAGCGGGCGACAGGATCTTCGACAGGCTGGCGACGTAGAAGCCGAGGTCGGGGGCGAAGCTGGTCACCGGCGCGAGCGGCTGTTCGGGCAACTGGCCGTAGGCGTCGTCCTCGATCAGCCGCACGCCGTGCCGCCGCGCGACCGCCGCGAGGGCACGGCGTTCGTCGGGATCGAGCGTGTGCGTCGTGGGATTGTCGATGGTCGGCACCAGATAGAGTGCGGCGACCCGGGTGGTGCGGCACAGCGCGTCGAGCGCATCGGCACCGACGCGATCGAGCGGCGCGAGGCGCAGCCCGGCCTTTCGCGCGAGCGCGAGAAAGACCGAATAGACATGCGTGCCGCAGGCGACGACATCGCCGGGCCGCAGCGTCGCGGCGACGATGGCGTGCAGCGCGTTCTGCGCTCCTGCGGTGACGATCACCTGATCGGGGTCGCTCGCAAGGCCGAGCCGGTCGAAGATCGCCGCACCCGCGGCGCGGTCGGCGGCGCGCCCGCCCGCCGGCGTATAATGGAGCCGCGCGCCGGCCCCCGGCGCGCGCAGCAGCGCGCTTGCCGTGCGTTCCCATGTCGCGAGCAGCGAGCCGCCGGCGACCTCGGGGGGCATGTTCATCCCGGTATCGAGCGGGGGGGCGCCAGCGGGGATCATTTCCTGCGCCAGCACGAAGCTTCCCGCGCGGCCGCGCGCGCCGATCAGCCCGCGCCCGCGCGCCCGGTCATAAGCCTTGGTGACGGTGGTGAGGTCGACCCCGAGTCGCGCGGCCATGTCGCGCTGCGGCAGCAGCCGGTCGCCGGCGCGCAGCCGCCCGCTTTCGATCGCAGCCGCCATCGCCTCGGCGATCGCAAGATATTTGGCGCCCGTGGTCCGGGCGAGGTCGGGAACCCATGCCTCAGCCATCGCTGTCGCCGACTGCCTCCCCTCTCGTGCGCGAATCCTTCACGCGCGCGTTGAGCTCGGCCCACAGCGCGCCGGTGCCGGCTTCCTGCGCCTTGTTCACATATTGCGAGGCGACGAGCCAGCCCTTGATCGGCTGCAGCGCGAGCAGGCAGGGGACGATCATCAGCGGCCCCGACACGATCAGGTGCCCCCACCAGGGCGGATTGAGCGCGACCTCGAACCAGACGACGAGGAAGAGCAGCGGAAAGGCGATGAAGCAGAGCGAAAAGAAGGCCGGGCCATCGTCGGGGGTCGCGAACTCATAGTCGAGTCCGCAAACCTCGCAGCGGTCCGCGACCTTGAGCCAGCGCCGGAACATCTTCCCCTCGCCACAGCGCGGACAATGACCATGGAGCCCGGTCCGGTAGATCCAGAGCCATTTGTCGCGTCCTTCGAGTTCGGTCGTCATCGTCCGATGTCCTGCATGATACCGTGCATAAATCCATGCACATTACCATACATAATATTCCAGCGACGCGAAGTCCAGAGGCGAACGCAAAAGCGCGCGGTCAGCAGGCGGGCACGGGTACCGTCGCCGCGGGCCAGCGCAGCTCGTAGGTGACGAGGAAACCGTCATGGTCCGACAATCGCGGGCTGTCGGGGCGGCCGTCGAACATCGCCTCGACGCGCAGCGGCCGGATCGCCAGCCGTTCGCCGTTCGCGAAAAATTGCAGGTCCTGCGTGTCCATCCAGGGTTCGTCGCCGTCCCATGACAGCGCGACCTGGCATCCCGATGCGGGATCGATGCACACCTCGTGCACCAGCGCGAGCGGATGATGCGCCGAAAATCCCTCCCACCGCGCCTCCGAATGGCGCATGTTGAAATCGCCGCCGAGGATCAGCGGGTTTTCGGGCGCCTGCGTCCGTGCGATGAAATCCGACGCAGCGAGCGCCTGCCGTGCATGCGCCGCGAGGTTGCGCGGCTCGGCGACGCCCGACGCCGCGCGCGAATTCATGTGGGTGTTGTAGACGTCGACGAGCCCGGGCACGCCGGGGAGATGGAGGCGCGCGAGCATGACGCCCTTGTTCGCGAGACAGTCGAGCCCCGCGCAGGCGCGGCGGCCATAGGCGTCGGTTTCGACCGCGACGATCGGGTAGCGCGATGCGATCGCGATCCCGCTGCCGAGCAGGCGGATGCCGACCTCGCCCTTCAGCGGCTTCGCTGACCCCGGCATCCGTCCGTTGACGGCGTCGGGCGGGTCGAGACGGCGCGGCCCGGGCGCGATGGCGGGATAGCCGCTCGCCGCGACCGCGCGCTTGGCGGCGGGGCTGAACATCTCCTGGAACAGCACGACGTCGGGGGCGGTGCCTGCGGCGTTCATCGCCGCCAGCCGCGATCCGATCTGTGCCAATTGGCGCGCGCGGCCCTTGCGCGCCGGCCAGCCGAGGCCTTCCAGATTGTAGGTCAGGACCGACAGCGTCGCGGTCCGGCTTTCGCCGTCGCTCCGCACCGGCGCGGCGGGCGCGTCGGCGCACGCCATCACGCGCAGCGGCGGCGTGGAGCCGCAGGCGCCGAGCAGCAGGGCGCTGGCGATGATCGCGATCGTCGGGGATTGCTTTCGGGTCACCGGACCGGCCTTTATCGCGGCCGATGCGATCCGTCACCGGTTGCGAGACGGATTGGCGGCGCCGCGTCGCGGGTCTATGTCTCCGCCATGACCATCGAGAAGATTTTCCTCAGCGCCAACGACCTGCTTGCCGATTCGCTCCGCCTTGGCATGCAGGTGATCGACAGCGGGTTCAAACCGACGCATCTGGTCGGCATCTGGCGCGGCGGCGCGCCGGTCGGGATCGCGGTGCAGGAACTGCTCGATTATCACGGCCAGCATTGCGATCATATTGCGATCCGTACCTCTTCCTACCACGCGATCGACCGGCAGGATCCCGAGGTGAAGGTGTTCGCGCTGGGCTATCTGATCGACACGCTGAACCCCGACGACCGGCTGCTCGTCATCGACGATGTGTTCGATTCGGGGCGCAGCATCCGCGCCTTCATCGCCGAACTGCGCGCGCGTTGCCGCCACAACATGCCGCGCGATATCCGGATCGCCACCGTGTGGTACAAGCCCGGTCGCAACGTCACCGACCTCAAGCCCGATTATTTCGTGCACGAAACCGATCAGTGGCTGATCTTTCCGCACGAGATCGACGGGCTGACGATCGACGAGATTCGCCGCCACAAGCCCGAGGCGGCGATCATCCTGCGCGAAGAAGAGGTGCCGCATGGCTGAAGGTTTCGCATCGTCCGCCGAGCGCGCGGCGTTCATCGCCGGCCTGCCCAAGGCCGAACTCCACCTCCATATCGAAGGGTCGCTCGAGCCCGAGCTGATGTTCGCGCTCGCGCAGCGCAACGGCGTCGCCATCCCTTTCGCGTCGGTCGAGGCGGTGCGCGCCGCCTATGACTTTTCGAACCTCCAGGATTTCCTCGACATCTATTATCAGGGCATGGGAGTGCTGATCGCCGAGCAGGATTTTTACGAGCTGACCGCCGCCTATCTTGCGCGCGCGCATGCCGACAATGTCCGCCACGTCGAGATTTTCTTCGACCCGCAGGGGCACACGGCACGCGGCGTCGCCTTCGAAACCGTCCTCGCCGGCATTACGCGCGCGCTCGATGACGCGAAGGCGCAGCACGGGATCAGTTCGAAGCTCATCCTGTGTTTTCTCCGCCACCTCAGCGAGGCCGAAGCCGAGGCGACGCTCGACGAAGCCCTGCCCTGGCTGGACCGCATCGACGGCGTCGGCCTCGACAGCAGTGAGGTGGGGCACCCGCCGTCGAAATTCGCACGCGTCTTTGCCCGCGCCAAGGGGCTCGGCCTCAAGATCGTCGCGCACGCGGGCGAAGAAGGCCCGCCCGACTATGTCCACGAAGCGCTCGATCTGTTGAAGGTCGACCGCATCGACCATGGCAACCGCAGCCTTGAGGATGCGGCGCTGGTCGCGCGGCTGGCGGCCGAGGGCATGACGCTCACCGTCTGTCCGCTGTCGAACCTCAAGCTTTGCGTCGTCGGCGACATGGCCGCGCACCCGCTGAAGGCCATGCTCGACGCGGGGCTCCGTGCGACGGTCAACAGCGACGATCCCAGCTATTTCGGCGGCTATGTGAACGCCAACTATGTCGCGGTCGCCGATGCGCTCGACCTGTCGAAGGCGGACATCGTCACGCTCGCGCACAACAGCTTTGCCGGGTCGTTCCTCGATGATGCGGAGAAGGCGCAGCATCGCGCCGCGATCGACGCCTACGCCTGAACCTGCTGGCGCCGCCGGGTTCAGCGTTGCCGGGCCGGGACTCGCAATTTCAGCCCGTGGAGCCTGACGACGCGGTCGTCGACGCACACCGGCGCGGCGATCAGGCGGATCCATCGCCGCCGGCCCCGTGCCGGCTGGATCTGCGCATCGAGCGTGAAGCCACGCCGGTGGCGGATCGCGTAGGCGCGAAGCCGTTCCATCGCGACGCGCGAATCGGTGCAATAGAGCGCCGCCGTTTCGTCGCGCGAGATGCGCGCGCCGTCGGGCAGGCCGAACAGCGCATAGACTTCGGGCGACCAGCTCAGGCTGGCGGTGTCGAAGTCATAGGCCCAGGTACCCGGTGCGGGCAGCGACGGCAGCGCGCGGCGGGCATGATCGGCCATCGCCGAACTGGCGTCGAGAACGGCGTCGGGCAGCAGCTGGCCGAGCGCGAAGTGACGCTCGCGCTCGTAGATCGGCCAGCTGTGATGGATCGGCAATGGTTCGGTATGTTTCACAGCCTCGCTATCCCCCGGGCGACGCAGCCTGATCGCTGCGCCATAACAAGACATGCGGATCCGCTCTAGTGCGACGCGCCCATCGACACTTGCTTGGGCAGCGGCGCGCACCAGACCGAGGCGGCGGCGATCAGGAAGACGACGCCCGCGGCGAGGAACAGGTGGAGCACCCCGATCGTCGATGCCTGTACCTCGACCAGCCGCTCGATCGCGGCGCGCGCCTGTTCGAGCGTCAGCCCGGCGCGCTGGAGCATGTCCATCGTGCCGCCGGTGTCGTTCATGCTGCTCACCATTTCGGATCGCGCGACGCGGCTCTGGCTGTCCCACGCGGTCGTCGCGACCGCGGTGCCGATCGCGCCCGACAGGGTGCGCAGGAAGCTCATCAGCCCCGCCGCCGAGGTCTGCTTGTCGGCGGGCACGCTCGACAGCGCGAGCGCGGTCAGCCCGACGAAGAAGAAGGGCATGCCCATGCCCTGGAGCAGGTGCGGCAGCGCGAGCGTCCAGTAATCGACGTCGGCGTTCCAGCTGGCGCGCAGGATCGAGACAAAGGCCATCCACAAGATGCCCGCGCTGATCGAGATGCGGATGTCGATCTTGCCGATCAGCCCCGCCGCGACCGGCGACAGCAGCACCGCGAACACCCCGATCCATGCGACGATATAACCCGTATCGGTCGCGGTATAGCCCGCGACCTGCTGGAGCCAGAGCGGCGTCAGCACGACCTGCGAGAAAAAGGCGCCGAAGCCGAGCGAGATGGCGATCGTCGCGAAGCTGAACCCCCGGAAGCGGAAGACGCGCAGGTCGACGACCGGATTGGCGTCGGTGAGTTCCCAGATGACGAAGGCGACGAAGCTGAGCGCGGCGACGATCGCCAGCGTCACGATCCACGCCGACCCGAACCAGTCGTGCTCGCGCCCGGTGTCGAGCATCAGCTGGAAAGCGCCGACCGACAGCACGAGCAGGATCAGTCCGACGGTGTCGATCCGTGCCTTGGCGCGTTTGGTCTCGAACGGCCCGAGCAGGCTCGCGACGCCGAAGAAGCAGATCGCGACGACGGGCAGGTTGATGAAGAAGATCCACGGCCAGCTCCAGTTGTCGCTGATCAGCCCGCCCAGGATCGGCCCGAGAATCGGTGCCGTCGTCGTCGTCATCGCCCAGATGGCAAGGCCTATCCCGGCCTTTTCCTTGGGAAAGATGCGCAGTAGCAGGATCTGCGACAGCGGCATCAGTGGACCGCCGGCGAGCCCCTGGAGGATACGGAAAAAGATCAGCGCATCGAGCGTACGCGATATACCGCAAAGGAAGGAGAAGAGGCCGAAGCCGACGATCGACCAGAGGAACCAGCGCACGGTGCCGAAACGCATCGCGAGCCAGCCGGTGAGCGGCACGCTGATCGCGTCGGCGACCGCATAGCTGGTGATCACCCACGTCCCCTGGGTCGGCGACACCGCGAGCCCGCCCGCGATATGCGGCACCGACACATTGGCGATCGTCGAATCGAGCACCACGACGAAGTTGGCGAGTGCGAGCGCAAAGGCCGCCGCGATCAGCCTGGCCCCGCGCAGCGGCGCGGGGTCGTCCGCCAGGAGCGCGGATGGCGGCGCGGCGGCGCTAGCCATGATTCAGCTGCCGAATCCCGTCGCGGCAGACAAAGCGAAGCGATCGCACGCCGGCGATCACCGCATCGCCTTCGGCCCGGCGCGGCGACGGATTGGCGCGATGCACGGTCACGTTCCGCCGCGCGTGTCGATCGTTGCTTCCATCGACAGGCCGACACGCAGCGGATGCGCCTTCAGCTGCTTCGGATCGAGCGCGATGCGCACCGGCAGGCGCTGCACCACTTTCACCCAGTTGCCCGTCGCATTCTGCGCCGGGATCAGCGAAAAGGCGGCGCCGGTCCCGCCGGCGATGCCGACGACCCGGCCGCGATAGACGACGTCGTCGCCATAATAGTCCGACACAAGCTCGACCGGCTGGCCGATCCGGATCTTGCCGAACTGGCTTTCCTTGTAATTGGCATCGACATAGGCGGTGTCGATCGGGACGATCGTCATGATCGGCGCCCCGGCGGCGATGCGCTGCCCCACCTGCACCTGCTTGTTGGTGACGATACCGCCGACCGGCGCGCGGATCACGGTGCGCGCCAGGTCGAGCCGGGCCTTGTCGAGCCGCGCCTGCGCCGCTGCGACGTCGGGGGCGGTGTCGATCGTCGTTCCGCGCACGAGCGCCTCGGCGGCGCCAAGGTCGCCGCTCGCCGAACCCTGCGTCGCCTGTGCCGCGGCTATTCCCGCTCCGGCCAGGTCGCGCGCCGCGCGCGCCGATTGCAGCGCCGCGCGCGCGGCGGTCAGTTCCTCGCCCGACACCGCGCCGGTTCCCGCCAGGCTTTCGCGCCGCGCGAGCTCGCTCTGCGCGCGGGCGACCGCCGCGTCGGCGTCGCGCAGCCGCGCGCGCGCCTGATTCACATCGGCTCCGCGTGCCGTCACGCGCGCACGGGCGGCGTCGGCGCTGGCGCCCGCCTGGCCGTAACGCTGACGCGCCTGGCGCAGCGCCGCCTCGGCATCGGCGACCGCGATGCGGGCGTCGGCGTCATCAAGAATGACCAGAATGTCGCCCTTTTTCACCGCCTGCGTGCCCGCGACGCGAACCTCGTGGACCGGGCCGGCGATCAGCGCGGTGACGACCGCCGAATCGGCGCCGACATAGGCGTTGTCGGTGTGTACGCGCCCCGCCTGCGTCAGAACGTACCAGATGCCCCAGCCGGCCGCGATGACGACCAGCGCGATGCCGAAGATGCGGAACAGCTTCCTGCGCTTGGCGCCGCGCGCCGCGTCGGTCTCGGTCGCCGCCGTATCGTCGGCCATCATAGCTCTCCTGTTGAAGTCTGCGCGGCATAGCCGCCGCCGAGGGCGCGGATCAGCGCGACGTCGAGCGCGCGCTGGCGCGCCTCGAGCTCGGCGACCGCGCGCGCAAGCGCGACCATGCCGTCCTCGGCGGTCAGGGCAACGATCTGGTTCGAAAGCCCCGCGCGATAGCGCAGTCCGGCGAGCTTCGCCGCCTCTTCGGCGGCGGCGAGCGCGGCGCGCCGTTCGGCGAGCTGCCGCGCGTTGGCGGCGCGGCTCGCCACCGTGTCGGCGACCTCGCGCAGCGCCGCGACCAGCGTGCGGTCATAGGAAGCGACCGCCAGGTCATAATCGGCGCGCGCGCCGCGATAGCGGCCCTGGAGCCGCCCGCCGTCGAAGATCGGCAGGCTGAGCGCGACGCCACCATTGCCATAGCCGGAGCCCTTGTCGAACAGGTGCGACAGCCCCAGCGATTGCAGCCCGACCAGCGCCGACAGGCTGATGTTCGGATAGAAATCGGCGCGCGCCACGTCGATGCGCCGCCCTGCGGCGTCGGCGCGCAGCCGCGCCGCGACAATGTCGGGGCGCCGCCCGATCAGGCCGATGCCGGCGTCGGCGGGCAGACCGACGGTCGGCGCCGCGAGCGCGGGTCGAGCCAGCGCGAGTCCGCGATCGGGACCGGCGCCGAGCAGCGCGGCAATGCGGTGCCGCGTCAGCGCGATCGCCTCCTCCAGCGCGACGACATCGGCGCGCGCAGCGGCCGACCGGCTTTCGGCCTGGCGCTCGCTCGCCCGGTTGTCGAGCCCGGCGCGGGTGCGCTCCGCAGCCAGTTCGGCGCTCGCCGCGCGGATCCGCGCCGCATTCTCGGCGACAGTGAGCGCGTCATATTGCCCCGCAAGATCGGCATAGGCCGCCGCGATTCCGGTGGCCAGCATCAGCCGTGCCTGCGCCGCATCGACGCGCGCCGCCTCGGCCTCCGACGTCGCGGCGGCAAGCGCCGCGCGGTTGCGGCCCCACAGGTCGAGGTCGAAGGCAAAGGTCGCGGCGACACGCCCCGTATCCTCGACCCCGTCGGGCACGAACTGCGGCGGGATGCCCATGGTCTTGCTTTGCTGGACGCCGCCGGCACTCGCCTCGACGGCGGCCCGCGGGCCGAGCGCGGCGCCCGCCTGCTGGGCGAACGCGTCGGCGGCGCGCACCCGCGCCGCGGCGATCGCGACGTCGGGCGCGTTCGCCAGCCCCTCGGCGATCAGCGTGTCGAACTGGGGATCGCCCCATGCGCGCCACCAGCCCTCGGCCGGCCATTCGCCCGACGCGTCGGCAAAGGCCTGCCGCGTTTCGAGCGTCGCGGGCGACGCCGGCACGGGTTTCGGCCCAAGGTCGGGAACCGCGGCGCATCCCGCCAGCAGGGCCAGAACCGCGGAGGAGAGAAACAATGATCGGGGCATGGCGTCCAACGATACTAGCTGGTATCATGCGCCCTTGAACGGCGGAGAATGCGTTGTCAATTGAAATGATACCAGACAGTACGGCCGAAGGCCGGAGCGCACCCGACGATGCCGCCGCGGCGCGGCGCCAGGCGTTCGTCGATGCCGCGCGCGAGCTGTTTTTCGCCAACGGCTATGCCGGCACGACGATGTCGGCGGTCGCGGGCAAGGTCGGCGGTTCGAAAACCACGCTGTGGAGCTATTTCCCGTCGAAGGAGGAGCTGTTCGCGGCGGTCGCCGACGACCTCGTCGAACATTATGGTACCGCCTTGCAGGTCGAGCTGCCGGTCGACGAACCCGTGCCCGAGGTGCTGCGGCGGTTCGGTTATGTGCTGATATCGACGCTGCTGTCGACGCCGCTGCTTTCGCTCTATCGCCTCGTCGTCGGCGAGGCCGAGCGCTTTCCGCACCTCGCCGAGACCTTTTACGAGCGCGGGCCGCGCCGGGGCAAGGCGCGCCTCGCCGCGTGGATGGGAGAAAAGATGGTGCGCGGCGAACTGCGCATGGGCGACCCGATGCAGGCGGTCTATCATTTCGCGGGCCTCTGCCAGTCGGGGGTCTATTATCATGCCGTGCTGGGCCTGCCCGAGGGGCGCGACCATAGCCGCCTGCCGCGCGACATCGACGCGGCGGTCGATACCTTTCGCCGCGCATGGGGAATCGCCGCGACCGACTGACCCGGCCGCCGATATGGGTCCGTTGCGGACTCACCGGTGTGGCGCGGCGGCGCAGCCGTGTGGGGGATAGCCACCGATCCGGACCAAAAATGCATCCGTTGCGGAGGCGCTCGCCGTTGCCGTCGCAAGGCCGCCCACCCAGTCTGCGCGGTGGATATCGGGAGGGTGGGGATGCCGCAGGCGGACCAGCAGCTGCGATCGGACCGGGATGCGCCGGCCCACGCCCTTGCGGCGTTCCTGCCGCCGCACGCCGGCGCGCTCATCGGCCTGCTGACACCGCAAGACCGCGAAACGCTGGACCGCATCGCGCTGTCGCCGCCTGCGCGCTCGGCCTTCCCCGCGGCGTCGATGACGGCGATCATGAAGGCGACGCGCCTGTGCAACCTGCGCTGTACCTATTGCCATTCGTGGCGCGGCGCGCCGAGCCGCCCTATGACGTTCGAGGTGATGGCGCGGGCGACCCGCGATCTGCTGTCGTCGCCGGCGGTGCGCGAGGTCGATTTCGTCTGGCACGGCGGCGAAGTCACGCTGCTCCCGGTCGCCTTCTTTGCCAAGGCGGTCTATCTTCAGCTGCTCTTCAAGCGGACCGGACAGACGGTGCGCAACGCGATCCAGACCAATGCGACGCTGATTTCGGACGCGTGGATCGACTTTTGGCAGGCGCATGATTTCGAGGTCGGCGTCAGCATCGACGCCACCCCCGAACTGCACGACAGCCGCCGTCTCGACAAGGCCGGGCGCGGCAGCTGGGCCGCGGTGCAGCGGGGGATCGCGCGGCTGAAGGCGGGCGGAATCCGCTTCGGCGGGCTGGCGGTGCTGACCGAGGATGTGCTGGCGGTCGACCCCGCCCGCTATCTGGAATCGCTCGCCGAATGCGGGCTGACGGGGGTCGCGCTGCTCAACGCGATCCCCGATGCGTCGGGAGAGCGGCGCGACGGCGATTCCTACCTTCCGTTCGATGCTTTTGTCGATTTCATGGTCCGGCTCTATGCGGTGTGGGACGACCGGTTTCGTGGCGTGCTGAGCATTCGCGAGTTCGAATCGCTCGAGAATAATGTCGCGGGCGGCAAGCCGCTGATCTGCGTGCATTCGGCGTCGTGCATGGGGCGGTTCATCACCGTCGAGCCGACGGGCGAGGTCGCTCCCTGCGACAAATATGACGGCGGTGCGGGCTTCCACTTCGGCCGCCTCGGCGTGCGGTCGCTCGCCGACCAGATTGCCGATGCGCCGGGCATGGCGGCGCTGCGCGCCGAAGAAGCGTCGCTGAAGGCGGCGATGGCGCCCTGTCCGTTCGTCGGGGTTTGCCGGGGCGGCTGTCCGCACGATGCGCGCATGCGCGCCGCGGCCGGTCTGCCCGGGGGATGCTGCGGGCTGCGGCCGCTGATCGAGGAAGTTCAGGCAAGGAAGAGGAGGAAGAGCGATGGCACGTCAAGTCGAACTGACCGAGGAAGAATTTAAGCAGCTGAGCGCCGAGCTTTCGGGCGGCAAGCTTGAAGGCGACGGCAAGGTCTTTGCGCAGATCCTGGTCGATCATGCGCAGCAGGCGCGGATGGCGCAGAGCCTCGACGATCCGGGCTGGTACTTCAGCTGGACCTATCGTTTCTGACCGGCTGGCTGCGGGTTCCACACCGGCGCTCGCCAGTGCGGTCCCGCGGCACTGCCGCGTCCCGGCTACGCCGCGGCGTCGGGCTTCACGCAGCGATCAGGACGCTGCGATAGTCGCGATCCTCAAAGGCGTGGCCCGCGCCGACTGCGACGCACAGCAGTGCATTGTCGGCGACCGCGACCGGGAGCCCGGTCGCGCGCGCGATTGCGATATCCATCCGCCGGAGCAACGCACCGCCGCCGGTAAGCGTGATGCCTTCGTCGATGATGTCGGCGGAGAGTTCGGGCGGCGTCTGTTCGAGCGCCGCGCGCACCGCACCGACGATCTGCCCGACGGGCTCGGCGAGCGCTTCGGCGACTTCGACCTCCGACACTTCGACCTCGGCGGGGCGCCCGGTGACGAGGTCGCGTCCCTTGACTCCCATCACCATGCCGGAGCCGTCGGGCGGAACCGCGCAGCCGATGGTGAGTTTGACGCGCTCGGCGGTCATTTCGCCGATCATGAGGTTGTGCTTGCGGCGAATGTAGGAGGAGATCATCTCGTCCATCTTGTCACCGCCACCGCGGACCGAATTGCTGTAGGCGATGCCGCCGAGCGACAGCACCGCGACCTCAGTGGTGCCACCGCCGATGTCGACGACCATAGCGCCGCGCGGTTCGGTGACTGGCAGGCCGGCGCCGATCGCGGCGGCGAGCGATTCCTCGATCAGCTGCACCGACAGCGCGCCGGCGTTCGACGCGGCGTCGCGGATCGCGCGGCGTTCGACCATCGTCGATCCCGAAGGCACGCACACGACGACATTGCTGCGCCGGCGGAGCGGACCGGTACCGCCCGCCGCCTTGTCGATGAAATATTTGATCATCTGTTCGGCGACGGCGATGTCGGCGATGACGCCGTCGCGGAGCGGGCGGATCGCCTCGATATTGTCGGGGGTCTTGCCCATCATCGGCTTGGCGTCATTGCCGACGACCTTGACACGGCGCACCCCGTCGCGCGTTTCGAGCGCGACGACCGAAGGTTCGTTGAGGACGATCCCGCGGTCACGGACATAGACGACCGTGTTCACGGTGCCGAGATCGATCGCCATGTCGCTGGCGGCGGAAGTGAAGCGGTGGAAGAACTTCATAGGGGGGCTTGGACTTTCGGGAATGCGAAGCGCAAACGGCGAGGTCCGCCCCCCCTTTGGTCCGGCCCCCGCACATTCGTCCTTCGCGGACTGCGTTTGTGACAGGAGGAGGTCAACATGCGCCGGGGCGGTTGCTGACAGGCCGTTGGTTTCTCAAGTCCGGCCGAGCCGGTAATCAGCGGCCGTGGAGGCGTGCGAGCGCGATCCCGGCGAGATTCTGCGCCCGCCCGATGTGGCGGATTCGCGGCGCTGGCCCCTCGGCGGCGAGCGCGCGGAAGACGGCGAGATGATCCGCCGCCGCGCCGCGCGCGCGAACGGTGCCGTTCGCCTGTGCGATCACCGTCGCGGCGTCACCCAGAAGCACATAATTGGCGAGCCCGCGCGCCCGCGCGAGCCGCAGCGCGGCGATCAGCGCGAGCCATTCGGCATCAAGGCTGCCCCCGGTGCCGATATTCCGGTCGATCGCGGCGATCCCGCCGGTCACCACCGCGATCTCGATCGGGCCGGGATTGGGGCGGCAGCCGCCGTCGAAATAGATTTTGGTGCGGCGGCGCGGCATGGGGCCAGCATTAGCCGGTTTGCCGTGGCTGGGTATCGGCTTTCTTCGCCACGGGGAACGGGGTGAGGCCGTTTTTAACCGCGGAGGGCCGTTCACTCCGGAGGTTTAGATTTTTCCGCGTACCGAAAAGGCGAAGATCGGGCCGATGCGGCGGTTGCGCTCCTCGACGAAGGCGATGGGGCTTACGCCGCGTACCTCGGTGTAAACGATGCGGTCGCGGCGCGAGCGTGCGCCGACCGCGTTCGAGATCGAGGCGCGCACCGTCAATCCCATCACATCCTTGTGCTCGACGAAGACATTGGCCCACACCGGGCCTTCCCAAATGCGGTCGACCTGGTTGCGGCGGTAGTTGGGCTGGTTGTGCGAATATTCGGCGCCCGCGCCCCACGCCCAGTCGGTGCCCGCGACATCGTGGCGGACGTCGGCACTGATGATCCTGTCGGTAAAACCGCTCCACTGACGTTTTTCGCCGGTGAAGGGATCGCGCAACGTCGATTCCTGAAGCAACGCACGCGTTTCGAGCTTGACCCCCTTGAGCCCCGCGGGGTCGAGATTGATCGTCGCGGTCCAGTCGATCGCGCCTGCCTTGGCCCTCGCGATATTGCCCACCGCCTCGCCGGTGCCGACCGGCACGATGTCGACCCGATCCTCGACGTCGCGGTAGATGAGGATGATCTTGGTCGAGCCCCACGCGCCGAATTTCTTGTTGATCTCGGCCTCGTAGCTCCAGTCCTGTTGCGGTCGGAGATCGAAATTGGTCTCGTTCTGATTGCCGTCGTTGAGGAAGGCGCGGCCGAGGAAGTCGTAGAAGGACAGCTGGAGCACGCGGCGGCGGATCTTGAGCGAGGCGTCGAAATCGGGCGACGGCGTCCACGACAGCGTCAGCGACCCTTTCGGCCGCGCGAAGCTGCGCTCGACGCCGTTCGGGCCCGCCTGCGTGATCGTCGAATGTTCGGCGCCGGCGACCAGCTGGAACGAGAATGTGTCGGTGAGCTTGCGCCCGAAGCTGAGCAGCCCCTCGTAGCGGTCTTCGCTCACCCCGCCCGTGCCGCCCGGAAAGGGCTGGTTGACGAATTCGCCGTCGGTGAGCAGCCCGATCGAGGCGATATTGTCGAGCGTGTTGAACGCGGCCTCGCCCGACAATTGCCAGTCGCCGCCCCACATCTTCCACTGATATTCGCCGCGCGCGATCGTCTCGCCGAGGTCGCCGACCTGCGCGAAGCGATCGCCTTCCGCGGGCCGGCCGTCGGCGAAGCGGGTCACGATCTCCTGCGAATAGGGTTCGTGGCTGAAGCGGCGCAGCCCGATCAGCTTGAGCTTGCCGGGGCCGGCGCCGAACTGCCAGTCGCCGCCGACCTCGTAGTTCCAGCTGTCGTTGTCGGTGCGCACGGTCCGGTAGCGATCGGCGGTATCGGGGCTCGTGCGGATGCCGTTTTCGAAATAGCGGTCATATTTGCGCTGATAGTGTGCGCCGAGGTTCGCGACGCTGCCCCCCGGTCCGTCCCATTTGATCCGGCCCGACAGCTTGGGTGTATCGTAGTGCGTGTTCCAGATGTCGTTGCGCCGTTCGACGATGTCGCCATCCTCGTCCCTGATCAGTGTCGGGCCGCCCGCACCGCTGCGCGCCGAATCGTCGTTGTCGAGCGCGGCTTCATATTCGATGGTGCCGGCGCGGCCGCGTACCGAGACGCTGCCGCGGGTGAACAGCCGGTCGGTGTAATAGGCGCGAAATTCGGGGCGCCACGAAAATTGCCCCGAGAAATTGTCCGCGCGATAGACGATGTTGGCGACCTGCCCCGACAGCCCGGGGAGGTCGAGCGTCGCGCCGTCGACGATCTCGATCCGCTCGACGTCGCCCGCGGGGATGCGCGATAATTGGGTGTACATGTCGTCGGCCTTGTTTGACGGCCGCTCGCCGTTGAACAGGACATTGCCCGTGGCGACCCCCAGGCCGCGCAGATTTTCATTGTCGCGGATCGAAAAACCCGGGACCTGAATCAGCATGTCATAGGCATTCTTCGGCGCGTAGCGGGCGAAGTCGGCGGGGGCATAGACCTGTCCCGAGGTTCGCTGGCTGGCGGTCGATGCTTCGACGGGCGCGGGCGGCGGGGTGTCGCCGGAGGGGGCGTCCTGCGCCATGGCGGGCGTGGCGGCGAGCACCGCGGCGAGCGCGGACAGGCTGGACAGCGTCTTCATCGTGCCGCCCCCGCCGTCTTGTTCATCGCCTTTGCATAGGCGCCGGTCACGCCCAGCGCCTTCATCCCCACCACATCGTCGGACGAGAGGTCGGTATAGCCCGCCTCGGCAAGCTCGCGGACATAGGGTCCGTCGATGCCGAGCGCGCGACACGCGATGGCATCGGCGATGCGGGTGAGCTTCATCGGAGCGGTCCTGAGGTCGCGCACATAATCGGGTGTCACGCCGAGCGCGGCCGCGCCGATCAGGTCGCCGGTGTCTTCGGGTTTTACCCCCTCGCGCGCCAGCCCGTCGGCCAGCGCCAGCGTCGCATCGACCATCAGCATTGCGAGCAGATCCGATCCTTTGGCGGGGGTGAGCCCGCGGTCGGCGAGTCCGCGCTCGAACCCCGTGTCGGGCGCGAAGCGGCACCGGCCTTCGCCGTCATAGGCGCGGGCGAGGGTGCCGTTGCAGTCGAGCGTCCCCGCTTCGTGCGCGACGCGGAAGGACACGGCGCCGGCGGCACCGCCGAGCGCGGCCCGGGCGGCAGCGAATTCGGGGCGCGACCGCGCCAGCGCGTCGTCGAGCGCCATGTCGTTCGTCGACGTCCGGTGGCTCAGCCGTAGCCGGGGGGTGTCGCCCTTGCCGGCATCGGATTCGACCTGCCAGCGGATTTCATCGGTGTCCGGCGCCGCATCGGCGGTCGTGCTCCGGCCGGGCGCGGAGCAGGCGAGCAGCGCGAGAAAGGCGAGGCTCGATGCGATCATGGGGGTCTTCATGGCAACACTTCTCCCTCCGTGCGCCAGGCGAGCGACAGCGCTCGCCGCCGCAGCGGCGTTTCCAAACATTGTTTCGATCAGCGACGTGTGAGTTCGGACGAACGTCCGAACGTCAGCGCTCGGGCGGTGCCGGCGGTTCGGGTGTCGCGGGCATCTCGATCCGTGCGACCCGACCATCGCCCGAGCGGGCCTCGATCACGCCGCCCGGACCCATTCGGATCGTCGCCGACTTGTCGCCCTTTGCACCCTTGGTTCCCTTCGATGCCGAAAGCGGGGGGGCGTGCCCCGCCCCGACCGCGCGCAGCGCGATCGCATCGTCGGGATCGCGCAGGATGACGCCTTCCTTGCGCATCTCGCGCAGATAGGCGCCATCAATCCCCATCGCGCGCATGCCGGTCAGTTCGTCGATGTCGACGCGCGGGAAATGCGAACGGATCTCGCGGACATAGTCCGGGTCGATGCCCACCGCGCGGGCGCCGATGATCTCGCCGACGTCGGCACCGGGGAACAGCCGGCGCATCTGGCCGAGATAGGCGCCGTCGACCCCGCTCGCCTTGGCGGCGATCATGTCGTCGGGGTCGGCCGACCAGCGGTCGTCGCGCATCCGGCGAACATCCTCGGGCGTGACGCCGACCGCACGCATGGCGATCAGCTGGTCGGGCGTCAGCCGCTTGTGCGAATCCGCGGCGGCAACGCGTGCCGTGTCGTGCGTGGTCGTTGCCGTCGTTGCGGTCGTCGCGACGCCGGTGACGGGCGGACCGCTGCGCGTGGCGAGCGTCTTGTTCGCTTTCGGCGTGATGGCCGAAAAGGCGGCGAGCGGCGCAGTCACGCCGGCGAGCAGCACCACGCTCATCAGCATCCAGCCCGGGCCTGCGGGGCCGCGGCGGAGCGTGCCGTCGAGGACGCGGGTGATGCGGCGCTTGAGGCTCGACTTGCCCGGTGCGACGCCGTGCGCTGCGAGCAGCGCGCCTTCATTGTCGTGGCGTGCCGCGCCGACGAGCAGCGTCGCATAGTCTGGACCGTCGATGTCGGCCATCAGCACCGCATCGTCGGCGGCTTCCTCGCGCAGTTGGTGGCTTTCGCGCGCGAGTATCCACACCAGGGGGTTGAACCAGAAGAGTGCGCAGGCGATGCGCGCTGCGAGGAGCTTGGCCCAGTCCAGGCGCGCTACATGCGCCAGCTCGTGCGCGATGATCGCTTCGGCTTCGCCGACCGCCTGTACCGCCTTGGGACTGAGCACGATCGTCGGGCGCAGCACGCCCCAGCTGATCGGTGAGCGCAGTTCGGCGCTGACGAGCAGGGCGGTGCCGTGTTTGAATCCCATACGCCGCTGCGCCTCGGCGAGTGCGGTCAGCCACGAATTGTCGACGAGAATCTCGGCGCGGCCGCGCATCGCGAACAGCCGTACGATCGCCAGCATCATCACCCCGAACAGCAGGATCAGCGGGATGGCGTAGAGAAAGGGTGCGATGTCACCGACCGAGACCGCCATCGACGGCGATCCCCCGGCCGCGCCGGCCACAACCGGTGCCGAGGTCGCGATCGGAGCCGGGACACCCGGCACGCCTCCCGTCGTTGAAAGATCGGCAGCCGCCGACGCCGCAGCGGCGACGGGCGCAGCCTTGGCGAACCAGCCGTGCGGCAGCGGCGTCCAGGTCGGCAGCATCAGGTTGGCGGCGGGCAGCAGTAGCAGCGCCGCGAGCCCGGCGTGTGCGATCATCGAGCGCTCCCCCGCCGAGCGTCGCCGTGCGAGCCGCAGCAGCAGCAAGGTGACGGCGGCGACCGCGACGGATTTCCAGGCGAGACCCAAGAGCAGGGCGGGGGTGATCATCGTGTCGAACATTATTTCGCCCTCCCTTCGCGTGCATCGGCGATCAGCTTTTCGAGTTCGTCGAGTTCCGATGTGCTCATCTTGTCCTGCATGCCGAGCAGCGCGGCCGCCGCGCTCGTGGGCGATCCGTTGAAGAAGACGCGCACGACCTGGCTGAGCGCCGACTTGCTCGCCGCCTTTTCGGGGACGCTCGGTGCGTAGAGGAAACCGCGGTCGGATGCAGAACGTGCGACGAAGCCCTTGCCCTCGAGCCGCTTGAGCATGGCCCGGATCGCCGACCCCGACAATTCGTCGGCGAGCGCCTCGCCGATCTCGGTCACGGTGGAGGCGCCGCGTTCGTACAATATGTCGACGATCTCGCGTTCTCGGGGTGGCAGGCTCGACAACATGGAATCACCTCATGCGCTACATTTGTAGCGTGCTACATTTGTAGCGCGGGCTTGGCAAGGGGTTTTATCGCGTCAAGGCAATGGCGCGGATCGGGGGCGTCTGGCTCGGGCGGTGCCTATCCGTCGCGGCCGTAGACATCGTCGCGGAAGGCGATGCCGCGCTTGGTCGCGACCGCGGTGATATAGGTGAGATAGACGGGCACCTGCGCCGGCAGCGGCACGGCCTGCTCGGGCGTCTTCGATCTGGTCGCGATCGGGCGTTGCATCAGCCAGCGGCCGAGTTCGGCGGCATCCTCGAGGCGGATGCACCCGTTGCTGAAATGGCGGTCGGGCTTGGCGAGCAGCGCGCGCTCGGGGGTGTCGTGGAGGTAGATGCCTTCCTTGTTCGGGAAGAGGAATTTGACCTTGCCCATCGAATTGGCGCCGCCGGGAAGCTCGCGCAGGCGGAGCGCCCGGTCGCCGGCCGCGACGGCCTGCCAGTCGATCGTCGCGGGGTCGAGCTTTTGCGGGTTTGAACCCCAGTCGGACAGTGCCTCCATGCGCAGTGAGGCGAGGCTGCGCCCCGCGAGCACCTTGGGCGCGATGCTCTTTTGCGCGAGATAGTCGGGAACGTTCCAATAGGGGTTGAGGATCGCCCATTGCAGCCGGCCGGCGAGCATCGGCGTCTGCGTTTCGGGGGCGCCGACGACGACCTTCATCGATCCGGCGCGCTTGCCGGCGCCATAATACCAGAGCTGCCCCGATGAGGCATCGACGACGATATGATAGACATAGGGGCCGGGAAGGATGCGCGCGCGGTCGAGGTTGAGACGCAGCCGCGCCAGATCCTGCTTCGAGGCGCCCGCCTTGCCGGCGTGCGCGGCAAGATTGCGCAGGCGGAGATAATGTTCGCTCATCCAGCCCATGCCGGTCAGATAGGCGCCGAAATCCTGTGGGAAGGCGGCGGCGCGCAGCACCGCGGCGGCCGCGAGCCTCTTCGGCTTGAGGCTCCGATCGGCGTAGATCATCTTTGCCTTGCCGGGCGTGCGCATGTCACGGACATAGCGTGCGAAGGCGTCGGACAGCGCGAGTTCGGCGCGCGCCACGGCTTCGGGGCTTCCGGATCGCGCTGCGGAGATGAGCGCGCGCAGTCGGTCGGGACGGTAGGAGGAGGATTTGAGGCCGTCGAGTTCGGCGCTGTCGAGCCAGCCGAGCAGCGACTGCGCGTCCGGCCCGATCTTGCCCGCGCGCACCCACAGCGGGCGATAGCCGCGTTCGCCGTAGAAGCTCTTGAGGTCGCCGCCGGCCTCGGCGCGGATTGCGGCGACGAGCGCCGGGCTGGCGGGCGCGGGGGCGGCTTTGGTGACGGTCTTGCTCGCCTTTTTGGGCGCCGCATGGGCACTGGCGACCGTGAGCGGCAACGCTGCGATGGCACAGATCGCCAGCATCGTCGTGAGCGCCGTCGTGACAAGGGGAGCGCGGCGAGGCCGCGCTCCCGCTCGTGTCGGGATCAGCCCCGCTCTCCCAGCCGGGTCGGCGGCGGCGGCGGCGGCGGGGCCGGCTGCATGTTTGGATGATAGATGCCGTCGGCGGTGTAATAGCCGTCGATGATGCCGTCGCCGTCGCGGTCGGCGGCGACGCTGCCCGACACGGCGCCGGGCGGCGGCGGTGCGGCGGCGACCTCGTCCTTGTTCGAGCAGGCCGACATCAGCAGGGCTGCGGCCCCGGTGAGGATGAGGGGGGTGAAACGCATGTTCGCTCCTTGGACTGGCGCACGGATGTTTCCTCCGGGCGCACGTGCCCATCCCCTACGCCGGGCTATGCCCGTCGTTGCCGGTGGTTTCCGCCGCCGCGACCGGTAGTGCGATTCGTGCGGTGGCCGGTGATGCTTGGGCGGCCGGCCGCTATCGGCGCGCCGCGGCGCTCTGCTCGCGGATCGCCCGGAACTCGCTGCTGTCCTTCCATCTCGGCCATTTGTCTGAGCGCACCAGCTCGTCGCCGATCCGGTAGAAGAGCGAAATATCCTCGATCGCGCCGTCGAGGTTCCAGCTTTCGTCCCACGCGTCGCAGGCCTGATGGTAGCAATGGCCGGTATAGTCATCGACCCACTTCTGCCCTGCGGGCTTGCCGCCGTCGACGAGGTCGGAAGCCCCGGCGATGCCCATCATCAGCAGCACCGGGACGCCGCGCTTGGCGAGGCTGAAATGATCGGCGCGAAAAAAGAGGCCGCGTTCGGGCAGGCTTTCGACCGATACGGTGCGCCCCTGCGTCGCGGCGAGGCGCGCGAGATCGTCCTCAAGGCTGCCCTGTCCCTTGCCGACGAGGATCACGTCCTTCGCCCTGCCCGCGGTCTGGAGGATGTCGAGGCCGAGGTTGGCGACGGTCTTTTCGAGCGGGAAGAGCGGGTTGGCGGCATAATGTTCGGAACCGAGCAGTCCGCGTTCCTCGGCGGTCCAGAAGGCGAAGAGCAGGGTGCGGTCGGGCGGCGGCGCGGCCTTGAAGGCGCGCGCGATCTCGAACAGCCCCGCGACGCCGAGCGCGTCATCGTTGGCGCCGGCGCGGTAGATGCGCCCCTCCGCATCGGGCTTGCCCTCGCCATAGGCGTCCCAGTGTGCGCCATAGACCACCGCTTCGTCGGCGCGCGTCGTACCGGAAATCTTCGCAAGGACGTTCTGGCTCTCGACGACCGCGTGCGTCACGGGCACCGCGGCGCTGAAGCTGGTGCCGAGGTCGACGGGACGGAAATCCCTGCGCCGCGCGGCGACGCGCAACTTCGCGAGATCCTGCACTGCGCCGGCGAACAGTTTCGTCGCCGCCTCGTCCGAAATCCAGCCCTGCAGCGCGAGGCTCGTGAGCTTGTCGGAGGCGCGGAGGATGTCGTAGTTTTCGCCGGCGGGGGCGGTGACGACGTTCCAGCCATAGCCGACGCCGTCGCTGTCGTGGACGATCAGCGCCGCCACCGCGCCGCGCCGCGCCGCCTCTTCGAACTTGTAGGTCCAGCGCCCGTAATAGGTCATCGTGCGCCCGCCGAACTTGCCGAAGGCATCGTCGCCCCGCCCCGCGGCGAAATCGGGGTCGTTGATCAGGAAGACCGCGACCTTGCCCTTCAGATCCTGCCCCTTGAAATCGTCCCAGCCGCGTTCGGGCGCGTCGACGCCGTAGCCGACGAAGACGAGCGGCGCGGCGTCGACCACCGCGCGGTCGTCCGGCCGGAGCGTCGAGACATAGATGTCGGTGCCGGGGATCAGCGGGGTCGCCACGCCGCCGCGGTCAAAGCGCAGCCATTCGGGCGTGCCCGTGCGCGTGTGGAGCAGCGGCACGCGCTGCGTCCAGCCGCCGTCGGTGCCCGCGGGTTCGAGCCCGAGCGCCTGGAGCCGCCCGATCAGATAGCCGATCGTCCGCTCCTCGCCCACCGTCCCCGGCGCGCGGCCCTGGAACTGGTCCGAGGCGAGGGTGCGCACGGTGTCGGCGAGGTTGGCGGCCGAGATGTCGGGCGCCGCGGGCGCCGAGGGCACGCCCTGCGCTACGGCGGGGGCGGCGAACGCCGCGAGCAGGAACGGCGCGAGCAGCGGGGCGAGGCGGCGGGGAAGGGGGAAACGGGAGGGCATGGCGGGGCTCCGGAACGGGAGAGGGGGCGTCCCGCCTAGCCCTGCGGAGCAATGCGCGAAACCCGGAATCCGGGTGCCGCCTGATCATCGGCCGGTTACCGTGCTGCGTGATAGGGTGCGCGATCGCGGGAAGGACGATGCGGGGCAGTCTGGCCATGCCCCCGTCTCGGGCAAGCCGAGCGACGTATCAATCCAGCGAGAGGGTTGTTGGCGCCGGAATGGATCGGTTTAGGGGTTTATGCACCTGTCACCGTAATCCCACCGTAATCCCATCGCGCCGGTGTTGGAGCGCGTCGGCGATTTCACGGCCTTTCTGGATGAGGCGTTCGACGAAGCATTCACCTATGCCGCGCTCCGCAAAGCCGAAAATATCGGCCGCCCGATCGGTTCGCCGCAATGGCTGGAGGATATGGAAGCGAAGACCCAGATCGCGCTTAAGCCGAAAAAGCGTGGACCCATGACAAAATTTTGGGGGTTAAGTAAGCTGTCACCGTAATTCGTCACCGTAATTCATGGTCATCAACTTTTTCAATTTTAGAATAAATTATGAGTGACATTGCGAATATAATAAAAAATAATATCAATAGAAACGCATAGCTCAAGCCTAATTTGAATATGAAATTTATTATTATAATAATAATCCATGAAACAGATGGAAATAAATAAATTATTAATGATAATTTTTGATTTTTGTTCTTGTTTTTAAAATATAAAAAAATTGAAAAAATCAAAATAATAGTTCCAAATATTAAATTCTTTGTTTCAGAAGGAATTCTTAAGGTAAATATTACAATAAATATTGATACAAATATCAAGTTAACTATAATTTTCATAGAAATACCTAAAATCCAACAGGAAGAACATCTTCTATAGTAGGAAATATCCCCAATCCGCAATTCGGATCGCTTAGCACATTGTATCCAGCGGCAAATAGTCCACCTGCTACCCGTGCGTACGGTGAAGACAGCAGGCCGCCAACGAATCTTTTGGCTCCTATTCGAGCTCCGTCGAGCGCCCCCCTTTTAATTCTTTTTCCTTTTTGACTTTCCATAGGCAGAAGCAATCTATCTTCCTTTGAATCTCGTGAAATTGCTCCCGATATTGCCGTTCCAGCATCCATAAGCGTGGTCGCTGGATTATAAGCGCCTAAAGCACCGGCGCCTGCCGTTTGCAGGGCGCACTGCAGAAGGTCTGGCTCACTCTCTTCGTCCTTATTCTTATCCTTGGGGTTGCAGCTTATGCCCTTACGGCAATTTGCAATTACATTTATTGGGGCATCTGCATCATATGGTCCATTACCATCCACTAGAGCAGCCGCTATCGCGATGGCGTCCAAATATGAGCCTATGGCGCCCGCCCCCCTAAGCCTTGACCCGTTTACGTCGATAGGTGGGCCAGCAAAACTGAACAATCCCGTTGGATCGCTAAAATTCACAGGGTCGCTGCCGACATAATTATACCAGTTCATCCCGTCGCTGTACCCGATCGGATCGGTCTGCATGAACCGCCCGAGCGTCGGCGAATACATCCGCGCCTTGTAATACCACATGCCGACCTCGGGCAGCCAGAGCTGGCCGATGTAGCCGAACTTGCCGACATTGCCCGGCGCAGGGATAGCATATTCGTCATAGGCGCTGAGGTTGATCGTCGCGCCCGCGCTGTCGGTGATGCTCACCACGCTGCCGCGCTCGTCGGCCATCAGGAAGCGGCGGGTGGTGCTGCCGATCGCGCTGCCATCGTACCAGACGATCGGATTGTCGAGGCCGGGGCCGTGGACATAGCGCGCGGTGATCGACGATGTCGTCTGATATTCGGCGATGCGGTCGACGCCGTCATAGGCGAAGCCGGTCGGCGTCGGGATCGCGGTCGTATTGATCGCCGACAGCCGCCCCAGCGCGTCATATTTGAGCTTCGCGCCGCCGGGGCCGTCGGTCATCAGATTTTCGGGGCTGTAGACGAAGCTGTTCGTCCCGTCGCTCGTCAGATTGCCGCGTGCGTCGTAGGCGAAGGCGGTCGATCCGATGTTCATGATCCGGTTGAGCCCGTCGGCGACATAGCTGCGATCGACATTGTAATGCGCCTGCCAGGCGTAGGCATCGTTCGACCGCGTCACGCTTCGGATCTGGCTTGCCGGATTATAGGTGAAGGCCTGAACCAGATCGTGCGTCGTCGCGCTGCCGCCGAGATTGTTGGTCAGCGTGTCGAGGCGCGAGGCCGCGTCATAGGCGAAGCTCTGGACGCTGCCATTGCCGAAGGTCACGCTGGTGCGACGGCCGGCGTCGTCATAGGCATAGGCGGCGAGCACGCCGACCCCGCTTGTCGCGCCATTCTCGCGGATTTTAGTGACGTTGCCGGCGACGTCATAATCATAGTCGATCGTCAGCCCGCCGCCGGGATAGGCCATCGAGAGCCGCCGCCCCGCGGCATCATAGGTGTAGCTGGTCGTGCCCAGCCCCTGCGTCTGGCTCGTCACCCGGCCCAGCGCGTCGTGGACGAAGCCGAGCGTGTTGCCCGCGCCCTTGGTCGCGCTGAGCGCGCGGCCGAGCAGGTCGTAGGCGTAGGTCACATCGTGGTTGGTCCCGCCGGGGACATCCTTGGCGCTCAGTCGGCCGAGATCATCGTAGCTGTAGCCGATCGCCGTGCCGTCGCGCAGCCGGCGGCTGGTGACATTGCCGCGCGCGTTATAGCTGAACTGCTCGTAATCGGCGGCGTTGCTCGCGTCCGAACCGCGGGTTGTCATCGGATAGCGCGTCTGCGACAGGCGGTCGTGGCCGTCGTAGACATAGGTGGTGCGGTTGCTTTCGGCGTCGATCGCATGGCTGACCCGCCCGTTGGCAGTGTAGGCCGCGCGCACCTCGTCGGCGGCGGCGGCCGTGCCGACCGCGCTCTCGACCTTGGTGACGCGCCCGAGGCTGTCATAGCTGTTGCGGCTGATCCGGTCGGGGCCGTAGGTCATCGATGCGGTCGCCGCGGTGCAGGCGCTCGTCGGCAGCGAACCCCAGGTCGCCGGGTTCATGCGCAGCGCGGTGCAGAGCAACCGGTTCTCGCTGTCATAGCCATATTGCGCGACGCTTACTGCGCCGGCGGTGCCCGATATGATCTCCGACAGCTTGTTGCCCTTGGCGTCGTAGGTGACGTCGACGGTCCGGAGCGGCGCGATGGCATTGAGGCTCGCGATCGTCGTGCCGGTGACGGTTCCGGTTTCGGTCCTCGTGACCCGGCCGTTGGTGCGCGTGTATCGCACCGCCTGCCGCTTGCGTGTCCCCGCGCCGTCGGGGTCGGGTCCGATGACGCCGCGCAGCTGGCGATTGAGGCCGAACAGATAATAGGTCGTATCGTCCGTCCCCGCGAGCGGTCCGTCGACGCTCGCGACATTGTCCATCACGTCGTAGGTGTAGCCGATCGTCGAGCTGACGACGCCATCGCCCGACGCGGTCGTGACGCTGCTCGGCATGAGATTCGGCGTATTATACGCAATCGTGACCTTCGTCTCGTTCGCGGTGCCGGAACAGGTCGCGGCGGTCGCGCAAGCCGTGATCCGGGTGACCTTGTACTGGGCGTCGGGTACATTGGTCAGGACGCCGCTGCTGTTCTTCACCTGTGCGTAGAGCGGCGTGTAGCCGTAGTTGATTTCGGGCCTTGGCGAACCGGCGTCGGGCGCCGGAAGCTGGATCCGTGTCACGCCGCCGTGCGTCGTGTCGTAGGTGAAGTCGGTGCGCTGGCCGCCTTCGTCGATCGTGTAGTTCGGCGAATTGCATGTCTTCGCGTTGGTACAAGAGGCATCGAACGAGGCGGTGGTCACGATATCGGCCAGCCCCGACCCGGACTTTGCGACGCGCCGTACCTCGGTCATGTTGCCGCGCACATCGTAGGTCCATTGCGTGTAATTGCCTTCGGGATAGGTTTCGCGCGTCTTGCGTCCCGATGCGTCATATTGATAGCTGGTGGTATGGCCGCCCGCGTTCGTATAGGATGTCGGCCGCGAAATGCTCGTGTCGACGACGTAGGTCTCGGTCGTCGACCCGGGGCCGGTTACCGTCGTGGTCTGCGTGCTGCCGCTTGTCGTATAGCTGTAGTCATAGACGCCGTCGTCGGTCGTAAGCTGATCGACCCGGTCGCTGGTGTCGTAGACCGCCTGTGTCTGGCCGGGGTTGGTTGCCGGCGGGGCCAGTTCCGTCACCTTGCCGTCGAGCCGCTCGATCGTCGTGACGTTGCTGTCCTGATCGATGATCGTTTGCGTCACCGTGCTGCCGCTTGTTGTTTCCGACAAGGTTTGCTCAGGCCAGCTTTGAGTCAGTCCCGTGCAACTGTCAGCGGCGGGGTTGCAATAATCTTGGCTGAGATTGATCGCCTTGACGCTCGTCAGTTTTTCGTACCCGCTGCTGCTTGCCGAGTTCGACAGATATGTAGGTTTCAGCATATATCCGTCGCTGGTCGCAATCGACTGCGTTCTTATATGCTTAATATATGAACAAGTTTGATTCAGTGGCGGGCCGAGGCAATATTGCGCGCCATCGGAAATTTTATACTGGTATTTAAAAACCCTTCCGTCGGAATCTGTGATAGTCCTCAGGTGCGCGCGGATAACGTTCCATTGCGGTTGGAATGTCGTGACATTGATTTCGCGCACAAAATAATAAATTTTCCCCTCGGAACTGGTGTAAGTCCAGTTCTCAGGAGGGCCCGCCACCTTGACCAAGGTCGACCCGTCTCCATTTGCAGGAGGTAGGCGCCGCTTACCAATTTGAATTCAATGGATTTTCCGTACAGGTACACCGTTGCGCCAGGGCCCGACTTGGTCAACCCTGTCACATAAGCATTGAATTTTGTGTAATCGACGACGCCAGACCAGCCATTGACCATGCCAAGATCGCCGGTCGAGAGCGGAGCCGCCTCCACATGAAGCTCGCCGGTCCGCACGTCCACGCCGCGGCCATCGACGATAGGGTCGGCATCCGTCACATAGACTGGTGTTTGTGCATATGCGGCAGGACTGACCACTACAAGCAATAGTGCCAGTGCAAATATTTCCTGCAGCATGTCCCGAAACTTCTGCCAACGCATCGCCATTCGCTCCCCCAGCCTGACCCAAAGTTCAATCGCGACAGATGTCAGGGCGGCGGGTTCGGTGAGTTGGTGGTCTTCAGGCGTTTGCGGTTGTCGGCCTTGTCATGCTCATATTCGGTGGTGACATTGTTGTTCACCGTGCCGGTGCGCACGACCTTTACCAGCCGCCCTTTTGCGTCATAAGTATAGGTGATGGTTTCGGCGGCATTAACACTGCCGATTGCTGCCATTGTGGCGGCAATAGCCAAGGTTTTGCGAAAATATCGCATATATCCCTCCCGATCCTGTTCGAAAGCGACCCGAATCGCATCCTGAACGATCTTTTTCAGGGCTTCGTCTTTTCGAGGGCAAGTCAAGCTTTGGGCGAAATTATTCTTTTCGGTCCGATATTTACTTCGGCCCGCTGTGCGGGTTTTGACCGCAAGAAACGGGGCGCGGCGGTGCGCGCGAGGTGCGAGGGCGGCGGCATGCCTGCGATACCCGATGCTCCGCCCGCCCTGACGCCCGCCCCGGCGCCTGTCTCAACGTCCGTCCTGCCGTCCGCTTCGGCGCCCCGAACGGCGCCGGGCGACGCGGGCGATGCGGGGGGCGCGATCGCGGCGCGGCTCGCGGCGCAGGACTGGGCGGCGGTCGCGGCGGCGCTCGATGGCGAGGGGTGGGCGGTGCTGCCGGGGCTGCTGGGCGCCGGCGAATGCGCCGCGGTCGCCGCGCTCTATGACGACGCGGCGGCGGCGGGGCGCTTTCGCAGCCGGGTCGACATGGCGCGGCACGGCTTCGGGCGCGGCGCCTATCGCTATTTCGCCTATCCGCTGCCGCCGCTCGTCGCGGCGCTGCGGTGCGGGCTCTATGCGGAGCTGGCGGGGATCGCGGAGCGCTGGGCGGCGCGGATGGGGCGCGCGGGGGACTATCCCGCCGACCACGCCGCCTATCTCGCGCGCTGCCGCGCGGCGGGGCAGGCGCGGCCGACCCCGCTGCTGCTCGATTATGGCGCGGGCGACTATAATTGCCTGCACCAGGATATTTACGGCGCCGAGCATTTCCCGTTGCAGGCGGCGCTGCTGCTGTCGCGGCCGGGGGGCGATTTCGAGGGCGGCGAATTCGTGCTCACCGAACAGCGCCCGCGCATGCAGTCGCGGACCGCGGTGGTGCCGCTGGGGCAGGGCGATGCGGTGATCTTTGCGGTGCGCGAACGCCCGGTGCGCGGCAGCCGCGGCGATTACCGCGTCGCGATGCGCCACGGGGTGAGCGCGGTGCGGTCGGGGCGGCGGCGCGTGCTGGGGGTGATCCTGCACGACGCGACCTGAGGTCGGGCGGCGCGAGGCGGGGCGGCGTGAGGCGGGGGGCCGGGGGCGCGGATTTGCCGGCGCGCGCAACGCTTCAGAAATCCTTGAGAACTCCGTCAGGATTCGCGCCGCCCGGCGCGGCTAGGCTCGGGCCGTTCCATGGGTTCGAGACAGGAGTGCAGCGATGTTCAGAGGATTTTCCACCCCCGCCGTGCGGCGCGCGGCGCCGTTTGCCGCCGGGCTTGCCGCGGCGCTGGCGCTCGGCGCGTGCAGCAGCGCGAAGAGCGAATTCGCCGACGCCGACAGCGGCGAGACGCTGACCTTCGTCGACGACAGCCATGTCCAGTATCTGGGCCATTTCGACGACCGCGAGTGGCTGTACGAGGCCGAGCGCGATTCGAACGGCGACATATTGGAGATGGTGATGCGGCACCCGCAGGTCGGGTCGCTCGAGTTCCGGCGCAACGACGACGGCTGCCTGAGCGGCAAGATCTGGGGCAGTGCGAAGGGCAATTACCGGCGTTTCTGCCCCGCGTGACGGGGTGGGCGCGGGCGCGGCGGACGGCCGCCCCGCGGGCGGGACGCAGACAGGACAGGCTGAAGGGAGGACGCGGGCATGGCCAACGTCGGGACAATCGAATCGATCGAGCAAATCTACAGCTTCGTGCGGACGGGCACGGTGCAGGACGGCCACAGCCGGATGGACACGTCGGTGTCGACGACGACCAGCCACGGCGGCGGCTACAACGCGCGCGCGACGACGAACACGTCGGTGAGTTCGACCGAGATGCTGCGCATCTTCGTGCGCGAGGATGACGGCGGGAAGGAGTTCGAGGCCGAGTTCGCCGACCCCGATTTCGGCGTCCGCGAAGGCCACCGCGTGACGGTGGTTTATGCCGGCGACCAAGCGTCGCGGGCGGGGTATCCGATGGGGCTGGTCAACCACAGCACGGGGCGGAGCCAGGTCTTTGCCAAGCGCGCCGAATGGATCGTCAAGCGCACGCACCAGGGGCTGGGGTGCGGGTTGCTCGCCGGGGTGCCCGCGGTCGCCGCGATCCTGCACGGGACGAGCAACACCGACACGCTGGGGCTGTTCGTGCTGATCGCCTTCCTCGCGGTGGCGGGCTGGCTGTTCGCGCGCAAGCGGCGTAACGACGCGCTGGCGCAGGCGGTGGTCGAGGCAGTGCGCGGGCGCGTGCGCGAGGCGGCGGAGGAGGGCGGTGCGCGCGGTGGATAGCCGCGCCGCGGTCAGGAGGGCGCGGCCGTCGCGGCGGCGCGCCACTGGTCGCGCGTGAGTTCCCAGTAAAGCGAGGCGCGCGCGGTGCCGTCGGCGCGGACGCTCTGGCGTTCGCCGCGCCGCGCGAAGCCCGCGGCCTCGATGACGCGCGCCGAGCGGATATTGTCGGTGGCGGCGGTCAGCCCGATCAGCCGCACCCCGAGATGGTCGAACATCCAGCCGAAGCTGCGCGCGGCGCCCGCCTTGCCGCGCCCCTGTCCCTGCGCGTCGGCGCGGTTCGCCCCCGCGAGCTCGGCGGCCGAGCGGTCGGGCCAGATAGTGAAATAGCTGTAGCCCGCGACCGTGCCGCGATCGTCGAGCACCACCGCGAGCACCGCCTCGCCGCGCGCCTGGGCCGCCTGCGCCCCGGCGACCCACGCCGCGATCACCGCGGGGGTGAAGGGGCGCGGCAGGTCGTAGATCGGGTCCGACACCGCGGGATCGGCGAGCAAGGCGACGAGTCCCGCGACATGTTCCGGCCCGGCGCGGCGATGGTGCGGGCCGAGCAGCGCCAGATCGGCGGCGCGCACCGCCGCCCGGATCGCCTCCGCCTCGGCGGCGTCGACTGCGAGGATCGTGTCGGGGGGTGCGCTCATGATGCCGGTTTCCCATTCCTTCGCGATGCGGTCGTCTTTGCAAGCGTCGCCGACGCCGAGGCCCGTTGATGGCGGACGCGGCGGCGGTGCGCAACAGCAGGTGTCGTACGTTGTCGATCGCTTGCCGCTTCGATACGGATAGCCGGAATGACCCGCGAATCCCTCGTCGCGGCGCTGGCCGCCGCCCTGCGCAACCTGCCGCCGCCCCGCGCTTCGGCTCTCTTCGAAGCCGACTGGGCCGACATCGGGTCCGAGGCGGTTTCTTCCTTCGCCGAGGTTTTGAGTGCCGCGTCCGAGGTGAAGCAGCTGTGGAGGAAGTGGGCGCTGTTGCCCAATTCCGAGATGATGCTGACTGCCAGCGCCGCGGCCATCTACCTCGGCGACCGATGCAGGCGAGGGGAGTCCGTGCCGGCGGTCGTCGATTCGCTGATCGATTTTGCCCGGACGGGCGAAGTGGACTTCGTTTCCGTTCACGCGCTGACGAACGTCGTCGTCGACGATCGGGTCGATATCGGACCCGATGTTTTCGTGGCTCCGCCGTCACAGCTTCCCGGCTCGCTGGGACGATATGTGGCGTTCGAAGGCGGTATGCCGACCGGACCGGGGCAGGGCGTGCCACCGGGCCTGAGCGCACTGGTCATTCGCCGGCGTTTCTTGTGCCTGCGCGATTCTCCGTCCATGGCGCCGGCCGCGGAGGGCGGCGACGATTGGGCCGCGTTCACCGCGACGGCCGGGCGTTTCGAAGAGCTTTTGTCGAAAGCCAAACTGGCTTTGATCGCCGCGGGCGGCGTCGCGCCGGAATTCGGGTCGTCCTATGGTTATGCCAGCAATCCCGGCTGGCCATGCATGCGCGAGAGCGGGGTTGGCGGGGTGGTCGAGGCCGGTCCGCTGCCGCGGCAGATTTCGCGTGCCCAGTCTGCCGCCATGCAGGCGATCTTCGACCGGGCCGAGGCGGGCAGTCCCACGCTTTTGCTGGCAATCGGCCGCCTCCAAGCGTCGCGGCGCAGAAAGACGGTCGAGGAACGTGCGATAGACCTTGGTTCCTGCTTCGAAATCCTGCTGATGCACGGCAATTCGAAAGACAATAGCGAGATCGCGAACAAGATTTCGCATCGCGGCGCCTGGCTGCTGGGAGCAACCGGCGCCGAACGCATCCGGATCAGCAAGATCATCAAGCAATGCTATAATTTGAGATCGACGGCGGTCCATTCGGGCAAGCTGCCAGCGGCCAAGGCGCCCGCCGCCATCGAGAAGCGCGAGAGCGACCTTCGGGATGCGGAGGCGATTGCGGAGCGCCTGATCGGTCTGTTGATCGACGGCTGGCCGGACAGTTGGGACGATGTCACGCTCGCCAGATCGGACGGGCCGGCCTGACTTTTAAAAGGGTGATTTGGCAGCCCGTTTGTGACGGGATGGCGCACGCCCTGCAGTCCGCACAATTGCAGGCCGGCCGCGGCATCGGCTGGAGCGAGGGCATAGCCCGGCCCGCCTTCGGATCGCACCCGTGTGCAAGACCGGCGGCTCGCGCCACCTCGACCTAATAACCAAATAGGTGATTTTACCTTGACATCGTGACGCTGATATGGCACATGGGTTCCATCATCGACAATTGCGAGTCGGGCCGGGGCCTCCGCTGGAGGCTTGCCGGCCCGTTTTCGTCTGGAGGCGCGAATGGACGAGGAGCGGGACGAGATCGGAGCGGGCCCCGTCGGCCCCCTGCAGCGGCGCAAGCCGCGCGCCAACGGCTGGACGCTGGGGCGGCGGCGCCTGTTCCTGGAAGAGCTGGCGGCGAGTTGCAACGTCGGGCGCGCGCTTGCCGCGGCGGGGATGGGGTCGGGCGGCGTGTATCGCCTGCGCCAGCGCGACCCGCTATTCGCCGAACAATGGCAGGCGGCGCTGACGCTGGGGTACGAGCGGCTCGAAATGGCGCTGCTCCGCCGCGCGATCGAGGCGGTCGAGGGGCTGACGGCCGACGCGGCCGACGCGGCGCGCGAGCCGGTGGTCCAGATGACGGTCGCCGAGGCGAGCGCGGTGCTGCGCCAGCATCGCGCGAGCGTCGCGGGCGGCACCGCGCACCGCGCGCGGTCGTCGGCGCGGCAGGTCGCGACGCAGCAGGAGGTCGACGCGATCCTGATCGCGCGCATCCGCATGGTGAAGCGCCGGCGCGCGCTGCGTCACCGCGACGGCAGTGCGGTGGCGCTGCCCGCACCGGGGGGCGATGCGTGAAGAAACGATGGCGGGCGCCGAGGGCCGCGACCGTCGGGCGCTGGACGCCGGGGCGGCTGAGCGCCTGGTCCGAGATCGTCTTTGCGCAGCTGGGCGGGCTGGACGAGCGCGAGCGCGCGTGGGTGCTGCGGACGCTGACCGCGGCGCAGCGGCGCGAACTGGTCGAGCGCTGGTACGGGCAGCAGCACGACGGGCAGCGCGAACCGCCGGGCGACTGGCGCATCTGGCTGATCCAGGCGGGGCGCGGGTTCGGCAAGACGCGCGCGGGCGCCGAATGGGTGAGCGAGATCGCGCGCGGCATGCCCGAGGCGCGGATCGCGCTGGTCGCGGCGACGATCGCCGACGGGCGGAAGGTGATGATCGAGGGGCCGAGCGGGCTGATCGCGGCGGCGCGCGACCATGAGCGCGGCGACCTGTGCTGGACCCCGGCGCGGCGCGAACTGCGCTTTGCCAGCGGCGCGCTCGCGACGCTCTATTCGGCCGAGGCGGGCGATGCGCTGCGCGGTCCCGGACATCATGCCGCCTGGTGCGACGAGCTGGCCAAATGGCCGCGCGGGGTCGCGGCGTGGGACAATCTGATGCTGGGCATGCGGGAGGGCGACCGTCCGCGCGTGCTGGTGACGACGACGCCGCAGACCAATGCGGTGATGCGCCGCGTCAAGGCCGCGACGGGGCTGGTCGAAACATTCGGGCGCACGCGCGACAATCCGCACCTGCCGGGCCATTTCGTCGCGGCGATGCTGGCGAGTTACGGCGGCACGCGGCTGGGGCGGCAGGAACTGGGCGGCGAACTGCTCGAGGATGCCGAGGGCGCGCTGTGGACGCGCGCGCTGATCGAGCAGTGCCGGGTCGCGGCGGACGGCATCGGCAAGCCGGCGCGCGTGGTCATCGGGGTCGACCCGCCGGCGACGAGCCATGGCGATGCGTGCGGGATCGTCGTCGCGGCGCTGCTGCGCGACCGCCGGCTGGCGGTGGTCGAGGACGCGAGCGTCGAACGGCCGACGCCGGGCGTGTGGGCGCAGGCGGTCGCCGCGGCGGCGGCGCGCTGGGGCGCCGACCGGGTGGTCGCCGAAAGCAATATGGGGGGCGAGATGGTGTTCCAGACGCTGCGCCAGGCCGACTGCACGCTGCCGGTGGTGCCGGTGCATGCGAGCGTCGGCAAGGCGCGAAGGGCGGAGCCGGTCGCGCTCGCCTATGAACGCGGCGAGGTGGTGCACGCGGGCGTCTTTGCGGCGCTGGAGGACCAGCTTTGCGGGTTGCAGGTCGGCGGCGGCTATGCGGGGCCGGGGCGGTCGCCGGATCGGACCGATGCCTGCGTTTGGGCGCTGGCGGAATTGCAGCGGGGACTGGCGGGGGTGAAGGAGCCGGGGGTGCGGCGGGTGTAGCTGGCCTTATGGATGATGGGCGTTTCTCCCCTCCCGCAGGCGGGGGTGGGCCTGCAGCGGTGCGATTGCCCACCCCGCTGCGAGTAGCGGGCAAGCTCGCAACCCTCGCTGCCCCTCCCGCAAGCGGGAGGGGAGAAAGGCCGGGCGGCGGGGTCGCGCAGTATAGGGAGATCATCATGAACTGGTTTGGCCGCAAGGCCGCGCAGGGTGCTGCGCGGCCCGCTTTGTCGCGTGTCTATGGGAGCTGGAGCGCGCCCGCGCCGCTGTCGTGGGAGGCGCAGGTGCGCGAGGGGTATCTGTCGAACGCCATCGTCCAGCGGGCGGTGCGTCTGGTCGCCGAGGCGGCGGGGGCGGCGCCGGTGGTGGCGAACGATCCGGCGCTCGCCACGCTCGTCGCTGCGCCATCGGGCGGGCAGGGGCTGGTCGAGGCTCTGGCGTCGCAGCTGCTGCTCCACGGCAACGGCTATGTGCAGATCCTGACCAACGGGGCGGGGGCGCCGGCCGAGCTGTTTGCGCTGCGCCCCGAGCGGGTGACGGTCGAGGCCGACGCGCGCGGGTGGCCGGTCGCCTATCGCTACAAGGCCGGCGGGACGACCGCGGTGCTGCCCGCCGAGGATGGCGCCGGGCGCGTGGCGGTGGTGCATGTGAAGGCGCTGCATCCGCTCGACGATCATTATGGCGCGGGGTGCCTGGGCGCCGCGGCGGGCGCGATTGCGGCGCATAATGCGGCGGCGAAGTGGAACGCAGCGTTGCTGGAGAATTCGGCGCGGCCGTCGGGGGCGCTGGTGCACGATCCGGGCGACAAGGGGATGCCTTTGTCGGCCGAACAGGTCGACCGGCTGCGCGCGGAACTGGCGGAGAGCTTTGCGGGCGGGGCGAATGCGGGGCGGCCGTTGCTGCTGGAGGGTGGGCTCCGGTGGCAGGCGCTGTCGTTGACGCCCGCCGAGATGGATTTTCTGGCGCTGAAGGACAGCAGTGCGCGCGAGATCGCGATGGCGTTCGGGGTGCCGCCGATGCTGCTCGGGCTGCCCGGCGACGCGACCTATGCCAATTACCGCGAGGCCAATCGCGCCCTGTGGCGGCTGACGGTGCTGCCCCTGTGCGCCAAGATATTGGGGGCGATCGCGCAGGGGCTGCGCGGGTGGTTCGACGGCGCCGAGCTGCGCGTCGACCTCGACCGGGTGCCGGCGCTGGCCGAGGACCGGATGGCGCTGTGGCGCGAAGTGTCGGCGGCCGACTGGCTGACCGCGGACGAGAAGAAGACGCTGCTGGGCGTCGGCTGAACGGAGGCAAGCGACATGGACGAGGACGAAGCGCTGGCGCGGCTGGTCGCGCTGGCGGGCAGCGATGCCGCGGGCGTCGCCGACGCGGCGATCCTGCGCGCGCTGATCGAGGAGGCAAGCGAGCTGGGCGCGCGGCGCGCGCTGGCGCGGCTGGGGCTGGCCGACGCGGCGGCGCATGGCGACATCGGCGACCTTCGCCAGCTGCTCGGCGCGTGGCGCGACGCCAAGAAAAGCGCGTGGAAGGCGGCGGTCGACTGGGCGGTGCGCGGCATGCTGGCGCTGCTGATCGTGGGGCTGGCGGTGAAGCTGGGTCTGCCGGGGCTGCTGCGATGACGGGCCGCGCCCGGGCGCGGGCCCCCGCGGTCGCAGCGGAGAGCGGCATCCGGTTCGCGGGCTATGCGGCGGTGTTCGACCGGGTGGACCGGGGCGGCGATGTCGTGCGGCCGGGAGCTTTTGCGGCGAGCCTTGCGGCGCGGCGTACTGTGCCGCTTTTGTGGCAGCACCGGCCCGGCGCGGTGGTCGGGGCGATCGAGGCTTTGGCCGAGGATGCCCGCGGGCTGCGCGTCGTCGCGCGCGTGACGCATCCGACCGCGGCGGCGCTGGTCGCACGCGGCGCGCTGACCGGATTGTCGTTCGGATATCGGGTGATCGCGGCGCGGGGAAGCAATCCGCGCGAGCTGCTGGGGCTCGACCTGGCCGAAGTGAGCCTCGTCGCGGCGCCGATGCAGGCGCTGGCGCGGGTGATTGCGGTGGAGCGTGAGGCGATCCTCCCTGCGCCGGAGGCGTGGGGAGGTGGCAGCCCGCAGGGCTGACGGAGGGGCGGCTGGCGCAAGGCTGCGGCCCCTCCACCGCCGCTTTGCGGCGGTCCCCCTCCCCACGGCTTCGCCGCAGGGGAGGATACCGGTTTTCAGAAGGAGTGACGGGCATGGAGATGGAAACGGAAGTGAAGGCCGATGCGCTCGACGGGGCGTTCGACGCCGTGCTGGCGGCGGAGGCGGTCGACGAACTCAGGGCGTCGGTCGCGGCGCTGAAGCGCCAGGTCGACGCGCAAGCGGTCGCGGCGGCGCGATTGCCGCTCGACGGGGCGAAGGCGGCCGATCCGGCGCGCGATGCGTTCGTCGAACGCTATCTGCGGCGCGGGATCGACGCCGGGGTGGAGATGAAGAGCCTGTCGGGCGCGAGCGGCGCCGAGGGCGGCTATGCGGTGCCGCGCGAGATTGACGGCAGCATCGCGGCGACGCTCAAATCGCTGTCGCCGATCCGCCGCATCGCGAGCGTCGTGCAGACGGGGACGAGCGGCTATCGCAAGCTGGTCGCGACGGGGGCGACCGCGGCGGGCTGGGTCGGCGAGACCGCGGCGCGCCCCGAGACGGCGACGCGCGGCTTTGCCGAGATCGCGCCGCCGTCGGGCGAGCTTTACGCCAATCCGGCGGCGAGCCAGGCGATGCTCGACGATGCGATGTTCGACGTCGAAAGCTGGCTGGCCGACGAGATCGCGCGCGAATTCGCGGTCGCCGAGGGCGCGGCCTTCGTCGGCGGCAACGGGACGAACCGGCCCAAGGGATTCTTGTCCCATGTCGCGACGAACGAGGGCGACGGCGTGCGCGATTTCGGCGAGCTGCAATATGTCGCGAGCGGGGCGGCGGGAGCGTTCGCGGCGGCGAGCCCGCAGGACCGGCTGGTCGACGTGGTCCACAGCCTGCGCGCGCCGTACCGGCAGGGCGCGTGCTGGGTGATGAACAGCGACACGCTGGCGCGCATCCGCAAGTTCAAGACGTCGGACGGCGCCTTCATCTGGCAGCCGGGGCTGGTCGAGGGACAGGCGGCGAGCCTGCTCGGCTATCCGGTGGTCGAGGCCGAGGACATGCCCGCGATCGCCGCCGACAGCCTGTCGATCGCCTTCGGCAATTTCCGCGCCGGATATCTGGTCGCCGACCGCGGCGAGACGCGCATCCTGCGCGACCCGTTCAGCAACAAGCCTTTCGTGCATTTTTATGCAACCAAGCGGGTCGGCGGCGCGATCATCGATTCGAACGCGATCAAGCTGATGAAATTCGCCGCCAGCTAGGCTGGTGCGCGAGGGGGCGCCCGGCCCGGCTCCCTTCCCTTTCGGGGACGGGCCGGGCGCTTACGCCGCGCCGACGCTTCTTCAACAAATCCAAAGCTTCAAGAACCAAAGGAGGCCGCGGCCATGCCGAGCCTGTTTTTTGCCGACCTGGTGCGCGAGCGATGCGTCGCGACCGGGGCGGGGCCGCTGGCGCTGGGCGGCGCGCTGCCGGGGCATCGCAGCTTTGCCGCCGCGGTGCCGGCGGACGCCAGCTTTCACTACAGCATCGCGGGCGTGACGCACGCCGGCGAATGGGAGGTCGGAACCGGGGCGATCGACGCCGAAGGGAGGTTGCGGCGCGACGTCGTCGCGGCGTCGTCGAACGGCGGCGCGGCGGTGGCGTTCGCGGCGGGGCTCAAGACCGTCGCGCTGACCGTCGGCGCGGGCTGGTTCGCGGCGAGCGAGGCGGCGGTCGCCGCGGCGGGGAGCGGGACGAGTGCGAATGCCGCAGAGCTGGCTGCGCTGGGCGCGACGGTCGCGGGGCAGGCGGCGGCGATCGCCGCGCACGAGACCGCGATCGCGGGCAAGCAGCCGCTGTCGACGGGGCACGCCGCGGCGGGCGCAGTCGAGGCGGCGGACAGCCTGACGCTGCGGCGCGCGGGCGGCTGGGTGAATGTGCCGGCGAGCGCGCTGGTCCACCAGCGCGGCGGCGGCGGCTTTTCCTGTGCAGGCAATCTGGGCGTCGGCGACGAGGCGCCCGCACAGCGGCTGGTGGTCCGCGCGAGCGCGGCGACCGACGGCAGCGCGCCGGTAACGATCGAGATCGCCGACACGCAGGCGGGCGGGGCGGGCTGGACCGCCAATGCGGTGTTCGGCGCGCTCAACTTTCGCAGCGCCGACGGATCGGTCGCGGGCGCCGGGGTGCGCGCGCAGATCGCCGCGGCGATGCCGGCGGCGCACGGCGGGCAGACCGACCTGCGCTTTGGCGTGTCGAACGCGGCGCTGCTCGACCGCTGGGCGATCCTCGATTCGAGCGGGCGCTTTCGTCCCGGCGCCGACAACCAGCAGGCGCTGGGGCTGACGAGCTTTCGCTGGACCGCCGTCTATGCCGCGACGGGGACGATCCAGACATCCGATGCGCGCGCCAAGCAGTGGCAGGGCGCGATGAGCGCCGCCGAAGGTCGCGCGGCGCGGCGCATCGCCGGCGCGCTGGGCTTTTACCGCTGGGACGACGCCATCGCGACGAAGGGCGATGCGGCGCGCCGCCATTTCGGGGTGCGCGCGCAGGCCGCGTGGGCGATCATGGCCGACGAAGGGCTGGTCGATCCGGTCGACGGCGACGGACAGCCGGGCCGGACGCCTTACGCCTTTCTCTGTTTCGACCGCTGGCAGGACGAGGCAGGGGCCTGGCACGACCGGTTCGGGGTGCGCAGCGACCAGCTGGCGCTGTTCCTGATCGCGGCGCTCGCCGGGACGGAGACCGCGGCATGATCGGCGCGGCGCTGGCGGCGCGCGCGATCGCCGATGCCGGTCCGCGCGACCTTGCGAGCGAATGGCCGGGGCCGCGCCCCGACGCCGCGCGCGGCGAAGGACGCAGGCGCGCGGCCGGGTCGCAGGCGGGCGAGCGGCGCGTAGTGGTGCGGCGGGATGCACGGGTTGGGTGACCGGTCAAATCCTCCCTGTCGCGGAGCGATGGGGAGGTGGCAGCGCGAAGCGCTGACGGAGGGGCTTTAACGCGACGTCGCGGCCCCTCCACCACCGCCTGCGGCGGTGGTCCCCCTCCCTATGGCTTCGCCACAGGGAGGATCATGTGAGGGCGAGAGAATATCATGCTGGTGATCAAGGACCCCGGAGCGCGGGTCGATTATGCGTTCGACTGGAGCGATGCCTATCCGGGCGGACCGGTGATCGTCGCGAGCGGCTGGACGGTGGTGCCCGCGGTCGCGGGCGGGGTGACGGTCGTGGCGGAAAGCCGCGACCTGCTGCGCTGCGCGGCGACGCTGGCGGGGGGCGTCGCGGGCGATGTCTATCGCGTCACCAACCGGGTGACGCTGAGCGACGGGCAGGTCGACGAACGGTCGATCGTGCTGCGGGTGGAGGAACGCTGATGATCGTCGGGATCGAGAAGGGCACGCCGCCGGTCGGCGTCGCCGAGGCGAAGGCATGGCTGCGGCTGGGGGCGGGGCAGGACGATGCGGTGGTCGCGGGGCTGATCCGCGCCGCGGTCGAGCTGTGCGAAGCCTTTACCGGGCAGATGCTGATCGCGCGGCGCGTGACCGAGGAGTTTCCTGCCGCGCCGGGGTGGGTTTCGCTGGCGCGGCGACCGGTGGTCGCGATCGAGACGGTGGCGGGCATGACCGGCGAGACGCTGGTCGCGCTGACCGGCGACGACTGGCAGCATGCGGTCGACCGCGACGGTGCGGCGCGACTGTCCATCGACGCGCCGGGCGATGCGGCGCGCATTCGCGTGACCTATCGCGCCGGACTGGCCGACGAGGCGAACGCGGTTCCCGAGGCGATCCGCCAGGGACTGGTGCGGATGATCCAGCATCTGCACGAAGCGCGCGACGCGCCGGGGCAGGCGCCGCCGGCGATCGTCGCGGCGCTGTGGCAACCCTGGCGGCGGTTGTCGCTGGGCGCGGCGCGATGAGCAGCGCCGAGGCGGCGGTGCGCGCGCGGGCGCTGGCGGTGCTGAACGGCGACGCGGTGCTGGCAGGGCTGGTGCACGGGATATTCGACGGCGTGCCCGCGCGTGCGAGCGCGCCCCATGCGAGCGTCGGCGGCGCCGAAGGGAACGACTGGGGGACCAAGGACGTCGCGGGGCGCGAGGTGCGGCTGACGCTGGTGCTCGCGGGCGTCGGCGCCGCGGCCGGGGACGAAGCGGCAGGGCGGATCGAGGCGCTGGTGCCGGCGCTGCGCGGCGATGCGGGCGCGTGGCGGATCGTCGGCGCGCGCGTGGTGCGGACGCGCTTCGGCTTTGCGAAGGACGGCGGCTGGCGGCACGAAATGGTCGTGCGGTGCCGGTGTCTGGCAGGGTAGCGGGCCAGGGTGACGGTTTTGGGGTGGGGGGTGGACCAACTTCTATTCCCGTTCGTGTCGAGCGAAGTCGAGACACCCCGAAGGCACGCTTTCCCGATGGGTGTCTCGACTTCGCTCGACACGAACGGGATTACTGGACGAAATGTCCGCTTCTGGTCGCTTTCCGCCAATCCTTCCTGTCGCGCAGCGATGGGGAGGGGGGCCGCTGCCGCAGGCGGTGGTGGAGGGGCCGCGAGGTCGCGTCCTTTGCCCCTCCGTCAGCGTTTCGCGCTGCCACCTTCCCATCGCTGCGCGGCAGGGAGGAGCGGCTGACCGCTTCCGGTCGATTTCGATCCTTGTGTTCGATCGGCGGCGCATCACCGGGACGGGCGGAGGCGGAGCCGTCGATGGAGGCTGCCCGTTCCGGTTACGGATAGTCCCTGTTGCGCGCGCGGATCACTCGCCCGGCAGGGTGTTGCTCGAGCTGTAGTCCTTGAACTTGTCGGTGAAGTTCGCGTGATAATCCTCGATCTGCATGTCGGCGTCGTCTTCGGCATTTTTCTGGCTGTCGCCGGCGGCGCGGCCGAAGGCGACCACGGCGGCGCGGAAGGCGTCGCGTTCGGCGCCGCAGGTCGATTTCACCGCCATTTCATATTCGGCCTCGGCCATCTTGTCCTGGAGCGACTTCTTCATGTGGTCGCGCAGGCATTTGGTGAAGGCGGCGCGCGTCGTGTCGACGTTCGCGGTCGGCGCGGGCGCCATGGCGGCCAGAAGTATCGAAGCAATAAACATCCTGCGACTCCCCGATAACGCATGATTTTCTGTTGAGGAGATTAAACCATGGCAATCGAAAATGGGAGCGCTTTTCTGCTCAGGATCGGCGACGGTGCGATGCCGCCTGCCTATACGACGATCGCCGGGCTGCGCACGACGCAATTGTCGGTGAACGGCGAGGCGGTGAACGTCACGACCAAGGATTCGGGCGGCTGGCGCGAGCTCTTGTCGGGCGCCGGGGTGCGATCGGTATCGGTGAGCGCGGCGGGGATCTTTACCGGGTCGGGCGCCGAGGTGCGGCTGCGCGGGCATGCGCTGTCGGGGACGATCGATGCCTATGAGCTGGCGTTCGAGAGCGGCGAGCGGATGCAGGGGCGCTTTCTGGTGACGCGGCTCGACTATGCCGGCGATTACAACGGCGAGCGGCAATATACGCTGAATCTCGAAAGCAGCGGGCCGGTGGCGAGCCTGTGAGTGCGCGCGGGACGAGCGGCGCGAACGCGCTGCGCGGCGAGGCCGAATTGTGCGTCGACGGCGCGGTGCTGGTGCTGCGGCCGAGCTTTGCCGCGCTGGTCGCGGCGGAGGCCGAGCTGGGGCCGCTGTTCGCGCTGGTCGAGCGCGCGGCCGACGGACGGCTGGGGCTGGGCGAGTTGGCGAGCCTGTTCTGGCATTGCGTGCAGCGCCGCCCCGCGGGGCTGACGCGCGAGGCCGTGGGCGAAGCGGTGGTGGCGCAGGGACTGGCGGCGGTGACACCCGCGCTGCGCGTGCTGCTCGGGCAGATATTGTCGGGGCGATGACCCGATATTTCGCGGCGGCCGCGCTCCAGCTGTGCGGGGCGATGGCGCGCGTCGCGGGGTGGCGGCCCGACGATTTCTGGGCGGCGACGCCCGCCGATGTCGCGGCGGTGCTGGGCGGCTGGGCCGATGACGGCGGCGATTCGGGGATCGACCGGGACGCGCTGGCGGCGATGATGGAGGCTTTTCCCGATGGCGGATGAGATCGACGAGATGCTGGTGAGCGTGCGCGCCGACACGGGGGCCTTCCGGCGCGACGTGGCGGTGCTGCGTGCGGAGCTGGAGGGGCCGCTGGCGGCAGGCGCCGACGCCGCGGGGCGGCGGATCGAACATGCGCTGACGCGTGCGATCGTCACCGGCAAGCTGGGTTTCGAGGATCTGAAGCGGCTCGCGCTGGCGGTGCTGGCCGATATCGCGCGCAGCGCGATCCAGAACGGCATCGGTGCCTTGCTCGGCGGCGGCGGGTTGTCGCAGGGCGGCGGCGGCGGAGGGCTGCTGGCGCTGGTGCAGGGGCTGTTCGGGGCGCCGGGGCGCGCGACGGGCGGTCCGGTGACGGCCGGGCGCGCCTATCGCGTCGGCGAACGCGGACCCGAGCTGTTCGTGCCGACCGCGAGCGGCCGGATCGAAGCGGCGGGCGTTGCGGTACGCAACATCGCGATCACGGTGAATGTGCGCGGCGAGACGGCAGGCGAACCGGCGCGGCTGGCGCAGACCGGGCGCCAGCTGGCGCGCGCGGTGCGGCGCGCGGTGGAGGCGGACTGATGGGCTGGGCGCTCGTCGCGGCCGAGCCGCATCAGCGCAAGGGCTGGCTCAAGCGCTTCGACCCGCGTTTCTGGACGGTCGATTTCGCGCGGCCGATGATGGCGAGCGTGGTGACCACCGGCGCCACGTCGCTGCGCGTCGAGGCCGTGTTCCTGCGCAAGCAGGATCTGGCGGGGCTGATCTGGGAGGCGGTCGATCGCTGGGATCATCCGCTGCTCGGTTATGAGACCCGCCGCGATTTCCGGCATATTCTATTGACGTTTCGCTGGCGGTCGGGCGGGATCAAGCCGCTCGACGCGCTGCACGGGCCGACGCTGACGATCGAGGGGCGCGACGCGGCGGGCAGCCCGCGCGCCTGGTATGTGCGGCTGTGGAACTATGCCGAGGGGAGCGCCGAGGATGCGGTCGTCCGGCTCGATTTCGACGCGCTCGACGGGGGATTCATGCTGCCCGGCGAGGCCGACCGGGTGTGGGCGGGCGATATCGACCGGATGTTCGTGTCGCTGGTCGCGCCCGCCTATGACGGCGGCGAGGGGGTACTGGAGGCGGCGGCCGAGGGCTGGGCCGAACTGAGCGGGATCGCGGCGAGCGGGTCGGGGTCGGTGCTGCCGGTCGGCGATGCGGTGCTGCCCGAACAGGATCCGGCGAAAGGCGGGCTGGGGATCGCGAACGGTTATGACGATGTCTATCACCTGACCCCGGCGCGGGTGGTGCGGCAGATCGTGCAGCTGGGCTATCGCGGCGACGTCGTCCATTATGTCGGGATGAGCCATTTCATGCGGCTTGCGCGCGCCGGCGACGGGTTCGAGCCGGGCATCGCGGGCGGGCCGCTGAGCGGCCCGGCGGCGGCGTGGCACGCCGCCTTTGCGGCCGGATGCGCCGCGGCGGGGCTGGGGGTGATCTGGTCGCTGTCGTACGAATTGTTCGACGCCTATTGCCCGCCGGGCTGGAAACAGCGCGATGCGGCGGGCGCCCCGGCGCTGACCGGATGGGTGCCGCCGTCGACCTTGCTGTCGCCCGCGAACGGCGAGGCGATGGGGTGGCTGCAACTGGTCGCGCGGGCGTTCGTGGCCATCGCGGTCGCGGCGGGGTTGCCGGTGAAGTTCCAGGTCGGCGAGCCCTGGTGGTGGGTCAATCCCGGCGGCAGCCTCTGCGCCTATGACGCGGCGGCGAACGCCGCGCTGGGCGGGACGAGCGTCTCGATCCCCGACGTGCGCGGCGGGCTCGACGCGGGGCAGACGGCGATGCTCGACGCGCTGGGGGCGCTGCTCGCGGCTTCGACTAGCGCGCTGGTTGCCGCCGCGCGCGATGCCGCGGGGGCGGCGGATTTCACGAGCCATCTGCTCGTGTTCCTGCCGACGGTGCTCGACCCCGCGGCGCCCGGGCTGCGGCGCGCCAATGTGCCGCTGGGCTGGGCGGCGCCGGCGTTCGATGTGCTGCAGCTCGAGGATTATGACTGGGTGACCGCGGGGCGCGGCGCCGAGACCGCGCCGGCGCGCGCGGCGATGGTCGCGCGGCTCGGCTACCCGGTCGACGCGCAGCATTATTTTTCGGGTTTCGTGCTGCTGCCCGAACAGCGCGGGCAATGGGAGGCGATCGCCGATGCCGCCGACGCGGCGCGGCGCGCGGGGGTGGCGCGGACGTTCGTCTGGACGCTGCCGCAGGTCGCGCGCGACGGCTTTGTGGCGTTCGACGAACGCGAGGACGGGGAGGGCGACATGCAGGCCTTCGACGCGGTCGATTTTCCGCTGGCGATCGGGCGCGAGGCGCTGGTCGTGACCGAATTTTCGACCCAGATCGTGAGCGCGCCGTCGGGGCACGAGCAGCGCGCGAGCGAATGGGCCGATGCGCGGATGCGCTACGATGCCGGGCCGGGGGTGCGCTCGGAGGCCGACGTGCGGGCGCTGGCCGATTTCTTTCGGGCGCGGCGCGGCGCGGCGCGGGCGTTCCGCTTCCGCGATCCGTTCGATCACAGCTCGGCGGCCGATGGCGGACTGCCTGCGGCGGAGGACCAGATGCTGGGAACGGGCGACGGCAGCCGGCGGCAGTTCGCGCTGGTCAAGCGCTACGGCAGCGGCGACGCGGTGCAGGAGCGTATCGTTCATTTGCCGGTCGCGGGCAGTGTCCGCGTGTCGGTCGACGGCGTCGAAACCGCGGCGTTCATCGTCACCGACGAGGGCGTGATCCTGCTCGACGCCGCGCCGGGGGCGGGGGTCGTGGTGCGCGCCGGGTTTCTGTTCGACGTCGCGGTGCGCTTTGCCGAGGACCGGCTCGAGGTGAGCCGCGCGACCTTTCTTGCCGGCGAGCTGGCGAGCGTCCCGCTGGTCGAGGTGCGCGCGCCGCATGGAGGCCCCGCGTGACGATGCCGGCGGCGCCCGGCTGGCTGCGCGAAGAGCTGGTGACGCTCGCCTGGTGCTGGCGGCTGGCGCGGCGCGACGGGGTGGTGGTCGGGCTGACCTCGCACGACCGCGACCTGGTGATCGCGGGCACGCGATACCGCGCGGCGCCGGGGATGAAACCCTCGGCGATCGAGACAAGCGACAGCCTCGACGCCGGGACGATGGATATCGAGGGGGCGGTGTCGAGCGCAGCGCTTGCGGCGGCCGACCTCGACGCCGGGCGCTGGGACGGCGCCGAACTGGTGCTGATGGTTGCCGACTGGACCGCGCCCGATGTCGACCCCGTGGTCGTGGCGCGCGGCGAACTGGGCCCGGTCGAGCGGCGCGGAGGGGGGTTCAGCGCCGAATTGCAAGGGGTGACGCGGCGACTCGACGCGCCGGTGTGCCCCGCGACCGCGCCCGCGTGCCGCGCGACATTGGGCGACCGCGCGTGCCGGATCGACCTGGCCCCGCGCACGCATGTCCGGCGCGTCGTGGCGGTCGCCGGGCGCCGCGTGACGCTCGACGCGCCGGTCACGGCGGGGACGCTGGCGTTCGGCGAACTGATGTGGATCGAGGGGCGCGCGTGCGGCCTCGCGTCGCCGGTGATCGCCGACGACGGGCTGCGGCTCGACCTTGCCGAGGTGCCGGGGGTGCTGCCGGCGCTGCCTGCGCGCGTGCGGCTGACCGAGGGCTGCGACCGGCAGCTTGCGACGTGCCGGACGCGCTTCGGCAATGCGATCAATTTCCGCGGCGAGGCGCATCTGCCGGGCAACGACCTGCTGACGCGCTATCCGGGTGGATGACCCCGGCCGCCGCGCCTTTGCGGCGGCGCGGGGCATGATCGGCGTACGGTTCCGGCCGCAGGGGTGCGACCCCGCGACGGGGCTAGACTGCGCCGGGCTGGTGTGGACGGCCTATGCCGCGGCGGGGGTGCGGCTGGTGCGACCGGCCGCCTATCCGCTGCGCGGCTGGCCGCGGGCGCGGGTCGAGGCGGCGCTCGCCGCGGCGGGGTTCGCGCCGGCCGGGGGCGCGGCGCGCGCCGGCGACGTCGCGCTGATCGCGCTGGCGGCGGGGCAGTTTCATCTGGGGCTGATCGGCGACGCGACCTTCGTGCATGCGCACGCGGGGCTGCGGCGGGTGGTCGAGACCCCGCTCGACGCGGCGGTGCGGGCGGCCCCGCGGTGGCGGCTGCCGCGCGACGGCCCGCGAAATGGCGCAACATCATTTTGAAGGGACAGCGGCATGGCAACCCTTGTGCTGACGGTGGTCGGCGGGATCGTCGGCGGACCGGTCGGGGCGGCGATCGGCGCGATGGCGGGGCAGGCGATCGACGCCGAAATCTTCAAACCCAAGGGGCGCGAGGGACCGCGGCTCGCCGACCTGAAGGTGCAGGCGTCGACCTATGGCCAGCAGATCCCGCAGATATTCGGGACGATGCGCGTCGCGGGCAGCGTGATCTGGGCGACCGACCTGATCGAACGGCGCAGCCGCCGCGGCGGCGGCAAGGGGCGGCCGTCGACGACCGAATACAGCTATGCCGTGTCGCTCGCGGTCGCGCTGTCGTCGCGGCCGATCGGCGCGATCCGGCGCATCTGGGCCGACGGCAACCTGCTGCGCGGAGCGAGCGGGAGCTTTCAGGAGCGCTGCATCTTTCGCTGGTATCACGGAGGCGAGGACCAGCCGGTCGACCCGCTGATCGCGTCGGCGGTGGGGGCCGATTCGGCCAGCGCGTTTCGCGGGCTCGCCTATGCGGTGTTCGAGGAGCTCGAACTTGCGAGCTTCGGCAATCGCATCCCCGCGCTGACCTTCGAGATCGAGGCCGACGGCGCGGCGATCGGCGCCGGACTGGTCGGCGACGCGCTGCTCGGCGAGGCCGGGCGCTGCGCCGGGCGGACCGGTTTTGCGGGCTATGCGGCGTCGGGAAGCCGCGTGCGCGATGCGCTCGCGCCGCTGTTCGACGTCGACGCGGTGCGGCTGGTGAGCGCGCCGGGCGACTGGCGCCTCGCGCCCGCCGGGACAGGCGCGCCGCCGGTGGCGCTGGCCGGCTTTCGCGCGACCCGGCGAACCGAATCGGTTCACGATCTGGCCGAAACTCACCGCGCGCCGCTGTCGGCATTGCCGGGCACGATCCGGCTGCGCCACTATGAGCCCGCGCGCGACTATCAGGTCGGCCAACAGGACGCGCGCGTCGCGGGGGGCGGACGCCGCGAGGAGGCGGTCGATCTGCCCGCGGTGCTGGCGGCGGGCGCGGCGCGCGAGCTGGCGCGGCGGATGGCGGCGGCGGCGAGCGACGGGCGCGAGGTGCGGCAATGGCACGGCGACCTGGCTGCACTGGCACTGCCCGTCGGCGGGGTCGCGATGCTCGCCGACGGCAGCGCCTGGCGCATCGCGGGGCGGACGGTGAAGGACGGCGCCGTCCGGATCGAACTGCAGCGGCACCAGCCACTGGCGATGGCGCCCGGCAGCGCCGATCCGGGGGTGCCGGTGAGCCCGCCGGACTGGCCCGACGCGGTGGGGACCGTGCGGCTGTTCGACCTGCCCGGCGTGGGCAGCGTGCCGGCGAGCGCGCCGCATATCCTGATCGCCGCGGCCGGGAGCAACGACGGGTGGCGCGGCGCGGATACATGGTTCGTCGCGGCGCCGGGGAGCGAGCCGGTCGCGGTGGGCACGGTGCGCCCGGCCGCGGCGCTGGGCGTGCTCGCCGGGCCGTTGCCGGTGGGCGATCCGCTGCTGTTCGACCTGAAGAACCGGATCGAGGTCCTGCTGGTCAATCCCTCGATGGAACTGGCCTCGGTTGACGATGCCGCGCTGCTCGGCGGCGCCAATCGCGCGATGGTCGGCGGCGAACTGCTCCAGTTCGGGATCGCCGAGGCGACCGGTCCGGGATCGTGGCGGCTGTCGCGGCTGCTGCGCGGGCGGGCGGGAACCGGGGACACCGGCGCGCATGCGGCGGGGGCGGCGTTCGTGCTGCTCGACGATCCGGCGCTGGCCGCGCTGCCCGACGGGCTCGCCGGCGGAGCGGCTGGCGGTACGGCCGTGCTGCAATGGGCGCCGCGCAACGGCAGCGAACTGACCGAGGTTGCGGTCCCGGCGGACGGGACGGCGCTGCGCCCGCTGGCGCCGGTGCACGGGCGCGTTGCGGGCGACGGCGCCGGCGGGCTGCAGATCGGCTGGACGCGGCGGAGCCGGGTCGATCCCGGCTGGCGCGACCATGTCGACCTGCCGCTCGGCGAAAGCCGCGAGGCGTGGCGGGTCGAGGCCGTCCCCGCGGTCGCCGGCGCTGGCCCATGGGATTGCGCGACAGCGTCGCTGTCGCTGGATGCGGCCGCGGTCGCGTCGCTGACGCCCGGAACGACGCTCGCGATTCGCCAGATCGGTGATTTCCTGCCGTCGCCGCCGCTTCTTGTCCCCGTCAACTGAAAGGATCGAGCCATGACCGACGTGCCGAGTACCGCGCGCCTCGCGCTGCCCCTGCTGGCGATGGCGCAGGCGCAGAAGGAGGTGACGCACAACGAGGCGCTGACCCTGCTCGACCTGCTCGTCCAGCCGGTGGTCGAAGCAGGCCCGCTCGCCGCGCCGCCGCCTTCGCCGGGCGCGGGGCAGGGCTGGATCGTCGGCGCGGGGGCCACCGGCGACTGGTCGGGGCGCGAGGGCGCACTCGCGCTGTGGACCGCGGGCGGGTGGCGTTTCGTCGCGCCGTCCGCGGGCATGCGGACGCTACGGCTGAGCGACGAAAGCTGGTTGCGATTCGACGGCGGCGGCTGGATCGAGCCCGCGACGGTCGCGAGTCCGGCGGGCGGCGCCACGATCGACTCCGAAGCGCGCGCCGCGATCGCCGCGCTGATTCTCGCTCTTGTCGGCCATGGCCTTCTGATCTAAGGCTGATTTTGTCTATTATCGCCCGCGAAGTGCGACTTTTGGGCAACAGATTGGCAATTTGTTCGCTTGCACGGAACCAAAGGCGGAGGTAGGACGTCTGCGAGACGTAAATCTCAATTGAAAGGGGAATCTACTATGAGGAAGCTTGCCGCCGCCGTGGCGTTGGCCTCCACTGCCCTTGCGACGCCGGCTCTGGCGCGTGACAACTCCTGGTATGTGGGAGTTGGGGGCGGTGTAATGATCGTCGAAGACATGGATCTCGACATCGGCACCTTCAACAATTCGGGTTCGCTCGATCACAAGACCGGTTACGACTTCGAAGGCACCGTCGGTTACGACTTCGGCGGTTTCCGCGCGGAAGTCGAAGTCGGTTATCGCGAAGCCGACATCAAGGGCGGTCGTTTCGTGACCCCCGGCATTCCCGCTTCGGCCAATGGCTCGGGCAATCTGGTCACCGGCAGCGTTCCGCTGAACGGCGACTCGAACGCGCTGAGCTTCATGGTCAACGGCATGCTCGACTTCGGCGACGATGACGGCCTCCAGGGCTTCATCGGCGGTGGCGCCGGTGTCGCTCGCGTCGATGTCGCTCCGGTCTACGCCGGTCCGTTCCTCGACGATTCGGATACGGGCTTTGCCTGGCAGGCGATCGCTGGCGTTCGTGCGCCGCTGACCCGCAACATCGATGTCGGCCTGAAGTATCGCTTCTTCAACGTCAACAACATCGACCTGGTCGACCAGATCGGTCGCGACGTTTCGACGCGCTTCCGTTCGCACTCGATCCTCGGCACGCTGACGTTCAACTTCGGTGGTGCGGAACCGGCTCCCCCGCCGCCGCCGCCTCCGCCGCCGCCGCCGCCGCCGCCTCCCCCGCCGCCTCCGCCGCCGCCTCCGCCGCCGGTGGTGTGCGAGCCCGGGCCGTACATCGTGTATTTCGACTGGGATCAGTCGAACATCACGCCGGAAGCGGCTTCGACGCTGGACAACGCGATCAGCGCCTACAACCGTGGCTGCTCGGGTACGCAGGTCTGGCTCGCCGGTCACGCCGACCGTTCGGGCGCCGCGACCTACAACGTCGGTCTGTCGAAGCGTCGCAACGACGCGGTCCAGAGCTATCTGACCGCTCGCGGCATCTCGGCCGGTTCGATCAGCGCGGAAGCGTTCGGCGAAAGCCGTCCGGCCGTGGCGACCGCCGACGGCGTCCGCAACGACCAGAACCGTCGCGTGGAAATCAAATACGGTCCGGGTTCGGGCAACTAAGATTTTCGCGCCCGGTTAGGGACGAAGAAAAGAGGGGCGGTACCGCAAGGTGCCGCCCTTTCTTTATGCGCGGCGCGCGGGCGATGGCCCGGCAGCGGTTCGCGCTTTTTCTTTGCGCTTTTGAAATAATGATATACCATTACCTCAAGGGGCCGGTGACTGCTTGCGAGCGGCGCGAGGGGGCCGGTCCTTCAGCGTCGGGCCGGGCGGCGTTCCCGCGGGGGGCGCCCGACCCGCGCCCGAGAGGGAGAGAGACGATGCGTCGACGCAGCCAGTTTCACCGCAGCATTTTTCGTGCCGATCCCAGGGGCGACCCCGATATCAACACGACCCCGCTGATCGACGTGATGCTGGTGATGCTGGTGATGTTCATCATCACCATCCCGCCGCCCACGCACAGCGTCGATATCACGCTGCCGGCGGGGGCCCATACGCCCGAGGTGTCCGAAGAGAACCGCATCACCATCGGGACCGACGACGTCATCCGCTGGAACGCCGAAGCCATCGACCTTGCGCAGCTGGGGGTGCTGGTCAGGGAGGCGTCGGATCGGCCTGAGCCGGCGACGATCCTGTTCGAACCCGACGCACGGGCGCGCTATCTGCGCGTCGATCAGGCGATCGGCGCGATCCGCCGCAACGGCGGCGACAAGCTCGCCTTTCCGGGGATCCAGAATTACCGCGAGCTGATCTGACCGGTTGAGCGCATGTGGCGGGTTCCGCGAAGGCGGGGCCCGCGCATCGCCTTGTGTCGGGCCCCGCCAATCGCGCTTTGTCCACGGCCCGAGCGGGCGTCCTTCGCTCGGCGAAACGCGGCCGGCTTCTTGTCCGGCCGCTGCATCGGTGGCATCGCTTGCATTCGGATGGGCGCGAGGAGAGGGCGGTGTCGAACCAGCAGCGAACCGGGGACGCGCGCGGTCGCGAAACGGTGCTGGAAGCCCGCTTGCGGACGATCGTGGCGGCCAGCCCGCTCCTTCGGCAAGTTCTGGATCGCTGGGGCGACGTCGGGCTGCCCGATTGCTGGGTGTCGGGGAGCGCGATCGCGCAGACCGCGTGGAACGCGGCTTTCGGCTTGCCGCCCGCGCACGGGCTGGCCGATATCGACCTCGTCTATTTCGATGCGGCCGACATGTCCGAACGCGGCGAAACGCGCGAAGCCGCGCGCGTGCGCGACCTGTTTTCCGACCTGCCGCTGCCGATCGACGTCAAGAACGAGGCACGCGTCCACCTGTGGTACGCGCGCAAGTTCGGCTATCCGATCCCGCCCTATCGATCGAGCGCGCATGCCATCGCGACCTTCCCGACGACGGCGGGCGCGGTGGCGATCCGGCCGGTCGGATCGCATCTCGAAATCCTCGCGCCGTTCGGACTGGCGGACCTGTTCGATCACATCGTCCGGCCGAACAAGGTCCAGATCACGCAAGCCATTTATGACGCGAAGGTGCGGCGCTGGCGTGCGTGCTGGCCGGGGCTGACGATCGTCGACTGGCACGACGCGGCGTAGCGAGCCCCGGCTTCGGACGTCCCCCCGATGCCGGTGTCGCGCCCGCCCCGGCGACGCCGCGGAACCGGTCAGGCGGCCGGCGCGGTGCCCGGACGCAGATAGGGCATCATGTAGCTGACATAATCGGCCTTGCCGAGCGGGACGCCCATGTGGCGCAGGATCGAATAGGCCGCGACGAGGTGGAAGTAGAATTGCGGCTGCGCCCAGTCGCGGACGTAGCTGAGCGCCGTCATGTCGAAGATCATGCCGTTGGGGAGGTCGAAGCTGACCGCGCGGCCGGGATCGCCGTCGAGCGCGGCGGCATCGACGGTGTCGAGCCAGGCGAGCGTCGCCCCGATCTGCGCCTGGAGCCCGGCAAAGTCGGTCGCGTCGTCGGCCAGCGCGGGCGCGCCCGCGGCGCCGAGGCGCACCGGCGGCTGGATCGCCTGCACGCAGGTGAAGCGGACCTGCGCGGCGAGCGGAAACATGTCGGGCGCGAGCCGCGAGGCGATGAACTGGAGCTCGCCGACGCCGTTCGCCTCGCCCCATGCGAGCGCCTTGCCGAGCTGCGCCGAGAGCGCCTTGAGGCCGTTTTTATAGGCGGGGACGGTGAGGTCGTAGAGCATCGTCATGGCACATCCTTCATGGGGCAGGCGTTTGGGAGCAGGCGGGAGCGGTCGATCAGGCGGCGGCGAGATTGTCCTGGAACTGGAGCCGCGCGAGGCGTGCGTAGAGGCCGTCGGCGGCGACGAGCGCGTCGTGCTTGCCCTCCTCGACGATGCGCCCCTCGTCCATCACGATGATGCGGTCGGCGGCGCGCACGGTCGCGAGGCGGTGCGCGATGACGATCGTCGTGCGGTCGTGCATCAGCGTTTCGAGCGCGTCCTGGACGAGCTTTTCGGATTCGGCGTCGAGCGCCGATGTCGCCTCGTCGAGCAGCAGCAGCGGCGCGCGGCGGAGAAGCGCGCGCGCGATCGCGACGCGCTGGCGCTGGCCGCCCGAGAGGCGGGCGCCGCCCTCGCCCATGAAGGTGTCGAGTTCCTGCGGCAGCTTGCGGAGGAACTCCTCGGCGTTGGCGGCGCGCGCGGCGGCCCACAATTCCTCGTCGGTGGCGTTCCAGTTGCCGTAGCGCAGATTGTCGCGCGCCGAGGCGGCGAAGATCACCGTCTCCTGCGGCACCATCGCGATGCGCGCACGGATGTCGGCGGGATCGGCGTCGATGAGCGGTACGCCGTCGAGCAAGATGTCGCCGCCCTGCGGATCGTAGAAACGCTCGGCGAGCTGGAACAGCGTCGACTTGCCCGCGCCCGAGGGGCCGACGATCGCGACGGTCTCGCGCGGCGCGATCGCGAGGCTGAAACCGTGGAGCGCGGGCGCATCGGGGCGCGTCGGGTAGCGGAATTCGACGTTCCGGAATTCGAGCGTGCCGTGCGGCGGATCGGGGAAACGGCGCGACTGGGTCGGCGCGGCGATCGTCGGTTCGGCGTGGAGCAGTTCGGACAGGCGCTCGGCGGCGCCCGCGGCGCGAAGCAGGTCGCCATAGACTTCGGTGAGGGCACCAAAGGCCCCCGCGACGAGCCCCCCGGTGAGCACGAAGGCGGCGATGGTGCCGCCGGTGATCGTGCCCGCGGCGACGCCCGCGGCGCCGTACCAGAGCAAGGTGGTGATCGCGCCGAAGAGCAGCCCGATGACGATCGCGGTCATCACTGCGCGCAGGCGGATGCGGCGCTTTGCGGTGGCGAAATTCTCCTCGACCGCGGCGGTGAAGCGTTCGGCCTCGCGCCTCTCCTGTCCGAAGGCCTGGACGATCTTCATCGCGCCCAATTGCTCGGCGGTGGTCGCGCCGATGTCGGCGACGCGGTCCTGGCTCGAGCGCGAGACATTCTGGAGGCGGCGGCCGAGCAGCACGATCGGCAGGATGATCACCGGGATGCCGAGCAGGATGCCGCCGGTGAGCCCCGGCGAGAGCGAGAAGAGATAGACGATGCCGCCGATGCCCATCACCATGTTGCGCAGCGCGACCGAGACGGTGGTGCCGACGATCTGTTCGATGATCGCGGTGTCCGACGTCATGCGCGAGGCGATTTCGGAGGGGCGATTTTCCTCGAAGAAGCCCGGCGCGAGGCGGAGGAGATTCTGCTGCACCGCCTGGCGAATGTCGGCGACGGTGCGTTCGCCGAGCCAGCTGACGCAGTAGAAGCGCACCGCGGTTGCGAGCGCGAGCACGATGACGATGACGTAGAAGAGCCGGAAATGCGGCGCGACGTCGCCGCCGCCCGCGACGAAGCCCGAGTCGATCATCGCCTTGAACTGCCAAGGGATGGCGAGCGTCGCGAGCGCCGCGACCCCGAGCGCGATCCCGGCGAGGAGCAGCTGGAGCGGATAGCGGCTGGCGTATCGCCAGATCATCGCGAGGCTGCCGAGCCTGCGGGGGCGTCTGTCCTGCTGGTCGGGGGACGTTGTGGCCATCTGGTCTGATCTTGTTGCCATGGGTCGGCCCTAGCAGCGGGGAAGGGTGCGCTCAACGATGCAGAGTGGCGCGGGGCTTCATATGGTGTGAAGCGGGACCGAAGAAAGGGGCGGTGATTTAAGGAACGTCCGCTTTCCACCTCGTTTCGGAAGCTGCCGGTCGGTGCGGCACCCATGGCAGCAAGCGACCGATTGCGGGCGTTCGGTTTCTGGCTAATATTTGCGTATGACCATCTACCGTCGTGACGAAGTGTCACCTGAATGGGAGCCCGCGCCTTGGCCGATGGACGCGGACGCATCGGATTTACAGGAGCAAGGCTTTCACGACCGTGCCCAGCTAGCTATCCAATGGTCACCCATTCCTTGGAATGCCTTTCCTGAGGACGGCATATTCGGACATCCAAAAGACTGGCTTTTGTCGGTGGACGCCGCTTTCTTGGCAACAGTCGGCGAGGAAGACCTGCTGTTGATCGACAACACTTGGTCTGGATGGCCCGATCCACCCCGTTGGGGTCTCGCGTCGCGTGCCAAGGGCCAAAACAATCAGCCATGGGACCGCTGGGGACATTTTCCTCACCTGCCCAGCGCGTGGCACGTCCCTACTGCGAGCGATGGCTAACGACCGCTTCCTACCCGTTTTCGCCCTTCACGGTCGATCTGGGTGCCACGACGGCAAACGACCGGTTGTGGACATAGATCCTCCCTGTGGCGAAGCCATGGGGAGGGGGACCGCTCGCGCAGCGAGTGGTGGAGGGGCCACTAGGACGCCCGACGGTGTCGGCCCCTCCGTCAGCGCTTCGCGCTGCCACCTCCCCATCGCTGCGCGACAGGGAGGAGCGGGACTGCTTCGACCGGCTACGGGCCTGTCCTTCATCGTCACCCCGGACTTGATCCGGGGTCCATGATTTCGACGTTGCCATGGATCCCGGATCAAGTCCGGGATGACGAAGGCAGGAGACGAGTCCGCTCCCCACCCCAAAACCGCCAACCCGGGTGAACCGGCGGACGGCCTCCAGGATCGTCCGCCGGTCTCCATCAGCGATTGTCGAGCTGTGCGCGTACCGCGCGTAGTCCCGCCTGGGTGACGCGGTAGGGCGCCCCGCCGCGCGAGGCGATCAGGCCGCGGCGGCGCAGGCGATGGAAAAGCGCAAGGTCCATATTGGCAAGGACGAAACCCTCGCGCGTGAAGCAGAGCGCCTCGACGAGGCGACCCTGTTCGTCGCGGCGGTGGCGAATGGCACCGCCCTGCGCCAGCGCGTGGAGCACGCGCTGTTCGGCTTTGGAAATGTTCATGGAATGGATCCGGGATTGCAAGCAACAAGGGCGCGCCGACGCATGGGTCGGCACGCTCGAATCATCCCGTTGTCGCCGGGATGTTAGCGGTTGCCCGCAATCTCAGACATAAAAGGCTCCACCGGCGCAACAGGCGCCGTGCGGGCAGGATATGGGGAATTATCGGTCGCCGCAACGATTTTGATGCATTGCACAATGAGCGCGAACGCCTAGACTGCGAAGCAATGGACGGGCGCCGGCAGAGCGCCGCCGGGGCAACGCAAGGAATGAATATGCTGTATCACGCCTTTGAAATGCAGAAGAGCTGGCTTGCGGGCGCCAGCGCGCTCGCGACCGCGGGGGCGCAGGCCATCCAGCATCCCGCGAACCCGCTCGGCTATTTCGGCGGCAGTCCGATGTTCGCTTCGGCGCTCGAGGTGTTCGCGCACGCCGCGGCGCCGCGCGGCAAGCCGGGGTTCGAGCTGTATGAAACGGCGGTCGACGGCGAGACGGTGCGCGTTACCGAGGTGGTCGAGGCGCGCAAACCCTTTGGGCAGCTCAAGCATTTCAAGCACAAGGGTACGAAAGACGCGCCCAAGCTGCTGATCGTCGCGCCGATGTCGGGCCACTATGCGACCTTGCTGCGCGGGACGGTCGAGCGCATGCTGCCCGGGCACGACGTGTGGATCACCGACTGGCGCGACGCACGCAACGCGCCGCTGGAGGCGGGCAAGTTCGATCTCGACGATTATGTCGACTATCTGATTGCGTGGCTCGAACATATCGGACCAGGGGCGCATATGCTCGCGGTGTGCCAGCCGTCGGTGCCGAGCCTCGTCGCGGCGGCGATCATGGCGGCGAACAGGCACAAGTGCCGCCCCGCGACGCTGACGATGATGGGCGGGCCGATCGACACGCGCAAGGCGCCGACCGCGGTCAACGATCATGCGATGACGCGCCCGCACGCCTGGTTCCAGGAAAATGTCATCGTCACCGTTCCCGCCTGGTATCCGGGCGCCGGGCGCCGCGTCTATCCCGGTTTCCTGCAACTCGCGGGCTTCATGTCGATGAACCTCGGCAACCACATGATGAGCCATTGGGCGATGTTCAAGCATCTGGTCGAGGGCGACGGCGAGAGCGCCGAGAAGACCAAGGAATTCTATGACGAATATCGCGCGGTGTGCGACATGACCGCCGAATTCTATCTCCAGACGGTCGATGTCGTGTTCCAGCGCCACCTGCTGCCCAGGGGCGAGATGCTGCATCGCGGGCAAAAGGTCGACCTGACCGCGATCGAGGATATCGCGATCCTCGCGATCGAGGGCGAGCGCGACGACATTTCGGGGATCGGGCAGACCAGGGCGGCGCTGACGCTGGCAAAATCGCTGCCCGCGGAGAAGAAGCAATATCTGATGGCGAAGGGCGTCGGTCACTACGGCATCTTCAACGGCAAGAAATGGCGCGACGAGATCGCGCCGGCGGTCGAGGACTGGATCCGCGCCAACGGCGGGTGAGGGGCGGGTTTCGAGCGGTTGCGGGCTTAGATCCTCCCTGTGGCCGCAGGCAATGGGGAGGTGGCGGCGCGAAGCGCTGACGGAGGGGCGAAGGACGCAGCGTTGCGGCCCCTCCACCACCGCCTGCGGCGGCGGTCCCGCTGGCGCGGCGCGCCGTCTGCGACTCCCCCATCGCTACGCGACAGGGAGGATTGGCGGAAAGCGACCGATTGCGGCCGCTCTTCTCCCCTCCCGCTTGCGGGAGGGGTCGGGGGTGGGCAGCGGCGTCGCGACGGCCCACCCCGCTGCGGCTAACCAGCAAGCTGGCAAGCCTCGCTGCCCCTCCCGCACGCGGGAGGGGAAACCGGTTCGCCACTCAATCGGCAGCTTTCCACCCCTAAACGACCATCGTGTTCGCCGCCCGCGTCAGTGCCAGGGCGAGGTGCGCACGCTCCAGTAGACGATGTAGAGCAGCCCCGCCCACAGGAGCAGGATGAAGACCATGCCGGCGCGGCTCGACGGGCGGTGGCTCGCGGCTTCGGCGGCGGCGTGGAGTTCGGCCCAGAGCGGGTCGGGGATCAGGCGGCGTACCGTCCACAGGCCGAGCGGGACGAGGATCAGGTCGTCGAGCCAGCCGAGCACGGGGATGAAGTCGGGGATCAGGTCGATCGGCGACAGCGCGTAGGCGGCGACCGCGACCGCGAGCAGGCGCGCATGCCATGGCACGCGGTTGTCGCGCGCGGCGAGCCAGGCGGCGTGCGCCTCGACGGCGAGACGGTGGCCGAGATCGGCGATGCGTTCGGTTAGGGATTTGCCGGGCATGATCTTGTCTATTACGCTCTGACGATGGGCATCCAACTCAAAAACGCACGCGTCGAACGCTGGCCGGTCGCGGGATCGTTCGTGACTGCGCGTGGCGCCCGGACCTTCGTCGATGTCGTGGTCGCCGAGGTTGCGGCCGGGGGTTTCGGCGGGCGCGGCGAGGGAACGCCGGTCGACTATCAGGGCGAGAGCGCCGAAAGCTGCCGCGACGCGCTGTTGCGCGCGGCGCCCTATCTCGCGGGGTTGGACGCGGCGGCGGCGCGCGCGGCGGTGCAGGAACTGATGGGGCCGGGGGCGGCGCGCAATGCGCTCGACTGCGCGCTGTGGGACCTCGAGGCGCGGCAGCGGGGCGAGCCGCTGTGGCGGATCGCGGGATGCGAAGGTGCGCCGGCACCGAGGATCACCGCCTACACCATCTCGCTCGGCGATCCCGACGCGATGGCGGCGCAGGCAGCGGCCGCCGCCGCGGCGGGATTTCACCTGCTCAAGCTCAAGCTGACCGGCGAGGGCGACCGTGCGCGCGTCGCGGCGGTGCGCACCGGCGCGCCCGACGTCCGGCTGATCGCCGACGCCAATGCGAGCTGGGGCCAGCTCGACCCGCTCGACGAGGCCGAGGCGCTCGCCGAGCTGGGGGTCGAGATGATCGAGCAGCCGGTGCCGGTCGATGCCGATGCGTTGCTCGACGGCGTCTATGCGCCCATTCCCTTCGTTGCCGACGAAAGCTGCCAGACGAGCGCCGACATCGCGCGGATCGGCCCCTTCTACGACGGGGTGAACATCAAGCTCGACAAGGCGGGCGGGCTCACCGAGGCGTTGCGGATCGCCGACGCCGCCGACGCCGCGGGACTGTCGATCATGGCCGGGTGCATGCTCTGCACCAGCCTGGCGATCGCCCCCGCCTTCGTGCTGGCGCAACGCGCGAAATGGGTCGACCTCGACGGCCCGGCGCTGCTGGCGAAGGATCGCGAGGGCGGGTTCCGCTACGCCGACGGGCGGATTGTGGCGCCAAACTAGCGCGGTGCGCACAATGTGAACCATTTGCCCCGAGCTTGTCGAAGGGCCGTTCTTCCTTCCATGGAAAGCAAGAACGGTGCTTCGACAAGCTCGGCATGAACGGAGGAGTGAAGCTGTCGGCGCTGCCGCGGTGAAGGCCAGCGCTACAGTGTCACCTCGGCATGCTGTCCCAGTTCGCCATTCTTCATCGTCAGACCGGTGGCCAGTTTGAACAGCCCCTTGATGCCGGGATCGGCGGTCCAGATTTCGGCATTGTCGAGGTCGAAGCGGAGCAGGAGCAGCTTCGGGTCGCTCTTGCCGCCTTCGTACCAGGCGGCGATGCCGTTGTTCCACAGCCTGTCGAGCACGGCACGGTCGGTTTCGGTGCGCAGCGTGCCCGCGATGCAGGCGAAGAGGTCGTGGCCCTTCGACGCGAACTGCGCCATCGCCGGACCGCCCGCGGCGAGGCGGTTGTCGGTCGCGGTGAAGAACCAGAAGGCGCTGTCGGCATCCTTGTCGAGCTGCGCGTTCATCGGGATGCGATGGTCGCGCTCGCCGGTCAGGCCGACCATCAGGCAGGGGCTGGCGTCGAGCGCTTTCCAGAAACGCTTCGTGATGTCGTCGGTCATGGGGAACTCCTTCTTCCCCCTCGACAAAGGATCAACGCGGGAGCCGCCGCGCCGTTGCCCGGCTCAGCGCGGGCGCGGCTCGGCATAGCTGACGACCTCATATTCGATGCCGTCGGGGTCGAGGAAATAGAAGCGGCGGCCCGGCTCGTAATCGCCATGACTGAAGGGAGTGAGGCCGACCGCCTTCACGCGCATCTCGGCGGTATCGAGGTCGTCGACCTGTACGCCGACATGGTTGAGCGGTTCGCCCTTCGGATAGCGCGCGTCGGCATGGTCGCCGTCGGGGCCGGCGTAGAGCGCGATATAGGCGCTTTCGCTGCCGAGGTGGATGGTGCGCCCGCCATCGCGCGCCGGGCCGCGCCAGCGTTCGTGCCAGCCGAAGATCGCCGACAACAGGCCGGCGGTGCGATCGGGGTCGCTGACCGTCAGGTTCACATGTTCGATGAAGGCGTGCGTCATGGCTTGCTCCGCTATTCGGGGTTGACGCGGCGGGTTATGAAAGCTCAAGTGAGGTTAAGATCAAGGGGAAATGACGCGGCGCGTTCGAGGATCGTCACTGGAAGCGACGCGAAGCAATCGGGAGCGGTTATGCGCCTCCGGATTGCCACATCGCTTCGCGCCTCGCGATGACGGGAGGGACAGGATGCACCGGAACGACCTGATCGCGATCGGCGAACTGGCGGCGCGCACCGGGGTCGCGGTGTCGGCGATCCGCTTCTACGAGGCGAAGGGACTGGTCGCGGCGCTGCGCACGCGCGGCGGGCAGCGGCGCTTCCTGCGCGCCGACATCCGCCGCATATCGTTCATCCTGATCGCGCAGCAGATGGGCCTCAGCCTCGAGGAGATCGGCGCCGAACTGGCGCGCCTGCCCGCGGGGCGAAACCCCAACGCCGCCGACTGGGCGCGGATCAGCGCCGGGCTCCGCGCGCGCATCGCGGCGCAGATCGCGGCGCTCGAACGGACGCAGGAATTGCTGGGCAACTGCATCGGCTGCGGTTGCCTGAGCCTCAAGAATTGCAAGCTCTACAACGCGCGCGACAAGGCGGCGCAGCGCGGCGCGGGGCCGCGCTATGTGCTGGGCGACCATTATCGCGAGATCGCCGAAATCGAATGACCCGGGACAAGAAAGCCGGCGACGGCCACAAAAATCTGATGTTAAACGGTATCATAGCCGGAAATCGGCGTTGCACGTGGAGAGGCTCCATGAAGAATAGTTTCTATCCGATTCTGCTCGCAGTCGCCGCGGTGCACGCGGCTCCGGCGCTGGCCGAGGCGCCGGCCGCCTCACCGCTGCTCGGCAGCTGGGCGGTCGATACGGCGCGCCTGACGATGCCGCCCGAGGCGCGGCCGAAAAGCGTCACCATCACCTATAGCGATGTGGGCGGCGGCAAATGGAAAACCAACGTCGCCGTAGTCCTGCCCGACGGCAAGAGCGTCGAGGCGACCTCGACCTATGTCCCCGACGGCAGCGCGGTTCCCGTCGAGGGGCATTTCGAGGCTGACACCGCGGCGACGCGGCTGCCGGAACCCGGCGTGATGGTCACCGCGCTCGCGCGCGGGGGCGTGCCGGGATCGATGCGCACCTACACGGTCTCCGCCGACGGCCAGACGATGACCGAGACCGTCGTGTATTTCAAAGCGGGCGGCGTGCCGGCGATGCGGACGAACCATTTCAGCCGCGTGCGTTGAGGGGATCGGCGAAAGGTCGGAACGGGGTGGCGAGCGAACGTCGCCTCATTTCCCGTCGTCACCCCGGCGAAGGCCGGAATCTCGCCGGTGCATCATGGTTTGCAGGGCGGGATCCCGGCCTGCGCCGGGATGACGGAAAATGACCGAATCCAGCCCTCCATGCACCCCGGCGAAAGCCAGGGTCCATTGCAGGAACATGCCGGGTTCGCGTCGGTGCTCTGGGCCCCGGCTTTCGCCGGGGTGCACATCTCCAGCGGTTGCTGCCGGTCGAAACCGGCAGTTTCCCTTCAGCGGATGATCATTCCGTTCAGACCGCGCCCCATTCAGACCGCGCTCAACCGTTCGATCTCCGGCGCGCCGGCGAGACAGGGGCCGAGGCGGGCACCGATCGTGCGGAAATGGTCCGACGCGCGGTGCGCCTCGACCGCCGCGGCGTCGTCATAGCATTCCATGACCTTGTAGACGCCGGCCTCGTCGGTGCGGAACAGCCGGTAATAGCTGTTGCCCGCTTCGTTCGCGGCGACCGCGGGGGCGAGTTCGGCGAAGACGCCCTCGAATTCGGCTTCCTTGCCGGGCTGGACGCGCAGCGTCGCGATAATACCGATGGCACTCATTCGATTCTCCCCGTGCGTCAGGCCTTGAGGTCGGGGTCGACGGTCCAGCCGTCCTCGACCTGGATGCCGAAGCTGTTCAGCATCATCGAAACCTGGGTGTATTGGCCGACGGTCATGACGAGGTCCATGCGGCCCTTGTCGCCGAGCGGCGCGAGCGCCGCCCAGCTGGCGTCGGTGACGAAATGATCGTTGGTGAGTTCGTCGGTCGCGCGCAGCATCGCGCGGTCGAGGTCGTTCCAGCCGTCGGCGTCGGGGCCGGCCTTGATCCGTTCGATCTCGGCTTCGGTGAGGCCGCAGTCGAGCCCGATGCGCTTGTGCTGCGTCCATTCGTAACCCGAACGGCAGTTCCAGCCGGTGCGCAGGATGACGAGCTCGCGGTCGCGGGGGGTGAGCGCGCTGCGCCGCGACAGGATGTAGTTGCCCCAGCCGAGGAAGGCGGTCATCGCCTTGGGCGCGTGCGCGAGGGTGCGGAAGATATTGAGGATGCGCCCGCCGCCGACGCGGCCGCCGTTGCTGGCGAAAAAGGGTTCGAGCGCGGCGCGCTGGTCGGCATCGAGCCGGTCGAGATCGACCGGCTCGATACGCGGTTTGGTCAGGCGCAAATCAGAAGACCTCGAACAGGCCCGCTGCGCCCTGGCCGCCACCGATGCACATGGTGACGACGGCATATTTGACGCCGCGGCGCTTGCCCTCGATCAGCGCGTGGCCGACGCAGCGCGCGCCGGTCATGCCGAAGGGGTGGCCGATCGAGATCGAGCCGCCGTTGACGTTGAGCAGCTCGTTCGGGATGCCGAGCTTGTCGCGGCAATAGAGCACCTGCACGGCAAAGGCTTCGTTGAGTTCCCAGAGGCCGATGTCGTCCATCTTGAGCTCGAAGCGTTCGAGCAGCTTGGGGATGGCGAAGACGGGGCCGATGCCCATTTCGTCGGGTTCGGTGCCCGCGACCGCCATGCCGACATAGCGGCCGAGCGGGGTCAGGCCGCGCTTCTCGGCGAGCTTCGCCTCCATCACGACGCAGGCCGACGAGCCGTCGCTGAGCTGGCTGGCGTTGCCGGCAGTGATCGTGTGGCCTTCGCCCATGACGGGCTTGAGGCTCGCGAGGCCTTCGAGCGTGGTGTCGGGACGGTTGCACTCGTCCTTGGCGGCGACGACTTCCTGATAGGAAACTTCCTTGGTTTCCTTGTTCACGACCGCCATCGTCGCCTTGCACGCGACGATCTCGTCGTCATATTTGCCCGCGGCCTGCGCGGCGGCGGTGCGCTGCTGCGACTGGAGCGAATATTCGTCCTGCGCTTCGCGGCTGATATTGTAACGCTTGGCGACGACCTCGGCGGTGCCGATCATCGGCATATAGGTGTCCTTGTGCATCGCGAGCAGCTCGGCGTCGGGCTCGATGAACACCTTGCCGCTGCCGCTGACCTTCGAGATGCTTTCGACGCCGCCGGCGACGACGATGTCCTGGCGGTCGACGATGATCTGCTTCGCGGCGGTCGCGATGGTCATCAGGCCCGACGAACACTGGCGGTCGATCGACATGCCGGGGACGGTGACGGGCAGGCCGGCGCGCAGCGCGATCAGGCGCGCGACGTTCGGCGACTGCGAACCCTGCTGCATCGCGGCGCCGAAGACGACGTCGTCGATCTCGCCGCCTTCGAGCCCGGCGCGCTTGACTGCGGCCTCGACCGAAAAGGCGCCGAGGGTCGGCGAGGGGGTGTTGTTGAACGAGCCGCGCGCCGCCTTGGTCAGCGGGGTGCGGGCGGTGGAAACGATGACGGCGTCACGCATGTCGATATTCCTTCTGCTTGGATCCGGTTCTTTTCGGGGGAGGTCGGCCGGGTCAAACCTTGGTCGATGGTGTCAGACGAAGAACTGGCTGATCCATTCGGCCATCAGTGCGGGCTTTTCCTCGCCCTCGATCTCGACCGTGAATTCGAGCGTCTGCTGCCACTGGCCGGGGCGCTTTTCGTCGAGTTCGAGCAGCTTGAAATGGCCGCGCACGCGCTTGCCCGAACGGACGGGCGCGAGGAAGCGGACCTTGTTGCCGCCGTAGTTGACGCCCATCTTGACCCCGGCGGGGCGCGGGCAGTCGGACTTGGCCATCAGCACCGGGAACAGTGACAGCGTCAGGAAGCCGTGCGCGATCGTGCCGCCGAAGGGCGTCAGCTTGGCCTTTTCCTCGTCGATATGGATGAACTGATGGTCGCCGGTGGCGTCGGCGAACTTGTTGATCATGTCCTGGTCGACCAGCAGCCACTCCGACGTGCCGAGCGATTGTCCGACCAGTTCCTTCATTTCCTGCGGCGTGATGGCGCCCATGTCTCATCCCCTCATCTGCTGTGAGGGGCGCGTTCTAGGCCGGTCTTGCCGCATTGCACAAGGGCGAAGCGGCAGGACACGGCTGCCGTAGCGTCACGCGGGGCCGGTCGCTTTCGCTGCCGCGGTGCGCGCTTTCGGGGACTCGGCATAGGGCATGATCATCGTGCCGTCGGGGGCGGCGGTGAAGGTCGTCTGGGTCGGATAGGCGAATTCATAGCCCGCCTTCGCCATCGCATCGAACAGCCGGATCGCAACCGCGGTCCGCGCCTTCGTCACCACCTCGAAATCCTCGCTGAACACGTCGAACAGCAGTTCGAAATCGAGGCTCGACGGGCCGAAGGTCACGAAGCTCGACCGGATGAATTCATGGCCTTCGGCACGGACCTGCTCCTCGAGCAGCGCGGGCAGCTCGCGCAGCATGTCGGGCGTCGTCTGGTAGATGACGCCGATCGCGAAGGTGACGCGGCGGCGGTGGAGATGCGCGAAGTTGGTGATCTCCTTTGCCAGCAAATTGGTGTTCGACACGACGAGCAGCTCGCCGTTGACCGAGCGCAGCCGCGTGCTTTTCAGCCCGATGCGTTCGACCGTCGCGGTGCTCATGTCATATTTGATCGTCTCGCCGACGCGGAAGGGGCGGTCGAAGATGATCGACAGCGACGCGAACAGATCGGAGAAAATGCCCTGCGCGGCGAGGCCGATCGCGATGCCGCCGATCCCGAGCCCGGCGACGAGGCCGGTGACATTGACCCCCATATTGTCGAGGATGACGATCGCGGCGATCGCGAAGAGCGCGACGCTGATCAGCAGGCGGATGATCCCCATCGCGTTCGACAGCGTCTCGTTATGCCCCTCGGCGGCGCGGCGCTGGATCAGCCCGAGGATGATTTCGCGCGCCCAGATCGCGACCTGCAGCACGACCGCGATGGTGAAGACGAACTGGATCACCGACATGATCAGCGACGGCGGCTGGGCATAGCCCGCGACCATGCGGATCGCGATGATCGCGAGCACGCCGGACTTGGTCTTGTGGATGACGCGTCCGACGATGTCGGTCAGCGTGAACTGGCCCGGCGCCGCCTGCGCACGCTTGAGCGCGAAGGTGCGCACCAGCGACAGCAGGGCATAGATGATCAGCCCGGCGGCGATCGCGATGCCGATCTGCAGCCAGTGGCTCTGGATCCAGCCGAGGCTGGCGTCCCACCAGTAGCGCAGGTCGTCGATCGGATTGTTCGCCGTGGTCCGGACGGTTTCGCCTGCCTTGGCGGCGGTCTTCGGTGCGGCAGTGGCGGCGGCGGTCAATAGCGTAAGGATCACGTCTTTCCTCTGGGTCGGGCGGAACGGAGCAGGGCGGCCGCGGCGGGGCACGCTCCAGATAGGTCAAAAATCCGCGTTCGGCACGCGAAAGATCGGACCGCGCGATGGCGATCACCGGGATAGCGTGCGGGATGGGCAGAAGGTTCCGTGCCCGGTCGTCCGACCCCCTAGGCGCGGGGGTCAGGCGGAGGCCGCGGGCTGCCGCGGAGGAACTTGCGCGGGGCGCGCCATCAGTGGGCGCCAGCCGGCCTCGCGCTCGCGGCGGCGGACATAGGTCGACAGCCCCATTTCGAGCGCGAGCATCATGTAGATGAAGGGCTGGAACGCGATTCCGACGAACAGCGAGCCGACCATGTAGACGATGTGTCCGTGCTGGAGCGCGGTCGCGAGCGGGGCGATCCATTGTTCCTCGGCGCGGCGCGTCTTGAGATAGCGGCGGCGCAGCCGCTCCATCTGCACCAGCCCCGAGAGGTGCAGGATCAGCCAGAGCGCGAGCCCCGGATAGCCCTGTTCGCCGAGCATTTCGAAATAGCTCGAATGATAGGCGCGCGCCTTTTCGTCGTGGATCGTCGATTCGGATTGCTGCGGCTGGTCGGGGTCATAGGTGCTGCTGCCGGTGGTTTCGACGCGCAGGCTGTTCTGGAGATAGGCCTGGAAGCCGCCGCCGAAGGGATTGTCCTTCGCATAGTCCCACGTCCACGCCCACACCGCGACGCGCGTCGAGGCCGACTGGTCGGACTTGTAGCCCTGGATCGTTTCCATGCGCTGGGTGAAGCTTTGCGGCAGGAATGGCACCGCGGCGAGCGCCAGCGCGCTGGCGCCGGCGATGTAGAGGACGCGGTGCTTGACCGCGCGCAGCGACAGCACCGCGAGCACGCCGATGCAGATGAGCCCGGTGCGCGCCTGCGTCCCCACGGGGAGCAGCATGCAGGCGAAGACGAGCGCGAAGCAGAAGGTCGAGACGCGCCAGTCGGGTGGAAAGATCGTGCCGTGCCGGCGGTACCAGAGGATGAGCGGGATGATCGAGATGCCGACGGTCGACATGATCGAGCCTTCGTAGAGGCCGAAATTTTCGTTGAGCAGCAGTTGGAGCGAACCGTAGCCGCCGCCGCCCGCCGCGGTCTTGATCCCCCCCGCGATCGCGATCGACGCCGCCGAGAGCAGCATGATCAGCAACAGCGCCTCGATACGCAGCTTGGTGCGCAGGGTCAGCGGCAGGAAGATCGCCCAGACGAGCGCCTTCCACACCCACGTCCATTTTTCCTGCGCCTCGACCGGAAAGTCGGCGTTGATCGTCGTCATCCAGCAATAGAGCAGCAGCGCGATGAGCAGGAATTGCCGCCCCGACCACCGTGTATCCTTCTTGTCGTCGACCGTGAGCCAGCCGACGATGGCGAGCGCGAAGACGATCAGCGAGATCGGGATCGAGTTGATCAGGAAATAGCTCAGCCGCTGCGGCGCGACGATGTCGATGTAGCAGAAGGCGAGCACGAACAGGAACGGCTTGCGGAAGCCGACGCCGATGAAGGCGAAGAGGAAGGCGACGAAGGCGATGTCACGCATCGCCGCGGTCCCGCATTTCGGCCTCTTCCTTGCGCCGCTGCCACAGCATGCGCGGGCTGACCTCATGGTCGAGGTCGTCGCGGTGGAGCAGGCGCCACAGCGCGATCGCCATCAGGACGTGGGTCAAACCAATGGAAAAATTGTCGACCATCGGTCGCTGCCGGCCTTGCTGTTGCGTCGTGCCCGCTTTGGGCCTGGGCGGAGGTCTAACGCAACGGGGTTGACGCGGCGTTAAGGCTTCCGTGACATGGAACGCGTGTCATGACCCGCATTCTCCACGTCCTCGACCATAGCCTGCCCGCGCACAGCGGCTATACATTTCGCACGCGTGCGCTGATGAAGGCCCAGGCCCTGAAGGGGTGGCAGGTCGCGGGGGTCACCGGGGTACGGCACCCCGAGCCGGGCCCCGACGGCGAGACCGTCGACGGACTGACCTTCTATCGCACGCCGCCGATCGCCGCCGCGCCCTCGCCGATTCGCGAATGGCGCGAGATCGGCGCGCTCGCCCGGCGCATCGAGGCGCTCGTCGGCGAATGGCAGCCCGACCTGCTCCACGCGCATTCGCCGGTGCTCGACGGGCTCGCCGCGCTGCGCGTCGGCAAAAAGCTGGGCATTCCCGTGCTATACGAGATTCGCGCCTTTTGGGAGGATGCGGCGGTCGGCAACGGGACCGGGCGCGAAGGCAGCGCCAAATATTTCCTCACCCGCCAGCTCGAAACGCATGCGGTCAAATCGGCCGACGCGGTCGCGGTGATCTGCGACGGGCTGCGCGGCGACCTGATCGCGCGCGGGGTCGATCCGGGCAAGATCATCGTGTCGCCGAACGGCGTCGACCTCGACCTGTTCGGCGATCCGCCGCCGCGCGACGCCGGGCTGGCGGGCGAGCTTGGCCTTGGTGAGGGCGATGCGGTGATCGGTTTCATCGGCAGCTTTTACGATTATGAGGGCATCGACGACCTGATCGCCGCGATGCCCGCGCTCGTCGCGGTGCAGTCCGGGGCGCGGCTGCTGCTCGTCGGCGGCGGTCCGATGGAGGCGGCGCTGAAAGCGCAGGCCGCGGCGTCACCGGTCGCGGCGCGCATCCATTTCGTCGGCCGCGTGCCGCATTCGCAGGTCGAACGCTATTATTCGCTGATCGATATCCTCGCCTATCCGCGCAAGAAGATGCGGCTGACCGACCTCGTCACGCCGCTCAAGCCGCTCGAGGCGATGGCGCAGGGCAAGCTGGTCGCGGCGTCGGACGTCGGCGGGCACCGCGAACTGATCGAGGACGGCGTGACCGGGACGCTGTTCGCGCCCGACGATCCCGCGGCGGTCGCCGCGGCGCTGGCGGATCTGCTCGGCGCGCGCGGCCTCTGGCCCGAGCGGCGGCGCACGGCGCGGTTTTTCGTCGAAGAGCATCGTAACTGGTCGTCAAACATTTTGCGTTACGAGCCCGTTTACCAACGGTTGCTGCGCGGCGATTCCGGATCGCTCGCGGCCTGACGGGACAAGGTCTGGAAGCATGGACGACGAACAGGGCAAATCGATCGGGGACAGGCTCGCCGTGCTGTGGCGGGCGCTGCGTCCTGCCGTTCCGGCGGTGATCGGCGCTTCGGCGCTGACCTTTCTGTTCGTCGCGGTGATGCCGATCGCCTGGGTCGCCTCGATCGGCTGGCAGCTTTATCTCGACCGGCTTTCGGATTTCTTCGTGCCGCCCGTCGGCAATGGCGGCCGGCTTGCGCTCGCGGTCGGCATGGCGGCGATCGCCGCGCTGCTCGCCGGGCTTGCGGCGCTGGCGCTGCCCAGCCCGCGCGGTGCGGTGAAGCGCCTCCTGCAAATGCGGCAGGGTGCGGGCGACGCGTTGCCGCGGCGCCGCGCCGACGCCCATCCCGACGACAGTCCGCGCCCGCCGATCCGCGCCGGTCGCGAACTGCCCGAAGGCGGCCTCGGTCCGCTGGCGCCGCCGATGCCGGAACGCGTGCCGGACTCCGGCGACGCGGCGGAGGAGGAGCTGATCCTCGCCGACCTGGCACCGGTCGACTATGATCCCGACGATGCCGACGCGCCCTGGCTCCAGCCCGCCGAGGTGGCGGGCCGGACGATGCCCGATGCGGCCGACACCAGCCTCGGTGCGATGGTTGCGCGCTTCGAAGCCGGGCTCGAACGCCGCCGCGCGGTGGCGGCGGGGGCTTCCGATGCGGCACCGCCGACGCTCGCTGCCAGCGCCGAAGGACCGGTCGAGGTCGACTTTGCGCTCGAAGCCGCGCTCAGCACGCTGTCGCGGATGACCCGCCGCGCGGTCGGCTAATCCTCCACCGTCAATATTTCGATTCGCATGCTGCCGTCGCCGGCCGCCTCGACGACGAGGTCGGCGACGATATGTCCCGGCAGCCGCCATTCGACCGCGCCGAGGCGCGCCTGCAGCGCCGGACGTGCGAGCGCGGCGTCGCCCGCCCCCGATGCGCAGGGAAAGGCGTGGCGCGCGCCGACGAAATTGGCGCTCGCCCACGGGCGCAGCGTCGAGGGGCCGAGCAGCAGGCCGTGCGGCAGTTCGCGCGCGAGCAGCCGGCGCAGGCGCCCGTGCGGGCAACCGGGACGGATCGGACGAACGGGCGACCACAGCATCAATTTTCTCCCTGGTGACGCGGCTGGCTGAAGCGGAGGTCGCCGCGCGGGCGGACATGGCCCGCGCGCCGGTCGGCACGCCATTTGTTCATGAAATGTTCCATGCGACAGACAAGGCGGCGCCCGCAGCGGCGCCCCGCGCGCAGGTCGTGCACCAGCCGCGGGTCGCGCGCGGTTTCGTGGCCGAACACGCTTTGCGGGATCGCCGATTCGACGAGGAACGCCTCGATCCGCTGCAACAGGCCTTCATCCATATGTCCCTCCCGATCGCGTGGTACGGGCGATTCGCCCAAATAGGATATTTCCTATTTGATAGGCATTTTCCTACTTGTCTAGGAAAAATCCTATTGATACACACGAAATAGGAAGGACCGATGCCGTGACCGATTTCGTCGACGATCCGCGCACCGCGCTCGCGCGGCTGCTGGCCGACAAGGGCATCGATTATGCGCAGCTGTCGGCGGCGATCGGGCGCAATCCCGCCTATATCCAGCAATATATCAAGCGCGGATCGCCACGGCGGCTGGGCGAGGAGGATCGTGCGCGCATCGCCGCCTATCTGGGGGTGGCGGAGGCGATGCTCGGCGGGCCCGCGCTGCGCGTGGCGGCGCCGGCGTCGCGGCGCGGGCCCGACATGGTGCTGGTGCCCAAGCTCGCGATCGGTGCCTCGGCGGGGGCGGGGCGCATGGTCGACGGCGAGGCGGTCGAGGGCGAGGTCGCGTTCGACCCCAAATGGCTGCGCGGGCTCGGCGCCGATCCGCGCGCGCTCAGCATCATCCGCGTCGAGGGCGATTCGATGGCGCCGACGCTCAACGACGGCGACGATATATTGGTCGACGGCGGCGATGCCGCGGGGCGGCTGCGCGACGGCATCTATGTGCTGCGGCTCGACGATGCTCTGATGGTGAAGCGCATCGCGCGCGCCGGTGCTGCCGGGCGCATCGCGGTGATCAGCGACAATCCGCAATATCCCAGCCTCGACCTGCCGATGGCGTCGGTGCGGCTGATCGGCCGGGTCGTATGGACCGGGCGCCGGGTCCGATAGGGCCGGGGCGCCCCGGCCGGATCAGATCGGCTGCGCCATCACCGCTTCGATCTCATGTTCGAGCACTTCGGCGCGCTGGCACTGGTCTTCGCGGCCGTCGCGGCATTTTTCGGCGGCCTTGTCGCGCTGGCGCGACAGCTTGCCGAGTGTCTCCTCGCGCTCGCGCATCGCGCGGCCGCGGTTGCGGTCGGCTTCGTCCTGGCTGGTGGTCGACCAGTCGGCGACCTGACTCACCGCCTTCACCGGCGCGGTGACGACGGTCTTGACCGCGCTGACGCAGCCGCCGAGCAGCGGAAGGGCGATCAGGGGAAGGAGTATCGCGCGCATCGTTCGATCCTTTTGGCCGGGCGGATTTCATCGCATATCGCGGCACCGCTGAACAGCGGATTGCGGCGGGCGGACGGTGCGCGGCGCCATAGTGTCATATCACTGAAACAAATGGTTAAATCTGTCTTTACTATCGCGTTCTAGGTCGGCGTGACCATCCGCTGACCAAAGATCGCCATGACCGCCGCGCCCGACCTGCTTGCCCCCGTCTCCGGCCACGAGGCCGCCGTCCGCACCGATGCGTCGCTGTCGCGGGTGATCGACGCCTTTCGCGGCGACCCGCGGCTGCGCATCCTTGCGGTGCTCGATGCCGGCGATCGCCCCGTCGGGATCATCCGCGAACAGCGCGTGCGCGAACTGCTCTTCTGTCCCTATTGGTTCTCGCTGATGCAGAACCCGACGATCGGCGGTTCGATCGCGTCGATGATCGAGCCGTGCCCCGTCGCCGACGTCGGCGAGACGACCGCGGCGCTGCTCGCGCTGGCGTCGCGTTCGGGCGGGGCCGAAGGCCTGCTGCTGGTGCGCGAGGGGCGGTTCGTGGAGACGCTCGACGCCGGCCAGCTCGCGCGGCTCGCGATGCTGCGCGAGGTTGAACTGGCGCAGGAGGGCGGCGCGCGCGCGGCGCGGATCGATGCGGCCGGGCGCGGCTTCGAACGCGACGTCGCGGCGCTGACCAGCGCCCTTTCGGCGACCGCGCGCGACGTCGAGGCGGTCGCTGGCGAACTTGCGGCGCGCGCGCAGCAGGCGGGAAGCGACGCGGTGTCGGTCGCGGGGGCAACGGCGCAGACGCTGACCGGGCTCCACGAACTCGGCGACCGGGGGCAGGCGCTCGCGGCGGCGATGCAGCGGATCGTCGACGACGGCGCGCATGCCCGCTCGGTACGCCACGACGCGCACCAGAAGGTCCGCCTTGCGGGCGAGCGCACCGCCGCGCTGCGCGAAGCGAGCCAGGCGATCGAACAGATGCTGGCGCTGATCATCGATATGGCGCGCCGCACCAACATGCTCGCGCTCAACGCCGGGATCGAGGCGGCGCACGCCGGCGACGCCGGGCGCGGTTTTGCGGTCGTCGCGACCGAGGTGAAGGCGCTCGCCGGACAGACGCGCGCGGCAGCGGGCGACATCGCGGGGCACGTCGAGCGCATCCGTGCGATCGTCGGACATGTCGCCGAGGGTTTCGCCGACGTCGAGCGCGCGATCGACGCGACCAACGGCTTTTCGGATGCCGTCGACCATGCGGTCGGCGGACAGAGCGCGACGACGCTGACGATTGCCGCCTATGTCGAGCAGGCGGTCGGTGCGGGCCACGAGATCGAGACGCGGGTGCGGCAGATCGGCCGCGGCGCGGCGGCGGTCGGTGACGACGCTGCGATGCTCGGGCGCCTCTCGGCCGACCTGTCGGGCGCGGCGCTGTCGCTCCACCAGCGCACGCGCCATTTCGTCGAGGCGGTCGCCGCCGCCTGACGGGTGATTTGCCAAATCCTTGCCGTGGCGCGCAAAATCGCTAGTCTTCCCCTCGCGCCGGCGGCGCCTTGACCGTCCCGGCGGGGAGGAGAGGGTCATATGAGTAACATGCAACGCGGTCTTGCCGAGTTCATCGGCACCTTCTGGCTCGTGTTCGGCGGCTGCGGCAGCGCGGTGCTGGCGGCGGCCTTTCCCGACGTCGGCATCGGCCTGCTCGGGGTTTCGCTGGCGTTCGGCCTGACGGTGGTCACCATGGCCTATGCCATCGGCCATATTTCGGGCTGCCATCTCAATCCCGCGGTCACCGTGGGGCTGTGGGCCGGCGGGCGCTTCGACGCGCGCGATATCCCGCTCTACGTGATTGCGCAGGTGCTCGGCGCGATCGTCGCGGCCTTTCTGCTCTGGCATGTCGCGGCGGGCAATCCGGCGTTCGACCTTGCAACCAAGGGTCTTGCGGCAAACGGCTATGCGGCAGGGTCGCCGGGCGGCTACGACATCACCTCGGCGCTGATCATCGAAATCCTGCTCACCGCCTTCTTCCTGTGGATCATCATGGGATCGACCGACGGCCGTGCGCCCGCCGGCTTTGCGCCGATCGCGATCGGGCTCGCGCTCACCCTGATCCACCTGATCTCGATCCCGGTGACCAACACGTCGGTCAATCCGGCGCGCAGCACCGGCCCGGCGCTCGTCGTCGGCGGGCTGGCGCTGCAGCAGCTCTGGCTGTTCTGGCTCGCACCGCTCGTCGGCGGGCTCGTCGGCGGCTTTCTCTATCGCAAGGTGGGTGCCGACAGCTTTCCAAAGCCCAATATCGAGGGCGAGTGAACGGGAGGCGGGCGGAGGTTAGCCTCCGCCCCTCCTATTTGAGCAGGTCGACCGCGAAGGCGCGGACGTCGGCCGCGATGTCGGGGCGTTCGAGCGCGACCGCCAGATTGGCCTGGATATAGCCGGCCTTCGACCCGCAGTCGTAGCGCGCGCCGTCGAAGGTCACCGCGTGGAACGGCTGGTCGCCGATCATCTCGGCCATCGCGTCGGTGAGCTGGATCTCGCCGCCGGCGCCCTTTTCCTGCTGTTCGAGCACGCGCATCACCTCGGGCTGGAGGATATAGCGGCCCGAGACGATGAGGTTCGAGGGCGCATCCTCGATCCGCGGCTTTTCGACCAGTCCCCGGACCTCGGTCAGCGCGCCGTCGCGTGTCCCCGGGGTGATGACGCCATAGCTCGACACCTGTTCGCGCGGCACTTCGAGCACCGACAGCAGGTTGCCGCCGACGCGCGCATAGGCGTCGACCATCTGCTTCATGCAGCCGGGGCTGCCGTGCATGAATTCGTCGGGCAGGAAGATCGCAAAGGGTTCGTCGCCGACGATGTCGCGCGCACACCAGATCGCATGACCGAGCCCGAGCGGTTCCTGCTGGCGGACATAGGCGCAATTGCCCGGGCCGAGCCGCGTCGGTTCGAGCACCGACAGGTCCTTGCCGCGTTCGGACATCGTCTTTTCGAGTTCGAAGGCGATGTCGAAATGATCCTCGATCGCGCTCTTGCCGCGTCCGGTGACGAAGATCATCTGCTCGATCCCCGCCTCGCGCGCCTCGTCGACCGCATATTGGATCAGCGGCCGGTCGACGACCGGCAGCATCTCCTTCGGGATCGCCTTGGTCGCGGGCAGGAAGCGCGTGCCAAGGCCGGCGACGGGAAAGACGGCTTTGCGGATCGGTTTCATGGCGCCCGGGCTTAGCGCCGAATTGAGACCAAGAAAAGAAGCGGAAAATCCGTTGCATCGCGGCGACTTCTGCGCAAGTCGAATGGCGCGATGCGCGGGCGCTGCGCAAGCGGTCGATGGGGGGAATCCATGCGTGCTTTGATCACTGCCAGCCTTGGTGCCGTGCTTTTCGTCTTGCCGGCGGCGTCCACTGCCGGCGAGACGGTTCCGGTGGCGGCGCCCACCGATTCGCATATGGCGGCGGCGATCGAGCTGGCGCGGTTCGTCAACGGAATGAACCAGATCGACCAGCAGGCCGAGCGGATGCTGACGACCATCGCGACCCACGCGTTCACGACCGATCCCAATCTTGCCGCGCTCAAACAGGAATATCCGGGTATCGAAAAATTGTTCCTCGATACGCTGCGGCCGATCATGACGAGCGAACTGGCGCAGATCCTGCCCGAATATAACCAGGCGGTCGGCGAATTTTTCGCGGCCAACTTCACCACCAAAGAGATTGGCGAACTGGCGACCTTCTGGCGATCCGACGTCGGGCAGACGCTGCTGCGTTCGGTTGCCGGCCACATGGACTATGCGTCCTCGGCGAAGGAAATCGTGACGCAGCTGGATCAGGAGGGCGCGCCCGAGATCAGCGGCAACGCGGTCGAAGCCGACAAGAAGAAAGCGGTGAGCAAGGGGGTGCGCGAACTGACCCCGCAACAGCGGATCGCGATCATGCGCTTCGGGCTGACCCCGACCGGGCGCAAGATGACGCGGCTCGTCGACCAGAAGAACGAAATCGACCGGCAGTGGATGAACCGCGACCTGTCACCGGCAACCCAGGCGCGGGTCGAGCGCGAGCTGGGCGATGCCCTGCTCGGTTTCATCGAGGAACAGGAGCGCCAGCGCAGCGCCAAGCCCTGACGCCCGGCGTCAGGGTTCGACGATCACGACCACGCGGCGGTTGTCCTGGCGTCCTTCGGCGGTGGCATTGTCCGACAGCGGCAGGGCTTCGCCGCGTCCGACCACCTGTTCGGGGGACAGCGTCATGCCGTTCGCGCGCATCGGGCCGGCGACGACCTCGGCGCGCGCCTGCGACAGCTTGAGGTTGTAGGCGTCGCTGCCGGTCGAATCGGTGTGACCCTCTACCCGCGCCGAGACGATGCCCACCGACGCCAGCCGCCGCGCGACATTGGCGATGACCTCGATCTGCTCGGGCTTCAGATTGGCATCGTCGGTCGCGAAGAGCAGGCGTTCGGGGAGCGTCAGTTCCCAGCCCGTGTCGGTTTCGACGAAACCCTCCGCCTTGAGGACCGCGACCTGTTCGGCATTGAATCCGGTCTGCGGCGGCAGGCTCTGGCAGGCCGCGAGCAGCGTGGCGACGGCAAGGATCAGGAAGGAACGGATCGGGCGGGGCAATGCGGGGGTCATCGGTTCACGCTTTCGGTTTCAGAGGGGGGAGCGGTTGGACAGCTTGTCGGCGTACATTGCCGCATCGGCCATGGTGAGCAGGGCGGTTGCGTCGGCCGCGTCGTCCGGGAAAACCGCGACTCCCACGCTTGCCGACGGGCGATAGACGGCGCCGTCGGGCAGCGTGACCGGTTGCGCGATACAGGTGCGCAGATGGTCGGCGAGCGCCTCGGGCTCGGTATCGGGGTCGAGCGGATCGACAAGAACCACAAATTCGTCGCCGCCCATGCGCGCGGCGAAATCGCCGTTGCGGAGCGTGTCGCGGATGCAGCGCGACAGCGCGACGAGCACCGCATCGCCCGCAGCGTGGCCGAACCGGTCGTTGGCGGCCTTGAAATTGTCGGCATCGACGAAGAGCAGCGCGAGCCGGTCGCCGCGCTGCGCCGCCGCGGCGACGCGCAGTGCGAGCTGTTCGTCGAAGGCGGCGCGGTTGGGCAGCGCGGTGAGCGCGTCGTGCGAGGCCCTGTGCGCGAGCGCGGCACGCTCGCTTTCCATGCGGCCCTGCCAGCCCTGCAATTCGTCGAGCAGCGCGTTGATATCGCCGCCGAGCCGGTCGAGCTCGGCGATGCCGAGCGGCTGGACACGCTTTTCGAAGCGGCGGTGCAGGCGCACGTCGTGCGCCACGGTCGCGATCTCGTTGAGCGGTTTGACCAGCTCATATTCGAACCGGCGCGCGAGCGCGATCGTCCCCAACGCGGTGACGACCAGGCAGGCCAGACCCGCGAGCAGGCCGATCCGCACATAGTCGATGACGGTCGAACTGTCGCCCCACACCTCGATCGTCCCGATCTCCGACCCGTTGCGCCGGATCGCGACGGCATAGGGTTCGGGAAAGAAGACGCGCGTCAGCAGCGGGGCCGGATCGGGGCGCGGCGACGCCCATTCGGTCAGCGGGCGGCCGCGGTGATCGAGCACGCGCAGCCGGGCGATACCGTCGATCTTGGTCAGCGGCTCCAGCCCCTCGCGCGCGGCGACGGCGTCATTGAACACCAGCGCAGGTTCGACACCATAGGCGCCGAGTTGCGCCGCGAGCTCGACATTGCGGTCGGCGTAGCCGCGCATCGCGGTGATGCCCGCGAGCAGGATCGTCAGCCCCGACAGCGCGACGGCAAAGAGGGTGATGCCGAAATGAAAGCGCGACAGCAGCTTTTGCAGCGTCGTGCGCGGTGCGGGGCGGCGGCTCATGTTCCGCCTCCGTCGCCCCGGCCGATCTTCAGCACGCGCGGGTCGATGCGCAGCGGTCCGCGCGCGATCGCGTCGAGATTGACCGAGAAGCTCAATCCGCCCCGCCGGTGCACGAGGCAGAACATCGCGCCGTGGAGGCAGTCGGGATCGTCGTCGCTGATCGTCAGCACCGGGCGGTTGCGGACCCAGCCGATCAGCCGGTTGCGGTCGGCGTCGGGCAGGCGACCGAGGAACAGGATGTCGCAGTCGCCGGCCGCGGTTGCCGCCGCGACGGTCGTGCGGCGCACCGCGATCGCGGGGCCGCGCCCGGGTACGTCGGGCGCGATCCGGTCGGTCAGCCGCGGACCGCCGACGACGCACAAAGTCTTGACCGGTTCGACAGGAGCGGGCCAGCGCACATAGGAGACGATGCCGCCGAGCATCCGGTTGACCGCGCCGGACACGCCGCCGCTCTCATCCTCGACGATCGTCTGGCTGGCCGCCTGAACCGACATCTGCGGCGTCGTCGACAGCGCGCCGATCAGGAACAGCGATGCCAGCACGCGACGTCAGACCCCCAATCACAGGACGGACAGGCTGCCCGAATGTGGCGGCGTCCGCTAGCCCAAACCGCCCGAAAGTCAATGAAAACCGGTGTCATGGCGTCATTTTGACGCGCCCGGCGCGACGAATCGGCCTAGCTGCTACGCAGCCGGTCGGCGAAGCCCTTGCGCAGTTTGGCGAGCTTCGGCGGGATCACCGCCATGCAATAGGGATTGCGCTGGCCTTCGCCGTCCCAATAGGCCTGATGATAATCCTCGGCGGGATACCAGTCCGATGCGGCCTCGACCGAGGTCACGATCGGCGCCGGCCAGTCGGGCTGCGCGCGCGCGATTCCGGCGCGCGCGGCATCGCCCTGCGCGGCGTCGAGCGGGAAGATCGCGCTGCGATACTGGGTGCCGATGTCGTTGCCCTGGCGGTTGAGCTGGGTCGGATCGTGCGTCGCGAAAAACACGTCGAGCAGGTCGCCGTAGGACAGGACGGCGGGGTCGAAGGCGATACGGATCGCCTCGGCATGGCCGGTGTCGCCCCCGCACACCTGCTTGTAGGTCGGGTCGGGCACGCTGCCGCCGATATAGCCGCTCTCGACGCTTTCGACCCCCGCGAGCGACTGGAACACCGCCTCGGTGCACCAGAAGCAGCCTCCGGCGAAGATCGCGGTTTCTCGGGTCATGGGTCGGTCCTTGCTGGGGTGGAATGAGCCCCTCAAAATAGGGCGGCGCCCACTTATTCCAAGGGGGCAAGCGCGGCGAGCAGCGGGGGTCTGGCCGCGGGATCGGCGACGCGCGCGGTGCGCATCGCGGCGATCTCCGCCTCGATCGCGGCGATGCGTCTTGATCGCGGCGGATGCGTGGCGGCGCGGATCAGCGGTTTCTTGTGCCGCTGCCAGAAGCGCACCGCCGCCAGCGGATCATATCCCGCATCGGCGAGCAGCCACACCGACAGCCGGTCGGCCTCGATCTCGGTCGCGCGGACGCGCTCGATCGAGCGATCATCTGCAAGCCGCGCGCGGTGGCGCAGGATGTTGTGCGCCAGTTCGTGCGCGACCACCGCGGCCAATTCGCCGTCGTCGGCGATCGATCGCGCGAGGTCGAGACGAAGCCGGACGAGCTGGCCATTGGCGGCGGCCTGCGCGCCGCTGCGCTCGATACGAAACGCGCTGGCGCAGCCCGGCGCCGCGTCGAGCCGGTGGAGTGTGCCGTCGCCGTCGGTCACCGTCAGCGGCGCGGTGGGGTCGTGCACGGCCAGCATCGCGATGACGGCGTCGATGCGGAGCGTCGGGCCGTCGCCGAAGACCGGGATCGGGACGCCCTCCATCGCGGCGAGGCGGGTGCCGACCGCCAGTCCCGCGCGCGCGGCGGGCGATCCGGGGGCGATGGCGGCGATGAAGGGGCCGTCGCCGCGCGCGCCATAGGCCCGTTCGGCGCCCGGCCGGTCGCCGGGATCGAAACGCCGCGGATCGCTCAATATCCATCCGGGCTGCGGGGCGGTCGCGGGGCACCAGCGTGCGCTCGCGGTGGTCAGCCGCCAGCCGGCGTCGGCGAGGCGCGCTTCCTGCCGCGCGAGCGCCGCCACGTCCGTTGCCGCTGCGGGTCCGGGCGCGAGCAGGGTCGCGGCGGCGAGCAGAAGGAGGGGCAGGCGGCGGCGCATCGCAGCCCGCCTATCAGGCGCGCGCCGACCGGACCATGAATTTCGGCGGCCTGGCGGCCCGGCCCCTTGCCTATCCGCGGGCGAAGGACGATAGGGCGGCCATGGCGCATTCCCCCCGATCCGCTCCCCGCCCCACCGCGCTCGCGCGCTGGCTCTGGCTCGTTGCCCTGCTCGTCGTCGTCGTCGTCGGTGTCGGCGGTATTACCCGCCTGACCGAATCGGGGCTGTCGATCACCGAATGGCGTCCCGTATCGGGCGTGATCCCGCCGACCAACGAGGCCGACTGGGTCAAGGAATTCGAGAAATACAAGCAGATTCCCGAATATCGGGAGATCAACAAGGGGATGTCGCTCGACGCTTTCAAGGCGATCTTCTTCTGGGAATGGGTCCACCGCATCCTCGGCCGCCTTGTTGGTGCGGCGATGGTGGTGCCGTTGCTCTGGTACGCCTGGCGGCGTGCGATCCCGTCGGGCTACGGCTGGCGGCTGGCCGCGCTGACCTCGCTCGTGGGGCTGCAGGGCGCGATCGGCTGGTGGATGGTCGCCTCCGGGCTCGAATATCGGGTCGACGTCAGCCACTACCGGCTCGCGACGCACCTGCTCACCGCGCTCTTCCTGCTCGCGGGGCTCGTCTGGACCGCGCGCGACCTGTCGGCGCTCGCGCGCAACCGGCAGGCCCGGCCCGCGCGGCTGACCGGCTTCTCGCTGGCCGTGATCGGCATCCTGTTCGTGCAATTGCTGCTCGGCGCGTGGGTCGCCGGGCTCAATGCCGGCCAGGTCGCCAGCACCTGGCCGCTGATGAACGACCATCTGGTGCCCGAGGGTATCGACTGGAGCGGCGGCGCCTGGCTCGCGATCACCAACGATCCCTTCCTGCTCCATTTCATGCACCGCTGGTGGTCGTGGGCGGCGGCGCTGGCGCTGCTGTGGCTCGCGCGCACGCTCGCGCGGCGCGGCGCCCGGACCGAAGCGGCGCTGATCGTCGCGGTGGTCGCGGCACAGATGTCGCTCGGCATCTGGACCGTGCTCAGCGGCGTGTCGCTGTGGATCGCGGTGCTGCACCAGGTGGTCGGGGCGATCCTCGTCGCGGTCACGGCGGCCGCGTTGCACCGACTGGGCCGCCGCGCCGCATGATCGCGGCGGGCGCCTTGGCGAGCATGGCCTTGCTGCTCGCCGCGCCCGACACGCTTCCGGTTGTTTCGCCCGCGGCTGCCGCGGCTGCCGTGCCGGGCTTTGCGCCGCCGCTCGGGCAGCCGCTGACCTACCGCGTGACGACGCGCCGCGCCGGGCGAAGCGGCTCGATGCTCAGCTTCACGCTCGTCTATGCGCTGCAATGGCAGGAAGCGGGGCGCGGCTACCGGCTCGATGCGACGCTCCGCCGGATCGAATCCGATGCGCGGCCCGAGGTGGTTCGCGGCCTGACCGGCTTGCTCCGGCCGATCGTCGGTGAAACCGTCTCCTATCTGGTCGGCGGCGACGGACGGAACGTCGCGCTCGCCGATCCCGAAACCCTGTGGGCGCGCGTGGGGCAACGGACGCAGGATCTCGCAGCGGCCGCGCAGGAGCCCGAGGCGCGGCGGGTAGCCGAATTGCTCACCCGGCTCCCGGCCGGCGAACGCGACAGGCTGGTGACGGCCGACATTCGCGCGCTCGTTGCGCCCGCCAACGCCGCGATTCCCCGCGTCGCGGGCGGGGGCGTGTCGATCCGCAGCGACGGGGCGGTGCAGATCATTGTTGCGACCGAGCGCGGGGAACCGGTCGCGGACGCACCGCTCGGCATCGAGACGCACTGGTCGATCGACAGCCGGACCGGGCTGGTCCTCGGCGAGCGACGACAGAGCTGGATCGACAGTCCCGATGGCGCCCGCAGGACGCTTGCCGAGGAGCGCATTCGCGCGCTCAGCACCGGCGATCCGGGGTAAAGGTATTATTTTACCCGTCAGCAAAGCCGCTGCCTGCTTGACTTTCGGGGCCGCTTTGGCCATTGGCCCGCTCCGAAGCGCCGCTCTATCCGCCTCGGGCATGTGCGGCGCGTCTGTTTCGGACGGAAACCATTCGTCCAAGTCCCTGTCTCAAGGAGCGTGCCATGAAGGCGCTGACCAAGACGACCCAGTCGGCGAATGCCGGAACGGTCGAAAAGAAATGGGTGCTGATCGACGCCGAGGGCCTGGTCGTGGGCCGTGTCGCGACGATCATCGCCAACATCCTGCGCGGCAAGCACAAGCCGAGCTTTACCCCGCACGTCGATTGCGGTGACAATGTCATCGTCATCAACGCCGAGAAGGTGGCGTTCACCGGCAACAAGATGGCCGACAAGCGCTATTACCGGCACACCGGCTATGCCGGCGGCATCAAGGAAACCAGCCCCCAGAAGGTTCTGGAAGGCCGTTTCCCCGAGCGCGTGCTCGAAAAGGCCGTCGAACGCATGATCCCGCGCGGTCCGCTTGGTCGCCAGCAGATGCGCAACCTGCGCATCTTCGCCGGTACCGAGCATCCGCATGCCGGGCAGAACCCCGAAGTGATCGACGTCGCGTCGATGAACCGCAAGAACAAGGTGGGTGCATAATGGCTGACGAACAGACCATGACCGATCTCAAGGATCTCGCCGGCGCCGTCGAAGGCACCGTTGCCGCCCCGATCAGCACCGCGCCGCTGCGCGAGAAGCAGGTCGATGCGCAGGGCCGCGCTTATGCGACCGGCCGCCGCAAGGACGCCGTCGCCCGCGTGTGGGTCAAGCCCGGCACGGGCAAGATCATCGTCAACGGCCGCGATCAGGAAGTCTATTTCGCGCGTCCGACGCTGCGCCTCGTCATCAACCAGCCGTTCGGCCTGACCGAACGCGTCGGTCAGTATGACGTGATCGCGACCGTCAAGGGCGGCGGCCTGTCGGGCCAGGCGGGCGCCGTGCTGCACGGCATCGCGCAGGCGCTGAGCCGCTTCGAACCCGCGCTGCGCGGCACCGTCAAGTCGGCCGGTTTCCTGACCCGCGACAGCCGCGCGGTCGAGCGCAAGAAGTACGGCCGGGCCAAGGCTCGCCGCAGCTTCCAGTTCTCGAAGCGCTAAGAGTTTTCCGCCGACGGGCGGAGAAGGAAAGGGCGGTCCGGCAACGGGCCGCCCTTTTTCGTTGGCGCGTTGCAGGGCCGCGCACGGGGACCTAGATTGCCGCCATGATGTTCGATCTGCGCCGCGCCCTGCTCAGCAAGGAGGAAAAGGAATCCTCCCGGCTGATGGATTTCGAGTTCCGCCAGCGGGCGCGGAGCTTTCGCCTGATCGCCGAGGCGCTCGGCCTGCCCGCCGACGAACTGGTCCGCCGGATCGCGCTGTCGGACGATGCGGCGATCCTCGACCGGCTGGCGGCGGAGCATCCGGTCGCACGCGCCGAACTCGGCGAAATCCATGCTCGCTGTCGCGCCGAGGCCTATCGGCAACTCGTCGCGGAGCGCGGCGATCCCGCGCCGCACCGGCTGGGATAGAAGGCGCCCGCATTTGGGGCGCCAAATGGGGTTGCAACTGTCGCGATCTGGTTGATTATTGCTCCCGATCGGCCCGATCGGAGCCTGTTTTCGAGGAGTTTTCATGCACCGCCTTCTGGTTCGCTGGCATATGCTGGTCGCCGCCTTCCTCTTTCCGGCCATCCTCCTCTATCTGCTGACCGGGTCGCTCTACACCTGGGGGGTGAAGGGCGACTATGTGACGACCGACTATGCCGTGACCCTGTCGGCACCGCTGAGCGACGATGCCGCCGCGATGCAGGCGGTCGTCGTCCGCGAGCTTGCGGCGCGCGACATCGCCCCGCCGACCGGAAGCGCTGCGGTCAAGCCCGTCGGCGGCAGCTTTCAGCTCGACTGGACCGGATCGCGCCGCGACGTGACGCTCGAACCCGGTGCCGATGCGACCAGCGCGAAGCTGATCGTCAAGGAGACCGGCTGGCACCGCTTCTTCGTCCAGCTGCACAAGGCGAAGGGCGGGACACCGTTCAAGATCTATGCGGCGGTACTTGCGCTCGGGCTTTTCTTCCTCGTCACGTCGGGGTTGATCGTCGCGCTGCGCGTTCCGAACCTGCGGCGAGGCGCGATGATCGGATCGGCGGTCGGGCTCGTCGCCTTCATCGGTATGGCGGCCGCGAGCTGACGCCGGATCGGTTTAGCGTCGAATCATTCACCGCCGTAGCCCTGCGGGGCGACCGGCGGATTGGTCGTGTCAGGGCGCGACGATGATCCCCGCGCCCGGATCGGCGGTGCCCGACAGCATCTCGCGGTAGGCGGCAAGCGCCGCCGCGCCGCCGCTGCGCCGGTCGATGCGCGCGAGGCGCGGTGCGACGTCCATGAAGGCGAGCCACGCGGCGGCGATCTTCTGGCCGAACGCCGCGCCGCCCCAGTCGGCGATGCGTTTCTGGCTGCGGCCGGGGGCGAAGAACCCCTGCCGTTCGGGGCCGGGCAGCGCCGCCTGCCCTGCGTCGGCGTCCCAGTGCGACTTGCCGACGATGATCGATGCCTTGAGATTGTTTCCGAAATGGCTGTGGACGACGCGCGTCACCGCGCCGTTGCCCGCCATGTCGACGAGCGCCGCGGGCGCCGCGGGGCTGAGCGTCATGATATCCTCATAGGCGATGACGCGGTCGTAGACATGTTGCGCGGCAAGGTTCACGACATTCGCGCGCGAGGTGAGCCCGATCGTCTCGGGGCGCGGCCCCGGCCGCCGGGCGAGCGAGAAGCCGAGACCGATCGCGGTCTTGCTCGACGCGCTGGCGATCAGGATCTGCGCCGCGCCATAGTCGCCCTCGTCCTCGAACTGGTCGGCGATCAGCCAGCCGGTCAGGAACAGCGGGCGAAACACCGGCCAATAATCATGGTCGGCGGCGCGATAGTCGGGGAGCGCCTCGATCCGCTGATACTGGTTGTAGATCGGGGGCAGGGTCGTGCGCCGCGGCGTCACGTCGGTGAAACCCCCGGGACCGATATTGCCTGCGGTCAGCACCGCCTCGCTGGCCATCGGATAATAGCCGTAGAAGCGATCGCCGGCCGCGATGCCGTCGGCGGCGCTCTCGGTCACGGTGGCGAATCCCCACACCGGCAGGCGGCCGGGCGCTTCGCGGTCGGCGAAGAAATCCCAATAGCCCTGGTCGTTGCCGAACAGCCCCGACGGTTTGCCGAACACGGCGTAGGTGATGTTGTTCGCGGTCATCGCATAAAGATCGATGCGGGCGCACAGCTGGCCCGGCGCGAGCGGGGCGGGCGGATCGGCAACCAGTTCGGCGCGCGCGATATCGTCGCGATCGATGTCGATCGCCCAGTTGGCTGTGCTCATGGCCGGACCCCTCCGATTGTCTTGCCCGCGGACGCGGGATGGCCGATAGTCTTGCAGATGGCGAAGCCCCTGACAATCGCGGTCAAACGCATCCACGAACCGGCGGGGCCGGGTGACGGCGCGCGCTTCCTCGTCGACCGGCTGTGGCCGCGCGGGGTGTCGAAGGAGAAGGCTGCGCTGACCGCCTGGCTCAGGCCGCTGTCGCCGAGCGACGACCTGCGCAAGCGCTTCCACGGCGAGACCGCGGGGTCGGACGCGGCATGGGACGCGTTTCGCGGCGGCTATTTCGCCGAACTCGACGCGGGCGGCGCGGGGGTCGCGGCGGCGCTGGCGCAGTTCGACGCCGCCGTCACCTCCGGCCCGGTGACCCTGCTCTACGCCGCGAAGGACGAAGCGCGGAACAATGCCGTCGCGCTGCGCGAGTGGCTGCGCGCGCGCTAGCCGACCGCCGTCCCGAACAACGATCCGATCGCCATCGTCGCCGCCATCGCCATCGCGCCCCAGAAGGTGACGCGGATGACCGGGCGCAGCAGCGGAGCACCCCCCGCCCACGCGCCCAGCGCGCCGAGCAGCGCGAGGAAGACCAGCGAGGCGGCCGACACGATCCACGGCAGCGAGGTTCCGGTATCGAGCAGCACGATCAGCAGCGGCAGCGCGGCGCCGACCGCAAAGCTCGCCGCCGAGGCGAGCGCCGCCTGAATCGGCCGCGCGCGCGTCGTGTGCGACAGCCCCAGTTCGTCGCGCAGATGGCTGTCGAGCGCATTGTGTGCGGTGAGCTGTGCCGCGACCTGCTCCGCGAGCGGACGGTCGAGTCCCCGGCCCTGGTAGATCTGGGTCAGTTCCTCGAGCTCGAAGGCGGGATCGGTCGCCAGTTCGTGCTTTTCGGTGGCGATGTCGGCCTTTTCGGCGTCGGCCTGCGAGCTGACCGAGACATATTCGCCCGCCGCCATCGACATCGCGCCCGCGACCAGCCCTGCGACGCCGGTGAGCAGGATCGCATCGGGCGCGGTGCCGGCTGCGGCGACCCCGGCGATCAGGCTGGCGGTCGATACGATGCCGTCATTGGCACCGAGGATCGCGGCGCGCAGCCAGCCGATCCGTTCGATGGCATGGGTTTCGCGGTGCATCGCCCCATTTTTCCTTTCAATATTGCAGTTGCAGCCCCGGACGGGCCCAGCGCGTCTTCACCAGCCGGCCGGTGCCCGACAGGGTGATATAGGCATCCTGCCGGTCGGGGCCACCGAAAGCGATGTTGGTGGTGAAGATGTCGTCGGTCGCGACGAATTCGACCAGTTCGCCCTGCGGCGAAACGACGCTGATCCCGCATTCGCCGATCGTCGCGACCGCGATATTGCCCGACGCCTCCATCGCGAGGCTGTCGAAGAATTTGTAGCCCGCGGGGCGATAGAGCGGGATGCCGGGCCCGCCGGGGCCGCTCGCGCCGTCGACCTTGCCGGGGGCGATGATATTGAACTGGGTCAGGCGGCAGGTATAGGTTTCGGCGGCGTAAAGCTTTCTGCCGTCGGGCGAGATGCCGATGCCGTTGGGATTGTGGCTCGGGAAGATCACCTCTTCGATGAAGCTGCCGTCGGCCTTGGCATAGAAGATGCCGACGATGTCGTGGCAGCGCGCGGCAAAGTCCATCTTGCCATGGTCGGTGAACCAGAAGCCGCCGTGCGCGTCGAACATGATGTCGTTGGGGCCGCGCAGCGTGACGCCGTGATCGCCCGACCGGTAGAGGATTTCGACCGAGCCGGTCTCGATGTCGATGCGTTCGATGCGCCCGCCCGAATAATCGTCGGCGATCCCATGCGGGGCAAGATAGCCGTTCGATTCGACATAGTTGAACCCGCCGTTGTTGCAGCAATAAAGCTTGCCGTCGGGGCCGAAGGCAAGGCCGTTGGGTCCGCCACCGGGCTCCGCGATCACCTGTTTCCGGCCGCCGGGCCAGCAGCGGGTGATCCGTCCGGGCTCGACCTCGACGACGATGACGCTGCCGTCGTCCATGACGACGGGCGCCTCGGGAAAGCGCAATCCGTCGGCGATCAGTTCAAACTCGGCCATCCTCGTCTCCCTTGCTCTCGGTCATCTGCTGTGCTTTGCGCGCATCATGCCCGTTCGTTCGCTCTTCGCCACAAATTTCTATGAAGCCGATGTCGGTACGCCCGACCTGCTGGAGGAACTGGAGGAAAGCTGCCGTCTGTTCGCCGAAGAGGATCGCGCGGGGCGGAGCTGGAGCCGCGAGCATGGCTACAGGGGCTACACCAGCTATGCGAGCCTCGGCGACCTGCCCGAGCGCGATCCCGCGTTCCACGACCTGAAGCGGTTGCTCGACAAGGAGGTCAAGGCGTTCGCCAGGGCGTGCCATTTCGACCTCGCGAAGCCGCTCAAGCTCGACAGCCTGTGGGTCAATATCCTGAAGCCCGGCGGCACCCACAGCGGGCATATCCATCCGCACAGCATCGTGTCGGGCACTTTCTATGTCGCGGTCCCGCCGGGATCGGGCGCGCTCAAGCTCGAAGACCCGCGGCTCGCGATGTTGATGGCGGCGCCGGGGCGCACCGACGACGCCCCCGAACATCTGCTCCCCTTCGTCTATGCCGAGCCTGCGGCGGGGCGCGTCTTCCTGTGGGAAAGCTGGCTGCGCCACGAAGTGATGCCCAACGCCGGCAAGGGCGAACGGATTAGTATCAGCTTTAACTATCGCTGAGCCGCCCTATATCGCAGCCATCCTCCAGCACCTTAAGGGATATGCCATGACCGCGACCTACGACGCCGACCTCCAGCTCTTCATCGACGGTGCCTGGCGGAGCGGCGAGGGGCGCGAGGCGCGGCCGGTCCACAACCCGGCGACTGCGGGCACGATCGCCGAGCTGCCGGTGGCGACCGCCGCCGACCTTGACGAGGCGCTCGCCGCGGCGGCGCGCGGCTGGCCCGTGTGGCGGGCGAAGACCCCCGACGAGCGCGCCGCGCTGATGCACAAGGTCGCGGCGATCATCCGCGAACGCGTCGATCATATCGCGACGCTGCTGACGCTCGAACAGGGCAAGCCGATCGCCGAGGCGCGCGGCGAAGTACTGTCGGCGGCGGGGCTGTTCGCCTATTTCGCCGAACAGGGCAAACGCATCGAGGGCCGCGTGCTCCAGCGCCCGGCCGGCCAGCGCGCGATGGTGACAAAGCATCCCGTCGGACCCGTCGCGGCCTTCAGCCCGTGGAATTTCCCGGTCAATCTGATGGTCAAGAAGATCGCCCCCGCGCTCGCGGCGGGCTGCGTCGTGATCGCCAAGGCGCCCGAAGAGACCCCGGGATGCACCAGCGCGATCATGCGCTGCATCGCCGACGCGGGCGTGCCCGGCGACGTCGTCCAGCTCGTCTACGGCAACCCCGACATGATCAGCCGGCACCTGCTCGGCAGTCCGGTGATCCGCAAGGTCAGCTTCACCGGTTCGACCGCGGTCGGCAAGCATCTGATGAAACTCGCCGCCGACCGCGTGCAGCGGATCACGATGGAATTGGGCGGCCACGCCCCGGTGCTGATCTTCGACGATTGCGATCTCGAGGCGACGCTCGACCGCGTCGTGATGCAGAAATTCCGCAACGCCGGGCAGGTGTGCGTCTCGCCGACGCGCTTCTATGTCCAGCAGACCATCTACGACGCCTTCGTCAAGGGTTTCGCCGAGCGTACCGCAAAGGTGAAGGTCGGCAGCGGACTCGACGCCGACACCCAGATGGGGCCGCTCGCCAACGCGCGCCGCGCGCCGGCACTGGAAGCCATGGTCGCCGATGCGACCGCCAAGGGCGCCCGGCTGATCGCGGGCGGCGCCGCGACCGGCGAAGGCTATTTCTTCCAGCCGACCGCGCTCGCCGACGTGCCCCTCGATGCCGATGCGATGAACAACGAACCCTTCGGTCCGATGGCGCTGATCCGGCCCTTCGCGACCGAGGACGAGGCGCTCGAACAGGCGAACCGGCTGCCCTACGGTCTCGCGGCCTTTGCCTTCACCGAGAACGGCCGCCGGATCAACCGCATCGCCGACGGCATCGAAAGCGGCATGCTCGGGATCAACAGCTTCGTGATCTCGGCGAACGACATGCCCTTCGGCGGGATCAAGGAATCGGGGTTCGGCAGCGAGAGCGGGCCCGAGGGGCTCGACGGCTATCTCGCGACCAAGGCGGTGCATATCTATTGAGGCAAATCCTCCCTGCGGCGAAGCCGTGGGGAGTGCAGGCGGTGGTGGAGGCCGCGAGGTCGCGTCCTTCGCCCCTCCGTCTGCGCTTCGCGCCGTCACCTCGCCCTCGCTGCGCGGCAGGGAGGATGTTTCAGTCCCGCTCCAGCGCCACGAAATCGCGGTCGAACTGCACCAGATGCGCGCCGCCGTCGACGAAGATCGTCTGCCCCGTGACGGCCTCGGCCCGCGCGAGCCAGAGCACCGCGTCCGCGACCTGATCGGGGGTCGGCAGCACGCCGAGCGGCATCCGCTTCGCCAGCCGCTCCATCTGCGCCGCGCTGTAATCCTCGGTGGGCAGCGTCAGGCCGGGCGCGACCGCGTTGACGCGGGCCTTGCCGCCAAAGGTCGCCGCGAGGCTTGATGTTGCGGCATAGAGCGCCTGTTTCGACAGGCTGTATGCGAGCTGGTCGGGCACCGGATTGACGACGCGCTGGTCGAGGATGTTGACGATCGCGGGACGGATATCCGCATCGGCGTTGGCCTGGACGACCGCCCGCGCGAGCATGATCGGCGCATGATGGTTGACCTGCATCGCTTCCGCGAGGTCCCGGCCCGCGAGCCGATGCCAGTCGCCGTCGGCAAAATAGGAAGCATTGTTCACCAGCAGTGCCGGTGCGCGCCCGAAATGCGCGATCACCGCGGGGACGAGTGCATCGACCTGGTCGCGGTCGCCCAGGTCGGCGGCGAAGTCGCGCCAGTCGGTGGCGGTCTCGGCGAGTGCTTCGGCGAGCACCGCGTCGGGCTCGCCGTCGCTGCGCTTGTGGATCGCGATCGCATAGCCGTCGCGCGCCAGCCGCGCGGCGATCACTGCGCCGATTCGGTGCAGGCCGCCGGTGACGAGCGCGAGCGGCCGCGTCACTTGCGCGCGCGCCGCATCGTGATGCCGATCGATTCGCCCTCCTCGGCGATCGCGAGCTTGACGATCTTGACCTCGACCTCTTCGACCTTGTCGTCCTGAAGGAACAGCGTGTCGATGATATGGTCGGCGACGCTTTCGATCAGCACGAAATGCACATCCTTGGGCAGTCCCTCGGTTGCGGCGAATTTCAGGTGCATGTAATTCTTCGACTGGCTGAGCGGTGTCGTCGGATCATAATGGCCGGCCATCGCCAGTTTTGCGCGCACCGAGATGCGCAGCGGCTGCGGCAGATGGGTTTCCTCGGAATAGATGCCGGTAAGCACATCGACGGTCAGCCCGTCCACCTCGAGCCACAATGTATCGGTCACAAGAAATTCCTGTTCGGCGGGGCGACATTCGGCTTTCCATCGCCGATCCCGGACCCTAAAGCGCCGCCGCATTAGCGAAAGGGCATGCGTTGGTCGAGTTACTTCCATTGGCGAATATCGAGGCATCGGCGGTCGAGGCTTTGCTCGACGCCGCGTTCGGAAGCGATCGCTTCGGCCGAACCGCCTATCGCATTCGCGAAGGGACGGCCGCGGTTCCGGCGCTGAGTTTCGCGCGCGTCGAGGATGGCGTACTGGTCGGCACGATCCAGTGCTGGCCGGTCGCGCACCGGGCGCCCGACGGGACCGCGACGCCGCTGGTGATGGTCGGCCCGGTCGCGGTCCGCCCCGACCTCCAGCGCGGCGGCTATGGCCGCGCGTTGATGGCACGGATGCTCGAGGCGGCCGAGCAAAAGGCCGACAGCGCCCTGATGATGATCGGCGACCCCGAATATTACGGCCGCTTCTTCGGCTTCACCGCCGATGCGACCGGCGCATGGGATTTACCGGGGCCGTATGAAAAGCGCCGCCTGCTCGCGCGTGCGGTGAACGGTCATACGCTTCCGACGGGCGCGGGGATGATCGGGCCACGCTGAGCCTGCGCGGGGTTGCGCCTGTGGCCAGCCCGCCTATGTCGGGATCATGGTCAGCCCCGCGCCCTCGCTCCCCGACGATTTCTCGCAGCTCTCGCTGGCCGAGACGGCCGAACTGCTGGCGGCGCGCCGGTTGCCGCCGGTCGAGCAATGGCACCCGGTGCGCGAAGGCGACAGCGCGATGGAGATTCGCGCCGACGGGAGCTGGTTTCACGAGGGCGGGCGCATCAACCGGCCCGCGATGGTCCGGCTCTTCTCGACGATCCTGCGCCGCGAGCCCGACGGCAGCCATGTGCTGGTGACGCCGGCCGAGAAATTGACGATCGCGGTCGAGGATACACCCTTTCGCGCGGTCGAGATGAAGAGCGATGGGGATGGCGAGGCCCGCCGGCTGGTCTTCCGCCTCGACACCGACGATCTCGTCATGGCGGGCCCCGATCATCCGCTGTGCTTCGGAGCCGATCCCGACGCGCCCGACCCGCGGCTCCATGTGCGCGGCGCGGCCGGCAACGGGCTCGAGGCCCGGATCGACCGTGCGCTCTATTACGAGATTGCCGAGATGGCGCTGGCCGATGGCGAGGACCCGCCCGCGATCTGGTCGAACGGTGCGCGCTTTCCGCTGGTGACCGCCTGATGCTCTCGGACAAGCTGCGCGATGCGCTCGCCAATCTGTTGCCCGGCGAAGGCGAGGACGAGACCTATCTCGGCACCCCGACGCTGCGCGACGCGGCGGTGCTGATCGCTTTTACCGACCGCCCCGATCCGGGCGTGATCCTGACCCAGCGGCCGCAATGGCTGCGCAGTCACGCCGGGCAGGTGGCCTTTCCCGGCGGCAAGATCGATCCGGGTGACGTCGATGCGGTCGACGCCGCGCTGCGCGAGGCCGAGGAGGAGATCGGCCTCAACCGCCGCGATGTCGCGATCGCGGGGATCACCGACGCCTATCGTTCGGGCAGCGGCTATCATATCACCCCGGTGCTCGGCGTGATCCCGCCCGACCTGCCGCTCGATCCCAACCCCGACGAGGTCGAGGACTGGTTCGAGGTGCCGCTCGACATCCTCTTCGACCCCGGCAATTACGATCGCCAGCACGCGCACTGGCAGGGACAGGACCGGCATTTTTACGACATGCACTGGCACGGGCGGCGGATATGGGGCGTGACGGCGGGTATCATCATCAATCTGGCGCGGCGGATGCCGGCGGGCTGGCACCGGTGAAGCTGCTCGTCGAAGCGCCGTGGTGGGATCGCGAAGGGCTGCGCCGGATCATCGCCGCATTGTCGGAGGACGGTGGCGCGGTGCGCATCGTCGGCGGGGCGGTGCGCGATACGCTGCTCGGGCTGGCGGTGACCGACGTCGACCTCGCGACGACGCTGCGCCCCGACGACGTCATGCGGCGGCTGGAGGCGGCCGATATCAAGGTCGTGCCGACCGGGATCGCGCACGGCACCGTCACCGGAATCGCCAGCGGCGACCGGCACGAGGTGACGACGCTGCGCCGTGACGTCGCGACCGACGGACGCCGCGCCACCATCGCCTTCGCCGACGACTGGCGCGACGATGCGGCGCGCCGCGACTTCACGATCAACGCGCTCTACGCCGATCCGGTGACGGGGCAGGTCGACGATTATTTCGGCGGGCTGGCCGACCTGGCGGCCGGGCGCATTCGTTTCATCGGCGACGCGGCGATGCGGATCGCCGAGGATCATCTGCGCATCCTGCGCTTCTATCGTTTCGCGGCGCGCTTCGGGCAGGGCGGGCTCGACCCCGACGGCCATGCCGCGGTCATCGCCGCGCGCCAGTCGCTCAAAAGCCTGTCGCGCGAACGCGTCGCCGACGAACTCACCAAGATACTGGTGCTGCCCGACCCGCGCGGCATCGTCGCGCAGATGGCGGCCGACGGCATTTTCGCGGTGATCCTGCCCGAACTGGCGCCCGACCATGCGGCGACGCTCGATCGCCTGCTCGGCAACGAGGCGGCGACGGGGGCGGAGCCCGCGGCGCTGCGCCGGCTGGCGGCGCTGTTGCCCGCCAACGCGGGCGTCGCCGAGCAGGTCGCGAGCCGGCTGCGTTTCTCGACGCGCCAGCGCAAGCATCTTGCGGCGCTGGCCGGGCATCGCGGCGCGGCGCTGCCGCCGGCGCGCCGGCTGGCGCATGCGATCGGGGTTGAAGCCGCGCGCGACGTCTGCCTGCTCGCCGGCGATGCACAGGCGGCCGCGGCGGCGACGGAGCAATTGTCAGGCTGGCAGGTGCCCGATCTCCCGGTCCGCGGCGGCGACATCATCGCGCGCGGGGTGACGGCGGGGCCGGAAGTCGCGCGAATCCTGAAGGCGGTCGAGGCGCAGTGGGTTGCCGAGGATTTCCCGGGGGCGGCGCGCGTTGCGCAGCTGCTCGATCAGATGATCGGGCGCGCGAGCGACTGACGCCAATAATCGAAGGCGTTGTCGGCGATCATCGGGTGGGCGAAAAGAAAGCCCTGCCCGAAATCGCAGCCGAGCGCGGAGAGCAGCCGCGCCTGATCGGCGGTCTCGACTCCCTCGGCAGTGGTCTTCATGCCCAGCGTTTCAGCGAGGCTCTGGATCGTGCGCACGATCGCCACCTTGTCGCGGTCGTCGACCATATGCTCGACGAAACTGCGGTCGATCTTGAGCACGTCGAGCGGCAGGCGCTGGAGATAGGCGAGGTTCGAATAGCCGGTGCCGAAATCGTCCATCGCGACGCGCGTTGACAGCGCCTTGAGTTCGGAGAGGACCGACAGCGCGAGGTCGGGATCGCCGATGATCGCGCTTTCGGTGAGTTCGATCATCAGCCGTTCGCCACCGATCGCGTTCGCCGCGAGCGCCTGGCGCACCACCGCGGCGACGTCGTCGCGCACGAGCTGGATCGCCGAGACGTTGACCGAGAAATAGCAGTCGACGGGCGTGCCGCCGTTGCGTGCGTCCCATTCGGCGATCGTGCTCGCGGCCTTGGCGATCGCCCATTGGCCGAGCGGAACGATCAGCCCCGAATCCTCGGCAATGGGGATGAATTCGGTCGGAGAAATCGCACCGCCCTTGGCATTGTCCCAGCGTGCGAGCGCCTCGAAGCCCGCGACCTTGCCCGTCGCCAGTTCGACGAGCGGCTGGAAGGCGAGGTGGAGGCGGTCTTCCTCGATCGCGTTGCGCAGCGCGGTCTCGAGCCCGAAGCGGTTGTCCGACAGCATCGCGGCCTCGGGTTCATAGATTTCGATCCGGTCGGTCTGCTTGGCGCGCTTGAGCGCGATCTGGGCATGGCGGATCTGGTCGGCGACCCCGGTGTCGCTCCCCGGCTGAATCGTGCAGCCGAGCGCACAATCGACGCTGACCTTGAGCTCCCCGATGCGGAACGGATGATCGAAACAGCCGCGGATGCGGCGCGCGATTTCGCGCACGTCGGCGCGGCCGCCCGCGATCCGCGACGATATGGCGAATTCGTCGCCGCCGGTGCGGGCGAGGATGTCGCCGCTGCGCAGGCTCGATTTCAGTCGCCGCGCGACGGTGATGATCAGCTCGTCGCCCGCAAGCGGCCCGATATGTTCGTTGATGCGCGAAAAGCGCGCGAGGTCGAGCAGCAGGATCGAATGATCGGCCGCGGGGTCGGCGACGATCCGCTGTTCGACCAGTTCCTCGAAACCGGCGCGGTTGGGGAGGCCGGTCAGGCTGTCCGACACCAGTTCGCGGCGCAGGTTGCGCTCGGTCATCATTTCCTGCGTGCGGTCGATCAGCGTCAGCAGGAACAGGTTTTCGGCGCCGCAATCCTCCGACAGCGGGCCGATCGATCCGCGCAGGTCGCGCGCGGAGGGGCCCTCGCCGAGCTGGCACGAAAATTCCTGGCTGTCGTCGGGATTCTGTTCGGCGCGCTCGACTGCGCGGCGCATCTCGATCGGCGCATTGGCGCCGGCGGGCGACAGGTTCAGCCGGTCGAAGGCGGCGTTGCTCGCGTGGAGGCGAAAGTTTCCGCGCGCGAGCGGACGGATCAGCGCCGCGGGCACCGGGAGTGCATCGATCCAGCCGACAAACAGCGACGGCCGATCTTCGTCGGTTCGATCAATAGGCATCGGTGTGGGTTTTAAGCGACCTTTCCCCATTGGACAGTGCCTAGGGGGCGGGGGGTAAAAAAGCTATTTACGGCTACAGGGAAATAATCAGTCGAAGCGATTGCTCCTCGGGAAGCCCGTGGGCGGCATGCGCCCCGCCGCGCCGCGCGCCACGCGCCACGGTGCAAGGTCGGTTTCGGTGCGCGTGCGGCCGGTCTCGCCGCCCATCGTCCAGCTGAGCCCGTCGGCAAAGGCAAAGCTGATCGCATCGGACAGCCCGCCGTCGCGGTAACGCTGCAACATCACGCCCTGCCCGCGCGCCATCACCGGCACCTCGGCGAGCGGGAAGACGACGAGCTTGCGGTTTTCGCCGACCGCCGCGACGCTGTCGTGCGCTCCGCCGATCGTGCGGACGACGGCAAGCTGCGCCTTGGGCTTCAGGTTGACGACGTTGCGGCCCTTGCGCGTCTCGGCGATGATGTCGGCCATCTGCGCGACGAAACCGTGGCCGCTGGTCGAGGCGAGCAGCAGCTTGCCCTCGGCGCTTGCCGGGATCAGCGCGACGATCCGCGCCTCCGGATCGATATCGACCATCAGGCGCAGCGGTTCGCCGAACCCGCGCCCGCCGGGCAATTTGTCGGCGCCGACGGTGTAGAAACGTCCGTCGCTCGCCGCGACCAGCAGCTTGTCGGTTGTCTGCGCATGCGCGGCAAAGGCGAGTTCGTCGCCTTCCTTGAACTTGAATTCGCTCCACTGATCGGGCGCGACATGGCCGCGCTGGGCGCGGATCCAGCCGCGCTTCGACAGGATTACCGTTACCGGCTCCTTCTCGATCATCGCGTCGAGCGGGATGTCGCGCGCGGGCGCGGCTTCGGCGATCGTCGTGCGCCGCGCGCCGAGCAAGGTGTCGAGGCCATAGACCGCGCGCAGTTTTTCGAGGTCCTTGCGCAGCCGGGTCTTCTGCCGCGCCGGGCTTTCGACCAGCTTCGACAGCTCGTCGCGCTCGGCGGTCAAATCGGCCTGTTCGCGCTTGAGCTCCATTTCCTCGAGCTTGCGCAGGGAGCGAAGGCGCATGTTCAGGATCGCTTCGGCCTGGCGGTCGGTCAGAATGAACTCGGCGATCATCACCGGCTTGGGCTCGTCCTCGGTGCGGATGATCTCGATGATCCGGTCGAGGTTCAAAAAGGCGATGATGTAACCCGCAACCAGTTCGAGCCGGTCGTCGATCTTTGCGATGCGATGCTGCGCGCGGCGGACGAGCACGATGATCTGGTGCTGCAGCCATTCGGTGAGCAGCTGGTGCAGCCCCATCACCTTGGGCGTGCGGGTCGCGTCGAGCACGTTGAGGTTGAGCGCGAAGCGGCTTTCGAGCTCGGTCAGCCGGTACAGGCTTTCCTTCAGCACATCGGGGTCGACGTTGCGGCTCTTCGGCACCAGCACGATGCGCAGATCCTCCGCGCTCTCGTCGCGGACATCTTCGAGGATCGGCAATTTCTTGTCGGCGATCAGCTGCGCGATCTGCTCGATCAGCTTGCCCTTGGCGACCCCGTAAGGGATTTCGCTGATGACGAGCTGCCACGTGCCGCCCGCCTGCTTCTCGATCCCCGTTTCTTCCCAGCCGCCGTCGGTCTTGCCGGTCGAAAAGCGCGCGCGGACGCGAAAGCCGCCGCGGCCGGTTTCATAGGCAAGGCGGATCGCGTCGGGGCTGTCGACGACGATGCCGCCGGTCGGGAAATCGGGCCCCTTCACATGCTCGAGCAATTCGGTCAGCTCGGCGCGCGGGTTCTCGATCAGCACCAGCGCGGCGTCGATCACTTCGGCGGCGTTGTGCGGCGGAATGTTCGTCGCCATGCCGACCGCGATCCCGCTCGCGCCATTGGCGAGCAGGTTCGGGAACAGCCCCGGCATGATCTCGGGTTCTTCGTCCTCGCCATTGTAGGTCGGCTTGAAATCGACCGTGCCCTCGTCGAGCCCCTGCATCAGGTCGACCGCGACGCGCGTCAGCCGCGCCTCGGTGTAGCGATAGGCCGCTGCATTATCGCCGTCGATATTGCCGAAATTGCCCTGGCCGTCGACGAGCGGGTAGCGGAGCGAGAAGTCCTGCGCGAGGCGGACCATCGCGTCATAGACCGCGGTGTCGCCGTGCGGGTGGAATTTGCCGATGACGTCGCCGACGACGCGCGCCGACTTCTTGTAACCCTGGCTCGGATCGAGCCGCATCGCGCGCATCGCCCACAGCAGGCGGCGGTGGACGGGCTTCAGCCCGTCGCGAAGATCGGGGAGCGAGCGCGCGGTGATCGTCGACAGCGCATAAACGAGGTAGCGTTCGGACAGCGCGCTGTCGAACGGGGTGTCGATCTGGCCGAGGGGAGCAGGGGGCTCGGAAGGAGGAAGGTCGTCGTTGTTGGTCGCCATTGTCTGGGGCGGATAGCAAGCCCGGCTTCACATGGCAAAGGGCGGATGCCGATCAGCAGAGATTGTTCTCATAATCCGTGTCGAGCCCCTTCTGCATCAGCCCGGGGATCGACACCACCGCGCTCGCGAGCCGCGCGCCGAGGCCCTTGTGTCGGTTCAGCCGCAGATGCTCGGCGAGCATCTTCGCCGGACGGATGTCGCCGGGTGCCGTCGCCGCCGGCCACAGCGCGGCCCGGGCCAGCGCGGCGCTGGGGGCAAGGCGGATCGCCAGCTCGTCGATGCGCGTCGCGAGCAGCGGCTGCTTGTCCCTGACCGTGAAGCGCGCGCGGACCGCCGTGTCGTCGGTCAGGGACGCCGCCCCGGTCAACGTCGCGACCATCATCGACCCCGGGATCAGCAGCGCCGCGGCGACGCGCGGCTGGACGATGATGTTGCGAAAACTGTCGGTGCGCCGGTTGCCCGGACGGTCGGGAAAGAGCAGCGCGTCCCCTTCGATGCGCGACAGCCGTCCGGCCGGATCGCCCTTGGGGCTGAGGTCGGCGCGGCCCGCGGGATCGATCGTCGCGAGCGCCATGAAACGCGCGGCGGTGACGAAGTCCCCCTCGTTGCCGGGCACGGCGTCGCGGCCGTCCGTCCCGGCTTTCCAGAACTCCGACCGGATCAGCGCCTTGGCGCAGTGGACATAGCATTCCTCGACCGCGATTCGGGCGGTGCCGCCTTCGGGGTCGAGCACGCGGCCGTTGATGCGCAGCGTTTCGCCGACCCCGGGCAGCAGGAAGAGCGATCCGAATCCGTGCCCGGGCTGCAGCAGCGCCGGATCGTCGACCAGGTCGAGCGGCACCGACAGGGTCGCGCCGTCCGAACGGGCGAAACCCGCACCGCCGCCGGCCAGCGTGATCGCGATCCCGTCGCCGTCGCCGACCCCGGCAAACATCAGCGGTGCGCAGGCGAGCCAGCGCTGCGCGGTCGCATCGACATGGTCGATGACCTTGAGGTCGATCGTCGGCGACGCCTTGCCGACGATCGCCTCGAGCGCCGCGATATTGTCGACGACAGGCATGATCGATCCTCTCTGGCTGCGCCGGACATCGCCGCGTCGGGTCGGATAGTCCGGCTATCGTTGCATAAATATTATCCCATAGTTGCAAATGACTCTCAATAACATATAAGGCGCGCCGCACCACCGACTGGAGATTTTCATGTACGCCTTCGTCGATCGCCCGGTCGAAAGCCTCTCCAACAGCGGGCGGTTCCTGCTGTGGGCGATGCGCGGCTGGACGCAGGCGGCGGAGGCCGGCCATTGCGCGCCGCGCGCGCTGCGCCGCGGTTTTGCTGGCCTGCACGCGCTGACGGCGCTGCCCGATTTCCACGTCGTAATGGCGCTGTTCGCGAACGACGCGCGCGATACGCTGCTGCTCGCGCCGCTGGCGTGTCGAACGATCGCCGAGGATGAGGCGATCCTCCTCGGCCTGTGGCGCGATGTCGCGCACGACCGCGCCGGGGCGGCCCGCGCGACCCTCGCGCTGCTCGTCGAACCCGGTTCGGCCGGACCGCTCGCCGCCGCCATGGCCGCCGCGACGATGCGGCTGGGCGCGGCGGGCGTCGACCTCGCGCGCCTCATCCCCTCCGCCTCGAACCATCAGGAAAGCCGATCATCATGAGCGATCGTATCGCCGCCGCCGCCGGGCTCGCCCCCTCCGCCTCGCTGACCGTCGAGGAGGTCCTGCGCGTCCGCCACTGGAACGACCATCTGTTCAGCTTCACGATCAGCCGCCCGCCGAGCTTCCGCTTCCGCTCGGGCGAGTTTGTGATGATCGGCCTGCCGGGCGGCGAGGGGCGGCCGCTGCTGCGCGCCTATTCGATCGCCAGCCCCGCCTATGCCGACGAGCTGGAGTTCCTGTCGATCAAGGTGCCCGACGGGCCGCTGACCTCGCGCCTCCAGCGGATCCGGCCGGGCGATCCGGTCTATCTCGGCCGCAAGCCGACAGGGACGCTCGTCGCCGATGCGCTGACTCCCGGGAGGCGCCTGTTCCTGCTGTCGACCGGAACCGGGCTCGCGCCATTCCTCAGCCTCGCCCGCGATCCCGACATCTATGAGCGGTTCAACGAAATCCTGCTCGTCCATTGCGTGCGGCAGGTCGGCGATCTCGCCTTTCGCGACGATCTCGAAAGCCAGCTTGCGGGCGACCCGCTGGTGCAGGATCAGGCGTTGCTGCAATTCCATTATCTGCCGACCGTGACGCGCGAGCCGTTCCGCACCACGGGGCGCATCGACGCGCTGATCGACGGCGGCGCGCTGTTCGGACACCCGCTGACCGGCCCCGCGGCCTTCGATCCCGCGAGCGACCGCATCATGATGTGCGGCAGCATGGCGATGATCCGCGACCTTCAGGCGCGCTTCGAAGCACTGGGGTTCCGCGAAGGCTCGAACGCCGCGCCCGGCGATTTCGTGATCGAGCGGGCGTTCGTGGGGTAAGCGATGCCGGCTATCAGGGCGTGTCCGCGTAGGCCTTGACCAGATCGAACATATAGTCGCGCCCGACATAGAGCGATTTCGCCTCGATGCGCTCGTTGAGGCCGTGCACGCCATTGCCGTCGGGGTCGCCCCACATGCCCGGGATGCCATAGGTCGGGATGCCGACCGCGCCGAGAAAGGTCGCGTCGGTATAGCCGTTCGCCATCGACGGGATGACTTTCAGGCCGGGCCAATATTTGGCGACCAGCTTCTCCATCGGGCCGAGGATTTTCGGATCGAGCAGGGGGGCGGGCGGGGCGGGGCGCTTGGGGGGCAATTGGGTGATCGTCACACCCGGATCGCCGATCACGCGTCCGAGTTCGTCCCGGATCGATTCGATGCTGTGTCCCGGAAATATGCGGCAGTTGATGTTCGCGCCCGCGCGCTGCGGCAGTGCGTTGGGCGCATGGCCGCCATCGAGCAGGGTCGCGACGCAGGTGGTGCGGATATTGCCATGGAGGAAGCGGTCCTTGTCGACGGTCGCCAGCGCCGCCCTGTCGCCATTGTCCTTCGCGAGCGCGACCATCGCCTGGCCGGTCTCGTCGCCGCGCGCCGCGCCGCTTTCGGCAAAGAAGCGCCGCGTGACGTCGGTCATCTCGACCGGAAATTCATATTCGTCGATCTTCGTCAGCGCGCGCGACAATTGATAGATCGCATTGTCGCGCACCGGCACCGAACTGTGTCCGCCCGGGTTGCGCGTTTCGAGGCGGAAATTGGCGAAGGTCTTTTCGCCGACCTGCACCGACTGGCCCAGCACCTTCCCCTTGCCGTCGCTGTCGCCCCCGCCGCCTTCGTTCAAGGCGAACCCGGCGTCGATCAGCTCGCGCCGGTTCGCCGCGAGCCATTCGACCCCGTTGAAGGCGCCGTTAGTCTCCTCGCCGCAGGTCAGCGCGAGCTTGACCGTGCGCTTCGGCCGGTAGCCTTGTTGGTGGAAGCGGATCAGCGTATCGACCCACACCGCCGCCTGCGCCTTGTCGTCGAGCGTGCCGCGGCCATAGAAATAGCCGTCTTCCTCGATCAGCGTGAAGGGATCGCGTTCCCAATCCTCGCGCTTCGCCTCGACGACGTCGATATGCGCAACGAGCAGGACCGGTTTTGCGGTCTTCGAACTGCCCGGATAGACCGCGACGAGTCCGCCATCCTTGGGATGTTCCGGTGCGGCGAACAGGTGAAGCTGGCTGTCGGCGAAGCCCGCCGCCTTCATCCGCGCCGCCATGCGTTCGGCGGCCAGCGTGCAGCTGCCCGACGACAGCGTCGTGTTGGTCTCGACCAGTTCCTTGTAAAGGGTGCGAAAGGCGGTCCGGTCGGGCCGCGCCTCCTGCGCGGCGGCGGGCGTTGCGAGCGCCAGCGCGGACAGCAGCAGCGGCCAATATCGTGTCATCTCGAGGCTCCCCCTTTTGGCGCCGAAGGGAGCAGAAAGCGCCATCCCCCGCAAGGCGCTTTGTTTTCCTTGCGCGCTCCCCGGCTTTCGCCCATCCCGCGCGAAGGGATGAGGAGTGCAAGTGACTGCGATCGACGATTACCCGCCGGGGCTGGCGGCGCGCGCGGTGCGGCGGCTGTTGCTGCTGCTCTACCGGATGCGCGGGTGGAAGGCGTCGGGGGAGGTCCCCGAACCGCGGCGCTTCATCATCATCGCGGCGCCGCACACGAGCAACTGGGATTTCGTCAACTTCCTCGGCCTGACCGCCGACCTCAAGGTGCGCGCCCATTTCATGGGCAAATTGTCGCTGTTCAAATGGCCGATCGGCGGCTTCATGAAACAGATGGGCGGCATCCCGGTCGACCGCCACAACGCCAGCAATGCGGTGCAGCAGATGGTCGACGAATTTGCGCGCCGGGCCGAATTCATGCTCACCGTCGCGCCCGAGGGAACGCGCGGCAAGGCGAAGAAATGGCGCACCGGCTTCTACCAGATCGCGATGGCGGCGAAGGTGCCGATGGTCGTCGGGATGATGGATTACGGCACCAAGACCGGCGGGCTCGGCCCGCTGATCTGGCCGACCGGCGATTTCCGCGCCGACATGATGAAGGTGCTCGAAGTCTATAAAAGCTGCATCCCCAAATTTCCGGAGCGTGCGGTGACGTCGATCGATGATATCGTGGGGACCGACTAGGGGGCAGGAGAATGACGCGATGACGGGCGTGGGAATCGTGCTGGCGACCAACTTCTTCGGGCTGATCCTGGTCATCGGCCTGCTCTGGCTGATCGCGCTGCAGATCCGCGACGTGTCGTTCATCGACGCCTTCTGGGCGTTCGGCATGGTGCTGCTGGCGTGGGGCACCGCGGCGCAGGTCGGCAGCGAGGGGCTGCGCGCGCAGTTGCTTCTCGGGCTCACGACCCTGTGGGGCCTGCGGCTCGCGGCGCATTTGTTCGTCCGCTGGCGCCGGTCGGGCGAGGATCCGCGCTACCAGAAGATCATCGCGGGTATCATGAAGAAGCGTCACTGGGGCTGGGAGGTCACGGCGCTGGTCAGCGTCTTCCTGACCCAGGCGCCGCTATTGTTCCTCACCAGCCTGCCTGCGCAGATCGGCATCTGGGCGAGCGCCGCGGCGCCGATGTCGGCGATCGGCGTGATCGGTTGGATCGGCGTCGCCGCCGCGCTCATCGGCATCGCGTTCGAGACCATCGGCGACCGGCAGCTGGATCGCTTCCGCGCCGATCCCGCCAACCAGGGCAAGGTGCTCGACACCGGCCTCTGGCGCTACACGCGCCATCCCAATTATTTCGGCGACGCACTGACCTGGTGGGGCATCTTCCTCGTCGCCGCCGATGCGGCTTTCTGGGTCGCGGCGGCGAGCGTAATCGGGCCGTTGTTCCTGAGCTTCACGCTCACCAAATGGTCGGGCAAGGCGCTGCTCGAACGCGGCATGAAGCACACGCGGCCGGGCTATGACGATTATATCGCGCGCACCTCGGGCTTCATTCCCTGGCCCCCCAAAAAGCGTCCGTCCTGAAACCGCATGGCGCGTGATCCCGGCCTCGACCCCGACCAGCCGGCGGCCGCCGACGCCAGCGCGCTCGGCGACGCGCCGCGCATCCGCGCGATCCTGACCGCCGCGGCGCGCGAGGGGCGCAGCGTCAGCTACTCCGAACTGCTCGGCGATCTCGGCTTTCGCTTCACGCGGCCCAAGATGCGCGCGGTGTGCCGGACATTGGAAGAGGTCGACCGACTGTGCGCCGCCGACGGCGAGCCCGACATGGCGGTGCTGGTGGTGCGCGAGAGCGACCGGCTTCCCGGACAGGGCTGGTGGGTCGGCGGGACGGCGTTGCTGCTCGGCTACGATGGCCCGTGGGAAGGCGCGGCGGCGGCGCGCTTCATTCGCGAACAGCAGCAGGCGGTGTTTGATTATTGGGAGGGGCGGTAGCCTTCGCTCAGCAGCGACAATTCATTCTGCAGCTCTTCACGCCACGCCAAATTTTTGTGTCGAAAGCCCCATCCCATGTTTGAGATTTCGCCGATGATGCGGGCAATCAGCTTTCCAAGGTCGGGGATTCCCGAAGTCTCCAAGGCCCAACTCATTGGAGCGAAGTGTGTGAACTGGTTTCTTACATCGTCGTGAAGTCGGCAAAGCCAACGCAATTCATCGTCTGAAATCATCACGCCGACATCGTTGCTACGGTCCCCGGCTGAATTTGCCCTTCTCACCGCTTTCAACAAGGCCGGAAGGGCCATCAGGTGAGTTCGGGGAGGGATGGCTTTCGGATCGGTGCGACTTTTCTCAAAGTAGGAAATCCATTCTGACGCGTTGCTTTTGGTGACTGCTCCGATAGGCGAGGCGGTCGTCGTCAGGTGACATACACATGCACCTTGAATTGCTGAATGCATCGCCAGAGTGACCCATTTCCAACTCTGGGCATCGGTCGCAGTCGAATTGAAGGCTCGGCGAGCTTGTCGCAACGAGCCTGCAACATCTTCTGCCTCGTCAGTGGTGATCCAGTTTTCCAAACTCATTCTCAATGGTTGGACGATGTGTCGCCTATTTCTTCAACCCAATCTCCCGCAGCCGTTCCTGCAGATACTCGTCCGCGGTAATCGGCGTCGGGTACAGGTTCGGGTGCGCCGCATCGATGCAATTTTCCAGCGTCTCGATCGGATAGTCCGAGCGGAAGTGGAGGAAGAAGGGCATCGAGTAACGTGCGACGCTCGCGCGGCCCGCATCGGGGTTGCGCACGCGATGCGTGGTCGAGGGCAGGCGGTTGTTGGTCAGCCGCTGGAGCATGTCGCCGACATTGACCGCCATCGCGCCGGGCGGGGGGCTCACCGGGAGCCAGCTGCCATCCTTGTCGAGGATTTCGAGCCCGGCCTCTTCGGCGCCGAGCAGGAGGGTGATCGTGTTGATATCCTCATGCGCCTCGGCGCGGATGCCCTTCGCGGGGCCTTCGACCGGCGGGTAATGGAGCAGGCGCATCACGCTGTTGCCGTCCTTGACCGTGTCGTCGAAGAAATTGGGGTCGAGCTCGAGATAGCGCGCGATACCGGACAGAAGCCGGCCGCCGACGCGGTCGAATTCGGCGAAGAGCGTGTCATAGACGGCGCGGAAGCCGTCGACTTCGGCGGGCCAGACATTGTTCGGCTGCTGCGCCGCGAGGCGGTGGCCCGCGGGCAGATCGCGGCCGACGTGCCAGAATTCCTTGAGGTCGACCTCCTTCGCGCCCTTGGCGATCTCGGTCCCGAAGGGGGTGTAGCCGCGCGCACCGCCACCGCCGGGGATATGATAGGCGCGCTTTTCGTCTTCGGAGAGCGCGAAAAATTCCTTCGCCTTGTCCCACGCCTCGTCGATCAGATCGGGGTCGATGCCATGGTCGGTGATCATCGCGAAGCCGAAGCGTTCGAACGATGCGCCGAACGCCTGGGCGAACTGGTCGGCGGGAAGGGCCATGGAAATCACGGGTACGGCGGCGGTCATCGGTGGTTCGTCCATTTGTTGAGGCTGTGGCGCGCGATGCCGGACCGGCCGGCGCGCGTCTTTGACATGAATCAGGATTTAGGCGTTCCGGCGCCGCCGTGAAAGGGAAAAAGGCGGTTCCGTCCCGCCCCCCGCTCGGCTAGGCAGCGGCCATGGCAAAGCAATATTGGCTGATGAAATCCGAACCCGACGCCTATGCGTGGGAGCAGCTCGTCAAGGACGGCAAGGGCATGTGGGACGGGGTGCGCAACCACAGCGCCAAGCTCAACATGAAGGCGATGAAGGTCGGCGACGAGGCGCTCTTCTATCACAGCAATATCGGCAAGGAATGCGTCGGGATCATGACGATCACCGAAGAGGCGACCCCCGATCCGACCGCCGACGAAGGATCGCCGTGGGTGATCGTGCGCGTCGCGCCGGTGCGTGCGCTGAAGCATCCGGTGACGCTGGCGGCGATCAAGGCCGATCCCGCGCTCGCCGACATGGACCTGATCCGCCTGTCGCGGCTGTCGGTCGGGCGCGTGACGCCCGCCGAGTGGAAGCATATCCTGAAAAAGTCGGAAACCCCCGCCGGCTGAGGCCTCAGCGGAGCGTCCCCTGCAGATGTTTCGCCACCGACGGGTGGAGCGGCTGGACGAACTCGCAGCCGAAATCATTGCCGTCGGCGCGGCGCACGATCGCCTCAAGCGCCTGCAGCCCGGGCAGGCTGACCCAGATGTGCGTGCCGACGCGCGGCCGGCCAAAGGTCGCCATGCGAAAGCCGCTCGCCGACAGGTCGAACAGCTCGACCTCGAACGGATTGCAACCGACCTCGCGAAACCGCGCCCGCCCGCGCACCGGCGCGCGCTCGGCGCGGCGGCCGTTCGCCGATATCGGCGCGGGCTTGATCCTGAATCTGGCTTGATGTGGCACGGCGATGGGCGGTCCTGCTGGTCTGGTGCAGGATTAGGCGCGCGATGCTTGCCCGCGTGTAAACATATATCGTAAATTTGCCGGACCGCCGCTTATCCGTCCCGCGTCGGGACGCTTTCGGCCAAAGCTGCGTGCCTTCTGGCGCGACAGGGTAAATATTCGCTTTACTCCGACGGCCGCACGCGCCCGCGTCCCGCCTTCACCGCGCTGCGCGCCTTCTTGCCGTCGATGCGCCGCGCTTTTGCGGCCTTGCTTGGCTTGGTCTTGATCCGCCGTTCGGGGCGGACCAGCGCCTGGTCGACCAGCGCGTGCAGCCGCTCGCGCGCGTCGGTGCGGTTCGCTTCCTGCGTACGATACTGCCGCGCGAGGATGATCAGCTCGCCTTCGCCGGTCATCCGGCTTCCCGCGAGCGTCTTGAGCCGTCGATAGGCATCGGGCGGCAGGCGCAGCGCAAAGACGTCGACGCGCAGCTGGCACGCGGTCGCGACCTTGTTGACATTCTGACCCCCCGGCCCCGATCCGGCGAGGAATTTCTCGCTGATCGCGCTTTCGGGGATGTCAGCCACGCGTCGGCTCCGCACCCTCCGGCGCGGCAAAGCCCAGCGCGGCGAAGCGGCCCGGAAAGGGCGCTTCGGCGACGATCGGCGGCTTGTCGCCGCGCGCGACCACCAGCCGTTCGGCGTGGAGCAGGGTGCGCCCCTTTGGCCCGCCGCGGCCATAGACGGGATCGCCCATGAGCGGAAAACCGAGCCCTTCGAGCGCGTGAACGCGCAGCTGGTGGGTGCGTCCGGTTTCGGGACGGAAGCGCAGCAGGCTGCGGCCGTCGACCTCGGCGAGCTTTTCCCAGTGTGAGACCGACGGCTTGCCCGCGGGGTCGACGATCATCCGCCAGCCCGCCTCGGCGGTCGAGGTCTTGCCGAGCGGCAGGTCGATCGTGCCGCCGTCGCCCGCGACGACGCCGTCGACGATTGCCAGATACGCCTTTTCGACCTCGCGTGCCTCGAACGCGCGGGTAAAGCGGCCGTGCGCCTTGGGGTTGCGCGCGAGCAGCAGGCAGCCCGAGGTGTCGCGGTCGAGCCGGTGCACCGCGAGCGGCCAGCGCTTGAAGCCGAAGCGCAGCGAATCGAGATGGTTTTCGAGGCTGAGGCTGCCGTCGCGCGGCGCGTCGACGGGCAGGCCCGCGGGCTTGTCGACGACGATGGCCTCGCCGTCGAGGAACAGGATATGATCGGTGAGCAGCATCGCCGGCCTATAGGGCGGCGGGCTCCCCGCCGAAAGCGTAAACGTCCATCGCGAGCACCGCATAGGTCGTGCTGTCGTGCAGCCGCTCGGCGGTAAGCCCGCCGGCTTCGGCCCCCGCGCCCATCGCGACGAACAGCGGCAGGATATGGTCGGGGGTGGGGTGGTTGTCCTTGCCGTGCGGCGCGCGCTCGACCGCGTGGAGCACGTCGTCGACGGCGCCCGCCGCGAAACGGTCGGCGATCCAGTCGGTGAAGCCGCGCACCCACGCCGGGGCGGGGGCGTCGATCGGCGGACGGGTGGTGAAATAGGCACGCAGATTGTGCGTGATGCTGCCCGATCCGATGATCAGGACACCCTCGTCGCGCAGCGGCGCGAGCGCCCGGCCCAGCGCGAAGTGCCATTCGGGCGATGCGTTCGAGGCGATCGACAGCTGGACGACCGGAATGTCGGCCGCCGGATAGGCCAGCGACAGCGGGACCCATGCGCCGTGGTCGAGCCCGCGTTCGGGGTCGGCGATCACGGGAAGCCCGTGCGCGCCAAGCAGGTCGACGATGCGGCCGGCGAGTGCCGGATCGCCCGGCGCCGGATAGCGCATCGCAAACAGTTCGTCGGGAAAGCCGCCGAAGTCGTGGATCGTCGGCGGAGCTGGCGACGCGGTGACCGTCGCACGGCCGCCCTCGAACGCCGCATCATGGTGCGCCGACACGACAAGGATCGCACGCGGGCGCGGCAGGCGGGCGCCCAGCCCGGCGAGGAAGGTCCGCGCCGGGCTGGGCTCGAGCGCCATCATCGGCGAGCCGTGCGAGACGAAAAGGCTCGGGAGACGGCGCATCGGATCAGGCGATCAGCTTGGCCGCGGTCCGCGCGACCTTTTCGCCAAGATAACGCGCGCCGCCGAGGTCGGCTTCGCTCGGCTGACGCGATCCGTCGCCGTCGGCCAGCGTCGTCGCGCCATAGGGCGCGCCGCCCTTGACCTCGTCGACGCCCATCTGGCCGGCATAGCCATAGTCGAGCCCGACGATCGTCAGCCCGAAGTGCAGCAGGTTGGTGATGATGTTGAACAGCGTCGTTTCCTGGCCGCCGTGCTGCGACGCCGAAGAGGTGAAGGCCGCGCCGACCTTGCCGTTGAGCTTGCCCTGTGCCCAGACGCCGCCGGCGGTGTCCCAGAAGCTTGCCATCTGGCTCGACATGCGGCCGAAGCGCGTCGGGGTGCCGACGACGATCGCGTCGTAGTTGGCGAGTTCATTGGGGTCGCTGAGCAGCGGGTGCGCGGTGTCGGTCTTGAAGCCCGCGGCCTGCACCACCGCGGCGGGCGCGGTTTCGGCGACGCGGCGGATATCGACCTCGGCGCCCGCGGCGCGCGCGCCCTCGGCGACGGCATCGGCCATCTGCTCGATGTGGCCGTAGGAGGAATAATAGAGCACCAGAACTTTTGCCATTGTCGTTGTCCTTTCGGTTTTGTCACGAAACAGGGGTGGGCCGCCGCCGCGGGGAGGGAGCGGCGACGGCCCGGGGGAGGCTCTTCTAGAGGCTGTCGACCAGCACCAGTTCGGCGTCGTCGATCGCCTCGACCTTGATCGTTCCGACGTCGCGGATTGCGATGCCGTCGCGCGGGGCGGCTTCCTCGCCGTTGACACGGATGCGGCCCTTGGCGGCGACCAGATAGGCGTGGCGTCCGGCGTCGAGGTCATAGGAGACACTCTCGCCGGCGCCCACCGTTGCCGCCGCCACGCGGGCGTCGGCGCGGATCGGCAGCGCCCCAGAGCCTTCGACGTCGCCCTCGATCCCGCTCGCCAGCGTCACGAACCGGCCCGAACGGTCGGCCGCGGGGAACTGGCGCGCGCCCCAGCCGGGGTTGCCGCCGGCGCGATCGGGGAGGATCCAGATCTGGAACAGCGTCGTTTCCTCGTCCTCGAGGTTGAACTCGCTGTGCGTGACGCCGGTACCCGCGCTCATCACCTGGACGTCGCCCGCCGCGGTGCGGCCGGTGTTGCCCATCGAATCGCGGTGGGTGATCGCGCCGGTGCGGACATAGGTGATGATTTCCATGTCGCGGTGCGGGTGCGGCGGGAAACCCGCCTGCGCCGCGATGGCATCGTCGTTCCAGACGCGCAGCGCGCCCCAGCCCATGCGGCCTTCGTCATAATAGTTGGCGAAGGAGAAATGGTGGCGGGCGTCGAGCCAGCCGTGGTTGGCGTGGCCGAGGCTGTCGAACTTGCGGATGTCGATCATGGCTTCGTCCTTTCTGTCGCGTCTCGCCGGGGCGGTGGTGCCGGGCGAGGCGTCTTGTTGAAGCCAAGATAGCGATCGGGATAGTTTCTAAAATAGCGTAGATGGAAATTCATTGTTTCCATTTTGCGCATGTTCGGTTTATCCCAACATCGCAAACCCGCGCCCGCCGCAGGGCGCTTCGCAGCAAGGCGCCCTGCGGCGGGCCCGGGGCTGCGATGTTCAGGAGACGATTTATGGCGCTTCCCGACTATGAAGGCTGGGCCTGTTTCGCCGCGGTCGCCGACAGCGGCAGCTTTACTGCCGCCGCCGCGACGCTCGGCCTGTCGAAGGCCAGCGTGTCGAAAGCGGTGACGCGGCTCGAAGCGTCGCTCGGCATCACCTTGCTCCACCGCAGTTCGCGCACCGTGACGGTGTCGACCGCGGGGGCGGGGCTGCTCGGCGAGGCGCAGGCGATGGTCGCGGCGGCGACCGCGGCGACCGAGGCGGCGCGCGGCGACCGCGTCGATCTGGCGGGCCCGATCCGCCTGTCGGCACCGATGAGCTTCGGGATCAAGGTGCTGGGCGCCCCGCTCGCCGCCTTCCTCGACCAGCATCCCGCGGTCGAGATCGAGGTGATGCTGAGCGACGCGCGGCACGATCTGGTCGCCGTGGGGATCGACCTCGGGCTGCGCATCGCGCGCATGGAGGATTCGAGCCTGCTTGCGCGGACCATCGCGCCGGTTGCGGCGTCGGTGATCGCCAGCCCCGCCTATCTCGATCGGCACGGCACCCCGCGCCACCCGCTCGACCTCGCGGGACACCGGCTGATCGGCTACGGCCACCGCGAGCGGACGATGCCGCTCAAATTCCACCGCGCCGGCGAGGAGGCGACGGTGATCCCGACGGGCCCTCTGTTTACCAACAACGGCGATATCATGATCCCGCTGCTCGTCGCGGGCGGCGGGATCGCGGTGCTGCCCGACTTCATCGCCGAGCAGGCGCTGGCGTCGGGCGCGGTGGTGCGCATCCTCACCGACTGGTCGCTGCCGCAATCCTTTCTTCACCTTCTTTCGCCACCATCGCGGCTGCGCCCGGCGCGTGTGCGGGCGCTGTCGGACCATCTGGTCGACACGCTCAAGCGCTCGTGCAGCGGCGCACATGCGCAGCATCTGGCGCTCGGATCGGGCTGAGCAGGCCCCGTCCGGAGCGCACACGCTGGCCGCGACTCGTGGATTTCCGCGGGTTAAATCAAAATTAACCTTTTCCCTTCATTGCTTTCATGGTTAATGTTCCGGCAGTCCCGCAACAGGGGGTCGCCGGTGGCATCGCACGATGATCCAGCGGACGGGTCGCGGGATCATCGTGGGAACAATCAAGGGGTGCCCAATGCGCGTACTGCTGATCGAGGACGAGCCGACGACCGCGAAAGCGATCGATACGATGCTCACGACCGAAGGCTTCAACGTCTATTCCACCGACCTCGGCGAGGAAGGCCTGGATCTGGGCAAGCTCTATGATTACGACATCATCCTGCTCGACCTGAACCTGCCCGACATGCACGGCTACGACGTGCTCAAGAAGCTGCGCACCGCCAAGGTGCAGACGCCGGTGCTGATCCTGTCGGGCATTTCCGAAATGGATTCGAAGGTGCGCTCGTTCGGCTTCGGCGCCGACGATTATGTCACCAAGCCCTTCCACCGCGACGAGCTGGTCGCGCGCATCCACGCCGTCGTCCGCCGTTCGAAGGGGCACAGCCAGAGCGTGATCAAGACCGGCAAGCTTGCGGTCAACCTCGACACCAAGACGGTCGAGGTCGACAGTGTGCGCGTGCATCTGACCGGCAAGGAATATCAGATGCTCGAGCTGCTTTCGCTGCGCAAGGGCACGACGCTGACCAAGGAAATGTTCCTCAACCACCTCTATGGCGGCATGGACGAACCCGAACTCAAGATCATCGACGTCTTCATCTGCAAGCTGCGCAAGAAACTGGCGCTGGCGTGCGGCGGCGAGAATTATATCGAGACCGTCTGGGGGCGCGGCTATGTGCTGCGCGACATCGACGACGACGGGCACGAGGTACGCCGCGTCGCCTGACGCGCCGCGCCCGGCCCGGGCATCACGAACAAACGGGGGAGCCGGCGCGGAGCGATCCGCGCCGGTTTTCCTTTGCGCGCGGCCGGCGGCGGCTTCGGGGCGGGAAGCGGACGTTGGCAGCGCCTTTGTGATCCCCGGCGAAAGCCGGGGCCCAAGGCTTTGAAGCGCTGGAGCAGCGTGATGGCTCGCTGGGCCCCGGCTTTCGCCGGGGATCACATCTTCAGCGGCAGCAACTGGCCGTTTCCCGCCGATCCTCCCTGTCGCGCCGCGATGGGAGGTGGCAGCACGACGCGCTGACGGAGGGGCCGACGCCGTCAGGCGCCGCGCGACCTTGCGGTTCCGACGTCACCGCCTGCGGCGGCGGTCCGCCTCCCTGGGGACTGCGGCCACAGGGAGGAGCAATCGCTCGCGTTCCGGACTGTCCCCTGGCCCGCGCACCGCTCTTTCGCCGCCGATTTCTTCGCGCCATGCTTGCTAAGCAATTGCATATCGCGGCAGGAAGGCTTAACCGGCCCCCATCGACCGGATAGAGTCAGAAAAGCGGGGCTGATATGGCTGGCACAGAACCGAGCGGGCGGCCGCTCTCACCGCATTTGCAGGTGTATAAATGGGCGCCTTCGATGGCGGTTTCGATCCTTCACCGCGCGAGCGGCGACGGACTTGCGATCGTCGGCGGGCTGATGTTCCTCTGGTGGCTCGGCGCGATCGCCGGAGGACCGGAGGCCTATGCCGCGTTTGTCGGCTGGGTGTGGCACGATCCCAGCCCTGATCCCGACATCTACCACCGGGTCACCAACATCCTCGGCAAGATCGTGCTGATCGGGCTGACCTGGGCCTTTTTCCAGCATCTCTTCTCGGGTCTGCGTCACTTCGTGCTCGACACCGGCGCGGGCTATGAGCTCAAGGCCAACAAGCTCTGGTCGATGCTCGTCATCTTTGCCGGCATTTTCGCCACGGCGGCGACCTGGCTCTATATCTTTGCGGAGGCGCTCAATGGGTAACGGTACGCGCCTCGGCCGGGTCCGCGGCCTCGGATCGGCACAGCATGGTTCGCAGCACTGGCTGCAACAGCGCCTGACTGCGCTCGGCAACCTGCTGCTCGTCACCTGGTTCGTCGTTTCGATGATCCGTCTGCAGCCCGTCGATCATGCCGAAGTCTATCGCTGGGTGTCGAGCCCGGGTGTCGCGATCGCGCTGATCCTGCTCGTGATCAGCGTCTTCTGGCATCTCCGCCTCGGGCTTCAGGTGCTGATCGAGGACTATGTCCACGGCGATGCGGCGCGCCTGTTCGCGCTCGTTATCCTCAATTTCTATGCCATCGGCGGTGCGGCCTACGGCATCTTTGCCATCGTCCGCATCGCATTGGCCCCCGTTGCGGGCGCCCCGGGGGGCATGTGACATGACCGACGCCTACAAGATCATCGACCATGTGTACGACACCGTCGTCGTCGGCGCCGGCGGCTCGGGTCTGCGCGCCACGATGGGCAGCGCCGAAGCGGGACTCAAGACCGCCTGCATCACCAAGGTGTTCCCGACGCGCAGCCACACCGTCGCGGCGCAGGGCGGCATCGCCGCGAGCCTCGGCAACAATTCGCCCGACCACTGGCAGTGGCACATGTACGACACGGTCAAGGGGTCCGACTGGCTCGGCGACCAGGACGCGATCGAATATATGGTGCGCGAGGCGCCCGCCGCGGTCTACGAACTCGAGCACGCCGGCGTGCCGTTCAGCCGCAACCAGGACGGCACCATCTACCAGCGCCCGTTCGGCGGTCATATGCAGAATATGGGCGAAGGCCCGCCGGTGCAGCGCACCTGCGCTGCGGCTGACCGCACCGGCCACGCGATGCTCCACGCGCTCTATCAGCAGTCGCTGAAATATGACGCGGACTTCTTCATCGAATATTTCGCGCTCGACCTGATCATGGAAAATGGCGAGTGCCGCGGCGTGATCGCCCTGTGCATGGAGGATGGCAGCATCCACCGCTTCCGCAGCCAGGCCGTCGTGCTCGCGACGGGCGGCTACGGTCGCTGCTATTTCACCGCGACCTCGGCGCACACCTGCACCGGCGACGGCGGCGGCATGGTGCTGCGCGCCGGGCTGCCCCTGCAGGACATGGAATTCGTCCAGTTCCACCCGACCGGCATCTACGGCGCGGGCGTGCTGATCACCGAAGGCGCGCGCGGCGAGGGCGGTTACCTCACCAACAGCGAGGGCGAGCGGTTCATGGAACGCTATGCCCCGTCGGCGAAGGATCTCGCGTCGCGCGACGTGGTGTCGCGCTCGATGGCGCTCGAAATCCGCGAAGGCCGCGGCGTCGGCCCGCACAACGACCATATCTACCTCCACCTCGACCATATCGATCCCGCGGTGCTTGCCGAGCGCCTGCCGGGCATCACCGAGAGCGGAAAGATTTTCGCGGGCGTCGACCTGACGCGCCAGCCGCTGCCGGTCGTCCCGACGGTCCATTACAATATGGGCGGCATTCCCTGTAACTATCATGGCGAAGTCGTCACGCTGCGCGACGGCAATCCCGATGCGGTCGTCCCCGGCCTGTTCGCGGTCGGCGAAGCCGCGTGCGTTTCGGTCCATGGCGCGAACCGTCTGGGCTCGAACAGCCTGATCGACCTCGTGGTGTTCGGCCGCGCGACCGGTCATCGCCTCAAGGAACTGCTCAAGCCCGGCGCCGCCCAGCCCGCGCTGCCCAAGGACAGCGCCGACCTCGCGCTCGCGCGTCTCGACCATTTCCGCAACGCCAGCGGCGGTTCGCCCACCGCGGAAATCCGCACCGAGATGCAGCGCGCCATGTCGCAGCACGCGGCGGTGTTCCGCACCGACGAGCTGATGGCCGAAGGCAAGGAAAAGCTCGCCAAGACCTATCAGCGGATGAACGACGTCCACGTCACCGACCGCAGCCTGATCTGGAACACCGATCTCGTCGAAACGCTCGAGCTCGACAATCTGATCGCGCAGGCGACGGTGACGATGCATTCGGCGTACAACCGCAAGGAAAGCCGCGGCGCCCACGCGCACGAGGATTTCCCCAACCGCGACGACGCGACGTGGATGAAGCACACGATCAGCTGGTTCGACGGCTGGGGCGGCAAGGGCGGCGGCGTTCGCCTCGATTATCGTCCGGTCCACGAATATACGCTTTCGGACGACGTCGATTATATCAAGCCCAAGGCGCGCGTTTACTGATTGCCGGGGACGGGCCTCGCGTCCGTCCCGCCTTCACCCCCGCTTTTGCCGGCTGTTCGATCCGGGCGGTCATATGATCGGGGAATGTCGCACCGGGTTCCGGTGCATGCCGCCCGGAATGCGGCGGAGTGCCGGGTCGCATCCTGATGATCCGGCTCGATTACCGGCCGAAAGGACGATCGATCCGGCATGCACGGCAACGGGCAGCTGAGCGGATCTAGTCCTCGAACCAGCCGTGAAGGAAATTGACGTCGGAAAAGGGGCGGTCGACGTCCTGCCCGATGATCCACAGCTTCTGGCACGCGATGGTGAAAAAGATCAGCGCGATCGTCCAGACGATGATCGTCTTGATCACCTGCCAGCGCCGTTCGTCGGCCGCCGCCTTGGCGCGCGCGCGATGGTCGATGCCCAGGTCGCCTTCGAACTCGGCAACGAGCTGCGCGCGACGGGTGCGCGAAATATTGGCGATCCCCGCGGCCCGATTGTCATTCATGGAACGGCGAGTCGCCATAGCCCCAACCCTGCGCAAACGCTTCTGTCACGCCTTGCGACATAGCGCGAAGCTCCTGACAAAGGGTTAATCGCGTTTCATTCGGGCGCGATGCCGATCAGCTTGATCCGCGCGCTTGCGCCGCGCAGCAGGGTCAGGTCGCGGCGCGGCCGGTCGAGCGCGGCGGCGAGCAGGTGCAGCACGGCCTCGTTGGCGGCGCCGTCGGCGGGGGGCGCGGTGACGCGCAACTGGACTGCGTCGCCTTCGATCGCCACCGCGTCGCGGCGGGCGCCCGGCGTCACGCGCACCTCGATCCGGCCGGTCGGCGCTGCAAGCCGGTGCAGCGCCGCCGTCAGCTCAGGGTCGGGACGATATTTCAGATGGTGATCACCAGCTTGCCGACCGCGCTGCGGTCGCCCAGCTTGGCGATCGCCTGCCCACCGTCGGCGAGCGCGTAGGTGCCGGTGACGCGCGGCTTGATCTTGCCCTGCTCCCACAGCTGGAACAGCCGCGCGATATTGGCGCGGTTGCGTGCGGGCTCGCGCGCGACGAAGGCGCCCCAGAAAACGCCCGCGACGTCGCAGCTCTTGAGCAAGGTCAGGTTGAGCGGCAGGCGCGGGATGCCCGCGGGGAAACCGACGACGAGGTAGCGGCCCTCCCATGCGATCGAGCGCAGCGCGGGCTCGGCATAATCGCCGCCGACCGCGTCATAGATGACGTTGGCGCCGTTCGGGCCGACCGCTGCCTTGAACCGGTCGGCGAGCGCCTTCGACTGTTCCTTGTCGAACGGCTGGCGACCATAGACGACGACCTCGTCGGCACCCGCCTGGCGTGCGATCTCGGCCTTCTCCTCGCTCGACACGCCCGCGACGACGCGCGCGCCGAACGCCTTGCCCAGTTCGACTGCGGCGATGCCCACACCGCCCGAGGCGCCGAGGACGAGCAGCGTATCGCCTTCCTTGATATGGCCGCGGTCGACCAGCGCGTGGATGCTGGTGCCATAGGTCATCAGCAGCGAGGCCCCTTCGGCGAAGTCATGCCCCGCGGGCAGGTGATAGACATTGTGCACCGAAACCGCGACCGCTTCGGACATTCCGCCGTTGCCGCAACCCGCGATCACGCGGTCGCCGACCTTGAAGTCCGTGACACCTTCGCCAACTTCGGCGACCAGCCCCGCAACCTCGCCGCCGGGCGCGAAGGGGCGCGCGGGCTTGAACTGATATTTGTCCTCGATGATCAGCACATCGGGGAAATTGACCGCGCAGGCCTTGACGTCGATCACGATCTGGCCGGCTCCGGCGGTCGGGCGCGGCAGTTCGCCGACGACAAGCGTTTCGGGGCCGCCGGTGGCGGTCGACAAAAGGGCCTTCATCATCATCTCCTCACAGGGGTTTACAGCGAAGGTTGCAGCCAGGGCCGGTCCTGCGCCAGTTTTTGTTCATAGGCGCCGATCGCCGCGGCGCTTTTTTCGGTGATCGAAATCTCGTCGAGCCCCTCGAGCAGGCACATCTTGCGGAACGGGTCGATCTCGAAGGTGAAGCGGTCCTGGAACTGCGTCGTCACCGTCTGGTTTTCGAGGTCGACATGCACCGGATCGGTCGCGGCGACCTCCAGCAACCGGTCGATCGCCGCCTGCGGCAGCACGACGGGCAGGATGCCGTTCTTCACCGCATTGCCCGAGAAGATGTCCGAATAGGAGGGGGCAATGACGACGCGGATGCCGAGGTCGCCGAGCGCCCACGCGGCATGCTCGCGGCTCGACCCGCAACCGAAATTGTCGCCCGCGATCAGGATCGGCGCGCCCTGGAACGGCGGATTGTCGAACAGATTGCCGGGATCGGCGCGCAGGCTTTCGAACGCACCGCGGCCCATACCCTCGCGCGTCGTGCCCTTCAGCCAGTGAGCGGGGATGATGACGTCGGTGTCGACATTCTTGAGGCCGAGCGGGATCGCGCGGCCGTCGACTTCCTTGAGGGGGGTCATGCCATTAACTCCCGCACATCGGTGAGCTTGCCGGTCACCGCCGCCGCCGCCGCCATCGCGGGGCTGACGAGGTGGGTGCGGCTGCCGGGGCCCTGGCGGCCGACGAAATTGCGGTTGCTGGTCGAGGCGCAGCGCTCGCCCGCGGGCACCTTGTCGGGATTCATCGCAAGGCATGCCGAGCAGCCGGGCTCGCGCCATTCGAGCCCCGCGTCGGTGAAGATGCGGTCGAGTCCCTCGGCCTCGGCCTGCGCCTTCACCAGCCCCGATCCGGGGACGACGATCGCCCATTTGACATTGTCGGCCTTCTTGCGGCCCTTGATCACCGCCGCGGCGGCGCGCATGTCCTCGATGCGGCTGTTGGTGCAGCTGCCGATGAAGATATTTTCGATCGGGACATCCTGCATCCGCGTGCCGGGTTCGAGGCCCATATAGGCAAGGCTCTTGGCGGCGGCGGTCTGCTTCGACGGATCGGCGAAGCTTGCGGGATCGGGGACGACCCCGGTAATCGGCACGACGTCTTCGGGGCTGGTGCCCCAGGTCACGCTCGGCGCGATGTCGGCGGCGTCGATGATGACGACCTTGTCATAGGTCGCGCCCGCATCGGTCGCGAGGCTTTTCCAGTACGCGACGGCGGCGTCCCAGTCGGCGCCCTTGGGCGCATAGGGGCGGCCCTTCAGATAGGCGAAAGTCGTCTCGTCGGGCGCGATCAGCCCGGCGCGCGCGCCGCCCTCGATCGCCATATTGCTGATCGTCAGCCGGCCCTCGATGCTGAGGCTGCGGATCGCGCTGCCGGTATATTCGATGACATGGCCGGTGCCGCCCGCGGCGCCGATCGTGCCGGTGATGTGGAGGATGATGTCCTTGGCCGACACGCCGGGGCCAACCTCGCCCTCGACGCGCACGTCCATCGTCTTCGACGGCTGGAGCAGCAGCGTCTGCGTCGCGAGCACATGCTCGACCTCGCTCGTCCCGATGCCGAAGGCGAGCGCGCCGATGCCGCCGTGGCACGCGGTGTGGCTGTCGCCGCACACGATCGTCGTGCCGGGCAGCGAGAAGCCCTGTTCGGGCCCGACGACGTGGACGATGCCCTGCTCGGGCGCCACCGCGTCGATGTAGCGGATGCCATATTCGGGCGCGTTCCTTTCGAGCGCCGCGAGCTGCGCCGCGCTTTCGGCGTCGGCGACCGGCAGCCGGTTGCCCACCGCATCGAGCCGCGCCGTCGTCGGCACATTATGATCGGGCACCGCGAGCGTCAGGTCGGGGCGGCGCACCGTGCGGCCGCTCGCGCGAAGCCCCGCGAACGCCTGCGGGCTGGTGACTTCATGGACGAGGTGACGGTCGATGAAGATCAGGGCGGTACCATCGGGGCGCTGTTCGACGACATGCGCGTCCCAGATTTTCTCGTAGAGGGTGCGGGGCCGGGTCATGCGGTTCACTTAAGCCGGTACGACAACAATGCAAGCGAGTGGCGATCAAAAACGCAATTTTCGGTCGCGCGTGTCGGTAACCACCCATTGTCACCCCGGGGCTTGATCCGGGGTCCATGACTTCGATGCGGGAATGGATGCCGGATCAGGTCCGGCATGACGATGCGGGGTTGGTGGCATCATGTCTTCAACAAGCCTATAATCCCTCCATGTCGACTCCCGTCATCCTCCTGCTCATCCTCGTCACGGTCGCGGCGATGGAGGGCGTCGCCTGGGCGAGCCACAAATATATCATGCACGGCTTTGGCTGGGCGTGGCACCGCGACCATCACGAACCGCACGACAAGCGGCTGGAAAAGAACGACCTGTTCGCACTCTTCGGTGCGGCGATGAGCATTTCGGCTTTCGCGGCGGGCAGCCCGATGATCCTGGGCGCCTCGGCCTGGGAGCCGGGGACGTGGATCGGGCTCGGCATCCTCTGCTACGGCATCATCTACACGCTCGTGCACGACGGGCTCGTCCACCAGCGTTACTTCCACTGGGTGCCGCGTCGCGGCTACGCCAAAAGGCTGGTGCAGGCGCACAGGCTGCACCATGCGACGATCGGCAAGGAGGGCGGGGTCAGCTTCGGCTTCATTTTTGCGCGCGATCCCATGAAGCTCAAGGCCGAACTCAAGGCACAGCGCGAAGCGGGGATCGCGGTGGTGCGCGCGTTGTCGGACTAGGGCCTTGTCATTGCGAGGAGCGAAGCGACGCGGCAATCCAGAGGCGCGTAAGCTCGCTCTGGCTTGCTTCGCTTCGCTCGCAATGACGACGGACAGGGGTTTAGGCCGTCCGGTAATCCGCCGTAATCACTCCCGCCGCGGTCAGTTCGGCCTCATGGCTTTCCTCGCGCCAGGTCTCGAGCAGCGCCTGCCGCTCCCATTCCTGCATTGCAGGATGCGCGAGCATATGGTCGACCCACGCCTGCCCGGCGCCGACGTCGAGGCCATAGGTGCGGATGCGGAAGGCGACCGGGGCGAAGAAGGCATCGACCGCCGAGAAGTCTGGTCCGGCGAGCCACGGCCCGCCGAACCGGGCGAGGCCGTCCTCGAACAACTCGCGGATGCGCGTGACATTGGCGCGGAGTGCGCCGGACATTGGTTTCGGCGTCACGCGGACGCCGACGTTCATCGTGCAGTCGTTGCGCAGCGCGGCAAAGCCGCTGTGCATTTCGGCGGCGGCGCACTGCGCCCATGCGCGTGCATCGGGGTCGGTGGGCCAGACATTCGCGTGCCGGTCGGCGAGGTAGAGCGCGATGCCAAGCGAATCATAGATCGTGCGTCCTTCGTGCAGCAGTGCGGGCACCTGCCCGGTCGGCGAAAAGCTGCGGAACGCGTCATAGTTCACCGGCCGCGCAAAAGGCTCGATGCGGTCGTCGAATGCGATGTCGAGTCCCTTCATCAGCACCCACGGGCGCAGCGACCAGCTCGAATAATTGCGGTTGGCGGTGATCAGCACATACATGCTTCGCGCTCCTGTGCGACGATGGGGGAGGTATAGTCGGGGTCGTGCGCGAAGGGCAGCGGCGTGTCGTCCCGCAGCGCGGCGAGCACGCTGCCGAAATCGCTCTGCGCCCGCCAGCCGAAGCGGCGTTCGGCGCGCGACGGATCATAGACGCGGTCGATCGTCTCCGGCAGCACCCATCCTCGGGCTGCATAGAGCGCCGCTGCGTCGGGATAGTGCCGTGCGATCACCGCACGGGCATCGCGGGCCAGCTCTTCGGCCTCTTGACGCGCGAAGGGCGGCGGTGCTGAAAGGATGAACGTGTCGCAGCCGATCGCCGGCGCGGCCGCGAGCGCCGCGAGATGCGCCGCCGCGGCATCCTCGACCGTCAGCCGCCGGTTGAGCATCTCATTGGCCTTCAAATTCGGCCCGCTCGGGGTTGCATGCGTGTCGTCGTCCTCGGGAAAGAAACGCCCGGTGCGCAGGATTGCGACGGCGATGCCATGCTCGCGGTGAACCAGCCGGCACGCCTGTTCCGCGGCAAGCTTGGTGATGCCATAGATGTTGCGCGGTTCGAGCGGGCCGAAATCCTCGTCCATCCACCATGCCCCCGCCGCGCCCGCCCCTTCGCGCACGTCGGCGCGCACCATCAGCGAAGTGGTCGAGGTAAAGAGGAAGCGGTCGTTGCCCGCCGCCACGGCCGCCTCGATCAGGTTGAGCGTGCCCGTCAGATTGACGTCGACGAATGCGTGCCGCGGATAACGGACGATGTCGGGTTTGTGGAGCGCGCCGCCATGGATCACCGCTTCGATGCCATGGTCGCCCATCGTCCGCTCGATCAACGCGCGGTCGGCAACGGTGCCGACCACCTGCGTGTGCGCGCCGGGAACGACATCGAGCCCGGTGACCGCATGGCCATTGTCGGCGAGAAGCGGCGCCAGATAACGCCCCAGCCAGCCAGATGAGCCGGTCAGCAGCACGCGCATCGATGCTTCTCCTTCTGTCCTCGCCGCGCGTCCGATACCCGGGCGGCGGCTGGGGCCGGCAGGCCCGTTACCTTTTCGGAACCGCGGCGATCGGGCCGGTGCCGACCGGCGTGCGTTTTGCGGGCGGCAGTTCGCTGAGGTCGAGCCAGTGCGCGTCCTCGCGCTTGTGATAGCTGTCGATCACCGCGAACGGGATGCGGAAGGGAAAGCCGAAATCGCTGTTCCACAGCGCGACGACACCCGTCCGCGTCGCGGGTTCGAAGATCATCGTGGCGCGATAACCCGCGACCGCTCCCGAATGGCCCGCAAGCCGGTGGCCGCCATAGGTGAAATTGCGCCAGCCGAGCGCATAGCTCGCATCGCTGTTGGCCTGGCGCAGCGCGCTGCCGTAAAGGCTTTCGGTGCGGACGCGCGGGCGATGCGCGCGCTCCAGCACCGCTTCGGGCAGCACGTCGGGGCGGGAGCCCATCATCGCCTGCATCCATGTCGCAAAATCGACGATGTCGCTTTCGACGCCCGCGGCGGCGGGAACGCGCCAATAGGCTTCCTTGACCGGGCGGACCTGGCTGCCCCGGTGCGGCTTGGCCCAATCCTTGGCGCCGGTCAGCCGTTCCATCCCATACCCCGCGCTGATCATGCCGAGCGGTCGGAAAAACCGGTCCTCGACCGCGTCGGCGAAGGGCTTGTGCGCCGCCGCGGCCAATATCTCGCTCGCCGCGTCGAAGGCGATATTCTGGTAGGTATGGCAGGTGCCGGGCTCGCATTGCAGCGGCGCGGCGGCAAGGTTCGTGCGCAGCGTCGCAGGATTCTGCCCTTCCTCGAGCTTCTCGTCATAGGCGTTTTTGGTCAGGCCGGTACGCTGCGCCAGCAGGTCGTCCAGCGAGATCCGTGCCTCGGCGCCCCCGGGCAGGCGCAATGACGTGCGCGATCCGCCGACCGGGCGGTCCAGATCGACAGTGCCGTCGCCGGCCATCGCGGCGGCGAGGACGCCCGTTGCGGTCTTCGAAACCGAGGCCCAGCGGAACAGCGTATGCGGCGTGACCGGGGCTCCGGTCCCGGCGTCGGCGACGCCATAGGTGCGCACGAAGCTGAGTTTGCCGTCTTCGACCACCGCGACCGCCAGCCCCGCCATTTCGGGTCGCTGCGCAAGGTCGGACAATTGCCGGTCGAGCGCGCGATAGTCGATCCGCCCGCGCCATTTGGCGGGTGTGTCGGGCAGGTTTTCCGGCCCCCGCATCGGGATCGCGACGCTCGCGAGGGGTGTCCGGACCCCGGCGGCGTGAAGACCGAACCAGCCCGTCAGCCCCAGCGCGACGACCGCGAGGAGGATGATGAAAACGCGCGGGACGGACCCGTGATCAGATGGCGACCTCATATGTGGCCGTCGTCTTAGCCGCGACTTCCTCCGCCGTCACCCCCGGCGCGAGTTCGATCAGCCGGAACGGGCTCGCATGATCGTCGCGCTTGAACACCGCGAGGTCGGTGATGATCATGTCGACGACATTCTTGCCGGTCAGCGGCAGCGTGCAGGCCGGGATGAATTTGGGGCTGCCGTCCTTGGCATTGTGCTCCATCACGACGATGATCTTCTTCACGCCGGCGACGAGATCCATCGCGCCGCCCATGCCCTTGATCATCTTGCCGGGAATCATCCAGTTGGCGATGTCGCCATTTTCGGCGATCTCCATCGCGCCGAGCACAGTCAGGTCGATATGGCCGCCGCGAATCATCGCAAAGCTGTCCGACGAGCTGAAATAGGCCGATTGCGGCAGCTCGCTGATCGTCTGCTTGCCCGCGTTGATCAGGTCGGCATCCTCGTCGCCCTCATAGGGGAAGGGGCCGATGCCGAGCATGCCGTTCTCGCTCTGGAGCGTCACCGTCATCCCCGCGGGAATATGGTTCGCGACGAGCGTCGGGATGCCGATGCCGAGGTTGACGTAATAGCCGTCCTGCAGTTCCTTCGCGGCGCGCGCCGCCATGTCATCACGCGTCCAGGCCATTATTTCGGCTCCCATTTTTTGTCGGAGGGGAAGGCGTCGCCCCAGCCCAGTTTTTCCCACGGGCCGTAGACGGGGTTGGGGAAAAGGAACCAGCCCTTGTCCCAGAGTGCGGTCGCGCCGGCGTTCGTCGCAAGCGCCATGCGCTGCGTCGCGGGCAAATCCTTGACATTGAACTGCTGGCTGAAGTCGCCGAGCTGGTCGCCGCCAAGGATGATCACGCAATATTTCGATGCGATCGCCCTGCGGCGTCCGTCCTTGCTCGACCCGCCGGTGTCGTCGCCCATCAGGAACAACGTCTCGCCATGCCTGAACTCGCCCAGTCCTGCGGCACGCAGCGTGTCTTCGCTGCCCTTGGCGGCGGCGGCGGTGCGGTTGGTGTTCGCGATCACGGTGATGCCCGCGGCGCGCAGGGCATTCACCATCGCGACCGTGCCGGGCATCGCGATCGCCTTGCCCGCGCCGGTCTTTTCCCACTGGTCCCAGACCTTGGGGTCAAAAGCGGTGCCTTTCTCGGCGAAGTACCGCATGGGCCCCAGATTCCAGATCAGGGTCTCGTCGGCGTCGAACACGGCTGCGAAGGGCTTGCTGCCGCACGGTTCGAACGTCGGGGCGTCCATGGTCGCGCCCGGCGCCAGCACGACGCTGTCCTTCGGCCTCTCCCTGATTCGCCACGCGCCATAATCGGCGATCCGCGCATTGGTGGCGCGCACCAGGGCCGCAGCTTCGGGCGAACCGTAGAGATATTGCAAAGCGACCGGCGGCTTGGCGGCTTCGGCCGGTGCGGGTGCAGCGGCGGGGGGCGGCGTCAGGGGCGCGGGTGCCGGGGAAGCCGCGCAACCGGCGAGTCCGCAGCCGGCGGCAAGCAAAAGCCAGTTCCGGAACGTCGTCATTCGCTTCCTCCGCTGATGTGCGGTCGATATTTCGGATCGATCAAAGCTTCGGCGCAGGCGAGGCCAAGATAGCCCGGATTGTCCAAGTCGTAGTCCCCCGCAATTCCCATCGCGCCTGCAATGTCAGCTTTTGGCTTGATCCGGTTGGCGGCCGGATCGGTTTCGGTTGGCAAGGGGCTGGAAATCTCGAAAAAACGCTTGAATAACTCGATGCGGATTGCAGCGAACTCGGGCGCGAGCGACCGTTCGGACTCGCGGCGTAGACGAAAGCTCGCACGCGTCAGCGGTGACGCGTTGAAGGAAAGAAAGCGAGCGGCTTTGAGCATGTTCTCGTCGACCGTCTTGCGGATCGCGGCCGTGTAGCCCGCCTTGAGCGTCGAAAAATGGACCGCCAGCACATCCTTTCGGGCCTGGCTGACCAGTTGGCACCCCTTCAGGAAGCCGACCCGGCGGATTTCCGCGCGAACCTCGGGATTGTCATATAGCGCGCTGCTGACGGGGCCGGCGAAGCGCGCCTGCCCCGCCGCGAGATAGTCGATCTTTTGCTCGACCGACCATGTTGCGGGGTCGGGCACGCTGATGGCCGGGGCGGCCGACATCAAGGCGAGAACCGCTATCACGCGGTCTCGCGCGGGCGCGTCGTGCGGAATTCGATCTTCTTGTCGTAGGGCGCGCCGAGGACGAGGCGCTTTACATAGATGCCGGGCAGGTGGATCGCGTCGGGGTCGAGGCTGCCGACGGGCACGATTTCCTCGACCTCGGCGACGCAGATCTTCGCCGCGGTCGCCATCGGCTGGTTGAAGTTGCGCGCGGTCTTGCGGAAGATGAGGTTGCCGCTCTCGTCGGCCTTCCACCCCTTGATGATCGCAAGGTCGGCAAAGATACCGCGTTCGAGGATATAATCCTGCCCGTCGAAATTCTTCACCTCCTTGCCTTCGGCAACGAGCGTGCCGACGCCGGTCTTGGTGTAGAAGCCCGGAATGCCCGCGCCGCCCGCGCGGCAGCGTTCGGCGAGCGTGCCCTGCGGGCAGAATTCGACCTCGAGCTCGCCCGCCAGATATTGCCGCTCGAACTCCTTGTTCTCGCCGACGTAGGAGGAGATCATCTTTTTGACCTGCCGCGTGCGGAGCAGCTTGCCGAGCCCTTCGCCGTCGATCCCGGCGTTGTTGCTGGCGATCGTCAGGTCTTTCGTACCCGCGTCGCGGATCGCGTCGATCAGCCGTTCGGGGATGCCGCACAGGCCGAAACCGCCCGCGCAGATCTGCATGCCGTCGAACAGAAGTCCTTCGAGTGCGGCGGCTGCGTCGGCATAGCGCTTGTTACCCATCAACGGACTCCTCATTGCTGTCGGCGACGATCTTGGCCGATAAAATCCATCAATTCTAATTACTCTATTTTTCGATTATGCATAAATGATGTCGATCAATCGCGTCTCGCTCTACCATCTCGAAACCCTGCTCTGGATCGACCGGCTCGGGACCTTCTCGGCGGCGGCCGAACGATTGAACACGACCCAGCCCGCGGTGTCGGCGCGGATGCGCGAACTCGAACAAAGACTCGGTTCGCCGCTGTTCCGCCGCGACGGCCGGACGATGTCGCTGACCGCGGCGGGACGCAAGCTGGTGCGCGATTGCGACCCGCTGCTGCGCGACATGCAATTGGCGCTGCTCGGGAGCGGCGGCTATGGCGAGGCGAGCGGGGTGGTGCGGATCGGCGCGGGCGAGATTGCCGCGGCGAGCTGCCTTCCGGCTTTCGTCGCGGCGCTCAAGGCCGAGATGCCCGGCGTCGGGCTCGAGATCGAGATCGACCTCACAGCGAACCTGATCCAGCAATTGCTCACCGGGCGTACCGACATGGCCTTCGCCGCCGGGCCGATCGCGCATCCCGCGCTCCAGACGCGCCCGATCGGCGAGGTCGCGCTCGTCTGGCTCGCGAGCCCGGCGATCGCGGCCGCTTTCGCGGCGGGCGGGGGCGGGGAGGTGCCGCTGTGGTCGCTCGCCAGCCATTCGCCGATCCACGGGCGGATGCGCGATGCGATCCAGTCGTCGCGCATCGCGCAGAAATCGCTGAACCTGTGCAACAATGCCCGCATGATGATTGACATCGCGCGCGCGGGCGGCGGGGTCGGCATCTTTCCCGAACCGATGGTGCGGTCGGCTGTCGCCGATGGCGCGCTCGTCGAGCTCGCGGGCATGCCGGCGCTCGCGCCCGTCGCGTTCCACGTGGCGATGCGCGTCGCCGACACCGAACCGGTGCTGCTGCGGATTTTCGACCGCGCGAGCGAATTGCGGATGGCGGCGGCGACTTTGACGTCGGTCAAGGAAAGCGCCGCCGCGGCCGGCTAGACCTGCTGCATTCACTACAGGAGGGCCCCATGCGTTCGATTCTTGTCCATGCCGATCATGATCCCGCCAACGAAAGCCGGATGCAGGCCGCACTCGACATCGCGCGGCGCCAGCGCGCGCACGTCACGCTGATGATCGCGACGCCGTTCCAGCAGTTCATCACGGTCGATCCGTTCGGCGGCAGCTACCTCGCGGCCGAGGCGATGGCGAAAGCGCAGGCCGACGATGCCGCGCTCGAAGCGGCGCTGTCGGCGCGCCTCGCCAGGGAAGACGTGCCTTGGGACGTCGTGGTGGCCGACGGTGATATCGCGGGCTCGCTCGCGGCCGCGGCGACCTTCGCCGACCTCGCGATCGTCAGCCTGCCCGGCGGCAAGCGCGACCGGCGGCGCGAGCCGGCGATGCTCGCGGGCGACCTCGCGCTCGCGATCAGCGCCCCCGTGCTTGCGCTGCCGCAGGATCTGGCGACGCTCGATTTCGACGCCCCGGCGCTGGTCGCGTGGAACGGCAGCCCCGAAGCCGCGCACGCGCTGCGCGCGGCGATCCCGCTGCTTGCCGGGCGGCGTGTCGAACTGGTGTCGGTGGGCAGCGACGACGGCAGTCTGCCGGCGACCGACGCGCTCGCCTATCTGTCGCGGCACGGTATCCATGCCGAGTCGCGGGTCATCGCGCGCGGCGCGGTTTCGGTCGAGGAGGCGCTCGAAAAGGCGGCGCTCGACATGGGCGCCGGGCTGATCGTCATGGGCGCTTTCGGCCGCGGCCGGCTGCGCGAGACGCTGTTCGGCGGCGTGACCCAATATCTGGTGACGAGCGGGCGCGTCCCGTTGCTGCTCGCGCACTGACGCGCGTCAGGGGAGCGGCATCTCCAGTGCGGCGGACAGGTCGACCAGTGCCTGTTCGCCGCTCGTCACCTTGATCGCGTGCATGCCCAGCATCGCAGCCGGTTTGCAGTTGATGCCAAGGTCGTCGAGGTAGATGCAGTCCGCCGGCTCGGTGCCGAGCGCCTCGCACATCATTTCATAGATGCGCGGGTCGGGCTTGCGCACCCCGACCTTCGACGATTCGATGACATGATCGAATCGCGCCATGATGCCTGCCACTTCGTTCGCCGCTTCTTCGCTGCGCGCCATGCCGGCGCCGCGCAATCCCATCTTGCCGCCGGGAACATTGTTGGTGATGCAGCCGATCGTGAAACCGCTGGCCTTGAGCGTGTCGAGCGCCGCGACCATCGCCGGGCGCACCGCGCCCGCGAGCACCGCGAGCACTGCTTCGCCGCGAAGTTCATGTCCCTGCGCCCGCGCTTCGTCGGCGAACAGCGCGTCAAATGCCTCGGCGTCGATTTCGGCGCGCTCGAACCGCGCCCAGGCGTTGCTGTCGGGGTCGATCGAATTGACGCGGCGAACGAAGTCGCGCGGCAGGTCGTGTTCGGCCTCGAGCCGGTTGAACGCCTCAAAGGGCGATGCGGTGATGACGCCGCCGAAGTCGAAGATGATGTGGGTGTATCGGGCCATGGCGCGGCTAGAGCGAAATTCGCCCGCCGCGTCAAATGCCGCGATGCCGCCTTGCCGTTGCCCGCCGCTATAGCAGCGCGAGGCTGTCCAGTGCGAGCGCCTGCCGCGCGGGACGCTCGGCCATCACCGCGAACATCTCGTCGCCGCGCGCCGTGCGCTCGACGCTCATCGATGCGAACACCGCCATGAAATAGCCGCTGAGCGCGCCGAGGCGATAGTCGGTCCACAGCGCGTCGGGGTCGGGGTCGATCCCTTCGGTTCGCAGCGCGGCGATCCACCGATCGAAGGCGGGGCGGTCTGCGGCGGCGCGTTCGGCGGGGTCGGCGATGCTCGTCCCGACCAGATAGGCGATGTCGGTCGCGCCACCACCGCGGCCGAGCGTCTGCCAGTCGACCAGCCAGCAGCGCTCGCCCCCGGGCGCGAACAGGATATTGTCGATCCTGAGGTCGCCGTGGATCATCGTTGGTGCGTCGGGATCGCGCGCCAGATAGGCATCGAGTCGCGCGACGATGCCCGCGCCGAGGTCGAGGATGTCGGGGGCGAGGCGGTCTGCATAGCGCTCGCGAAAGCCGAGATAGAGCTGCGGGAAGAGGGTTCGGATCAGCGGGGCGTTGTCGCGCGCAAGCCAGTCCATGTCGGCGAGCCGCGGATCGTCCCACAGATGCGCGTGGAGTCTGGCCGCCGCGTCGATGCACGGCGCCAGCCCGGCAAAGCCCAGCCCCGCGAGTTGGTCCCCCTGCCGCGCGGGGGCGAGGTCCGAAAGAATCAGGATGAAATCGACGTCGTCGTCGGCGATTTCGGCATGGTAGCAATGCGGCGCGGCGACACCGCTGTCCGCGGCCAGCTCGCGATACCAGCGCACTTCCTTGACGTAGGTGCCGGTGAGTTTGGCGATGTTGCGACTCGCTTCGTCGTGGCTCGGGCATTTGGCGATGACGGTCGCGGGGCCCGCGGCGCCGTCATTCCAGTCGAGCGTCAGGCGATAGCTGTCGCACATCTGGCCGGTGCCGACCGGGATTGCGGCAAAGCCCTCCAGCCCGCCCGGGTGCCCCAATATCGTGCCGAGCCATTCGGCGGACATCGCGTCCGGCGCGGTCGGAAAGCTCATGCGGCGGGGTCCATCAGCCCGGTCAGGCCCGAGGGGGTGTGCGGGCCGACGAACAATTGTTCGAGCATGCCGACGCCGCGATGCGTCGCGCCGCCATCGACCAGTTCGGCAGTGGTAAAGGCCTGGATGTGCATCGCGAGCGGATTGCCCCAGTCGCGCTCGGCCTCGGTCAGATGGTCGTGCGCGACGGCGGGTTCGGGGCCGTGGTCGAAGCCATGTCCCCAGACCGGGTGCGTATAGCCGAGCCCGCTCATCGCAAAGACCGGTCCCGACGGGGTCAGTCTCAGCCGGCGGTCGCCGCCAAGGTCGGCGGTCAGCTTCGTGACGCGCCGCGTCCCGCTTTGCCACTCGACGGCAAAGGTCGCGGCATCGAAATGCGTCTCGGCGCCCGCGTCGCTCGCGATCACCGCGCGGCGGTTCCACGGACTGCCCGCACCGTCGTCGTTGCTGTGGAAAAACAGCGACCGGTCGCCGAAATTGCACGGCGTCCACAGCCAGAAAAACTGGCTGAAATTGCCTTCGGGCGGCGGTTGCGGTTCGCTCGCGCCGACGGGACGCACGCCCCAGCTGCGGTCGCGCGTGCCTGCCCAGCCCGCATCGACATCGATCCGCGTACCGTCCACCGACAGCCAGCCCGACCAGCGGCCGCTCTGCGTCATCCGCGTATAATCCATGAACAGTCGGGTGCCGTTGCGACGGATGAAGCGCGGCTCCTCGACCGGGAAATGGCGCCCCGTGAAGGTCAGTTCGGCCGCCAGCGGACCGTCGTTCGGCGCGATGCGCAGAGTCACGACCTCGAGCGGCGCATCGATGTGGATTGCGATCGGTCCCACCGACAGGTCGAGCCGCTCGCCGCCCGACCGGCGGCTGGCGCGCAGATTATGCTGCACCCCGTCGACGATCACGCAAAAGCTGGCGTCGATGATCCCGAGCTGGGGGTAGAATCCCATCGCCGCCGCGAAGAAGACCGACCCGTCGGCGCTGTAGCCGTTGAAGAAATACCGGTCGTAGAAGTTGCGGTCGGTCCCCGCGAACGCAATCGGCTCGCTGGTCTGGTGCAGCGGATAGTCGTCGCCCTTGGTCAGCATCGTGGATCCTCATCCCGTTTTTTGTTGCAACCTAACGGGACGAAGCGCCGCGTCAATGCACCGGCGGATTGGCCGGGCAATCACTTCGGCAAGAGCGGGGCAGATCGCTCAGGAGATGCCGTAAATGCCGTTTTCGACGAATCTCGGACTCAGGGGGCCGCCGGCGGTGCGACGCGAAGAGATCATGGACCGCACCATGGGCGTCGCCCACGGCTTTGGCTTTTGGTCCCGACGATCATGGCTCGGCTTGTCCGTCTGCTTTGTCATGGCTGCCTCCGTTCCGGATTTCCTTGTTCGCAACCCGTGGTTGTGAAGTCAATGCACCGGCGGATCGACGGGCGGCACGGCACCGATCGGGGCGACCGGTTCGCCGGGGTTGCGCGGCGGCAGCGCGTCGGGCGGGACGGCGGGGATCTGCATGTCGGGGGTGGGAACCGCTTCGAGGTTGCGCACCCGCACGTCGATGACGCCGCCCGCGATTGCAAGCTGGTTGAAGCTTGGCGGGGTCGACCGGATGCGCTGCGACAGCGTGCCGGCGCCGATCATGCGGATCGGGCCCGCCGCGGTCTGCTGCACCAGGTCGAAGGCGTCGTGGACATGGCCGCTCAGCACCGCGGCGACCCCGCGCGCTGCCAGCGCGGTGAGCGCTGCCTCGCCGCCGCGGGTCAGCGCGCGGCCGCGCGTCCCGGCTTCGACGAGCGGATGGTGCGCGGTGACGAGGATCGTCGTACCCGGCGGCAGCGCATCGATGGCCGCGAGCGTGTGCCCCAGCGCGCGCCGGCTCACCCGGCCTTTCGACCAGTCGAGCCGCCACTGCGCGCGCGCGGTGGTCTTGAGCGGTACGACCGCGAGACCGGGAAAATCCAGCTCGCGCTCGACGAGCCGCTCGATCCGCCGGATTCGGGCGTAGGGCCAGAAGAAGCGCGCGAATGGGTTGAAATAGGGGAGGTCGTGGTTGCCGACCTCGACCGTCACCGGCACGTCGAGCGTCTCGATCCAGTCGCAGGCGGCGGCGAATTCGCGGCCTCGCGCGCGCATCGTCAGGTCGCCGGTGATCAGCACCGCCGCGGGGTGCTCGCGGCGAACGATATCCTCGAACCAGCCAAGCGCGTTGCGGTCCTCCAGGCCGAAATGGAGGTCGCTGATATGGAATAATTTCCTCATGCCGTCGCGACGAAATCGACCGCGCTGGTGCCGATCGCAAAGCGCGCGGGCGAGGCGGTTTCGCCGACTTCGCCATCATATTCGAGCGCGATCGGACGCGTGCTTTCGAGAGTGATCGTTTCGCCGTGCGCCAGCCTTTCGCTCGGCCCGTCGCGAAAATCGCCGCCGAGCCAGGCAAGGCCGTGGCGCAGCACGTCGACCGTGCCTTCGGTCAGGATGCCGTCCGCGCGCAGTCCGGTCTCGGTGGGTGTGAGGATGATCGCGGGCCAGTCCCTGTCCGACCCCGCGACGCGTACGCCGGGCGCGTTGCGCATTTCGCCCAGCGCTTCGGGCGCTGCGCCCGCGGCTTCGATCAGCCCGTCCTGCCGCATCGTTTCGCGCACTTCGGCCCAGCGCGTCGCGGGACCGGCGACGACCGTGATGAAGGCATCGCCGTCGCTGCCGCGGATGATCGGGATCGCGCGGCGGCGCGCCTTGCCCGCGAGCGCGTCGGACAGGATGTCGGGCGCCGGCCGGTCGCCGTGCAGGGCCTTCGACAGCAGGTTGAGCGTGCCGCCGGGCAGCGGCAGGATCGCGCCGTCCCAGCCCCCGGCGGCGGTCGCAGCGGCGTTGATCGTGCCGTCGCCGGTCCAGACGAGCAGCAGGTCGATGCCGGCCGCACGCAACGCCGCGGCATCGGGAATGTCGGCATCGGGCAGCCTAAAGGTCGCCGCGAGCGGGCTCCCGTGTGCGCGGCAGATTTCCGTGATCGCCTCGATAGCGGCGGGGTCGAAGCTGCCGCTCTGGTCGTTGCAGAGGAGGGCGGGGCGGGTGAAGGAGCGGGTCATCGTCCCCTCTTACGCGCGAGGCGGGAAAAAGTGGCCGCGATAAGCGCCCCGGCCGCCTGACCCGCATTCGTCGCTCGCGGCTTGTTCCCCCCGGTGCGCCCCTGTAGGGCGAGGGGGCAGGGCGGAACTCGATGAGGCGACGTTTGATCAAATATCTCTTCTTGCTGGGCCTGCTTGTCCTGCTGTTCGGCGGCGGCGCGAAACTGCTCGTCGCGGGCGGCGCCAAATCGCTCAACATGGGGGACCGGCTGCTCGGCGGCGACGGCGGGGCGCGCCTGCTCGTTTCGGGCGAACCCTATGATAAGGGGCCGCGGCAGGCGCTCGACATCTGGGTGCCCGACCATGCGCAGGCGGGCGACCGGCTGCCCGTCGTGGTCTTCTTCTACGGCGGCGGCTGGAACAGCGGCGCGCGCGAGGATTACGGTTTTGCCGGGCGCGCGCTGGCGGCGCAGGGCTTTGTCGTGGTCATTCCCGACTATCGTCTCCACCCCAAGGCGCATTGGCCCGATTTTCTGCACGACAGCGCGGCGGCGGTCGCCTGGACGCAGCGTCATATCGCCGGATTCGCGGGCGACCCCGACCGCATCGCGCTGATGGGCCATTCGGCCGGGGCCTATAATGCCGCGATGCTCGCGCTCGACCCGCAATGGTTGCGCGGTGCGGGGAGCGACCCGTCGGCGATCCGCGGGGTGGCGGGGCTTGCGGGTCCCTATGATTTCCTGCCGATGGCAAAGGGGGGCAGCGCCCACCGGGCGATGGGCAAGGTCCGGCCGCCGGAAAGGACGCAGCCGATCGCCTTCGCGCGCGGCGATGCGCCGCCGATGTGGCTCGCCAGCGGCGACGAGGACGATACGGTGCGCCCGCGCAACAGCCGGAATCTCGCCGCCGCGATCGAGCGCGCGGGCGGGCAGGTACAGCTGCGTCTCTATCCCGGGGTCGGCCACAGCGGCATCGTGATGGCGCTGGCGGCGCCCTTTCGCAGCCGCGGCCCTGTGCTCGACGAGGCGACCGATTTCCTGCGCGTCGCGACGGCGCGGCGGGTGTCGCCGGTGCCGGCGGCCGCGCAGTGACCGTTCGCATCCCGGCGATCGTCCTGGCCGGCAGCCGCCCCGGCCCCGACCCGCTGCTCGACGGCACGGGGGTGTCGACCAAGGCGCTGCTGCCGGTCGCGGGCCTGCCGATGCTCGTCCATGTGGTGCGCGCGCTTCGCACCTCGCCGCAGGTCGGACCGATCACGCTGCTCGCGCAGAACAGCGCCGAACTCGCCGCCGAGCCGCTGCTCGCCGGGGTCGCGGACCTGCATTTTTCGGATTCGGGACAGGGGATCAGCAGTTCGCTCGCCGCCGCGCTGCCGCCGGGCGACGATCCGGTGCTGGTGACGACCGCCGACAATGTGCTGCTGACGCCCGCGATGATCGCCGAATTCCTCGACGGCGCCGCGGGCAGCGACGTCGCGGTGGCGATGGTCGAGCGCGACGTGCTGCTCGCGCGCTATCCCGAATCGAAACGGACCTGGCTGAAGTTCCGCGGCGGCTGGTGGTCGGGGGCGAACATGTTCCGCCTGCGCGGGCGCCGCGTGCTGCCGCTGCTCGATTTCTGGAGTGGCATCGAGCGCGACCGCAAGAAGGGGCTGAAGATCATCGCGGCGTTCGGGCCATGGCTGCTCGCCGGGGCGCTGCTGCGGCGCTTTACCATCCAGCAGGGCGTGGCGCGAGCGGGACTGCGTTTCGGCCTCGATGCGACGGTGGTGCCGATGTCGGCGCCCGAGGCGTGCATCGACGCCGACAAGCCCGCGGACATCGCACTGATCGAAGCCATATTTGCCGCACGGCGGGAAGCGGATATAGGGCGACCCCTATGAGCATCGACAAAGCCATCATCCTGTCGGCCGGGCAAGGCTCGCGCCTGCTGCCGCTGACCCGTGACATTCCGAAATGCCTGATCGAGTTCAACGGGCGCAGCCTGATCAGCTGGCAGGTCGCGGCGCTGGTCGCCAATGGCATCAGGGATATCGTCGTCGTCACGGGCTTTCGCACCGAGCGCGTCGAGGATCATGCGCTGCAACTCTATCGCGACACCGGCGCGCGCATCCGCTGCCTGTTCAATCCCTTCTTCCAGGTCGCCGACAATCTGGGCACCTGCTGGATTGCGCGCGAGGAGATGGACCGCGACTTCATCATCCTGAACGGCGACACCATCATCTCGGACGAGATCGTCGCCAGGCTGATCGCGGGCGCGAAGGAACCGATCAGCGTCACCGTCGACGTCAAGCCCGACTATGACGATGACGACATGAAGGTGAACCGCGACGCCGAGGGCCGGCTGCATCACATCGGCAAGCGGCTGCTCCCCCCCGACACCAACGCCGAATCGATCGGCATGCTGGCCTTCATTGGCGACGGCCCGTCGATCTTCCGCAACCAGGTCGACCAGATGATGCGTACCCCCGACGGGGTCGAGCGCTGGTATCTGCGCGCGATCGATATCATCGCAAAGGGCAACCGCGTCGGCACCGTGTCGATCGAGGGGCTCGAATGGCAGGAAGTCGACTTCCCGCAGGACGTCGAGGCGGCCGATGCGCTCACCGCGAAATGGGTCGCCGAGGGCCGCTACGCGAAATAGGGTTTGAGCCAGCGGGTGAGCGCGGCGATCTGCGCGTCGTCCAGCTTGACCGCCTGCCCGAGGTCGGGCTGCGCCGGCCAGCCGGCATCGGCGACGGTCAGCCCCGCCGCCGAGCGCTCGCCCTCGTAACGCGGCAGCACGTGGAAATGGACGTGCGGGTCGACCATCATCAGCATCAGATAGTTGATCTTCGCATAGCCGACGGCCCGGGCCAGTGCCGCCTCGATCGCGGCGGTCGCGACCTTGAGTTCGGCATGCGCCTCGGCGGGCAAGTCGCCGAACGCCGTCGCGTCCGATTTCGCCGCGAGCACCAGCGCGCCGAGCGTCGGCTGCGCCGGGCGGAGCAGCACGACCCAATGATCATATTCGGCGACCAGCGTGGCGGGGTGGCCGAATTTCGCGATCGTGTCGTTCATGCCTTTTCCATCCAGCTGACAATCGGTTGGCCCGAACGCCGGACCGCATAGGCCTGCACCAGCCGCACTGCATGGACCACCAGCGAGATGACGGTCCACCACGCGACCGCGATCAGGCCGATATCGGGCCTTCCGGCCAGCGTCGCAAAAAAGAGGATCGCGAAGTTCGGGTTGCGCCGCGCCGTGATCAGGCGGAAGTCGCTGTCGAACTTCTGCCAGACATGGATGTCCATCCCGAAATCCTTGATGAACATCCCCTCAATGACGCGCTGGAGGACATAGCCCGTGACGACCGCGATCATCACGAGCAGGAAGCTCTGGCTCGACAATGCGAGACCCCAGCTGGCGAGGCCGACACCCCAGAAATACCACCAGAAGGGCGGGTGGATCAGATCGACGCCATGGTCGGCGACATTGCCCCATTTCGACGAGGTGATCGTGGAGCGTGCGAGCTTGCCGTCGACGGTGTCGAGCACCATGAAGACGAACCCCGCCAGCATCCCGGCCCAGTAATCACCCTGCGCGAACAGATAGGTCGCATAGACGCACAGCGTGGCGCCGATCGCGGTGACCATGTTCGGCGTCATGCCGATGCTCGCGGCGATCCGCGTCAGCCACAGCGCGAGCTCGGGCCACAGATATTTGGTGAGCAGGTCGGTGACGCCCTTATAGGCGCCGAAATAGCTTTTCCGCTCGATCTCGCGCCGCGTGTCGGGGGTCAGCCGCTGGATGAAGGGGCAATCGAGCTTGCGCAGCTGGCGGTTGTAGATCTGCGGATTGTCGCGATAGTCGACGATGGTCAGCGTGCCGCGCTGCCCCGCAATATCTTCGGGACGCATGCCCCCGGTCAGATGCGCGAGCACCAGCGCGCCGCCGTCCATCACCACCGTGCCCGGCAGCGCGACGATATGGCGCAGCCACACCGGATCAAAGACATAGTCGAGATTGGCGTAAATCTGCGCGTCGGAGGCGTCTGCCGTTTCGGGTAATCCTTCGGCGCGCGCCAGCCGGCGCAACCGCTCGGCGTTGGTCATGCCCCACAGCAGGGTCGGATTTTCGCCGATCGGCGTCAGGGCGGGCAAAGACTTGGCGTCGGTCATTTGCGGCTCTTATCCTGCCCAGCGTCCATTGCAAGGACAGGGCGAACGGCCGACCGGAGCGTCGCCGGTGCCGTTGCGGCGGACGGTCGCCCGGGGCGGGGTCGACCGGTCTGGCGATTTGAATTGATTCGGGGACGAGCCTTGCTAGGCCCTGACATTCATCGTCGGCGCGCGGACCTGTCCTTGCCGGCGTGATGACGCGTCAATGGTCCTGCCGTCGGAGAGCCTATCTTGAACAGTCAACCCGATGTCGCGATCCTGCTCGACCATTTCGGCAAGGGCGGGGTCGAAAGGGTCGCCTGTCACCTGGCGAACGGCCTGCACCGGCGGGGGCTTCGCGTCGAATTTGCGGTGCTGCAGGATGCGGGGCCGGTCCGGCAATTGCTCGACGACGGCATTTCGGTCCACGTCCTGCGGACGATAGGCAGCCTGCCGCGCGGCGCCCGGCTGCTGGCCGGGGTTCCCGATCTTGCCCGCTATCTACGCACCCGCAGGCCGGCGCTGTTCCACTCGCCGGGCAATCACACGCATATGGCGGCAAGCCTCGCGGTCCGTCTGGCCGCCTTCGACGGCGTCTTTGTGCCAAAGATCACGAACCCGATCTTCAAGCAGGGCATGAAGGCGTGGAAGCGCGCTTTGCGCCGGCAGATCTATTCGCGCGCTTTCGCGCCGGCCGATCGCATCCTCGTCCTTTCGGAACCCGCCGTCGCGCGTCTGGGCGCGATCCGTGCGGATTTCGTGGACAAGGCCGTCTTCCTGCACAACCCCTATGTCAGCGAGGCGATGGCGGCGCAGGATCTCGTCCGCGGCGCGCCCGAAACGCCGGTCATCCTGACGGTGGGGCGCCTGTCCCGGCAAAAGGACCATTCGACATTGCTCCGCGCGGTCGCGCTGCTCGGAGACCGGGCCTGGCGGTTGCGCATTTGCGGCACTGGGCCTGATCAGGACGCACTGCAGGATCTGGCCCAGCAACTGGCGATTGCCGACCGGGTCGAGTTCGTCGGCTTCGTCGACGACATGGTGCCCTATTATGCCGAAGCGACGGTCATGGCCTTGTCGTCGCGCTGGGAAGACCTTCCCGCCACCCTGATCGAAGCGATGGCGTGCGGATGCCCCGTCGTGTCGACCGCCAGCTCGGGCGCGGTCGTCGAACTGCTCGAAGCCGTGGGCGCGCGGGCGCCCGTTCCGGTCGGCGATCCCGCCGCGCTGAGCATCGCCTTGCGCGAGGCGCTCGACGGCCGCCTGCCGGTGGTACGCCGCGAGACGATGCTGGCTTACGCGATCGAGGCGTCCTGCGACGCCCATGCGGCGCTTTTTTCCGGACTGCTCGGCAGGGGCTGAGCGAAGCGGTCAGGCGCCGCCGTCGGGGTTGTCGAAGTCGATGAGGTGCCAGCCCTTCTCGCGTGCGAGCCGCGCCAACCGGCCGCCGCGCCCGACGAGCCACGCTTCGTGCGCGAGGGCAAAGGTCGGCGCGTCGCTGGGATGGTCGGAATAGGCGCGAATATGCCGCGCGCCGGTGGCGGCGTTGGCTTCCAGCCATTCGGCTACGCGCCGCGCTTTTTCCGCGCCATAGCAGTTCGGGCCGTCGAGCAGCGGCAGCCAGTGACCCCGGGCGTCGCGATGATGGCGCGACGCAACCACGGCATCGAAGCCCAGCGCATCGGCGATCGCACCCGCGTAGAATTCGGGCGCCGCGGTCGCCATCAGCAGGCGATAGCCCTCGGCCCGGTCGCGCGCGATGCAGGCCTTCGCGCCCGGCGGCACGTCGCGCGGGACACGCCATGCCGCGAAACGGGCGGCGAGCGCTTCGGCCCGGGCCGGCGTAAGGTCGGGGCCGAGCATCAGGCGGATGGCGGCGGGCTTGAAGCGGTCGCGGCCATAGAGCCGCAGCGCATAGCCGATCATCAGCGCCGCCAGCAGCGGCAGCAGCAGCAATCGCCACCCCGCCGCCCACAGCAGGAACAGGGTGAAGGTCGGCTTGCGCAGGACGGTGCGATCGAGGTCGTAGACGGCGATGCGAACGGGGGCGTCGGTCATGGGGCGGCGGGGCTATATCAGGCGCAGTCGCCGGCCCACTGCGCCTAGCGACGCGCGATCGGCATGGGGCAGGGCGAAGCGGACCGAAAGCCAGATCGACCCGGCTGCGATCAGCGCGATCAGCGGCAGGGCGATGACATCGGGAAGCCGCGCTGCGAATAGCGCGACCACCCCGGCGGCGATGGTGATCGCGATGCCGCGCACGGCGACGCCGGAAAACTGCGCGTCAAAGGGGTGGAGCCGTTCGGTCACGGCGAGCTGGATCATCGGAATGCCGGCGGTGACGACAAGGCCGATCGCCGTCGCCAGCGTGACGCCCGTCAGCGGGTCGAGGTGCCCGACGACCAGCCAGCCGGTCGCCAGCGCGGCGGCCACCCCGACGAGGCTCGCGGTGAGCTGCTGGCGAAAGGCTGCGACCACTTGCAGCACGGGGGCGGCGATGCCGAGCGCGGCCTCGCCCGCGCGGGCGATGAGCAGGATGACGAGCGCCGCCTGCGCGCTCTGCGCCTGATCGCCGAACAGGCTGAGCAGCGAGGTGCTGCCCGCCGCGAGCACCGCCGCGAGCGGCAGCGCGATCACCGATACGAGGCGCGTCGAATAGCCATAGATGTCGGCGACATGGCGGCGATCGGCGCGCTCGGCGCTCGCCGCGAGCGGCGCCATGACGTGCGAAAAGGTCATGCGCACGAGCTGGACGACGCTCGACAGCTTGCGCGCGATCGTGAACAGCCCCGCCGCGGCGGCGCCCGCCGCCCCGGGCAGCAGCATGTTCAGGATCAGCGCGGGTGCGTCGCCGAACAGCCGCCCGATGATATTCGCCGGCAGGATCGAGAGCCCCGCCCAGAAGGTGTTCCGCGCGGTCTCGCCGCCGCGGCCGCCGTGCAGCAGTTTGCCAAAGACATAATAGCGGCGCAGCAGCCGGACGCAGAGGATCGCGGTGAGGGCGAGCGAGCAGAGATGCGCGATGAACAGGCCTTTCAGCCCCAGCCCGCCGACGAAGAAGGCGCCCGCGAAGACGAGCCGCAGGATCTGTTCCCAGACGATGCGCAGCCGGATTTCGGCGCCGAACACCATGCGCGCGCGCATCGCCGAGGTCGCGATCTCGACAAAGGCCCAGAGCGGCAGCGCCCAGACGAAAAGCTGGATCGCCGGCACCACGAGCGGGCGATCGCGCTCCGCGACGTTGAGCAAGGGCGCGAGGTCCGCGGCAAAGATCGCGATGAGCGCGGCGACGATCAGGCAGGGGCCGACACCCCACAGCATCGCGGTGCGCAGCGCCGCCGCCGCCTCGGCATCGCTCGCCGATTGCGGCACGGTGCGCTGCATCGCGCTGGTCATGCCCATGTCGAAGATGTTTTCGAGCAGGTTGATCGTCGCCCACAGCACGGCATAGAGGCCGTAGCCAGCGAGTCCGAACATCAGGACATAGAGCGGCTGCGCGACGATTTCGACCACCGCGCCCAGCCGCGCGAGCACGGTTGTGCCAAGTCCGCGCGCGACATGGCGGCTCGTAACGGCGGGCTGTGCGGCGTCTTCGCTCATCCTTTGCGCCCCTAGCGAGTCGCCGGACATGCCGCCAGCGGCTTTCGCCTTTTCCGCTTTTCCACCCCTTGTCGTTGCCGGAAATCGGGTCTAGGCCGACCGCGACTGCACTAGGGGAGCCAGAGACATGGCCGAATTTCGCCTTCCGAAGAACAGCCGCATCCAGAAGGGCGGCACGACCCACAAGGCCGAAGGCGCGACCAGGGTCAAGAAATTCAAGGTCTATCGCTACGACCCCGACAAGGGCGAGAATCCCCGTTTCGACAATTTCGAGATCGATCTCGACAAGTGCGGCCCGATGGTGCTCGACGCGCTCATCAAGATGAAGAGCGAGCAGGATTCGACGCTGACCTTCCGCCGTTCGTGCCGCGAGGGCATCTGCGGCAGCTGTTCGATGAACATGAACGGCAAGAACGGCCTCGCCTGCACCACCGCGATCGAGGATCTGAAGGGCGACATCCAGATCACCCCGCTGCCGCACATGGAAGTGATCAAGGACCTCGTCCCCGACTTCACCCATTTCTATGCGCAATATGCGTCGATCGAGCCGTGGCTGAAGACCAAGACGACGACGCCGAGCGGCAAGGAGCGGCTGCAGTCGCCCGCCGAGCGCGAGAAGCTCGACGGCCTTTACGAGTGCATCCTGTGCGCCTGCTGCTCGACCAGCTGCCCGAGCTATTGGTGGAACAGCGACAAGTTCCTCGGCCCCGCGATCCTGCTCCAGGCGTATCGCTGGCTTGCCGACAGCCGCGACGAAATGACCGGCGAGCGCCTCGACGAGCTGGAAGATCCCTTCCGCCTCTATCGCTGCCACACGATCATGAACTGCTCGAACGCGTGCCCCAAGGGCCTCAGCCCCGCGCGCGCGATCGCCGAGATCAAGAAGCTCGAGGCCGAGCGGCAGGTGTGAACGACGGGATTGAGGAGCCGAAGCGCCGCGACAATTTCAGCGCCGAGGAACTGGCCGACGGCTGGGTCAGCTGGAATCTGAAGGACCCCAGCCGCTTCAACGCCTTCATCGAACCCCTGTCGGTGCGCGCCGAGGTGCCGACCGGGGACGGCCGCCCGCGCGCCCGCGTGCGCATGCTGCCGACGCGCAAGCACAGCAATCTCGGTGACAATGTCCATGGCGCGGTCAGCCTTGCGCTCGTCGACATCGCGCTGTTCGCGGCGTCGCACCAGTTCGGATCGCTCAACGCCGGCCATTCGGTGACGCTCGACCTGTCGACGCAGTTTGTCGGCGCCGGCCGGCTCGACGAGCCGCTCGACGCCGTCGTCGAACTGGTGCGCGAGACGGGGCGGCTGATCTTCCTGCGCGGGCTCGTCGTGCAGGGCGCGGGCGACAGCCATATCGTGCTGACCTTTGCCGGGACGATCCGCAAGGCGAGCAAGTGACCGGGGTGCTTGCCGCCTACGACGCGCTCGTCGCGGGCGGCGAACTCAAACCCGATCCCGAGCAGCGCGCCGCTGCCGAACGACTGGACCGGTTGCAGCAGGAGCTGGAGGCGGCGCCGCCGCGCGGCAGTCTGCTCTGGCGCCTCGCCGGCCGCAAGCCCGAGGCGCCGCGCGGCGTCTACCTCTGGGGCGCGGTCGGGCGCGGCAAGTCGATGCTGATGGACCTGTTTTACGACCAGCTCCATATCGAGCGGAAGCAGCGCGTCCATTTCCACGCCTTCATGCAGGGCGTCCACGCGCAGATGCGCGAGGTCCGCAAGACCGAGAGCGGCGACCCGATCCCGCAGGTCGCGGCGCTGCTTGTCGAAAATGTCCGCTGCCTCGCGTTCGACGAGATGGTCGTGAACAACAGCGCCGACGCGATGATCCTCTCGCGCCTGTTCACCGCGCTGATCGACCGCGGCGTCACCGTCGTCGCGACGTCGAACCGCCCGCCGGCGGACCTCTACAAGGACGGGCTCAACCGTGAGCATTTCCTGCCCTTCATCGCGCTGATCGGGGCGAAGCTCGACGTGATGAGCCTCAACGGCCCGACCGATTATCGCCGCGACCGGCTCGGCGACGGCGCGCGCTGGTTCGTGCCTGCCGACGATGCCGCGAGCGCGGCGCTGTCGGCCGCCTTCTTCCGCCTCACCGACTATCCGCCCGAGGATCGCGCGCACGTGCCGAGCCTCGATCTCGACGTCGGCGGCGGACGGATGCTGCACGTGCCCAAGGCGCTGAAGGGCGTCGCGGTCTTTTCGTTCAAGCGTCTGTGCGGCGAGGCGCGCGGTGCGGCCGACTATCTGGCGGTGGCACGCCATTTCCACAGCGTGATCATCGTCGGCATCCCGCGCTTGGGGCCCGAGAACCGCAACGAGGCGGCACGCTTCGTCACGCTGATCGACGCGCTCTACGAGTACAAGGTCAAGCTGCTCGCGAGCGCGGCGGCCGGACCCGATGCGCTCTATGTCGCGGGCGACGGCGCGTTCGAGTTCGAACGCACCGCGAGCCGCCTCGCCGAGATGCAGTCCGACGCCTATCTGGCGCTCGGTCACGGCCAGGATGAGGCCGCTTAGGCCCGCCTAGGCGAGCACCAGCAACACGCCGCCCGCGATCTTGCCCCAGCGCGACGAATTGAGCGTCACCGCGATCAGGTCGCGGACGTAGCGCACCTCGTGCATCGCATGCCCGACTGCCTGCTCGACGATACGGCGCAGCGTGCGCAGCGGCTTTGGTGCGGCGACGCGGATCGCCCCCGGACGCACCGGCGGCGCGGGCAGCGTTGCAAAGCCGCCGCTGGTCACGCGCGCATCGTCGGCGACGGCGCGGCACAGCGCGTCCATCCGCGCGACCGCGAGGCCGTTGGCGACCTGTCGGTCGCGGCTGAGCAATTCGAAGCTGTGGCTGAAGGCCGAGAACTGGATCGCGCCGCTTGCCGCGCTGTGGTCGAGCGCGTCGCACATCTCCTCCTCCGACATCGCGCATAGCTGCGCGGGGCGGAAGCGGTTGGCGCGGTCCATCAGGCCGCTGACCGGGACTTCGATCACTCCCATATGCTCGCGCATGCCGAGATTGCCGGCGTCGAGCGAAATGGCGCAGCCATGGCCCTGATAGGCGCCATTGAAGCTGCTGTCGAAACGAAAGCCGAGCGCCGCGAGCGCGCGCAGCGTGTCGTCGTTGGCGCCGAAATTACCGGCGCGAAAGGCGGTGGGGCGCGGTGCCCCCGCGCCGACCAATATGTCGCGGGCCAGCCCGATCAGCCTTTTCTGCGCCGCAAACGGGAAATCGCCGATGTTGCGCCCGGTCAGGCGGCCGACGGGGTTGAAGCGCGCGAAGGCGAGCCATTCGGTGTGGATGTGAAGCTGGACCTCGTGCCCGCGCGCGACGATCGGGCGGACGATGTCGTCGATCACCGCCGGGCCATAGACGAGCGCGGGCATCGGGTCGACGAAATAGACCCCGGTCAGGCCGTGGCGGTCGAGCATGTCCATCTGGAAATGGATGCCGAAATCGCCATCGCGGCAGCGGCCGAGGATCGAGCTTTCGAAATTGGCGCGCGCGTCGGCACCCCGCTGATAGAGGCCCGCCGACAATTCGGTGTCGAAGCTGATGATTGCCCGCGTCATCCCGCCTTCCGCCTAGCAGCGCGACAATAAGGGAGGGTTAATCGGCGCGCGGGCGCGGGATTTCAAGCTCCGGCGCGCGGGGTAGCCGGCTTTGGCGGATCGGTCCAATATCGGCCCCGCCGACGATGCTAGAATCGACCGTCCGGCTCGTTTTCCCGCGAGGAGAAACGCCATGTACCGACATGCGATCCGCCGCAAATGCCGTCCCCGCTCCGCCGCCGCGCCGCCCGCCGCCGCACCCGTCCGGCGCGGCTGGTCGCCGGTCGCGTCGCTTGCGCATGTCCCGGCGCATGCGCCGCCGGTCATCGGTAGCGCGAACGACCGTGCGGAACGGCAGGCCGACGCGGTAGCCGATCGCGTGATGGGGGTGACGCGCGCGCCGTCGCGCGAACCTGCGGCCGGCGAGATGTCGGCGGCCGCGACACCCGCCGGGCCCGCCATTCGCGGGGCGCTCGCCTCGCTCGGCGCCGGCGCCCCGCTCCCAGCTGCCGAACGCGCCTTTTTCGAACCGCGTTTCGGCGCCGACCTTTCGGCGGTGCGGATCCATAGCGGCGGGCCGGGCGACCGCGCGGCGCGGGCGATGGATGCGCGCGCCTTCACGCTCGGGACGGACATCGGCTTCGCGGCGGGCGAATATCGGCCGGGCACGCGCGAGGGGCGTCATCTGCTCGCGCACGAGATCGCGCATGCCAGGCAAGGCGAAGGCGAGGGCGCGCCCGTCGTGCGGCGCAAGCCGTGCAAGGACGCCGTTCCCGCCTGCGACCCGGAAAAGCAGAAAAAGGCCGAGGCAAAGGTTGCCGGCAACGCGACGTACAAAAGCTTTGTCTATGGCGCGACGACCGACGACTGCTACCGCCCGGTCGCGATGGCCGAAAGGCTGAAGCAGGCGCACGCCGGGCTCTACACGGGCAATTCCACCCGTTACACCGACGATGTCGTCGTCCCGCTCAACGGCATCGACACCGGAAAGATCCACACCGGCGACTGCTTCGCCTTTCCGCAGGGATGGAAGGACCCCAACATCGGCGACATCGACGCCGAACTCGCCGCGCTGCGCGCCAAGGGCAACGAAGCCGCGAAGAACCGGATCATCGCCGCCGTCTATGCGGAGATGTCGCACACCGTCGCCGACGTGCCCGATGCCGACCAGCAACGCGCCTACATTCTCTACAGCATGCTGCTGCGCATCGGCAGCGATGCCTTTCCCGCGACACTGGCGAAGGTCGCGACCTCGAAAACCTATCACGCCATCGGCACCGCGACCAACTATCAGCCCGCGCTCGACTATCTGAACGGCGGCAAGCCCGCGGCTTCGCTCAACAAGGATGCGGTCGACAAGGTGAAGGCGCTGGTCGGCAGCGTTTCGGCGGCCTCGATTCCGGCTGACGCCGGCCCCTATTATTTCCACTGGCGCGAGAGCGGAGGGGCGCAGACGGCGACCGCGGCCAGCGAATATGCCAGACAGCTCAAGGCGGGGAAGACCGCCGACGAGGCCGAAAGGCGCGCGGCCTTCAAACAGGCGAAGGATGTCGTCGGCGCGACCATGGACGGCGTGACGCCGGAAAAGGGGTGGCTGAAGAAAATTCCCGGTGCGAACAAGGGAAAGGCGGACGAGCGGATCGGATCGATGTATATCTACAAATAGGTTTCGATTATTATTGCTATTGCGAACTGATTGCAAAAATAGCGGACGATCCGCACTTTTTGGCGGTTGTTTCCTTAGGAGAATCGGCGTAGGGCGGCGCCAGTCTTGGAACCGGTGCCGCGCTTTGAAGCCCGTGCGCCCACCGGTTTGTGAACCAATTGCCGGGCTTGCCAGGAAGGGAGTGCCGCGCGCCATGGGACGCAAGAAAATCGCTTTGATCGGAGCCGGGAACATCGGCGGCACGCTGGCGCTTCTCGCCGCGCAGAAGGAACTGGGCGACGTCGTCCTGTTCGACGTGGTCGAAGGCGTACCGCAGGGCAAGGCGCTCGACCTGTCGCAGGTCGGTCCGATCGCGGGCTTCGACGCCAAGATCACCGGCACGAACGACTATGCCGACATCGCCGGCGCCGACGTCATCATCGTCACCGCCGGTGTCGCCCGCAAGCCGGGCATGAGCCGCGACGACCTGCTCGGCATCAACCTCAAGGTCATGAAGGCCGTCGGTGAAGGCATCAAGGCCAACGCCCCCGACGCCTTCGTCATCTGCATCACCAATCCGCTCGACGCGATGGTCTGGGCTCTCCGTGAGTTCTCGGGTCTGCCGCACAACAAGGTCGTCGGCATGGCGGGCGTGCTCGACTCGGCGCGCTTCAGCCACTTCATCGCCGACGAATTCGACGTGTCGGTGAAGGATGTGAACACCTTTGTGCTCGGCGGCCATGGCGACACGATGGTTCCCGTCGTCCGCTATTCGACGATCAACGGCATCCCCGTTCCCGACCTCGTCAAGATGGGCCTGTCGAGCCAGGACAAGATCGACGCGATCGTCAAGCGCACGCGCGGCGGCGGCGGCGAGATCGTCGCGCTGCTCGGCACCGGTTCGGCTTTCTATGCCCCGGCAGCCTCGGGCATTGCGATGGCCGAAGCCTATCTGGGTGACCAGAAGCGCATCCTGCCCTGCGCCGCCTACGTCGACGGCCAGTATGGCGTCGACGGCCTGTACGTCGGCGTGCCCGTCCTGATCGGTGCGGACGGCGTCGAGAAGATCGTCGAGATCGAACTCGATGACACCGACAAGGCAGGCCTGCAGGTCTCGGTCGACGCGGTCAAGGAACTGCTCGACGCTTGCAAGGCGCTGGATCCCTCGCTGGCATGAAGCTGCGGGGCGTCGCCTTTTTCCTGCCCCTCGCGATTGCATCCGCTGCGAACGCAGCGGATGCAAATTATCCCGTCGTCGAAATTCTTGATGCATTCCGGGACGGCTGCGGTTCGTTGGAAAATCAGCAGATGGCATCGGCATCGCTGATTGCTGCCGGTTGGACGCCGATCTCCAGAAGCGAAGAAGCGGGCCAACTTGCCGTGTTTCTGGACTTCTCCCGCAAGGCGGCCTTGGAAGTTGCTGAATCGAGCGGCGTGGATATGGGTGAAATTACCTCCTTCGTCAAAACGGTAGCAGGCGAAGAAGTCTTCATGGTGCTCGACGAAGTAAAAGCTGACGGAAAACGAATAAGCGGTTGTCAGCTGTATGACTTTGGCGAGGACCGCCCGATACCAGCCGAGCAAGCGGGCGCTTGGTTAAAGCGCGCACCTTTTGAAATTAAGGAATTTCCAGAGGTTCGAACGGTAGAATGGTCCCCTGGAATTCTTTCGGATCATGGTAGCTTCAAAATATTCTTCGTACCGAGCGATAGCCCGGCGAGGCAGATGTTCAATTTTTATGGCGTTGCCCTCAAAGCCGACACCTTAGGAGCCGAGTAAATATGTCCATCCTCATCGACAAGAATACCAAGGTCATCACGCAAGGGATGACCGGCGCCACCGGCACCTTCCACACCGAACAGGCGCTCGCTTACGGCACCCAGATGGTCGGCGGCGTGACCCCGGGCAAGGGCGGCACGACGCATATCGGCCTGCCCAACTTCAACACCGTCGCGGAAGCGAAGGCCGTGACCGGGGCGACCGCGAGCTGCATCTACGTCCCGCCGCCGTTCGCCGCCGACTCGATCCTCGAGGCGATCGACGCCGAGATGGAACTGATCGTCTGCATCACCGAAGGCATTCCGGTGCTCGACATGGTCAAGGTGAAGCGCGCGCTTTCGGGTTCGAAGTCGCGTCTGATCGGCCCCAACTGCCCCGGCGTGCTGACCCCCGACGAATGCAAGATCGGCATCATGCCCGGATCGATCTTCAAGAAGGGCAGCGTCGGCGTCGTCTCACGCTCGGGCACGCTGACCTATGAGGCGGTGTTCCAGACCTCGAACGTCGGCCTCGGCCAGACCACCGCGGTCGGCATCGGCGGCGACCCGGTCAATGGCACCAACTTCATCGACGTGCTCGAACTCTTCCTCGCCGACGAAGCGACCAAGTCGATCATCATGATCGGCGAAATCGGCGGCGACGCCGAGGAACAGGCGGCGCAGTTCCTGATTGACGAAGCCAAGCGCGGCCGCAAAAAGCCGATGGCCGGCTTCATCGCGGGCCGCACCGCGCCTCCGGGACGCCGCATGGGCCACGCCGGCGCGATCGTGTCGGGCGGCAAGGGCGACGCCGAAAGCAAGATCGCGGCGATGGAAGCCGCCGGCATCAAGGTGTCGGCCAGCCCGTCGGAGCTCGGCAGCACGCTCGCCGAAGTGCTCAAGGAACGCGTCTGATCCGGATGGCCCGCCGGCCTGTTTGGCCGGCGGGCGTCCGCTCCCCATATAGATAAACCAACCCGTCCTCCCCGTGGAAAAGCAGATGAACCTCGAGAGACAAAGCTTCGACATCGACGAGCCGCAGGCCGGCCCCAGCTGGGCGCCGAAGAACTGGCCGCTCATCGACAGCGACGACCTGACCGCCGGGCTCGACCCGCAGCAGATGCAGGTCGTGGTAAAGGCCGCCGCGGCTAGGGCGGGCGCACCGCTGTCGAATGCCGAGGTCGAACGCGCGGCGAATGATTCGATCCGCGCGATGATGCTGATCCGCACCTATCGCGTACGCGGGCACCTCGCGGCGCAGCTCGACCCGCTCGGGCTCAGCCAGCGCGAGCTACCCGCCGACCTGACGCCCGAATATCACGGCTTCGTCGGCGCCGACCAGGACCGCCCGGTCTGGCTCGGCGGGACGCTGGGTCTCGAAAAGGCGACGATTCGCGAGGTCGTCGCGATCCTGCGCGCCAACTACTGCGGCAACGTCGGCCTCGAATATATGCACATCGCCGATGTCGAGGAACGCCAGTTCCTCCAGGAGCGGATGGAAGGCGCCGACAAGCACATCGAATTTTCGGTCGAGGGCAAGCGCGCGATCCTGAACAAGGTGATCCAGGCCGAGGAATGGGAAAAATTCCTCGCGCGCAAATATGTCGGGACCAAGCGTTTCGGTCTCGACGGCGGCGAATCGATGATCCCCGCGATGGAAGCCATCATCAAATATGGCGGCCAGTACGGCGTGAAGGAGATCGTCTACGGCATGGCGCACCGCGGGCGTCTCAACATGCTCGCGAACGTCATGGCCAAGCCGTACAAGGTGATCTTCCACGAATTCGCCGGCGGTTCGGCCAACCCCGACGACATCGGCGGGTCGGGCGATGTCAAATATCACCTCGGCACCTCGACCGACCGCGAGTTCGACGGCATTTCGGTGCACATGTCGCTCGTCCCCAACCCCTCGCACCTCGAGGCGGTCGACCCCGTCGTGCTCGGCAAGGTCCGCGCGCAGCAGGTCGCGCGCAGCGATCTCGCCGAACATTCGCAGGTGCTGCCCGTGCTCATCCACGGCGACGCAGCGTTCGCGGGGCAGGGGATCGTCTGGGAATGCCTCGGCTTCTCGGGCATCCGCGGCTACAACACCGGCGGCTGCATCCACTTCATCGTCAACAACCAGATCGGCTTCACGACCAGCCCGCAATTCGCGCGCTCGTCGCCCTATCCCTCGGACGTCGCCAAGGGCGTCCAGGCGCCGATCCTGCACGTCAACGGCGACGATCCCGAAGCCGTGACCTTTGCGTGCAAGCTCGCGATCGACTTCCGCCAGCGCTTCAAGCGCGACGTCGTGATCGACATGTGGTGCTATCGCCGCTTCGGCCACAACGAGGGTGACGAACCCTCGTTCACCCAGCCGCTGATGTACGCGCGCATCCGCCAGCATCCGCCGGTGTCGCAGCTCTGCGCCGCGAAGCTCGAGGGCGAGGGCGTGATCGACGCCGGCTGGGCCGACGCCCGCCGCGCCGAATTCACGACGCATCTCGAGGAACAGTTCGACAGCGCCAAGAGCTACAAGCCGAACAAGGCCGACTGGTTCGCCGGGCGCTGGTCGGGACTCTATGCGCCGACCGACCCCGAAAGCGCGCGCCGCAACATAGCGACCGGGGTGAGCGACAAATTGTTCGACTCGATCGGCCGCACGCTGACGACGATCCCCGCCGAGATCGAGGTGCACAAGACGCTGCGCCGCGTGATCGACGGTCGCGCCGCGATGTTCGCCGACAAGGGCGACGGCGAGGTGTTCGACTGGGCGACCGCCGAGAGTCTCGCCTTCGGCACGCTGCTCAGCGAAGGCTATCAGGTCCGCCTGTCGGGCCAGGATTCGGGCCGCGGCACCTTCAGCCAGCGCCACGCGGTGTGGGTCGACCAGAAGAGCGAGGAGAAATATGTCCCGCTGACCACCGTGCCGCACGGTCGCTTCGAGGTGCTCGACAGCCCGCTCTCCGAATATGGCGTGCTCGGTTTCGAATATGGCTATGCGATGGCCGATCCGAAGAGCCTCGTGCTCTGGGAAGCGCAGTTCGGCGACTTCGCCAACGGCGCGCAGATCATGATCGACCAGTTCATCGCGTCGGGCGAGGCCAAGTGGCTGCGCGCCAACGGGCTCGTGCTGCTGCTGCCGCACGGCTACGAAGGGCAGGGCCCCGAACATAGCTCGGCGCGCCTCGAACGCTTCCTGCAGCTTTGCGCGGGCGACAATATCCAAGTGTGCAATATCTCGACCCCGTCGAACTATTTCCACGTCCTGCGCCGCCAGATGCTGCGCTCGTTCCGCAAGCCGCTGATCATCATGACGCCCAAGTCGCTGCTCCGCCACAAGCTGGCGGTGTCGCAGCGCTCGGACTTCATCGGCGACGCGCATTTCCGCCGCATCATGTCCGACCGCACCCCGCCCGCCGACGGCGACGTCAGGCGCGTCGTGCTCTGTTCGGGCAAGGTCGGCTACGACCTGATGGAGGCGCGCGACGCCGCCGACCTCAAGGACACGACGGTGATCCGCCTCGAACAGCTCTACCCCTTCCCGGGTGAGCCGCTCGCCGTGCGCCTGAAGCGCATGCCGAAGCTCGAGGAAGTGGTCTGGGCGCAGGAGGAACCGCGCAACAACGGCAGCTGGTTCTTCGTTGAACCCTTCATCGAGGAGGCGCTGACCAGCGCCGGGCACAAGGGCATGCGCCCGCGCTACGCCGGCCGCGCTGCGGCCGCGTCGCCCGCGACGGGCCTGATGAGCCGCCACCAGACGGAGCAGTCGGCGCTGGTCGCCGATGCGCTGGGCCTGAGCGTCCGTGCCGAAATCCGCCGTACGAAGAACAAGTAAGCGCCCCGAAGGAAAGCAAGATGAGCACCGAAGTCAAAGTCCCCACGCTGGGCGAAAGCGTCACCGAAGCGACGATCGGCGAGTGGCTGAAGCAGCCGGGCGATGCGGTCGCGCTCGACGAGCCGATCGCGAGCCTCGAAACCGACAAGGTCGCCGTCGAAGTGCCTTCGCCCGTCGCGGGCGTGATGGGCCAGCAGGTCGTCGCGGTCGGCGACACGGTCAATGTCGGCGCGGTGATCGCGACGATCGAAGCCGGCAGCGGCAAGGCGGCCGCCCCGGCGGCCAAGGCCGAAGCCGCCGCTCCGGCGCCCGCCGCGACGGCGAGCGAGGATACCGGCGACGGCGTCACCACCCTGTCGCCCGCGGTGCGCCGCCTGGTGCTCGAGCATGGCGTCGACCCGAGCAAGATCAAGGGCAGCGGCAAGGATGGCCGGCTGACCAAGGAAGATGTGCTCGCCGCCGCGAGCGCGGCGCCCGAAGCCGCGCCCGCCGCGGCACCGGCCGCCGCCGCTGCAGCCGCGCCCGCTGCGGGCGGCGCGCCCGGCCGCCGCGAGGAACGCGTCAAGATGACGCGCATGCGCCAGACGATCGCCAAGCGGCTGAAGGCGGCGCAGGACACCGCCGCAATGCTGACGACCTTCAACGACGTCGACATGTCGGCGGTGATGGCGACGCGCGAGAAATATCGCGACAGCTTTGAAAAGAAGCACGGCGTGCGCCTCGGCTTCATGAGCTTCTTCACCAAGGCGGTCGCGCTTGCCGCGCACGACATTCCGGCGGTGAACGCACGCATCGACGGCGACGAGATCGTCTACCACGACTATCTCGACGTCTCGGTCGCGGTCAGCGCCCCCAACGGCCTCGTCGTCCCCGTCGTGCGTAACGCCGACAGCCTGTCGTTCGCCGACATCGAAAAGGCGATCGCCGACCTCGGCAAGCGCGCCAAGGACGGCACGCTGACGATGGACGACATGACCGGCGGCACCTTCACCATCTCGAACGGTGGTGTGTTCGGCGGCCTGATGTCGACCCCGATCATCAACCCGCCGCAGTCGGCGGTGCTCGGCCTTCACCGCATCGAGGACCGTCCGGTCGTCCGGAACGGCGAGATCGTGATCCGCCCGATGATGTATCTCGCGATGAGCTACGACCATCGCCTGATCGACGGCCGCGAGGCGGTGACCTTCCTCAAGACGATCAAGGAAGCGATCGAGGACCCGACGCGTCTGCTGATCGATCTTTGATCGGCGGCGTCGTCGCCTGACCGGGAGAATGGGAATGTCGTTCGGGTCCGTCGCCACGCTTCGCCGTCTCGCCGCACCCGCGGCGCTGCTCGCGGCGGCTGCGACGCTGGCGGGCTGCGACCAGGCGCAGAAGGGTTTCGAGGACGGCTTCGAAAAGCAGTTCGCCGAAACCTTCACGCGCTCGTGCGAGGCGGGGGCAACGCGGGCCGGGGCGCCCGCCGACAAGGTGGGCGAGGTGTGCAAATGCGCCGCCGACGAGCTGGCAAAGACGCACAGCCCGTCCGAATTGATGCAATTGTCGCCCGAGGATGCGGTGCCGGTGATGGAAGCCTGCGCCAAGAAGACGCTGGCCGGCAGCTGAGGGTGCCCGAACGATGGACGCGAGTGAACCGCTCTTTTCCTACGGTACGTTGCAATATGCCGACGTCCAGCGCGAACAGCTGGGGCGCCTGCTCGACGGCAGCGCCGACGCGCTGACCGGTTTTCGCCTCGGCCGCATCGCGATCGCCGACGCAGAGGTGGTGCGCAAGAGCGGCGAGACGCATCACCCGGTGCTCACGCCCGACCCCGAAGGGTCGCAGCGCGTCGCCGGCACCCTATATTGGATTACGAAACGCGAACTCGAAGCGGCCGACGATTATGAGGCCGGCGAATATGAGCGGCGGCGCGTGACGCTGGAATCGGGCCGCGAGGCCTGGGTCTATGTTGCGGCGCCGGGGCTTGAAATGGAGTGAATCATGGCTGACTACGACTACGACGTGCTTGTCATCGGTGCCGGCCCCGGCGGTTATGTCGCGGCGATCCGCGCGGCACAGCTGGGCCTCAAGACCGCCTGCGCCGAAGGGCGCGAGACGCTGGGCGGCACCTGCCTCAACGTCGGCTGCATCCCGTCGAAGGCGCTGCTCCACGCGTCGGAATTTTACGAAGCCGCCGCCGGTGGCGCGATGGCGGCGATGGGCATCAAGGTGAAGCCCGAGCTCGACCTGCCGACGATGCAGGGCCAGCGCAAGGATGCGGTCAAGGGCCTGACCGGCGGAATCGAATTCTTGTTCAAGAAGAACAAGGTCGACTGGCTCAAGGGCTATGCGCAGTTCACATCGGCCGACACGGTCGAAGTCGCGGGCAAGGAGGTGCGCGCGAAAAATATCATCATCGCCACCGGCTCGTCGGTGACCCCGCTGCCCGGCGTCGAGGTCGACAATGACAAGCAGATCATCGTCGATTCGACCGGCGCGCTCGAACTTGCCAAGGTCCCAGGCCATATGGTCGTCATCGGCGGCGGCGTGATCGGGCTCGAACTCGGCAGCGTGTGGCGCCGCCTCGGTGCCAAGGTCACCTGCGTCGAATTCCTCGACCAGATTCTTCCCGGCATGGACGGCGACGTCCGCAAGGAAGCGAACAGGATCTTCAAGAAGCAGGGTGTCGAATTCAAGCTCAAGACCAAGGTGACGAAGGCCGAGGTTAAGGGCAAGAAGGCGGTGCTGACGCTCGAACCCGCCGCGGGCGGCGACGCCGAAACGCTCGAGGCCGATGTCGTGCTCGTGTCGATCGGGCGCCGGCCGAACACCGACGGCCTCGGCCTCGACAAGGCCGGGCTGACCGTCAACCAGCGCGGTCAGATCGAGACCGATCATGATTTCCGCACCTCGGTTCCCGGCATCTGGGCGATCGGCGACGTGGTCCCGGGCCCGATGCTCGCGCACAAGGCCGAGGATGAAGGCATCGCCTGCGCCGAGAATATTGCGGGTCAGACCGGCATCGTGAACCACGATGTCATCCCGTCGGTCGTCTATACCATGCCCGAAATCGCCGGTGTCGGCCTGACCGAAGAGCAGGCGAAGGAACGCGGCGAGGTCAAGGTCGGCAAATTCCCGATGATGGCGAACAGCCGTGCGAAGACCAATCACGAACCCGACGGTTTTGTGAAGGTCATCGCGGATGCGAAGACCGATCGCGTGCTGGGCGTGTGGTGCATCGCGAGCGTCGCGGGCACGATGATCGCACAGGCGGCGCAGGCGATGGAATTCGGCGCGACGTCCGAAGACATCGCCTACACCTGCCACGCGCATCCGACGCACAGCGAGGCGATCAAGGAAGCCGCGATGGCGGTCACCGGCAAGCCGATCCACATCTGACGAACGAGAACGGGGGAAGAGACTATGGCGAAGCACGGGCTCTGGGCAGCGGCTTCGCTCGCGCTCTTCCTCGTTCCGGCGGGCGCGCACGCCGCGCCCGACCTGTCGGCCGCCAACGCGCGGCTGACCGCGCTGCTCGACAAAAATTATCCGGCGCTCGAGGCGATCTACAAGGACCTCCACGCCAACCCCGAACTCGGGATGCAGGAAGTGCGCACCGCGGGCATCCTCGCGCGGCATCTGCGGGGGGCGGGGTTCACCGTGACCGAAAAGGTCGGCGGCACCGGTGTCGTCGGCGTGCTCAGGAACGGCGACGGGCCGACCTTCCTGATCCGCGCCGATATGGACGCGCTGCCGATGGAGGAAAAGACCGGCCTTCCCTGGGCGAGCAAGGCGCGCGCGACCTATGAAGGGCGCGACGTGCCGGTGATGCACGCGTGCGGCCACGACACGCATGTCGCCTATCTGGTCGGGGTCGCGCAGGCGCTCGCCGCGATGCGCGACAGCTGGTCGGGCACCGCGGTGCTGATCGGCCAGCCCGCAGAGGAACCGCTGACCGGCGCGCGCGCGATGCTCGACGACGGGCTGCTGACGCGCTTCCCCAAACCCGACTTCGGGTTCGCCGCGCATGTGTCGAACCTTCCGGCCGGGGTGGTCGCGATCAAGGCGGGGGCGTCCTCGTCGGCGTCGGACAGCTATTCGATCACCTTCCACGGACGCGGCGGGCACGGGTCGATGCCCGCGGCGACGATCGATCCGATCCCGATCGCCGCGCGCTTCGTCACCGACACGCAGGTGGTAATCAGCCGCGAGAAGGATCCTGCGGCGTTCGGCGTGCTGACGATCGGTGCGATCAACGCGGGCAGCGCGCCCAACATCATCCCCGACAGCGCCGAGGTGAAGGTCAATCTGCGCTCGCATTCGCCCGAGGTGCGCAAGCTGCTCCAGGACGGCACCGCGCGCGTCGCGAAATCGGCGGCGGCGATGGGCAATGCCCCCGAACCGACGATCCGCTACATCAGCGGCACCGGGGCGATGACCAATGATGCGGCGATGGCCGACGCGGCGGTCGCCGCGCTGACCCCGGTCTTTGGCAAGGGGCTGGTCTTTGCGCCGGCAAGCGCGGCGCCGATGTCGGGCAGCGAGGACTATTCCGAATTCGTCGATGCCGGCGTACCCTCGCTCTTCTTCGGTATCGGCGGCTATGATCCCGCGGTGCTCGCCGACCTCAAGGCGAAAGGGGAGCCCGCGCCGACCAATCATTCGCCCTTCTTCGCGCCCAAGGCCGAACCGGCGATCCGGAACGCGGTGTCGGCGATCGTCCTGTCGATCATCGGCGGTGTTCGCCCCGCCGCGAAGTAACGGGCGATGCCCGATATCGACAATGCGCTGATCGTCCGCCTGCTCGACCTCGCCGGCATCGGCGTCTTCGCGCTGTCGGGCGCGCTGATGGCGGTGCGGCTGCGCCAGACCTTCGTCACCGCCAGCTTCTTCGCGCTTGTCACCGGCGTCGGCGGCGGCAGCGTGCGCGACCTGCTGATCGGGGCGCCGGTCTTCTGGGTCCAGGACGGCGCGATCGCCGCGGTGTGCATCGCGATCGCGCTGATCGTCTGGGTGACCCCCGAACGCTGGTGGCAGGGGCAATTGCTCGAATGGGCCGACGCGGTGGGGCTCGCCGCCTATGCGGTATTCGGTACCGCGAAGGCGCTGGCATGGGGGGTGCCGCCGGTGCCCGCGCTCATGATGGGGGTGATCACCGGCTGCGTCGGCGGGACGATCCGCGACATATTGGCGGGGGTGCCGTCGATCATCGTCCGCCCCGAAATTTATGTCACCGCAGCGGCGCTCGCGTCGGCGCTCTTCCTGCTGCTGCTCTGGCTCGGCACCGGGACTCCGATCGCGGCGGTGTCGGGCGCGGTCGCGGGTTTCGTGCTGCGCGGCGCGGCGATCCGCTGGTCGCTGGCGCTGCCGGCCTATCGCGATCCGCGCGCCCGGGACTGATCGGGCGGCTTGCCAAATCGCCAATCTGTGGCAGGTTCGGCCCCGTTTCGGGGAAAGGGCCTGCATGACGACCGAAAAGACGACCGCCAACGGCATCACCATCACCTATGAGGACAAGGGGCCGAGGGACGCGCCCGCGATCCTGCTTGTGATGGGGCTCGGCGGGCAGTTGACGCTGTGGCCCGACGAATTCGTCGATGCGCTGAACGTGCGCGGTTTCCGTACCGTCCGCTACGACAATCGCGACGTTGGCCTGTCGACGCGCTTCGATGCGGCGGGGGTGCCGAACCTTAAATGGATGTTCGTCAAATCGCTCATCGGGCTGCCGGTGCGCCCCGCCTATACGCTCGCCGACATGGCCGCCGACGGTGTGGCGCTGCTCGACCATCTGGGCATCGACCGCGCGCACGTCGTCGGCGTGTCGATGGGGGGCATGATTTCGCAGCATATCGCGGCGCGTTACCCCGGTCGCGTGCTGTCGCTGACCTCGGTGATGTCGACGACGGGCAACCGCCGCCTGCCGCGCGCCGACAGCGAGGCGATGCGCGTGCTGACCAGCCGTCCGATGAGCGGCGACCCCGAGGACATGATCGCCTATTCGGTGCGCGCCGCGCGCGTGATCGGGAGCCCCGCCTATCCCGCCGAGGAGGAGCGCTTGCAGCGCCGCGTCCGGGGTGATTTCGAACGCGGCTGGTATCCGCAGGGCGTCGCGCGCCAGATGGCGGCGATCGTTGCCGATGGTGACCGGCGGCCGATGCTCAAGGCGATCGAGGCGCCGACGCTGGTCATCCACGGCGAGGCCGACCCGCTCGTTCCGCTCGCGGGCGGCAAGGACACCGCGGCGAGCATCGCCGGAGCGCGGCTGAAGACAATCCCCGGCATGGGACATGATCTGCCGCTGCAACTGGTCGATACACTCGCCGACGCAATCGCCGACCATGCGAACGGCGGCGTGGCCGCGTAGCGCCCGCCTCCCGGCCGCGGGAGGGGTTATTTCAACAGCAGCGCCAGTGTCGCGAACAGGCCCTTCGCCTCGGCCCGGCCCGGCCGCGGAACAGCGGGCAGATAGCCGCGGCAGTCGAGGCAGGCAGCCTGCACCGATCCCGCCTCGGTGAGCATCGTCAGGTCCTGCACCACGCGGCGTTCGACCATCTGGCGGTTCATCGCCGCGATGCCGAACCACCCGCGCGGCAGTGCCGCGCTTTCCTCGGGGGCGGTGCCCGCCCATTTGGCGAGCATCTTGGAAAATTCGCTCGGTTCGGTTTCGAAATATTTGGCGTGATAATCGCCATCGACCCTGGCGAGCTTCGCCGCCGCCGCCATCGCGTCGGGCAGGCCGCCGAACTGGTCGACCAACCCGATCTGGCGCGCGGTCCCGCCGGCCCAGACGCGGCCTTCGGCGATCTCGCGGACCTTCTCGATCGGCTGCTTGCGGCTCTTGGCGACAAGGCCGGTAAAGCGCGCATAGATGTCCTCGACGCTCGCCTGCGCCAGCGCGTTGAACTCGTCGTTGACGCCGCCTAGGATATCGGGCTGCCCCGACAGCGGCGTCGTTGCGATGCCGTCGACGGTGACACCGACCTTGGCGAGGGTCTGTTCAAAACTCGGCAGGATACCGAAAACGCCGATCGAACCGGTGATCGTTTCGGGTTCAGCAAAGATGCGGTCGGCAGGGGTCGAGATCCAGTAGCCCCCCGACGCGGCGACATTGGCCATCGACACGACGACGGGCAGCTTCTTCGCCTTGGCAGCGAGCAGCGCCTGGCGGATCTGCTCGGAGGCGAGCACCGACCCGCCCGGCGAATCGATCCGCAGCACCACCGCCTTGACGCTCGAATCGGCGGCAGCGTCGAGGATGTGCTGCGCGATCGTCTCGCCGCCAGCGCTGCCGTTCGGGGCTTCGCCGTCGACGATCTCGCCGACGACCGGCACGACCGCGATCGCGCTGCCCGGCTGTTCGGGCGGGTTGGCAGCGACCCAGTTTTCAAGCGGGATTGCGTTGTAGTTCCACGGCTGGCTATCGTCCTGCGCGCCGCTGATCTCGGCGACGCGCTGGCCGAACGCCATGCGGCTGCCGAGCTTGTCGATCAGCCCCGCGTCGAGCGAGGCCTTGCTGAGGTCGCCGCCCGCGGCGCGCACCGCGCCCGCGGTGTCGGCGATGAAAGGGTCGAGCTTGGCGCTGGGCCGCGCCTTTTTGACGTCGCCCAGCCATTGATCCCACAGCACGCCGGCATAAGCGAGGTTGGCGGCTTCGGCCTCGGGCGACTGATCGGCGCGCAGGAAAGGTTCGACCGCGCTCTTGAATGTGCCGACGCGATAGATGTTCGCGGTCACGCCGAGCTTGTCCATCAGCCCCTTGTAATAGAGGCGCGATCCGCCGGGTCCTGCGATCGCGACGCCGCCGATCGGGTCGGCCCAGATTTCGCTCGCGTGCGATGCGACCTGATAGCTGTCGGTGGTGTAGGCGGTGGCGAAAGCGAGCACGGGCTTCTTTTTCGCGCGCACCTTGTCGATCGCGCCGCCGATTTCGGCGAGCGAGACCTGCCCGCCCCCGAGGAAGCGGTCGAGGTCGAGCACGACCGAGGTCACGCGCTTGTCGTCCGCCGCCGTTTCGAGCGCGTGCACGACGTCGCGGACGCGGATTTCCTTGAGGTCGTTGCCTCCCGACAGCGCCGCGAGCGGATCGATCTCGGCGGGCTGTTCGGTGACGACGCCGTCGAGTTCGAGCAAGAGCGCGCCCTCGCTGACTGGCAGCCCGGCGTTGGGCCGGCCCGACAGCAGCCCGAACAGCGTCACGAAAAAGAGCAGCAGGAAGATCAGCGCCAGCCCGTCCTTGATCGCGACGAGCAGATTCCAGACCTTGCGCGGAAAGCTGGTCGTCGCTTTCGGCCGGTCGCCACCGGGCAGGGGGCGCCGCACGGGAATCGCCCAGGGGCCGGCGGGATCATTGGGGGTGGTGCTGGTCTCGGTCATGGCCGCAAACCTAGGGACGCGGCCCGCCGTTGGCAATGCACGCTTCGACGGGCGACCGGCAGGAAGGGGGCGAACGGCGTTTCTGTTGCCGTAGCCGTGGACCTGTCCATTCCGAACTCAGAGCCATCCCTCGCGGCGATACCAGCGCACCGTCTCGCCGAGCGCATCGCCGGTGTCGAGCGCCGGCTGCCATAATTCGGGCGGCGGGCAGGCGCCCGCGGCGGCGACCCAGTCGGGATGCGCGATATAGCGCGCCCGGTCGGGGGTCAGCTTGGCACGGCTGCGGCGCACCAGCGTGTCGAGCCGTCCCCCGGCCCTGAGCACGACACCCGGAACGGCGAGCGTCGAGACGTGGCTGCGGCCCACCGCGCGGCCGATCGCGCGAGCGAAACTGCGGTGCGACCAGCCACCAGGCTTGCCGTCGTCGGGTTCGTAGGTCGCCCCGATGCTGGCGTCGCGGTCGGCGGCGAGCGCGACGAGCAGCCGCGCGAGTTCGTCGACATAGATCGCCGACATCCGCCCCGCGGGCGGGAGCAAGGCGACTCCGCGCCGTGCCATGCGGAACAGGTCGAGCATCTCGGTATCGCCGGGGCCGAACACCGCGGGGGGGCGGACGATCGTCCAGTCGAGCCCGCTCGCGCGCACGACGGTCTCGGCGCGTGCCTTCGACCAGCTGTAGTTGGAAATTTCGGGCTCGCGCGCGGCGAGCGAGGAGACATGGACGAAGCGCGTCACCCCGGCGTGGCGCGCGGCGTCGATCACATTCCCGGTCGCGGTCGCGTTGCCGGCCTCGAACTCGGCGCGGGTGGGAACGTTCACGACGCCCGCGATGTGCATCACGACGTCGCTGCCCGCCGCCATTTCGGCAAGGCTGTCGGGCCGGTCGAGCGCGCCCGCGACCCAGGTGACGCCCTCGCGTTCGGGTTGCGGACGGCGGGTGAGCGCGCGGACGTGCCAGCCGGCGGCGACCGCCTGCCGCAACGTCGCGCCGCCGACGAAGCCGGTCGCGCCGGTCATCGCAAGGATGGGGGCGGCGGTCAGAGCAGCACCATATGGTCGCGGTGCACCATTGCGGCGCGCGGGGCATAGCCGAGCGCGGCTTCCTGCGCGTCGCGGCCGAGACCGAGGATCGCGGCGGCGTCGGCGGCGGGATATTCGGAAAGGCCGCGCGCGAGGGTGCGGCCGTCGGGGGCCGCGATGTCGAGGATGTCGCCGCGCGCGAAATCGCCGCTGACTCCGGTTACCCCCGCCGCGAGCAGGCTGGCGCCGCCGCGCAGCGCCTTCGCCGCGCCGGCGTCGATCGTCAGCCGGCCCTTGGCGGTCAGTCCGCCGGCGAGCCAGGCCTTGCGCGCGCTCGCGCTGCGTTCGGCGACGAACAGGCTGTGCCGGGCTTCGGTCGACAGCGGGTGGTCGATATGGCCCGAGGCGATGGCGAGATGCGCGCCCGCGGCATTGGCGATCCGCGCCGCCGCGATCTTCGACACCATGCCGCCCGATCCCATGCCCGACGCCGATCCGGTGTCGGCCATCGCCTCGACGCGCGCGTCGATGCGCTCGATGCGCGCGATATGGTTCGCGCCGGGTTGCGCGGGGTTGCGGTCGTAGAGGCCGTCGATGTCGCTGAGCAGGATCACCCCGCCCGCCGCGGCCGCCTGCGCGACGCGCGCCGCGAGCCGGTCGTTGTCGCCAAAGCGGATTTCCTCGGTCGCGACGCTGTCATTCTCGTTGATCACCGGCACGACGCCGAGGTTCAGCAGCCGGTCGAGCGTCGCCGAGGCGTTGAGGTAGCGGCGGCGATGTTCGAGATCGTCGAGCGTCACCAGCATCTGCGCCGCGGTGAGGCCTTCGGCGCCGAGGACTTCGGCCCAGACCTGGCTGAGCGCGATCTGCCCCGTCGCGGCGGCGGCCTGCGCATCCTCGAGGCTCGCGCGGCCGCCCTTGGCAAGGCCGAGCCGCCGCGCGCCGAGCGCGATCGCGCCCGACGAGACGACGGCGACCTGTTGGCCCGCCTTGGTCCGCGCGCCGATGTCGGCTGCGACGCCCTTGAGCCAGTCGCGCCGCACCGCGCCGTCCGGGTCGACGAGCAGGGCCGATCCGATCTTGACGATCAGGCGGGGGCAGGATGCGGGCGGGAACAGGCTCATGGCGCCGCCGATAGCGTGGCGTGGCCGCGTGGCCAATGCGAATGTCGAATCGCCGGGAGGCGGAGTGATTTTATTCGGAAGGTCACGAAGGTCACACCACGTACCCCTCTTCTTTCCCCCCTCGCTGGCGATTGGCGCAACGGGTGGGATGAAAGGAGCTGCGACCGGGGGGAGTCCATCCGGTGACGCTATGCGGCGGGAATATGTTAGGACAGCGTTTTTTTTGGCGGCTTCGCCGATGTCGGCTTTGGGGTGGAGAGCCGCCGATTGAGCGACGAACCGGTTTCCCCTCCCGCGAGCGGGAGGGGCAGCGAGGCTTGCCAGCTTGCTGGTTAGCCGCAGCGGGGTGGGCCATCGCGACGCCGCGGCCCACCCCCGACCCCTCCCGCAAGCGGGAGGGGAGAAGAATGGCCGCTTCCGGTCGTCATCCGTCATTCCTCCCTGTGGCCGCAGGCCATGGGGAGGGGGACCGCCGCCGCAGGCGGTGGTGGAGGGGCCGCGAGGTCGCGTCTTTCGCCCCTCCGTCAGCGCTGCGCGCTGCCACCTCCCCATCGCTGCGCGACAGGGAGGAGCGAGCGACCGCAACCGGTTGATAGCTGCCGTCCGCTCAGCGACCGCCCCCGAAGGTGTGGCTCAGCGCGACACCCACCGAAGGCTGGTCGCGCGAGCCAGGTTGGCGGACGATCGGCGAGCGGGCGGGGGCAGACGGCGGTTGGAAACAGGCTCATGGTGCCGCCGATGGCGCGCGCGGACAGGGGTGCCAATGCGAATAACGCCGCGCCGGACCGCGGCGCCTGTGCTATGCTGCCCTGCCTCATCGAGCCTTCTGGAGAGTCGCGAACCACCCGGGGGTGAGGAGCGGGACGATGACGACTGCAATCAACGAAGACAGGCTGCACGCCTTTGTCGGCAAGATGCTCGGCGACCTTGGCGGCGGCATGAGCGTGCCGACGGTGCGGCTGGGTTTCCGGCTGGGACTTTTCGACGCCTTGGGCGAAGCGCCGGCGACCGCGTCCGAACTGGCGGCGCGGGCGGGGGGGCTCCACGAGCGCTATGTTCGCGAATGGGCATTGGCGCAGGCCGCGAACGGCTATGTCGACCATGACCCCTCGACCGATCGGTTCAGCCTGTCGGGCGAACAGGCGATGGTGTTCGTGCACCGCGACAGCCCGGTCTATCTGGCCGGCGCGTTCGAACTGATCGCGGCGATGATCGAGGCCGAGGCCAAGGTCGAGCAATGTTTCCGCCGCGGCACCGGCGTGCGCTGGGGCGACCATGCCGGTTGCCTCTTCTGCGCGACGGGCGCCTTTTTCCGGCCGGGCTATGTCAACAATATCGTCCCGAACTGGATTCCGGCGCTGGACGGGGTCGAGGCCCGCCTGCACGCGGGCGCGGCGGTCGCCGACGTCGGCTGCGGCGTCGGCTTTTCGACCCTGCTGATGGCCGACGCCTATCCCGAAAGCCGCTTCGTCGGTTTCGACTTTCATGGCCCCTCGATCGACGAAGCGCGGCGCCATGCCGCGGAGCACGGCTATGGCGACCGCGTGCGCTTCGAGGTCGCGGCGGCGAAGGAGATCGCCGAGACCGGATTCGATCTCGTGACCATGTACGACTGCCTGCACGACATGGGCGATCCGCGCGGATGTGCCATGCACATGCGCCGGATCCTTGCGCCCGATGGCGTGTGGATGATCGTCGAACCGATCGCGGGCGATGCCCCCGCCGACAATATGAATCCGGTCGGGCGGCTCTATTACAATGCGTCGACGATGATCTGTGTCCCGACCTCGCTCGATCAGGAGGTCGGCGCGGCCTTGGGGGCGCAGGCGGGCGAGGCGCAGCTGTCGCAGGTCATCCGCGACGGCGGTTTCGCCGCCGTCCGGCGCGCGACCGAAGGGCCGTTCAACATGATCCTCGAAGCCCGCTGAGGCGCGGTCGTCAGATTGGCGACCATTCGCCCCCGGCGTCGCCGTCATCCGCTTCGTCGGCGCCGGGTTCGGGCTGGCCGACCGCTTCGAGCAGCTTGTCGAGCACCGCCTCGATTCCCGCACCGCTGGCGCCCGACAGCGCCATCACCGGCTGGCCGCTTTCGGCTTCGAGTTCGGCCGAGAGTGCGGCGACCAGTTCGTCGTCGAGCGTATCGATCTTGTTCAAGGCAACGATCACCGGCTTGTCGGTGAGGTCGGCGCCATAGGCTTCGAGTTCGTCGCGCACGATGCGATAGCTGGTGGCGACATCCTCGTCGTTCGCGTCGACGAGGTGGAGCAGCACGCGGCAGCGCTCGATATGGCCGAGGAAGCGGTCGCCGACGCCCGCGCCTTCGGCGGCGCCCGCGATCAGCCCGGGGATATCGGCGATGACGAACTCATGCCCCTTGTGGCTGACGACGCCGAGCTGCGGACGCAGCGTGGTAAAGGCATAGGCGCCGACCTTGGCCTGCGCGTTGGTCACCGCGTTGATGAAGGTCGACTTGCCGGCGTTGGGCAGGCCGACGAGTCCCGCGTCGGCGAGCAGCTTGAGGCGCAGCCACACCCACATTTCCTCGCCGGGCCAGCCGGGCCCGTGCTGACGCGGCGCGCGGTTGGTCGATGTCTTGTAACTCGCATTGCCGCGCCCGCCGTCGCCACCGCGCAAGAAATGGATGCGTTCGCCTTCCTTCGTCAGGTCGGCGAGCAGGCTGCGCTCCTCGTCGTCGTCGAGGATCTGGGTGCCGATCGGCACCTGGATCACGAGGTCGGGGCCGCCCGCGCCGGTGCGATCGCGCCCTGAACCCGGGGTGCCGCGCTTGGCCTTGAAATGCTGGGTGTAACGAAAATCGATCAGCGTGTTGAGGCCCGCGACCGCTTCGAAGACCACGTCGCCGCCCTTGCCGCCGTTGCCGCCGTCGGGGCCGCCATATTCGACATATTTCTCGCGCCGGAACGACACGGCACCGGGGCCGCCGTCGCCGGATTTGATGAAAATCTTGGCTTGGTCGAGGAAATGCATCGGGAGCCCTTAGGCGCAAAGCCCGACAAAGGCCAGCATCAGCGGCGATCCTCCTCCCAGCTCGATTGTTCGATGATCGCGTGAAAGAACGCGCCGCCCTCTTCGTAGAAATAGCCCCGGCCGTTCGCCGCGACGAGCCCGCGCGTTTCGGTCGCGCTGGTGACGCGATAGTCGCAGAGATAGGCGGCGGGAACCCTGTCCTCGAACCGGTGACGGGCATAATCCCTGATGCGGCGGATGTTCACCGATTGCCATTCGCATCGGCCGAGCTCGACCTTGACGAGGCCGTCGATATCGTCCCGGGCTCCCATTCGGCCGTTGGCTTCGCTGAGCGACAACATGGTGTCGCCGACCTTTTGCATCGCCTCGCCGGGATCGTCGCCGGGGCCGACCACGGGATCGTCCGGTATCGCATGGCGCGGCGGTGTGTCGATAAAGTCGGACCGGATCCCGTTCTGGATGGCGGACAAGGCCTGATCGCTGTCGGGGGCCGGGTAGTTTGCGGGTTCCGGCGTGCAACCGGCGAGCAGGAGGGCGCTCAAGGCGCCAGAAACAACTCGAACCGCTTTGCTATGCTCGCCCATGGCACCATCCCCTGCCCGGAGATTTCTGCCACAAAGAACTTAAGTCTTTTCACCCTGTTCGGCCCAGAATGTCGCGATCCGGCCGGTGATCAGCTCGGTCGCCAGCCCGCGCGCGGTGTCGCGCGGCAGGCCGAGCGCTTCGGCCATCGGGCCTCCTAGTTGCGCGTCGCCCATCGCCATCAGTACCAGCGCCAGCGTGTCTTCGTGCAGCAGCCGCTTTTCGTTCGCGTCGGGGCTCATGCCGTCGATCAGCCGGTGAATCGCGTCGATCACCGGGTCGAGCGCGCCCTCGTTGCCCGTCGCCGCCATCCACGTTGCGAGCGCCCCCGCGCCGCCGCTGCCAAAGGCGTCGAACGCCAGGTCGACAATCTCGCGCACGTTGCGCTCGCCCGGCGGCGAGGCCGCCATCTTCGCCGCGATCGTGCCGCACACCGTGTCGGCGAGGTAGGCGGCGAGCGACTTTTGCAGGCCGGCTGCGCTGCCGAAATGGTGCAGCAGGTTGGCGTGGGTGCGGTCGATGCGCGACGCCACGGCCTTCAGCGTCACCGCCTGCGGTCCCATTTCGATCAGGATCTGGCGCGCCGCCTCGAGTGCCACCGAGCGGCTTTCCTCAGGACTCAGGCGCTTTTTCACTATTGACATGTGTGTAAGTAAACCCTATTGCTCCGCCCCATAGTCCTTTCCGACGGTGAGAAACATATGTCCAGCCTTTCCCACTCTCCGACCCCCGCCGACCTGTCGATCACCCCGCGCGACATGCGCTTCGGTCGCGACGACAGGCAGGGGCGCTGGTGGCTGAACGGCGATCCGATCGCGTCGGCGTTTCACACCGCCTTGTCGGTCACCTTTCCGCGCGGCGAGGCGATGTTCATCGAGGCGGTGAAGGCGCATCGCGAGGGGGTGCCTGACAAGCTGGCGCGCGAAATCCGTGCCTTCACCCAGCAGGAAGTGATCCACAGCCGCGAGCACGTGGTCTTCAACAAGAAGGCGGCAGAGGCGGGTTACGACCTTTCGGAGCTGGAAGACGACGTCAATCAGGTGCTCGACCTGATCAAGTCGCGGCCGCAGATCGTCAACCTCAACGCGACGATCGCGCTCGAACATTATACCGCGATGATGGCGGCGATCATGCTGCGCGACGAGCGCATGTACCAGGGCGCCGAGCCCGAATGGGGCGCGCTGTGGAAATGGCACGCGATCGAGGAAATCGAGCACAAGGGCGTCGCCTACGACACATGGCTCCACGCGACCCGGGACTGGAGCCGCTTCCGCCGCTGGCGCGCGCGCTCGATCATGATGCTGCTCGTCACCACCCGCTTCTGGCCGAAGCGGGTCAAGGGAATGAAGGCGCTGCTCAGGCAGGACGGACTGACCGGCTGGCGCGTCACCGCGCGCATCTGGTGGTATCTGCTCGGGTCGCCCGGCATTCTGCGCAAGAGTTTCCTGCCCTGGCTCAGCTATTTCATGCCGGGTTTCCACCCGTGGAACCACGACGATCGCGCGCTGATCGGCAAATATGAAAGCGATTATGCCGATGCGGTGATGCCGCAGCACAGCTCGGCGGCGCCGGTGCCGGCGCGCCATGAGGAATTGGCGGCGGCTGCCGCCTGACAGCCTCGCGAAGGCGGAGCCTTTCGAAGGGCTCTCTCTCCCCATATCCGGGGCTTCGCCTTCGCGGGATCGGCCGCTTGCCGCGTGGTGCGCGCGCTGATAGCCCGGCGTGATGTTCACTGCGCCCCCGATCATCGAAACCGAACGCCTGCGCCTTCGCGAAATGCGTTTCGCCGACAAGGACATCCATATCGCGATGTGGGCCGACGAGCGCGTGACGCGCTTCATCGGCGGCGAACCGCGCGCGCCCGACGTCAGCTGGGGCAAGTTCCTCGCCGCCGCGGGTCTGTGGCCGGTGATGGGCTTCGGATATTGGGTGTTCGCCGACAGGGCGAGTGACCGGTTGGCCGGTATGGGGGGGCTAAGCTATTTCGGCCGCGGCATCCCCGAACTCGAAGGCTTGCCCGAGGCGGGGTGGGCATTCGACGCCGATCATTGGGGCGCAGGCTATGCGACCGAGGCGATGACCGCCGCGCTCGGCTGGGCCGACGCCAATCTGGACGCGGCGGAGGTGCGTTGCATCATTGATCCAGGCAATGACGCTTCAGAGCGCGTGTCGGCAAAGCTCGGGTTTCGTCGCATCGGCGATAGCGAAGCATTGGGGTACCTGGTCGGCGTCTATTCGCGGCCGCGCGGGGGGTAGGGCAGCTGCCAAACTTCACTTTGGCCCGGAGCCTGTCGAAGGGGCCTGTCCCGAAAAGCGCCCTTCGACAGGCTCCGGGTTACGGAACGGGGCGGCCGACAGTCCTTGCTAGGCCAGTTCGACCACCAGCACGCCGCCGTCGGCGCTGACGACGCGGACCTTTGTGCCTTCGGCCGTGTCGGGGCCGCGTACCGGCCATTCACCGTCGCCTACCCTGGCGCGGCCGCGGCCGTCCTCGATCGCTCGGGTCACGGTCAGCACTTCGCCGACCAGCCGCCCGCCCCGCTGGTTGAGGTGCGGGTCGGCGGTGGTGATCGGATTCGCCTTGAGCCAGCGGCGCCCGCCATAGAGCGCGACGAACGAAAGGACCGCGAAGATGCCGAGCTGGAGCGGCACGCTCAGCGGCACGATCCACGCGATGACGCCGGTGACGATCGCCGCGGCGCCGATCCAGATCAGGAAGAAGCCGGGAGCGACGATCTCGGCGGCGGCGAGGAGCACGCCCAGCGAGAGCCACGCCCAATGCGGTTCCATATTGGCCAGCCAGTCGGGCATGTCAGCCTCCCTTGCGTTCGAGCGCATCCTTGGCGAGTTCGCCGATGCCGCCCAAGGTGCCGATCAACTGCGTCGCCTCGACCGGGAAGAGGATTGTCTTGGCATTGGGGCTTGTGGCGAACTGGCCGACTGCCTCGACATATTTCTGCGCGATGAAGTAGTTGATCGCCTGCGCGTTGCCGCCGGCGATCGCATCGGAGACCATCTGGGTCGCCTTGGCTTCGGCCTCGGCTTCGCGTTCGCGCGCCTCGGCGTCGCGGAAGGCGGCTTCGCGGCGGCCTTCGGCCTCGAGGATCTGGCTCTGCTTCTGGCCTTCGGCGCGCAGGATTTCGGAGGCGCGGCTGCCCTCGGCTTCGAGGATGTTCGCGCGCTTTTCGCGCTCGGCCTTCATTTGGCGCGCCATCGCGTTCGAAATATCGGCGGGCGGGCGGATGTCCTTGATCTCGACGCGGGTGATCTTGACCCCCCACGGCGTCGTCGCATCGTCGACGACATGCAGCAGCCGCGTGTTGATCTCGTCGCGCTTCGACAGCGTCTCGTCGAGGTCCATCGAACCCATCACGGTGCGCAGGTTCGTCGTCGTCAGGTTCATGATCGAGAGATAGAGGTCGCTGACTTCATAGGCCGCCTTGGCGGCGTCGAGCACCTGGAAGAAGACGACGCCGTCGACCGCGACCATCGCATTGTCCTTGGTGATGATTTCCTGGCCCGGAATGTCGAGCACCTGCTCCATCATGTTCACCTTGCGCCCGACGCGGTCGAAGATCGGCATGATGAAGTTGAGCCCGGGCTGTGCGGTGTGCGTGTAACGCCCGAAGCGTTCGATCGTATAGGCATAGCCCTGCCGCACGGGCGTCAGCGCCCAGATCAGGAAGACAAGGGCCAGTACCACCAGCGCCAGCGCGAATTCCATCGATCATCCCCTCTCGCAAAATGGATCCATGCAAACCCGCCTTCCTTATTGCGGCAATGCCCCGCCTGCGCCACAGAAATCGCATGACCGACTTTGCGCCCCGCTCGCTCCTCTACGTCCCCGGCTCGAACGCCCGTGCGCTTGAAAAGGCGCGAGGACTCGCCGCCGACATGCTGATCATCGACCTCGAGGATGCTGTCCCCGCCGACCGCAAGGCCGAGGCGCGGGGCGCGATGCGCGCCGCCGTTGCGAGCGGCTTTCCGGGCAAGTGCGTAGCGGTGCGGATCAACGGCACCGGCAGCGACCATCAGCCCGCCGACCTCGAAGCCCTTGCCGGGCTGGCGCTCGATGCCGTGGTTCTGCCCAAGGTCGATGCGCCGTCGGACCTCGATCCGGCGCGTGCGCTCGGCGTGCCGCTCCTCGCGATGATCGAGACGCCTGCCGCCATCTATGCAGCGCGCGAGATCGCCGCCGATCCTGCGACGCGCGGACTGATCGCGGGGCTCAACGACCTCGCGCACGAACTCCGGCTGCCTGACGGGATGAACCGTGGTGCGATGAGCCATGCGATCCAGGCGATCGTGCTCGCCGCGCGGGCGGGCGGGGTGTGGGCGTTCGACGGGGTCTACAACCGGATCGACGACGCCGCCGGCTTCGCGGTCGAAGCGGGCGAGGGGCGGCGGCTCGGTTTCGACGGCAAGACCTTGATCCACCCGTCGCAGGTCGATCCGTGCAACGCCGCTTTCGCGCCGTCACCACGCGAGATCGCCGAGGCCGAAGCGCTCGTCGCGGCCGCGACCGGGGGCGCTCAGCGGCACGAAGGGCGGATGATCGAGGACATGCACGTCGCCGCGGCAAGGGCGCTGCTGGTGCGGGCGGGGCGATGACGGGTATCGGGCGGAAGGGGATGTCTATAGCATCGTCACCCCGGACTTGATCCGGGGTCCATTCTCGCAGCGTTGAAGGAATGGATCCCGGATCAAGTCCGGGATGACGAAGGTCGGGAAGCAACCGATTGCGGCCGTTTTTCAAATGTTGGCGACACCTCGACGGGCATAGAAACCTTCCCAACCGGCCGGCTCGGGATGCTCGTCGGCATAGCGTCGCTTCGCTTCAGCGTGCTTGCGGCCAAACCATTGACCAAACTCGATGACATATTCTTCGCCTATGCCCATCCGCCAACCGACGGAGCCAGCTTGAATGTCAGGATGAGCTTTCCAAGGCGGTATCATCTGAGCATCTTACCTCGCCAGACCGGATGACCGCAATCCATCCCAAAACCAGCCCATGATCACCCCGACCAGACCAACAGCCACCATCCTTCGACAAACGCGCCTTGCCCGGCCTCTGCGGACATGCCATGCCGCGCCGCCATGCACGCAATAAAGTTTCGCGCCGCGATCGCGGCCGTCGCCCTCACGGTCCTTGCCGCCCCCGTTCTTCACGCCAGGGCCGCCGACGCCCCGATCACCGAATCCGATCTCGCCGCGCATATGCGCATCCTCGCGAGCGATGCTTTCGAAGGCCGTGCGCCGGGCACCGAGGGCGAGGATCGCACGATCGCCTATGTCGTCGGCGAATGGGCGAAGGCCGGGCTCGAGCCCGTCGCGGGAAGCGCGACGCCGTGGCTGCAACCGGTGCCGCTCGTCGAAACCCGGCCATTGACCGGAACGGTGGCGTTCAAGGCCGGCGGGCGCGAGGTCGCGCTGCCCGCGGACGGACTGGTCCTCGTCGGCCGCGATCCGTCGATGACGCGCGCGGCGGTGCCGGTCGTCTTCGTCGGCTATGGCATCGACGGCGCGGGCAAGGTGAACGCCGACGTCGCGGGCAAGCTTGCGGTGATGCTGTTCGACAATCCGCCGTTCGGCACCAAGCCGCCGCGCTACCGCGAGCGGCGTCAGATGCTCGCCGATGCGGGCGCTGCCGGAGTGCTCGTCGTGGCGTCGGAGGCGCTGCCGTGGGACGACCTGCGTGCGTCGCTCGGCGACCGCAGCGTGCGGCTCGCGAGCGCCAAGCCAGGCGCGCCGGTGAGCGGTTTCCTGTCGCCTGCGGCGGCGGCCGCGCTGTTGGGGGCGGCGGGCCAGACGCCGGACAAGGCGATGGCGGCGGCGAAGGCGGCCGACTATCGCGGCCTTGCGCTGTCCATGACCGCCGACATCGGCGCGACGACCGCGATCCGCCCGTTTGCGAGCAACAATATCATCGCGAAACTGCCCGGTGCGAAACCCGACGGCAAGGCCGTGCTCTACCTTGGTCACTGGGATCATCTCGGTATCTGCGGCGACGAAGGCGACGCCGACCGTATCTGCAACGGCGCGGTCGACAATGCGAGCGGCATCGCGGTGCTGACCGAGGTCGCGAAACGCCTTGCGAGCGGGCCGCGCCCCGACCGCGATATCTATTTCATGGCGACCACCGCTGAGGAGATGGGGTTGCTGGGCGCCTATCATTTCGCCGACCATCCGGTCGTGCCGCTCACCGACATCACCGTCGCGCTCAACATCGACACCATCGCGATCTCGCCGCGCGGTACCCCGGTCGCGACGATCGGGCGCGGACGCCCGGCCTATGATGCGGTGATCCGCGACGTCGCGACCCGGCTCGGACGCAAGATGGATGACGATGGCGAGGCGGATGCCTTCGTCCAGCGGCAGGACGGCTGGGCGCTCGGCGCGAAAGGCGTGCCGTCGCTGATGGTCGGGGGCAGCTTTTCGGACATGCCGCTGCTCGAGACGTTCCTCGGCGGCGACTATCACCGCGCGGGCGACAATTTCAGCGACGCGATTCCGCTCGGCGGCGCGGCCGAGGACGCCGGCCTGCACGTCGCGCTCGGCCGGGTGTTTGCCGATACCAAGGCTTGGTCGGGGACCGAGAAGTAGCGCTGACTTAAAAGCTTCGTCATTGCGACCCCGGCGACAGCCGGGGGAAGCAATCCAGAGCGGTTACCGCACCTCTGGATTGCCGCGTCGCTTCGCTCCTCGCAATGACGAGGTGTGTGGGATCAAGCCGCCTGTCTGGCGCGCTCGCTCATTTCCTGATTGAGCATTTCGGCCAGCAGGAACGCCAGTTCGAGCGACTGGCCCGCGTTGAGGCGCGGATCGCAATGCGTGTGGTACCGGTCGGCGAGATCCATCTGGGTCACGTCCATCGCGCCGCCCGTGCATTCGGTGACATTCTGTCCGGTCATCTCGATATGGATGCCGCCGCCATGCGTGCCCTCGGCGCGGTGCACGGCAAAGAAGCCGCGCACTTCGGCGAGGATGCGCTCGAACGGGCGGGTCTTGTAACCGTTGGGGGTCTTGATGACATTGCCGTGCATCGGGTCGCACGACCAGACGACGGGGTGGCCCGATTCTTTCACCGCGCGCACCAGCTTGGGCAGATGCGCCTCGATCTTGTCGTGGCCGTAGCGCGTGATCAGCGTCATGCGGCCCGCGACATGACCCGGGTTCAGCGTGTCGAGCAGGCGCAGCAGCGCGTCGGGCTCAAGGCTGGGACCGCATTTCATGCCGACGGGATTGCCGATGCCGCGCAGATATTCGATGTGCGCCGACCCCTCGAAGCGGGTGCGGTCGCCGACCCACAGCATATGGCCCGAGGTGTCGTACCAGCCGCCGGTCAGGCTGTCCTGCCGCGTCAGCGCCTGCTCATAGGGGAGCAGCAATGCTTCGTGGCTGGTGTAGAAGCTGGTGCCCTTGATCTGCGGCACGGTCTCGGGGGTCACGCCGCAGGCTTCCATGAAGGCGAGCGCTTCGGAAATCCGCGCTGCGGTTTCCTGATATTTCTTCGCCCACGGGCTGCGGTCCATGAAGTCGTGCGTCCAGGCGTTGACCTGGTGCAGATTGGCGTAGCCGCCGCCGGCGAAGGCGCGCAGCAGATTGAGTGTCGCCGCCGACTGGTTGTACGCCTTGATCATGCGCTGCGGGTCGGGGCCGCGACCCTCGGCCTCGAACGCGATGTCGTTGATGATGTCGCCGCGGTAGCTCGGCAGCTCGACACCGCCCACTTCCTCCATGTCGGCCGAACGCGGCTTGGCGAACTGGCCCGCCATGCGGCCGACCTTCACCACCGGCATTTTGGACGCAAAGGTCAGCACGACCGCCATCTGGAGCAGGACGCGGAAGGTGTCGCGGATGTTGTTCGGATGGAATTCGGCAAAGCTCTCGGCGCAGTCGCCACCCTGGAGCAGAAAGGCCTTGCCGTCGGCGACGCGGCCCAGTTCCTGCGTCAGATCGCGGGCTTCGCCGGCAAAGACCAGCGGCGGATAACCGGCAAGCTCGCGCTCGGCCGCGGCGAGCGCGGCGTCGTCGGTGTAGGTGGGAAGCTGGCGGGCTTCGTGCGAGCGCCAGCTGTGCGGCTGCCATTGCTGTGTCATGACCAAAATCCAAAAAAACCGAATCGCCCGACGCCATGGCGCGGACGCACCCCGGAGGCAAGCGCGGGGACCCTAGCATCCGCGGGACTTTTTCGCACCCGTCCTTTTCTTTGCGCCGAAAAACTGTTAGTTTGCTACGGTTTTGGCGCTATGCGCGGCAATCGCGCACCGGGGCTGTTCGGCAATCCGTAACCTTATATACCTAGTGCCCCCGATGTACCTAGTGCTCCAGCTTCGCGGGGCCTCAGACGAAAAGATGCATATGGCGAATTTCGATCCCGCATGGTTCGGGTACGGCGCGCTGCTGCTGGTCCTTGCGACCAGCTTCGTGTCGAGCCTGTCGCATGTCCGGGTCGGGCTCGCGCTTGCCGCGCTCGTGGCCTTGCCGCTGATGATCTTCCACGCGCCGGGGGCGGGTTATGCGCTGCTCGCCGCGCTGATCCTGATCGCCAATGCGGTGCAGGTCGCGCGGCTCTGGGTCGGCGACGCACAGGTCCGCTTCACGCCCGAGGAACAGGAATTGCGGCGGCTCCACTTCGGCGCGCTGAGCAGCGGCAACGCGCGGCGGCTGATGGATCAGGGACACTGGATTTCGGCGCGGCGCGGCGAAGTGCTGATCCGCGAGGATCAGGCGGCGCCGAGCCTCTTCTACCTAGCCGACGGTGCGGTGACGATTCGCCGCGACGGAACCGATGTCGGGTCGCTTGCCGGCGGGGCGCTGATCGGCGAGGCGACCGTGCTCGACGGCACGCATGCGACCGGCACGGTGATCCTGTCGAGCAACGCGCGGCTGTGGTTCGTTCCCGCCGCGTCGCTGCGCAGCTTCCTTGGCGCCAACCCCGAGATCGCGGCGGCGCTGCACGAAGGTTTCGCACGCGCGCTTCGCGGCAAGCTCGCCAGCGCCAATGCCCGCATTGCCGACCTGCCACCCATCGCCTAGGGTCCACCGCATATCGGCAACCGGCAGCTTCCAGCGTGGGACATATGGCACTGACTCTCTACGGCATCCCCAATTGCGACACGGTGAAGAAGGCGCGTCGCTGGCTCGACGCGGCCGGCATTCCTTATGCCTTTCACGATTTCCGCAAGGACGGGCTCGATCCCGGAAAATTGCAGGGGTGGATCGACGCGCTGGGCTGGGAAAAATTGCTCAACCGCAGCGGCACGACCTTTCGCAAGCTGTCCGACGAACAGAAAGCGGGGCTGGGCGCGGGGTCGGCGAAGGCGCTGATGCTCGATCAGCCGGCGATGATCAAGCGGCCGGTGGTCGAGACCGCGGGCGATGTCAGCGTGGGCTTTTCGGCCGATGAGTGGCAGCAACGCTTTGCATGATCGGGCGGCGTTTCGCCCTGTCGGCGTTGCTGCTCGCGGCCTGCGGCGCTGAACCGATGGCGGCGCAGCCGGTTCCGACGCTCGACGGCAGGCCGCCGATCGTCATCGCGCACCGCGGCGCGTCGGGCGAGCGACCCGAACATACGCTCGAAGCCTATGCACTCGCGATCGAACAGGGCGCCGACTATATCGAACCCGACCTGGTCCTGACCCGTGACGGCGTGCTCGTGGCGCGGCACGAGAACGAGATTTCGGAAACGACCGATGTCGCCGACCATCCCGAATTCGCCGCGCGCAAGGCGACGAAGCGGATCGACGGACAGGACGTCGCGGGCTGGTTCACCGAGGATTTCACCCTCGCCGAACTGAAGCGGCTGCGCGCGAAGGAGCGTATTCCACGGCTGCGCGGCACCGCGCATGACGGCCAGTATGCAATCCCGACCTTCGCCGAAATTCTCGACCTGCTGGTCGCGGCGAACAAGGGGCGCGAGCATCCGGTCGGCGTCTATCCCGAGACCAAGCACCCGGGCTATTTCGCGTCGATCGGGCTGCCGCACGAAGCGCCCCTGCTCGCGCTGCTCGACCGGTACGGCTATCGCGGACGCGCCGCGCCGGTGTTCATCCAGAGCTTCGAGGTCGCCAACCTCAAGGCGATCCGCGCGAAGAGCGACCTGCCGCTGATCCAGTTGATGGACGGCGAGGGCGGACCCGCCGAAGATCCCTCGCAAAGCTATGCCGTGATGGCGACGCCCGCCGGATTGAAGGCGGTCGCCGCCTATGCCGACGGTATCGGGCCGAACAAGGCGATGGTCATTCCCCGCGGCTTGCTCGGTACGCTCGGCGATCCGACCCCGCTCGTCCGCGACGCGCACGCCGCGGGGCTCAAGGTCCATCCGTGGACCTTCCGTCGCGAAAATTATTTCCTGCCGCTGCGCGACAAGGGCGGCATCAACCCCGCGGGCCACGGCGACCTCGGGGCGGAGGTCGATGCCTATCTTCGTACGGGGATCGACGGCCTGTTCAGCGACAACCCGCGCGAGGCGGTCGCGGCGGTGAGGAGTGCCGGGCGCTAGGCGCGCTACGCCAAGCGAAACCGCGACCGGACGCTTTGTGATTTCGATCGTCGGGCCAATTGATTTCGGCCCGGCCCGAGACCCCGGGGAGAGCCTCGGGCCGGGCCGGCGCGGCCGCGCATCCTCAATCGCTGTCGTCGCTCCATTCGAACACCGCTTCGAGGGGCTTTCCGAAGGCGCGCGCGATGCGGAAGGCGACCTCGAGCGATGGCGAATATTTGCCCTGTTCGATCGCCGCGATGGTCTGGCGCGTTACCCCGACGCGGTCGCCGAGTTCGCCCTGCGTCATCTCGCCGGCAAGGAAGCGCAGCGTGCGGATGTCGTTGGTGAAGGGCGGCCTAGCCATGCCAGCCGCGCCGGTAGCTGACGAGCACGGTCGCGGTGTTCACCAGTTCGGCGAGCACGATCGCGAACAGCGCCGTATTGGCGATGGTCACGCCGGTGTCGGTGAAGGGCATCACCACCCCGACCATGATCGTGCCCGCCATCAACACATAATAGGCGGCCGCGGCGCCGCGGCGGCTTATCGCGCGGTCGCGCTCGTCGGGGCGGCGGCGTTCCGCTTTGGGCGTTGTCATCGCCAGGAAGGCATATCCGGCGATGACGACCAGCGCCTGCGTCGCAGCGATGCCGCCGAACAGCCAGAGCATCGCAAACATCTCGCGCCCGGCGGGGTGTCCGCCGATGATCAGCCCGAAATAGAGCGTGTAGGCAGCGATCATGCTGACGACGATCAGCCATGTGGTTTTTTCGCGATAGGTCATCGGCAATTCTCCGGTTTCGGCGGCGAAGGCCGGGCGGGGCGGTGAGGAAATCATCGGTCAGAGGCTCCGCCGAGAGGGGAGGGCGGGGCGCCGATCCGGCCCGGTTCGGCGGGTGGATGCGAGCCGAAGGCCATTGGAAGCGTCACCAGCGTGACCCGGTGATTTTTTTCGCGAAAGGACATCGACGGCACTCCATGTCATGTGATTCGAACTCTATGTTCGATATTTTTAACATTGAGTCAATCGGACATTACATCGATCGCCTTTGCCGCTTTCGCACCGCAACATAAACCGCTAAGCCGCGCGCCATGTCCACGCTCCCCAAAACGCTCACCCTCGACACCTCCACCAGCCGCGCCAATCCGACGCCGCAGCCGATGAAGCGCCTGACGGTGCCGCGGATTCGCCAGCGCAAGGGCGGCGAACCGCTCGTCATGCTGACCGCCTATACGGTGCGCATGGCACAGCTGCTCGATCCGCATTGCGACATGCTGCTCGTCGGCGATTCGCTTGCGCAGGTGATCTATGGCCTGCCGCACACCGTCGGCGTGACGATGGAGATGATGGCGCTGCACGGCGCCGCGGTGGTGCGCGGCAGCTATCATGCGGCGGTGATCGTCGACATGCCCTTCGGCAGCTATGAGGGCAGCCCCGAACAGGCGTTCGACAACGCCGCGCGTCTGCTCAAGGAAACCGGCGCCGCGGCGGTCAAGGTCGAGGGCGGCAAGGTGCTGGCGCCGACGATTGAATTCCTCACCCAGCGCGGCATCCCGGTCATGGGCCATGTCGGGCTGACCCCGCAGGCGGTCAATATTCTGGGCGGCTATGGCGTGCGTGGCAAGAGCGAGGAAGAGGCGCGGTCGATCGTCGAGGATGCGGTTGCCGTTGCGCAGGCCGGCGCCTTCTCGATCGTCATCGAAGGCGTGCTCGAATCGATCGCGATCGAGATCACCGAGAAGGTCGCCTGCCCGACGATCGGCATCGGCGCTTCGGCGCAGTGCGACGGCCAGGTGCTGGTCACCGACGACATGCTCGGCATGTTCGAGCGCGTCCCCAAGTTCGTGAAGCGGTACCAGGACATGGCCGGTGTCGTGAACGGCGCGGTCAAGGAATATGCGGACGAAGTCAGGTCCCGTTCATTCCCCACCGAGGATCAGATCTACGCTGGTTGACGCGGTGCGCGTGCGCGGGACGGGGGCCAGTGAAAGGCTTGGCGTTTTCCGGGCGCGTCGCTAAGGAAACCACCGGAGGGTGCGTCCGTGCCCGCCCGGTATATGGAGGAAATGCGTGGCGCTGAGCCCGACGAACAATGCGGCCCTCTTGCAGGAAGTGGACGACGCCGTCCGCAAGGACCGGCTCGACAGTATCTGGGAACGGTTCGGACGCTGGATCGTCGCGGGCGTGATCGCGGCGCTGCTCGCCTTCGGTGGCTATCTTTATTGGGGTCATCTGCAGCAGACCGAGCGCGGCGAGCAGGCCGAGGCGCTGATCGGGGCTTTCGACAAGCTCAAGAGCGGGCAGCCGACCGCGGCGACCAATGAATTCGCCAAGCTCGAGAGCGAGGGCGGCGATGCCTATCGCGCGATCGCGATCTTCCAGCAGGCGAACATGAAGGCCGAGCGCGGCGACCTCAAGGCGGCAGCCGCGCTGATGGGCAAGGCCGCGGCGGACAGCAAGCTCGACCCGTCGCTGCGCGATCTTGCGCTGGTCCGCCAGACCGCCTTCGAATTCGACACGCTGAAGCCCGAAGCGGTCATCGCGCGGATGAAGCCGCTGGTCGATGCCAAGGATCCGGTATCGAGCTGGTTCCCGAGCGCCGCCGAACTGTCGGCGATCGCGCACTACCAGCTCGGCCAGTACAAGCAGGCGGGCGAGCTTTACGGCCGCATCGCCAAACTGCCCGACATGCCCCGTTCGCTGCAATCGCGCAGCGTGCAGATGGCCGGCATGCTGGGCGTCGACGCCGTCGCAGACCGTGCGGACGAAAGCGCCGCCAAGGACAAGCAGGGCAGCGGGGCGCCCAAGGGGCCGGCCGCCGGAGCAGTTGAGGAAAAGAAATAATGCGGAAAACCGGTTATGCCGCCGGCGCGGCGCTGATCGCGCTGTCGCTTGCGGGCTGCGGCGTGTTCAAGGGTGACGGCGGGCCGAAGACCCCGACCGTCGGCGAACGCGTGTCGATCCTGTCGAACGACAACAGCATCAAGGTCGATGAGGCCACCGCTTCGGTCGCGGTCGTGCTGCCCGATCCCGCGGTCAACGCGAACTGGGCGCAGTCGGGCGGCAATGCGTCGAAGTCGATGGGGCATCCCGCGCTCGCCGCCTCGCGCAGCCAGATCTGGACCGCGAGCATCGCGGGCGGCAACAACAAGCAGCGGCTCGCCGCGGCGCCCGTCGTCGCCGACGGGCGGCTCTTCGTGGTCGGTACCGACGCCGTAGTGACGGCCTTGTCTGCCGATACCGGCGCCGAAATCTGGCGCGCGTCGATCGGCAGCACGGGCAAGGATTTCCAGGATTCGCTGTTCGGCGGCGGGGCTTCGGTCGATGGCAATGTCGTTTATGCGACCAGCGGGGTCGGCGACGTCGCGGCGCTCAACGCCGCCGACGGGTCGGTGCTGTGGAAGGTCAAGCCCGCGGGGCCGCTGCGCGGCGCGCCGACGGTCGCCTATGGCGGTGTCTATGTGATCACGCAGGACAACCAGGTCCTCGCGCTCAACGCGGCGAACGGCGCGGTGCTGTGGCAGGCGACGGCGTCGCTCGAGGCGGGCAGCGTGTTCGGCGCGGCGTCGCCCGCCGCGGGACAGAGCACGATCGTTGCCGGCTTCTCGTCGGGCGAGGTGCAGGCCTATCGATACGAGAACGGCCGCGATCTGTGGGAAGATGCGCTCGCGCGTACCTCGATGGCGCTGTCGGTGTCGACGCTCTCCGATGTCGACGCCGACCCGGTGATCGACCGCGGCCGCGTCTTCGCGCTCGGTCAGGGCGGCCGCATGGCGAGCTACGAACTCGTCACCGGCCAGCGTATCTGGGAAATCTCGATCGCGGGCATTTCGACCCCCTATGTGGTCGGCGAATGGGTCTATGCGATGACCGACGACGGCAAGCTTTTGTGCGTCGCGCGCGCGACGGGCAAGGTGCGCTGGCTCCAGCAGCTTGCGCGCTACCGCGTCGAGACCGAGAAGAAGAAGAAGGACCCGATCCGCTGGACGGGGCCGATCCTCGCCGGCGGGCGGCTGATCGCCGTCAACAGCGAGGGCCAGCTCGTCGAATTCTCGCCGACCGACGGATCGACGCTCGCGACGACCGAATTCAAGACGCCGCTCTCGCAGCCGCCGATCGTCGCGAACAACGTCCTGTACATCCTCGCGGACGACGGACGCATCACCGCCTGGCGGTAACCGGGGGCGCGGCCGCTCCGGCTGCGCGGACAGATAGGATGAAACCATGGCGCGATCCGCAACGATCGCCATTGTCGGCCGGCCCAATGTCGGCAAGTCGACGCTGTTCAACCGGCTCGTCGGCAAGCGCCTTGCGCTTGTCGACGACCAGCCGGGGGTGACGCGCGACCGGCGCGAGGGCGACGCCGAACTGCTGGGTCTGAAATTCACGATCGTCGACACCGCGGGGTTCGAGGATTACGACGCCGCGACGCTGCCGGGCCGGATGCGCGTCCAGACCGAGAAAGCGGTGCGCGAAGCCGATGCCGCGCTGTTCATGATCGATGGTCGCGCCGGGGTGACCCCGCTCGACGAGGAAATCGCGCGCTGGCTGCGCAGCGAGGACACGCCGATCATCCTGCTGGTCAACAAGGCCGAGGGCAAGCAGGGCGAGAATGGCCTGATGGAAAGCTATTCGCTCGGCTTCGACAATCCGATCGCATTGAGCGCCGAGCATGGCGAGGGCGTCGTCGATCTGTTCGACGCGCTGCGACCGATCGTCGAGGCCTATGACGCGGCCGAAGCCGAAGCATTGCCGGCCATCGGGGACGACGAGGATGAGGATGCGCCCCTCGGCCCGATGAAGCTCGCGATCGTCGGACGCCCGAATGCGGGCAAGTCGACGCTGATCAACCGCATGATCGGCGAGGATCGCCTGATCACCGGGCCCGAAGCCGGGATCACGCGCGATTCGATCCGCGTCGACTGGCAGTGGGAAAAGGACGGCGAGGTCCACGAGATCCAGCTGTTCGACACCGCGGGCATGCGCAAGCGCGCCAAGGTGGTCGACAAGCTCGAAAAACTGTCCGTCGCCGACGCGCTCCACGCGGTCGATTTCGCCGAGGTCGTCGTGCTGCTGCTCGACGCGACCAAGGGGCTCGAGGCGCAGGATCTGCGCATCGCCGACAAGGTGCTTCAGGAAGGGCGTGCGCTGATCGTCGCGCTCAACAAATGGGATATCGCCGAGGACCCCTCGGCGCTGTTCAACGGGGTGCGCACCGCGCTCGACGACGGTCTCTCGCAGGTCAAGGGCGTGCCCGTGCTCAGCATCTCGGGCGCGACCGGCAAGGGGATCGACACGCTGGTGCGCGTCGCGTTCGAACAGCGCGAGATCTGGACCAATCGCGTCTCGACCGCGCGGCTCAACCGCTGGTTCGAGGGCGCGGTGACCGCGAACCCGCCGCCGGCGCCGGGGGGCAAGCGGATCAAGCTGCGCTACATCACCCAGGCGCGCACGCGGCCGCCGACCTTTGTCGTCTTCGGCACGCGCACCGACGCGCTGCCGGGCAGCTACGAACGTTATCTGGTCAACGGCATGCGCAAGGAACTGGGGTTCCAGGGCGTGCCGGTGCGGCTCAATTTCCGCAATTCGCGCAATCCCTATGACGAGTGACGCGGCGTGACGCATGCGGAGGCGGTGACCGTCGACGCGCGCGGCATGCGTTGCCCCTGGCCGGCGCTGCGGCTCGCGCGGGCGATGCGCGATGCCGACGCCGCGATCCTGCTTGCCGACGATCCGCGGGCGGGACGCGAGGCCGCGGCGCTCGCCGCCGAACATGGCTGGACGATCGCCGCCGAGGGCGAGGCGCGCTGGCGGGTTTGCCGCGGCTGATCATTCCGGGGACGGATATGATATGACCCCGATCCGTAACCGCTTTTTTACCGACTTCGCGGCATGACAGCATCGGGACCAAAGACCGAATTGCTGCCAAGGGACAAACGAGTGGACGATATCCTGGTCGATTGGGATGAATTCCGCGCGACGCGCACCCAGCTCGGCGCCGCTTTTGTGCGGATATTGGGCTATTTTCGCGAGGACGGCACCAAATCGGTCGCCGCGATCGAGGACGCAATGCGCGCGCGCGACGCGCGCGGACTCGTCATGCCCGCGCACACGCTGAAGGGCGAATCGCGCCAGTTCGGTGCCGAGAGGCTCGCCGAACTCGCCGAGGATATCGAAATGTTCGCGCGTCACTGCGTCGAGGCGCAGGTCAGCCCCGAAGAATATCTGCCGCGCGTGGTCGAATTGCGCCCCCTGTTCGAACAGACGCTCGCCGCGCTCGAGCGCGAGGCCAATCCGCTCGTCCAGCGCCGCGCCCCGGGTTTCGGCCGCGCCGTCGGTTACTGAGGCACGGCGACCTTCCGCATCGGTTGCAGCGCGCCGCGCGAGAGGCTGCGCCATAGCCATTCGAGCGGGCCGTAGTGAAAGCGGTCGAGCCACGGTTTCGACCAGAGCAGCATCGCCGCCCACATGCCGATGCAGAAGAGGTAGAGCGCGACCCGCGGCACCGCGCCATAGAGCCCCAGTCCATAGCCATAGAAGATCGTCGTCATCACGATCGAGGTGGTGAGATAATTGGTGAAGGCCATGCGCCCCGCGGCCGCGAGGCGCGCGCGCGCGCCAGGTGAAGCCACGGTCCCGATCAGCAGCATGATCAGCGCCGCCCAGCCGATCGCCATGACCACGTCGAAGGGCACCGACAGCGCGATCGTCGATCCGAAGACCGATGTGCCGCTGAACCCCGAGCGGTACTGATAGGCGGCGAGTGCGACGAGCGGCGGCACGGCGATGGCGAAGGACCCCATCGCCCAGTGGCGATAGCGTGCGGCGTCCCATTCGCCGGTCAGCATGCGCGTCTTGAACAGCGCCATGCCGAACAGCATCAGGCCGATCGTTTCCCAGCCGAACAGCCCGAGCGACACGAAGGGAAAGGCCCCCATCTCGCCGGTCCGGTGCGCCACCAGCTGTGCATAGCTGCCGAGGTGGAGCGTGAGGTCGGTTGCATAGGCGGGGGTCGACGGTCCCATGTCGCGATTGATCTGCGCCAGCCCCTCCTGCATCGCCGCATTCGCCGCGGGCGACATGCGCCCCGCCTCGGCGAGCGCCATCGCAGCCCAGCCCGAACCGAAGAGCAATATGTCGATCGCGAGGAAGGCGACGGCCCATGCGACGAGCGCCCGGACCGACAGGCTCCGGAACAGGAAGAGCAGCAGCCCGCACATCGCGTAGAGGAACAGGATGTCGCCGAACCAGATCAGGTAGAAATGGGCGAGTCCGAAGAGCGCGAGCCAGAACATGCGTGCATAATGCGCGCCCGCCGCGCTGCGTCCGCGCGCCGTCGCGCCCTCGATCACGAGCAGCGTGCTCGCGCCGAACAGGATCGAAAAGAGCCCGCGCATCTTGGCATCGATGAAGACGAAACTGACGAACCATGCCGCGATGTCGGCGCCGCCCGGCGGTCCGGCCGCGGCCGGGTTCGAATAGGCGGGGAAGGGCAGGCCGAAGGCGAGAATATTCATCGCCAATATGCCCATCACCGCGACGCCGCGGATCGCGTCGAGGCTTTCGTAGCGCGCGGTCGTCGCTGTGGTCGCGGTCAAGCCTGCCTCTCCTGCTGCCACCGCGACCTAACGGGTACCGCGCCGTCGCGTCCAGCGGTTTCGCCCCTCCGGGCATCTATTGACATTTGTGTCAGTAATGCTTAGCTGATCATCGTCCACCGATTCTCAGCGAGACCGACATGGCCCCCACGCTCTTTTCCCACCCCGACCGCCAGCCGCAGAAATTCCGCCCGCTGAAGGCGCTGTCGCATTTCCGCAAGCTGATCAAGGACAAGGAAGACACCGAACAGGTGTTCCACATCTTCGAGGCACTGCCGCGCAAAAGCTTCATGGACGATGCGCGCGCCTTCGTCGAAAGCGACCTCGGCCGGCGGCTGATGGTCAGTGAACCCTATCTGCCCGACCTGCTCGACGATCATGAGTGGATCGGCACGCTGCCCGCAGGCAGCGTGGGCGACGCCTATGTCACCTTCATGCGCCGCGAAGGCCTGTCGGCAGCGGGCCTCGTCGCCGAGAGCGACAAGATGGGGCGTCCGCAATATGACGATCAGGTGCAATGGTTTGCGAACCGCCTGCGCGACACGCACGACCTGTTCCACATTCTGACCGGCTATGGCCGCGACGCGCTGGGTGAACAGTGCGTGCTCGGCTTTACCTATGGCCAGACGGGAAACTACGGCAATGCCTTCATCGCCTATGCCGGCGGTTACGAACTCAAGCGCCGCGTCAAGGGCGACGCGCCGGTGATGGGAGCGATCCGTCAGGGCCAGCGTCACGGCAAGGCGGCAAAGGCGATCATCGAGCAGGATATCCGTTCGCTGCTCGCCGAACCGCTCGAGGCCGCGCGAGCGCGGCTCGGCATCGGCAAGCCGACGTTGTACGAGGAAGCGCACCGCGCGTACCGCAGCCGCGGCATCGACCCGTATAATTTCCTTGCGGCGAAGGCCGTCGCGGCTTGACCCAATAATTCCTCCCTGTCGCGGAGCGATGGGGAGGTGGCAGCCCGAAGGGCTGACGGAGGGGCAATGACGCGACGTCGCTGGCCCCTCCACCATCCGCTTCGCGGACGGTCCCCCTCCCCATGGCTTCGCCACAGGGAGGATTTCTTAGCGCAGCTCTTTCCGGATCATCAGCTTCAGCCCCGACCAGATCGCATCGACGGCGCAGACCTTCACATCGACCCAGCCCATCGGCAGGCAGAGCGCGCGGATGACGTCCTCGGTGATGTCGGTCGGGACCTTCGACGCCTTCTTGGGCCAACTCACCCAGACGAACCCCGCGGGGACGATCAGCGTGCGGAGGTCGGTCAGCAGGTGTTCGAGTTCGGCGCGTTCGGTGATGAAGATGTGCGCGGCCTGCAGCCCCGCTTCGGGCGCGGCGCGCTCGTCGAGTGCAACGCCGCCGATGTCTTCGCGCACGCTGGTCGGCATGGCGTGGAACCACACCGACAGGCCGTCCTTGAGCGACAGCTTCTTCGCGAGCGGTGTGCCCGAGTAACCCGCGGTCATAGCCGCGCGATCAGCGCCTGCGCCGCGGCGGGATTGCGGACCTTCGCGCCCGCAATGAAGAAGAGAAAGACGTCGCGGCCGCCTTTGGCCCAATCCTTGGCCTGCCTGGCCCATTGGTCGAGCGCCGCGGCGTCATAGCCGGTTTCGACATCCTCCCGACTGCGTTGCAACCGGGCGTAGGTGAAATCGGCCGTCTGTTCGTCGATGCACGGAAATTCGTCGCTGTCGGCATAGACCACCGCCATGTTCCGCTCGCGCAGCATGGCGATGAAGGCCGGATCGCGGAAGCTTTCGTGGCGGACCTCGATCGCGTGGCGGAGCGGGAGGCCGTCCTGCGTGTCGGGCAGCAGGTCGAGGAAGCCCGCGAAATCGTCGCGGTCGAATTTCTTGGTCGCCATGAACTGCCAGTGGATCGGGCCGAGCCGGTCGCCGAGCCGCGTCAGCCCCTGCGTCAGGAATTTCTCGATCGAGGCCGCGCCTTCCTTCAGAATCTTGCGGTTGGTCGTGAAGCGCGACGCCTTGACGCTGAACTTGAAGCCGTCGGGGACCGACGCGGCCCAGTTGGAGAAGCTTTCGGGCTTCTGGCTGCCATAATAGGTGCCGTTGATCTCGATCCCGGTCAGCTGCTGCCCGGCATATTCAAGCTCGCGCTTTTGCGCGAGGCCCGCGGGATAGAAGGGGCCGCGCCACGGTTCGAAGGTCCAGCCGCCGATGCCGACATGGATGCTCATAAATCACCTCCGTCATCCCGGCGAAGGCCGGGATCTCAACGTTGCGTTCGCCGCACCGGCGAGATCCCGGCCTTCGCCGGGATGACGGGTGAGCGTGTTACGCCAGCGCGGCGTCGGCCCCCATCAGGTTCGGGAAGAACCCCTCATGCGCTTCGCGCAGTTCGGCGAGCGTCACCTGATGATCACTGCCTTCCAGTTCGAAGACGATCCGGTCCTTGATCGTGCGTCCGACGGGGTCGACCGGCACGTCGGCGCGGCCTGCGGCGTCGAGGAAGTCGGCGAGGCAGGTGTCGCAGACGGTAACGAGGTAAAGGCCCTGGTCCTCGCCGAAGAAGCTTTCGGCGACGCCGAACGGCTGTTCTTCGCTGACCAGCACGCCGATGTTCGACTTCAGCGCCATTTCGGCGAGCGTTACTGCGAGGCCGCCGTCCGAGACGTCGTGGCACGCGGTGATCCAGCCGGCGTTGATTGCTTGGCGGATGAAGTCGCCGGTGCGCTTTTCGGCCTTGAGGTCGACGGGCGGCGGCGGGCCTTCTTCGCGGCCCAGAATTTCGCGCAGCCACACCGACTGGCCGAGGTGGCCGGCGCGTTCGCCGACCGCGAGCACGATATCGCCGGTGCGTTTGAAGCCGATGCCGACCGCGCGGCTCAGATCCTCGATCACGCCGACGCCGCCGATCGCGGGGGTGGGCAGGATCGCGCTGCCGCCGCCGGTCGCCTTGGACTCGTTGTAGAGGCTGACGTTGCCCGACACGATCGGATAGTCGAGCGCGCGGCACGCCTGCGCCATGCCGTCGAGGCAGCCCGTGATCTGGCCCATGATTTCGGGGCGCTGCGGATTGGCGAAATTGAGGCAGTTGGTGATCGCGAGCGGGGTCGCGCCGACCGCGCTGATGTTGCGCCAGGTTTCGGCGACCGCCTGCTTGCCGCCCTCGACGGGGTCGGCGTAGCAATAGCGCGGGGTGCAATCGGTCGACATGGCGAGCGCGCGGTTGGTGCCGTGGATGCGCACCAATGCGGCGTCGCCGCCGGTCTGCACCGTGTCGGCGCCGACCTGGCTGTCGTACTGCTCCCAGATCCAGCGGCGGCTGGCAATGTCGGGGGTGCCCATCAGCGTCCTGAGATCGGCGGCGACGTCCTTCGTCTCGGGGACGTTCGTCAGCTCGGCCTGCTTCGGCGTCGGCACATGCGGGCGGTCATAGAGCGGCGCGTCGTCGGCGAGCGGCGCGAGCGGGATGTCGCAGACGATCTCGCCATGATGTTCGAGCACCATGCGGCCGGTGTCGGTGACGGTGCCGATGACCGCGAAGTCGAGTTCCCATTTGTGGAAGATCGCCTGCGCAAACTCTTCCTTGCCGGGCTTCAGCACCATCAGCATGCGTTCCTGGCTTTCCGAGAGCATCATCTCGTACGCCGTCATGCCGGTTTCGCGCTGCGGTACATCGTCCATCTTGAGGTGGAGGCCGACGCCGCCCTTCGACGCCATTTCGACCGACGAGGAGGTGAGGCCCGCGGCGCCCATGTCCTGGATCGCGACGATCGCGTCCGACGCCATCAGTTCGAGGCACGCCTCGATCAGCAATTTTTCGGTGAAGGGGTCGCCGACCTGGACGGTCGGGCGCTTTTCCTCGGCATCCTCGCCGAAGTCTGCCGACGCCATCGTCGCGCCGTGGATGCCGTCGCGGCCGGTCTTGGACCCGACATAGACGATCGGATTGCCGACGCCCGATGCGGCCGAATAGAAGATCTTGTCCTGTTCGGCGACGCCGACGGTCATCGCGTTGACGAGGATATTGCCGTCATAGGCCTTGTGGAAATTGACCTCGCCGCCCACCGTCGGCACGCCGACGCAATTGCCGTAGCCGCCGATGCCGTGGACGACGCCCGAGATGAGATGCTTCATCTTCGGATGGTCGGGACGCCCGAAACGCAGCGCGTTGAGGTTCGCGACGGGGCGCGCGCCCATGGTGAAGACGTCGCGCAAAATGCCGCCGACCCCGGTCGCCGCGCCCTGATAGGGCTCGATATACGACGGGTGGTTGTGGCTCTCCATCTTGAAGATGGCGGCGAGCTTCTTGCCGTCGGGCCCTTCGCCGATGTCGATGACACCGGCATTCTCGCCGGGACCGCAGATCACCCATGGGGCTTCGGTGGGGAGCTTCTTGAGGTGGAGGCGCGAGCTTTTGTAGCTGCAATGCTCGGACCACATGACCGAGAAGATGCCGAGTTCGACAAGGTTCGGCTCGCGCCCGAGCGCGGCGAGGACGCGATCATATTCTTCCGGCGAGAGGCCGTGTTCGGCGACGATCTCGGGGGTGATGACGGAGGCGGGCGCGGCTGCTGTCTGAGTCATGGCGCGCCTTTAGAGCCTCCCCTCCCGAATTGGAAGCACCGTGACGGAGTCGATTTTGGCTCAGTGCAAGGCACGAGGAGGGAGCGATGTCGATACATCGTGACCCCCAAGGCTTTGGCTCGCAACGCAGCAATGAGCCAAAATCGGCCCGCCCCTTGGGGTCGCGCGGGGGCGCCCGCTGGACAGCGTCGCGGTGCTTGCACGGGCTATCAGCCCGCGCGGCGCACCACTCCTTGCCAGCGAACGCCCCGGCGCGATCACGGTGTTTCCAATTCGGGAGGGGAGGCTCTTGCCGCGTGCGCGCGATAGGAACAGACCCCATAGTGCATTTCGCACCATGGGGCCCGCGTTCGAAGAGCGATCAGCGCGCGGCGAGGACGGTGACCGACGCCTTGAGCGGCTTGACGTCCTTCAGCGAGAATTCGACCTGCTGCGATCCGACGGTGCCGCGCACCTTGTACGTGCCGACGCGCAAGGTGAAGGGTTTTCCGGTCTGTTCCTCGACGCCGCGGATCACGCGGTGTTCGCCGACCGTGCCGACGGTGTAGCTGTAAACGCGGCCTTCATGCTCGAAGCGGCGCTCTGTCTCGCCGGCATGGGCGGCGGGAACGGTCGCAAGCAGGCCAAGCACGGGGAGGATGAGTTTTTTCATGATGCAAGTCCTTGTCCGGTTCAACAAAACTTGCCTTTTCGCCCCTCTCTTCTTGTGCGGTGCAGCATGAGCGGTCCGATGCCGGCCGGCAATTGCAAAAGATGGAAACGCGATTGCGCCGTGCGCGGGGCGTCAGCCTTTGCGCGGCAGCAGCGTCAGCACCAGCCAGGCGGCTGCGCCCGCCGCGAAGCCCGTCGCGAATGTTCCCCACGCCATGTCGGCGAGCGTGATCCGGAGCGACCAGATTTTCATCGTCGCATGGTTGGTGAGGTCGTAGGTCATGTAGCAGAAGAAACCGAACAGGGCGCCGCGGCGAGCCGCGACCGGCCAGCGACCGGCGTCGAGCGCGGGGGCGACGGCGAAGATCTGGATGCCGAGCATGTAGAGAGCATAGAAGGTCAGCGCTGGTCCGGGGCGCCAGCCGTCGATCATCAGCGGGCCGATTTCGGGGCGATAGAGTTTGGGGCCCACCTGCGTGAGCCAAAGCGTGTCGAGAATACCGAAAACGATGGCCGTCGCGACATAGGCAGCCACCGCCTGCGGCTTCATGCGGGCGCGCCCGATGACAGCGGCTGGCGGCGCGCGCCGGCCCACGCCGCGGTTCCTGCAAGCAACGCATAGGCGATCAGCATCGTCGCCGGGATCGCGATCGAATAGGCGGGCTGTTTCGGTCCGAACCAGTCGATCGCCTGTGCCAGCGCAAGCAGGCCGGCGAGCACCCACAGCCGCCGATCGCCCGCCGGCGCGCGCGTGTTGCGGGCGTAATAGACCAGCGCGCCCCCGATCAGCGCTATTTCAAGCGGCATCGCGATCGCGGGATGGTCCCACAGTCCGAACCCGAACTTCGGTGGCGCCCCGAACAGGGTGAGGTCGGGGATATGGACGAGCAGGTCGACGAACCAGTGCGACATCACGACCAGCGCTGCGCCGATCGCCGCCGCGCGCCGCTGCGTCGCCAGCCAGACCAGCGCGCCGAACCCCGCCGCCCACAACAGGCTGCCGAGCAGGCTGTGCGTATAGGGCATGTGATAAAGGTCCATCGGGTTCATCGCGCTGATGCCGGGAACGATCCGCATGGCCTCGATCCCCGGGATAAGCAGCGCCGCGAAACCGATGTCGACGAGCTGCGCCGCGACGAACAGCGTTCCGAGCCCCGCCGTCCGGGGGCGGGCCGCCGCGACGAGTGCGGGCGCGAAATGGCCGATGAACATGCGGCGAGCCTATCGCCGCCCGGGGCGACGTCAAGCTTGACCGCGCGGGGGCGAAGGGGCCAAAGCAGGCGCCATGACGGACAATCCCGACCCTGCCATTTCCTCCTTGTCGTTCGAAGCCGCGATGAGCGAGCTTGAAACGATCGTACGGCGGCTCGAAAGCGGCGATGTCAGCCTCGAGCAATCGGTCGCCCTCTATGAGCGCGGCCACGCGCTGCGCGCGCATTGCGAGGCGCGGCTTGCGGCGGCGCAGGCGCGGATTGAGCAGGTCAGCCTCGGCGCCGACGGCCGGCCGGCGGGAACCGCGCCGTTCGGCGAAGGCTGACCCCGGTGATGGTCGCGGAGGGAGATATCGGCGCCGATATGGCGCGGCTCGATGCGGTGCAGGCCGAAGTCGTGCGCGATATCGACCGGTTGTTCGACCGGCTGCTCGCGGTCCCCGACGATCCGCGCGCGCGCCTCTATGATGCCATGCGTCATGCCGCGATCGGCGGCGGCAAAAGACTGCGCCCGCTGCTCGTGCGCGCCGCGGGCGACCTGTTCCACGTCGATCCGGCGCCCAGCCTGCGTGTCGGCGCGGCGGTCGAGGCGATGCATGTCTATTCGCTGATCCACGACGACCTGCCGTGCATGGACGATGACGATCTGCGCCGCGGCAAGCCGACCGTGCACCGCGCCTATGACGAGGCGACCGCGGTGCTCGCGGGTGATTCGCTCCATGCATTGGCGTTCGAATGGCTCGTCGACCCGGCGACCCACGCCGATCCCTTCGTGCGCGGCGAACTGGTCCGGGAACTGGCGCGCGCCGCGGGGCCCGCGGGCATGGCAGGTGGGCAGATGATGGACCTTGCCGCCGAAACCGCGCAGTTCGACCTGCCCACCGTGACGCGGCTGCAACAGCTCAAGACCGGCGCGCTCATCGCTTTCTCGGTCGAGGCGGGGGCAATCCTCGGGCGCATTCCGGCTGAAGGACGCACCCCGCTGCGCGGCTATGCGCGCGACATCGGGCTCGCGTTCCAGATCGCCGACGACATCATGGACGTCGAGGGCGACGAGGCGCTCGCGGGCAAGGCGCTGCACAAGGACGAGGCCGCGGGCAAGGCGACCTTCGTCACGCTGATGGGGCTCGATCGCGCGCGCGACCAGGCGCGCGCCCTCGTCGACCAGGCCGTCGCGCATCTGTCGGGTTTCGGCGACGAGGCGGCGCTGCTGCGCGCCATCGCGCGCTATATCGTGGAAAGGGATCGCTGATGCGCGTGGGGGTTTATCCGGGGACGTTCGACCCGATCACACTGGGGCATATGGACATCATCCGCCGCGGCGCAAAGCTTGTCGACCGGCTGGTGATCGGGGTCACGACGAACATCACCAAGTCGCCGCTGTTCGACGACGACGAGCGCATCGCGATGGTCCGCAACGAGGTCGCAAGCATCGAAGGCGACATCCGCGTCGTCGGCTTCAATTCGCTCCTGATGGACTTTGCGGAACGCGAAGGCGCGAGCGTGATCGTCCGCGGACTGCGCGCCGTCGCCGACTTCGAATATGAATATCAGATGGCGGGGATGAACCAGCAGCTGAACGACCGCATCGAAACGGTGTTCCTGATGGCGGACGTGGGATTGCAGCCGATCGCCTCGCGACTGGTCAAGGAGATTGCGATCTTTGGCGGCGACATCCACAAATTCGTGACGCCGGCGGTGAAGGATGCCGTGGTGTCGCGCATCGACGAGCGCGGTCTGCGGCAGGGCGAGGGCTGATCCCAATCATTGAGCGTTCAGCTTTTTCCCGCTAGGGCGCGCCTGACGGGGCGCAAATCGACATTCATCACAAAGGCCGATCCAGCATGAAATCCACCTTCCGCTCCCTGGTCCTGACGACGATGGCGATCGGCCTTGCGGCTTCGGCCGTCGCACAGGAGGCGCCCCCGCCGCCGTCGCTCCCCGCGCCTGAAGGCAGCCCGGCGCCCGTGCCGACCGAGGTTCCTGCGGAGCCTGCGCCGCCCGCAGAAATTCCGGCGCCGCCGCCCGCAAGCGCACCCGCTGCGGGTGAGGCGACCGCGGCCACCGCGGCGCCGGTTGCCCCCGCGATGACGCCCGACCAATATATCAACAACCCCGAATATATGCTCAATATCGACCTTTCGACCGGTGGCCGGGTCGTGGTGCAGCTCTATCCGAACGTCGCGCCCAACCATGTCGCACGGCTGAAGCAGCTGGCGCGCGCGGGGTTCTATGACGGGGTGAAGTTCCACCGCGTGATCGACGGGTTCATGGCGCAGACGGGCGATCCGACCGCGACCGGGCAGGGCGGCTCGCAGCTTCCCGACCTTGCAGCCGAATTCAATCCGACCCCGCATCTGCGCGGGACGGTTTCGATGGCGCGCGCCGAGAGCGAGAACAGCGCGAACAGCCAGTTCTTCATCATGCTCCAGCCGCGATTCAGCCTCGATCGCCGCTACACCGCGTTCGGCCGGGTGATTTCGGGCATGCAATATGTCGACGCGATCCAGAAGGGCGAGCCCCCCGCGGTGATGTCGCGCATGGTCCAGGTGTCGGTCGCTGCCGACAACAAGCCGATGCCGCCCGCCTCGGCGCTGACCGAGACGCCGCCGCCGGCACCGGCCGAGATCACCGCCGACCAGCTCAACGCGCCGATCCAGTAAGGAAGGGCGCGCGATGCGCGTCGACGCTTTCGACTTCGACCTGCCGAACGCGCGTATCGCGCTTCGCCCCGCGCGCCCGCGCGACGCGGCGCGGATGCTCGTCGTCGAGGGAAGGGCGATGCGCGATATGGGCGTGCGCGACCTGCCGTCGCTGCTCCGCGCGGGCGACTGCCTGGTGTTCAACGACACGCGGGTGATCCCTGCGCAGCTCGAAGGACGGCGGGGAGACGCCAGGATCGGCGCGACCTTGCACAAGCGTATCGACCTCCGCCGCTGGCAGGCCTTTGTGCGCAACGCCAAAAGGCTGCGCGTCGGCGAGAGCGTCGATTTCGGGGCCGGGGTCGCGGCGGTCGCCGAGGAACGGCTCGCCGACGGCAGCTTCGTCCTCGCCTTCGCAGGCGACGAGCCGGTCGAGGTGCTGCTCGAACGCGCGGGCACGATGCCGCTGCCGCCGTATATCGCGGGCAAGCGCCCGACCGACGCCGACGACCGCAGCGATTACCAGACGATGTTCGCGCGCGAGGACGGCGCGGTCGCCGCGCCGACCGCGGCGCTGCACTTCACCCCCGGGCTGCTGGCCGCTCTCGCCGCGGCGGGCGTGACCAGCGAGACGCTCACGCTCCACGTCGGTGCCGGGACCTTCCTGCCCGTCAAGGCCGACGACACCGACGACCATGTCATGCACGCCGAATGGGGACGCATCGACGCCGGCGCGGCCGCGCGGCTCAACGCGGTGCGCGCCGCGGGCGGACGCATCATCGCGGTCGGCACGACCAGCCTCCGCCTGCTCGAAAGCGCCGCGCAGCCGGACGGCACCATCGCGCCCTTTGCCGGCGACACGTCGATCTTCATCACCCCGGGATACTGCTTCCGGGCGATCGACGGGCTGATGACCAATTTTCACCTGCCCAAATCGACCTTGTTCATGCTGGTCAGCGCGCTGATGGGACTCGACGTGATGCAGGCGGCCTATGCCCACGCCATTGATGCGGGTTACCGCTTCTACAGCTATGGCGATTCGAGCTTGCTGCTGCCGGGCGGATAGGCCCGGCGAGGTCAAGGACATTCCGCCGGGCAATCCGGCCTTCGATACGACACCGGTGCGGGGAGGGCCGGCTGGTCGCTGCATTCTGAAAGGAGCGTCATCATGACGAACAGCCGCATTGCCCCGCCGCATCTCCACGATCGGATCATGGATGCCGAGGACGCTGCCGCGCTCATCGCGCCGGAGACGACGATCGGTATGAGCGGTTTCACCGGCTCGGGCTATCCCAAGGCGGTGCCGATCGCGCTCGCGGCGCGGATCGAGCGCGAACATGCCGCGGGCAATCCCTTTCGCGTGCGCGTGTGGACCGGCGCTTCGACGGGCCCCGAACTCGACGGGGCGCTGGCGCGCGCCGACGGGATCGAGTTCCGCCTGCCGTACAACAGCGACCCGATCGCCCGCGAAAAGATCAACCGCGGCGAAATGGCCTATTTCGACATGCATCTGAGCCAGGTCGCGCCGATGGCGTGGCAGGGTTTCCTCGGCCCGCTCGATACCGCGGTGATCGAGGTGACGGGGATTACCGCCGACGGCGGACTGATCCCCTCTTCGTCGGTGGGCAACAACAAGACGTGGATCGACCGCGCCGACCGGATCATCCTCGAGGTGAACAGCTGGCAGAATCCCGCGCTAGAGGGGATGCACGACATCTATTACGGCACGCGCCTGCCGCCCGACCGCGTGCCGATCCCCCTCGTGCGCGCCGACGACCGCATCGGCGAACCGCTGCTGCGCTGCGATCCCGACAGGATCGCGGCGATCGTCGTCACCGACCTGCCCGACCGCAACCTGCCCTTCACCCCGCCCGACGCGGCCGCGCGCGCGATCGCGGATCATCTGCTCGACTTCCTCGCGCACGAAGTCGCGATGGGGCGGATGCCCGCGTCGCTGCTGCCGATCCAGTCGGGGGTGGGCAACATCGCCAACGCGGTGCTCACCGGGCTGGTCGACAGCCCGTTCGAGAATATGACGGCCTATACCGAAGTGCTCCAGGACGGGATGCTCGACCTGATCGACGCGGGCAAGCTGCGCATGGCATCGGCGACCGCCTTCTCGCTCTCGCCCGAGGCTGCGCTGCGGGTCAACGCCGACATGGCGCGCTACCGCGACCGGATGATCCTGCGCCCGCAGGAGATCAGCAACCACCCCGAACTGATCCGCCGCCTCGGCTGCATCGCGATGAACGGGCTGATCGAGGCGGACATTTACGGCAACGTCAATTCGACGCACATCATGGGGTCGCGCATCCAGAACGGCATCGGCGGGTCGGGGGACTTCGCGCGCAACGCCTTCGTCTCGATCTTCATGACCCCGTCGACCGCAAAGGGCGGCGCGATTTCGGCGATCGTCCCGCAGGTGAGCCACGTCGACCATATCACGCAGGACGTACAGGTGCTGGTCACCGAACAGGGGCTGGCCGACCTGCGCGGGCTCGCCCCCAAACAGCGCGCGGCGCTCATCATCGAAAGATGCGCGCACCCCGATTTCCGGCCGATGCTCGAAGATTATTACGCGCGGGCGCTGGTCTCCTCCTACGGCAAGCATGCGCCGTCGCTGCTGACCGAAGCGCTCTCGTGGCACCAGCGCTTTGTGGAAACGGGGACGATGCGACTTTAGGGCGTTTTCGGGGCAGGCGGATCGCCCGATGGCTCCGAAAACACGGTTAAATGCAAATCCGGAGTGCCGGCTTTGCTGCGCTCAGAACCCGATGCCCCCGATGCGCGGCGCCCATTTACGGATTCGCAAGGCATTTCAGGCAAATCGTCCTCATCGGTGGGGACCATGATGACGATGCAACAGGGCGATCCGGCGCTGCGCCCGGACGACGACGGAGGACCATCCGTGCCGGGCGGCGCCGAACGTGGATTTTTCGGAAAGATCGGAGATCGCTTCGCGCCGCCGCGTGGCGGGCAGTCCTTGCCGCTTGCGGCGCACGATGCGCTGCTGCTGCTGCGCAACCACGAAGACAGCGGCCAGGGATGGTTCTGGTCGACCGACGCCGACGGGCGCATCGCCTACCTCTCCGAAGCGGTCGCGGACCAGCTCGGCCGTCCGCTTGGCACGCTGATCGGCCAGGCGTTCACCACCCTGTTCCTGCCCGCCGATTCGGCGGCCGAACGGCAGCGCTCGCTGCCCTTCCTGCTGACGCGGCAATCGAAGTTCGACGGGCTGGCGCTGCGCGCCGCGCAGGGCGAGGAATGCTGGTGGGCGGTGTCGGGACGCCCGCAGTTCGAAGCGGGAGGCCGCTTCACCGGCTATCGCGGCAGCGGCATCGACGTGACGGTGCAGCGCCGCTCGGCCGAGGATGCGTCGCGCCTGGCCCTCTATGATTCGTTGACCGGGCTCGCCAATCGTTTCAACATTTCGCGGCGGCTCGACACGACGCTGACGACCTTCGCGCCGCAGCAGCGATCGTGCGCGATCATGCTGATCGACCTCGACCGGTTCAAGCAGGTCAACGACACGCTGGGCCATCCGGCGGGCGATGCGCTGCTCAGGCAGGTCGCCGAACGGTTGCTCAAGATCGTCGGCGACAAGGAAATGGTGAGCCGGCTGGGCGGCGACGAGTTCCAGGTGATCCTCGCCGATCAGGACGACCGCGGCAAGCTGGGCGACATGGCTAGCGACATCATCGCCAGCCTGTCGCAACCCTATTCGGTCGAGGGCAGCCGCTGCATCATCGGCGCGTCGGTGGGCGTCGCGATCGCGCCCTTCGACGGAATGACGAGCGAGGATCTGGTGCGCAACGCCGACCTCGCCCTCTATGCCGCAAAGGGCAACGGCCGCGGGCGCTTTCGTTTCTATTCGAGCGACCTTCACCAGTCGGCAGAGGATCGCCGCGCGCTCGAAGAGGATTTGCGCGACGCGCTCGTTCGCGGCGAAATGGAACTGACCTACCAACCCGTCGTGCGCGCCAGGAGCAATACCGTCAGCGGCGTCGAGGCGCTTGTGCGCTGGAATCACCCCGAACGCGGCACGATTTCGCCAGCGCTGTTCATTCCGATCGCCGAGGAGGCGAACCTGATCTGGACGCTCGGCGAATGGGTGCTGCGCAAGGCCTGCGAAGATGCGGCGCGCTGGCCCGGCGATCTGCGCCTTGCGGTCAATGTCTCGCCGATCCAGTTCGCCAACCCAGACCTGCCGCGGGTCATTGCGCACGCGCTCGCCGCCACCGGCCTCGCCCCCGAACGGCTCGAGCTCGAAATCACCGAAAGCGTCTTCCTCGGCGATTCGGCCGAGACGGCGGCGATGTTCACCGCGCTCAAGGGGATCGGGGTGCGTCTCGCGCTCGACGATTTCGGCACTGGCTATTCGTCGCTCGGCTATCTGCAGTCGGCGCCGTTCGACAAGATCAAGATCGACCAGAGCTTCGTGCGCGGTGCGACCCAGAAAGGATCGCGCAACGCGGCGATCATCGCGGCGATCGTGGCGCTAGCCGAGGCGCTGGAGATGGAAACGACCGCCGAGGGCATCGAATCGCTCGACCAGCTCGATCTGATCCGCAAGCTCAATGTCAGCCATGTCCAAGGCTATGTGTACAGCAAGTCGGTCGCGAACGACGAACTGATCGGGCATGCCGAGGCCGGGAGCTGGACGATCGCCCCCGCGGGCCCCGCCAAGCAGCGCAACGACCGCTTCCAGATGTTCCGCAAGATCGGCGCGGTTCACGGCAATCATCGTTATACGGTGGTGATGCGCAACCTGTCGGCGACAGGCGCCTTCATCGAGGGGATGGTCGATGTTCCCGTCGGCACCCGGTTCGTGATCGACTTCGGCGAAGGACAGCTTGCAACCGCGATCGTTCGCCGGTCGAAAAAGCACCAGCAGGGGGTCGAGTTCGAACAATCGCTGGTCGCCGACGGCAACGGCGGGCTGTGCACCCGGCATCGCGTCTCGCCCTATCTGATCGCCGCGGCGAGCCAGCAGACCGGCGGCCTGTCACTTCCGACCTTCACGACGACGAGCGACTGGGCGGAGAACTGATCAGGCGCCGGGCGCCGGTTCGGCGGAGCCACGAAAAAGGGCGCGGATGCAACACCCGCGCCCTGTTTTTCACCCTGCATGATCCTTCGCGACGAAGGATGCGACCTTACTGGTCGAGGAACGACCGCATCTTGCGCGACCGGCTCGGATGCTTGAGCTTGCGCAGCGCCTTCGCCTCGATCTGGCGGATGCGTTCGCGGGTCACGCTGAACTGCTGCCCCACCTCTTCGAGCGTGTGGTCGGTGTTCATGCCGATGCCGAAGCGCATGCGAAGAACACGTTCCTCGCGCGGGGTGAGCGACGCCAGAACGCGCGTCACCGTTTCCTTGAGGTTCGACTGCACCGCGGCGTCGACCGGGATGACGGCATTCTTGTCCTCGATGAAGTCGCCGAGGTGGCTGTCTTCCTCGTCGCCGATCGGCGTTTCGAGGCTGATCGGTTCCTTGGCGATCTTCATCACCTTGCGGACCTTTTCGAGCGGCATCGACAGGCGCTCGGCCATTTCCTCAGGCGTAGGCTCGCGGCCGCTTTCGTGGAGGAACTGGCGGCTGCACCGCACCAGCTTGTTGATCGTCTCGATCATGTGGACCGGGATGCGGATCGTGCGCGCCTGGTCGGCGATCGAACGGGTGATCGCCTGCCGGATCCACCAGGTCGCATAGGTCGAAAACTTGTAGCCGCGGCGGTACTCGAACTTGTCGACCGCCTTCATCAGGCCGATATTGCCTTCCTGGATCAGGTCGAGGAACTGCAGGCCGCGGTTGGTGTATTTCTTGGCGATCGAGATCACGAGGCGCAGGTTCGCCTCGACCATTTCCTTCTTGGCGATACGCGCCTCGCGCTCGCCCTTCTGGACCATGTTCACGACGCGGCGGAATTCGACGAGGCTCATGCCCGCGGCCTGCGCGATTTCCGAAATCTCGATGCGGATGCGGTCGACCGCGCCGGCCTCATTCTCGGCGAAGGCGGCCCATTTCTTGTCGATCCCGCCGACCTGGTCGAGCCAGTTTTCCTCGAGCTCGCGCCCGACATAATTGTCGAGGAACGACTTGCGCGGCACCTTGTGGCGCTCGGCGAGGCGCAGCATCTGGCCGCCGAGTGCGGTCAGGCGGCGGTTGTAGCTGTACAGCTGGTCGACCAGATATTCGATCTTGGTGCCGTGGAACTGCACGCTCTCGACCTGCGCGGTGAGTTCCTCGCGCAGCTTGTGATATTTCTTCTCCGACGCCGCGGGGAATTCCTCGCCGCCCGACAGGGCTTCGAGGCGGGCGTCCTGCAGCTTCGAGAAGGCCTTGAAGCTCTTCGTGATGTTGGCGAATTTCTCAAGCGCGTCGGGCTTGAGCAATTCTTCCATCGCCGCGAGGCTCAGTGTGTTGTCCTCGTCGTCTTCCTCGAAATTTTCGCGCTTGCCCGACGAACCTTCGCCATCCTCGTCGTCGCCGTCGGCGGACGCTTCCTCCCCGACCTCATCCTCGTCCTTGAACGAGACGCCGGCGTTCTTTTCGCTGATCTCGCCGTCGTCGTCGGCGCCTTCTTCCTCGAGATTCTCGGGCGCGGGATCCTTCGACAGCATCGCTTCGAGATCGACGATCTCGCGCAGCTGCATGTCGCCGTTGTTGAGCGCGTTCGACCATTCGATGATCGCGTTGAAGGTGAGGGGGCTTTCGCACAGCCCGAGAATCATCGTGTCGCGGCCCGCCTCGATGCGCTTCGCGATCGCGATTTCGCCCTCGCGGCTGAGCAGTTCGACCGCGCCCATTTCGCGCAGGTACATGCGAACGGGATCGTCGGTGCGATCGACCGTTTCCTTCTTCTTCTCGACCGCCGGGTTCGACAGCGATCCGGTGCCGGCGCTGACGTCGACCTCGTCGTCGGTTTCCTGCTCGGCCTCTTCCTGGACGTCTTCGTCGCTCTCGACGATGTTGATGCCCATGTCGGAGATCGCCGACATGATGTCCTCGATCTGCTCCGACGACATCTCATCCTGCGGCAAGGCCGCATTGAGTTCGTCATAGGTCAGGTAACCGCGCTTCTTGCCGCGCGCGATCAGCTTTTTGACGTCGGCCTCGTTGAGGTCGATCAGCGGCGCGTCGGTGTCGGTTTCGGCGGTGTTCTTGGTGGCCATTCGCTATTCCTGCCTCAAGGCGTAAAGTGTTCAGACCTGGTGGCTGTCTTCGGACAGCGCGGCCAGGCGGCGGGTCAGATCTTCGTCCAGCGCGCGCAGCTTCTGCTGACGTTCCAGACCTGCGTCGTCCATCGTGCGCTGGAAATCCGCTGTCGCCTCGGCGAGTCGGGCGCGGATTTCGGGCTGCGTCACGAGCACGCCGATATATTCGTCGAGGTCGCGAAGCGCGGCCTCGCGCGCCGCATCGGCCCCATCCTGCTTGTCCAGCGGTCGATTGAACGAGAAGTGCATTCCATCGGCTCTGAGCAAGGTCGTCGCCCTATTATACACTTTCATTGGCTCCAATATGGCAAGCAACCCCTCGGTATCAAGCCCTTCCTGACCGATTGCGATGTCAAGCATCCGCCCGAGCAGTTCGGCATCGGCGGAATCGGCGATCGCGAGCCGCGCCAGCGCCTCTTCGTGACGGCACAGCGCCGCGGGATGGCGCAGCAGCCCGCCGAGCAGCGCCGCCGCATAGGGGCCGCCGATTCCCGCCTGGCCGATCGTGCGCGTCTCGTCGGCCGGAGGCTGCAGCCTGGGGTCGGGCGCGAAGCGGCGATTGCCGCGCTGCGGTTGCGGCGCCCACGGCACGCGCGCGCTGCGTTCGGGCGCCTTGCGCGCGAAAAGCGTGTCGAGTCGTTCGCGAAACGCCTCGCGATAATGGTGACGCACGTCGGCATCCTCGATCGCATCGGCGTGCGCGAGCAGCCGCGTCTTCAGCGCCGCGCGCTCCTCGGGGGTCGCGAGCGGGCTAGCGGCAACCTCGTGCGCCCACAGGCGCTCGACGAGCGGCTGCGCGTCGTCGAGCAGTTCGGCGAACCCCGCCGCGCCGCGCGCACGCACGATGTCGTCGGGGTCCTGTCCGGCCGGGAGCGTCGCAAAGGCGAGGCTGAATCCCGGGCGCAGCAGCGGCAGTGCGCGCGTTGCGGCGCGCATCGCCGCCTTCTGTCCCGCGGCATCGCCGTCGAAGCAAAGGAGGGGCACCGGCACCATGCGCCACAGCATGCCGATCTGGTTCTCGGTCAATGCGGTGCCGAGCGGCGCGACCGCATCGGCGATCCCCGCCTCGGCGAGCGCGATGACGTCCATATAGCCCTCGACGACGATCACGCGGTTCGTCTGGCGCGACGCGGGCGACGCCTTGTCGAGATTGTAGAGCGTGCGCCCCTTGTCGAAGAGCGGGGTGTCGGGCGAGTTCAGATATTTGGGCTCGCCGTCGCCGAGGATGCGTCCCCCGAACGCGATCACGCGCCCGCGCGCGTCGCGGATCGGGATCATCAGCCGCCCGCGGAAGCGGTCGTAGGGCTCCTTGTCTTCGACCGCGATCAGCATCCCCGCCTCGACGAGCATCGCGGTCGGGAATTTCCTGAGTGCGTCCTTCAGCGCGCTGCGGCTGTCGGGCGCCAGGCCGAAGCCGAAAGCCTTGCGCGTCGCGTCCGAAATGCCGCGCTTCGTGAGGTATTCGCGCGCCGGGGCGCCGTTGCTGCTGCCGAGCTGCTGGCTGAACCAGTCGGCCGCCGCCTGCGTCACGTCGCGCAGGCTCGCCTGCTCCTCGGCCTTCTTCGCGGCGCGTGGGTCGGGGGCGGGGACGTCCATCCCGGCCTCGGCGGCGAGTTCCTTGACCGCGTCCATGAACGACAGGCCGCGCTGGTCGGTCATCCAGCGGATCGCGTCGCCGTGCGCCGAGCAGCCGAAGCAGTGGTAGAAGCCCTTTTCGTCGTTGATCGTGAAGCTGGGCGTCTTTTCGTTATGGAAGGGGCAGCACGCCTTATACTCACGCCCGGCGCGCGTGATCTTGATCGTGCGTCCGATGATCGACGACAGCGTGATCCGCGAGCGTAGTTCGTCGAGCCATTGCGGGGTGAGGGTCACTTAACTCCCCTCCCGCATGCGGGAGGGGCCGGGGGTGGGCAGAAGGTCAAGGCTGCGCTCGATTTCGCTCACAACCCCATCGATGTTCGCCATCACGTCACTGTTCGTGAAACGAAGGACTCGAAACCCGTTTTCGACAAGCCAATGACCCCGATGCTCGTCATAAGCCTGGCGCATGTCGTGCGAGTATCCATCGAGTTCGACTATCAATTGCGCCTCACGGCAAAGAAAGTCAGCGAAGTAGGGGCCGACAGGCATTTGCCGGCTGAATTTCCAGCCACCGATTTTCCGGCCGGACAGGCAGCGCCACAAGGTCCGCTCGGCGGGAGTGGCAGCATTGCGCAACTCCTTCGCTCGCGGCGTGTCGCGGGGCTGAAACTGTCCATCCATCATAGGGCGGTATGCCCACCCCCGACCCCTCCCGCAAGCGGGAGGGGAGAGGTTGGTCCGCGACCTTCTTGTCCCCTCCCGCTTGCGGGAGGGGCTAGGGGTGGGCCGGCGCCGCGAGCGGATTCAGCTCAGCGCCGCCTTCACCCACCCGCTCGCCTTGCTCATGTCGAGCTCGGACCCGTGGCGTTCCTTCACCGCGGCCATGACCTTGCCCATGTCCTTGAGGCTCGCCGCGCCGAGCTCGGCGGCGATCGCCCGGATCGCGGCCTGCGCTTCGTCATCGCTGAGCTGCGCGGGCAGGAAATCCTCGATCACCGCGACCTCGGCCGCCTCGATATCGGCGAGTTCCTGGCGGCCGCCCTGTTCGTACATGGTGATCGACTCGCGGCGCTGCTTGACCATCTTTTGCAGGACGTCGGTGACGAGCGCGTCGTCGTCGGCCGGCGCGGTGCCGGTCCGGAGTTCGATGTCCTTGTCCTTGATCTTGGCCAGCATCAGCCGGATCGTGCCCAAACGCGCCTTGTCGCCGGCTTTCATCGCGGCAACCTGCGCAGCCTTGATGTCGTCGCGAATCATGACGTGTCCTCTTGCGCTGCAATGTGGGAAAGAAGCACCCTTAGCGGCAAGATTCATAATCCGATAGCTTGTGAATCACTTTTTTGCCGCCTACTTGGTCGGCCGTTTAGCCCCCCGTCCGGAGCATGTTGAATGGCACCAGCCAACCCCCCTGTGGCGCCCAAAGTCGCGCCCGCAAGCCAGCCCTCGGGCGCCACCGGCGTCCTCGTCCTTGCCGACGGCACGATCCTGTGGGGCATCGGCTATGGCGCGACCGGCGCGGGGGTGGGCGAAATCTGCTTCAACACGGCGATGACGGGATATCAGGAAATCCTGACCGACCCGAGCTACGCGGGGCAGATCATCACCTTCACCTTTCCGCACATCGGCAATGTCGGCGCGAATCCCGAGGATATGGAGCGCGACAAGCGCGCCGCGATCGGCTGCATCACGCGCGAACTGCCGACGCAGCCCAGCAATTTCCGCAGCGTCCAGACGCTGCCCGACTGGATGGCCGATCAGGGCCTGATCGGGCTCGCCGGCATCGACACGCGCGCGCTGACGCGCCGTATCCGCGACGCGGGCGCACCCAACGGCGTCGTTGCGCACAACCCCGACGGCAAATTCGACATCGACGAACTGCTCGGACAAGCGCGCGGCTGGTCGGGGCTCGAGGGGCTCGACCTTGCGAAGGAGGTCAGCCGCACCGACACGGGCGACTGGACCGGCGGCGCGTGGAAACTCGGCCATGGCTATGCGGGCGCGGGCGGCGGCGAACGCCCGCACGTCGTCGCGATCGACTATGGCGCAAAGGACAATATCTTCCGCAACCTCGTCGCGGCGGGCGCGCGCGTCACCGTGGTCCCCGCGACCGCGACCCTCGACGAGGTGCTGGGCCACCAGCCCGACGGCGTGTTCCTGTCGAACGGCCCCGGCGACCCCGCGGCGACGGGCGACTATGCGGTACCGGTGATCCGGGGCCTGCTCGACCGCGACGTGCCGATCTTCGGTATCTGCCTCGGCCACCAGATGCTCGGCATCGCGGCGGGCGCCAAGACGGTGAAGATGCATCAGGGCCATCGCGGCGCGAACCACCCGGTGCAGCGCGTCGGCGGCGACTTCGCCGACGGCGTGGTCGAGATCACCAGCATGAACCACGGCTTCGCAGTCGACGCCGCGACCTTGCCCGCGGGCGTGGTCGAAACGCACAAGAGCCTGTTCGACGGATCGAACTGCGGTATCGCGATCACGGGCAAGAAGGCCTTCAGCGTCCAATATCACCCCGAGGCGAGCCCGGGGCCGCAGGACAGCTTCTATCTGTTCGAGAAGTTCGTGGGCGGGCTCAAATGAGTTTTGCCGAGCAGCTCGACGCGCTGGCCGCTGATGCTGCGGCGAACCCTGAGCGCTGGGGCGCGGGGGTGCGGCTCAACATCACCTGCGCGCGGCGGCTGCCCTATGAGGCGGTGCAGCTTGCCGAGGCGCGCGGCCTTGGCGAAGCGCGCGGGGTCGGGCGGCATCATCTGATCTTCGAATATGAGGATGTCGTGCCCGATGCGGCGTGGGTCGCGGCGACCGCACGCCCGGTGCTCGACTTCATCGCCGAGGTCGGCGGGACTGATCCGCAGATCGGCGTCGATCGGAATGTGCAGTGAACCAAGGTTTCGGCCTTGTTGCCCCCCTCCCCGTCGGGGAGGGGCTGGGGGTGGGGGAGCGAGGTCGTCAGGCCGCGCGTCACCGCTCACGTACGTACACCCCCATCCAACCCTCCCTTTCAAGGGGGAGGGTTTTATCAGCCACGGGCGATGGCGAGTTGTTCGACAATCATCGCGACAACGCCATCGGTATTGGCGAGTACATCATTGTTCCAGAAGCGGATCACGCTGTAGCCATGCGCCTCGATCAGGCGCGTGCGCTCGGCATCATCGGGGCTGTCGGCGTGCTGGCCGCCATCGACCTCGACGACGAGCTTCATCGACCGGCAGGCAAAATCGGCCACGAACGGGCCGATCGGGAATTGCCGGGTGAATTGAACGCCCAGCTGTTTTCCGCGCAGCCGCGACCACAGCCTTTTCTCCGCCTCGGTGGGTTCGCGACGCAACCTGCGCGCTACCCTCGTCAATCGCTTGTCCGTCATCGTCTGGACGCCCCCACCCAACCCTCCCCCTCATGGGGGGGGGCTTTGAAGATAGCAGCCTGAAATGCCCAAAAGAACCGACATCCAATCCATCCTCGTCATCGGCGCTGGCCCGATCGTTATCGGTCAGGCGTGCGAGTTCGACTATTCGGGGACGCAGGCGATCAAGGCGCTGAAGGAGGAGGGCTATCGCATCGTCCTCGTCAACTCCAATCCGGCGACGATCATGACCGATCCCGACCTCGCCGACGCGACCTATGTCGAGCCGATCACGCCCGAGATCGTCGCCAAGATCATCGAAAAGGAGCGCCCCGATGCGGTGCTGCCGACGATGGGCGGGCAGACCGCGCTCAACACCGCGCTTGCGCTCGCGCAGGACGGCACGCTCGCCAAATATGGCGTCGAGATGATCGGCGCCGACGCCGAGGCGATCGACAAGGCCGAGGACCGGCAGAAGTTCCGCGACGCGATGGACAAGATCGGGCTGGAAAGCGCGCGCTCGGGCGTTGCGCACACGCTCGACGAGGCGTTTGCGGTGCTCGAACGCACCGGGCTGCCGTCGATCATCCGCCCGTCGTTCACGCTTGGCGGCACCGGCGGCGGCATCGCGTATAACCGCGAGGAGTTCGAGCAAATCGTCCGCGGCGGCCTGATCGCCTCGCCGACCACCGAGGTCCTGATCGAGGAATCGCTCCTCGGCTGGAAAGAATATGAGATGGAGGTGGTGCGCGACCGCAAGGACAATTGCATCATCATCTGCTCGATCGAGAATGTCGATCCGATGGGCGTGCATACCGGCGACAGCATCACCGTCGCGCCGGCGCTGACGCTGACCGACAAGGAATATCAGATCATGCGCAACGCGAGCATCGCGGTGCTGCGCGAGATCGGCGTCGAGACGGGCGGGTCGAACGTCCAGTTCGCGGTCAACCCCAAGGACGGCCGCCTGATCGTCATCGAGATGAACCCGCGCGTGTCGCGTTCGTCGGCGCTGGCGTCGAAGGCGACAGGTTTCCCGATCGCCAAGGTCGCGGCGAAGCTCGCGGTCGGTTACACGCTCGACGAGATCATGAACGACATCACCGGCGTGACCCCGGCGTCGTTCGAACCGACGATCGACTATGTCGTCACCAAGATCCCGCGCTTCGCCTTTGAAAAGTTCAAGGGCGCCGAGGCGACGCTGTCGACCGCGATGAAATCGGTCGGTGAGGTGATGGCGATCGGCCGCACGATCCACGAATCGATGCAAAAGGCGCTCCGCGGCCTCGAAACCGGCCTCTCGGGTTTCAACTTCGTCGACCGGCTCGTCGGCGCGAGCCACGACCAGCTGCGCAGCGAGCTCGCGCAGCGCACCCCCGACCGGCTGCTCAACACCGCGCAGGCGATCCGCGAAGGCCTGCCGCTCGCCGAGATCAACCGCGTCGCGGGTTACGACATGTGGTTCCTCGAACGCATTGCAGAGATCGTCGCGGCCGAAAACGGCGTGATGGAAAACGGCCTGCCGCGCGACGCCGAGGGGCTGCGCAAGCTGAAGGCGATGGGCTTCAGCGACAAGCGCCTTGCCTATCTCGCGCTCCGGTCGGCGCATCTGCGTCCCGGCGCGGCGCGCGCGACCGCGCGCGGCAGCGGGCTGATCCACGAGGCGGTCAAGGCGATGACCGGCGGCGTGACCGAGGCCGAGGTGCGCGACCTGCGCCACCGGCTCGGCGTGCGCCCGGTGTTCAAGACGATCGACACCTGCGCCGCCGAATTCGCGGCCAAGACGCCCTATCTCTATTCGACCTACGAAGCCCCGACCTTCGGAACCCCCGAATGCGAGGCGAACCCGTCGGAGCGGCAGAAGATCGTCATTCTCGGCGGCGGTCCGAACCGCATCGGGCAGGGGATCGAGTTCGACTATTGCTGCTGCCACGCGTGCTTCGCGCTGGAAGAGGCGGGCTATGAAACGATCATGGTCAACTGCAACCCCGAAACGGTGTCGACCGACTATGACACCTCGGACCGCCTCTATTTCGAACCGCTGACCGCCGAGGACGTGCTCGAAATCCTCAGCGTCGAGCAGTCGAAGGGCACGCTCGTCGGCGTGATCGTCCAGTTCGGCGGCCAGACCCCGCTCAAGCTCGCGCAGGCGCTGGAAGATGCCGGCATCCCGATCCTCGGCACCTCGCCCGACGCGATCGACCTCGCCGAGGACCGCGAGCGTTTTGCGGCGCTGGTGAACAGGCTCGGCCTCAAACAGCCCGCCAACGGCATCGCGCGCAGCCGCGAGGAAGCCGTCGCGGTCGCGGCGCGCATCGGCTATCCTGTGCTGACGCGGCCCAGCTACGTTCTCGGCGGCCGCGCGATGGAGATCGTCGACGATCAGGCGCAGCTCGAACATTATATCGAGACCGCGGTGCAGGTGTCGGGCGACTCGCCGGTGCTGATCGACCGCTATCTGCGCGACGCGATCGAGGTCGATGTCGACGCCCTGTGCGACGGCACCGACGTGGTGGTCGCGGGCGTGCTCCAGCATATCGAGGAAGCCGGGGTCCATTCGGGCGACAGCGCCTGCTCGATCCCGCCGTACAGCCTGTCCGCCGAAATCGTCGCCGAGATCGAGCGCCAGGCCGACGCGCTGGCGCGCGCGCTCGAGGTCCGCGGGCTCATGAACATCCAGTTCGCGGTGCAGGGCGACGAGGTGTACCTCATCGAGGTCAACCCGCGCGCGAGCCGCACCGTGCCTTTCGTCGCCAAGGCGGTGGGGTCGCCGATCGCCAAGATCGCGGCGCGCGTGATGGCGGGCGAGAAGCTCGCCGACCTGCCCAAGATCAATCGCGACATCGACCATGTCGCGGTCAAGGAAGCGGTCTTCCCCTTCGCGCGCTTCCCCGGCACCGATCCGGTGCTGAGCCCCGAGATGAAGTCCACGGGCGAAGTCATGGGAATCGACAGTGATTTCAACCTCGCCTTCGCCAAGGCGCAGCTCGGCGCGGGCGACCGCCTGCCGACCGACGGGCGCGTGTTCGTTTCGGTCAAGGACAGCGACAAGCCGCGGATCATCGAACCGGTGCGCCGCCTCGCCGACTGGGGCTGGCAGGTGATCGCGACGGGCGGCACCGCCGACTATCTGGCGGGGCAGGGGATCGCGGTCGAGCGCGTCAACAAGGTGGCCGAAGGGCGGCCGCATATCGTCGACCGGATCAAGGACGGCGACGTCCAGCTGATCTTCAACACCACCGAGGGTTGGCAGTCGCTGCAGGACTCGCAATCGATCCGCGCTTCGGCGCTGGGCGCCGACGTCGCCTATTATACGACGGCGGCGGGCAGCGATGCCGCGACCCACGCGATCGGGGCGCTGCGCGCGCACTCTCTTGAAGTAAAGCCGCTACAGGACTATTATTGAGGGACCGCTTCACCCCCCGACATCGACGGAAACAGCGGCTCTGCCGCCCGGCGCTCTCCCGCCGGGGCGGGATTATTGACAAAGGACAACAGGATAATGGCAAGCGTTGAAAAGGTGCCGATGCTGGCGGAAGGCTATGAGAAGCTGAGTGCACAGCTCTCCGCGCTCAAGGCCGAACGCCCCCTCATCGTCGACGCGATCGAGGAAGCGCGCGCGCACGGCGACCTTTCGGAAAATGCCGAATATCACGCCGCCAAGGAACGCCAGGGTCAGGTCGAAGCGACCATCGGCGACCTCGAAGACAAATTGTCGCGCGCGCAGGTGATCGACCCGACGACGCTGTCGGGCGACCGCATCGTGTTCGGCGCGACCGTCACGCTCGCCGACGAGGACGACAAGCCGGTCAAGTACCAGATCGTCGGCCAGGCCGAAGCCGACGCCAAGGTCGGCAAGATCAGCTATAATTCGCCGCTCGGCCGCGCGCTGATCGGTCGCCGCGTCGATGACGAGATCGAGGTGACGGTGCCCGCGGGCGACAAATATTATCTGGTGACGAAGATCGAGTTCGTCTGATCCGGCGGGGCGGGTGACAGCCATGCGTACGCCCGTCATCAACGGTTATGCGCTGGCATGCACGCTGCTGTTCGTGCTGCTGGCGCTCACCGGTACCGAACAGCAGGCTTTCGTGGGCGCCGGCTTCATTCCCGGCCGTTTCGGGTCGGAGCTCATTGCGCCGCCCGGAACGCTGCTGCCCTTCGCGCTGACGCCGCTGACCGCCGCCTTCCTCCACTCGGGCATTCTGCATCTGGGCTTCAACCTCGTGGTGCTGCTGTTCATCGGCCGCCAGCTTGAACAGCCCTTGGGCGCCTCGGCAACCGCCTTCCTGCTCGTCGCCGGCGCCTATGCGGGCGCTTTCGCGCAGTGGCTTGCCGATCCGCGCTCGCTCATCGTCATGATCGGCGCGAGCGGGGCGATCTCGGCTTTGATCGCGGTCTATGCGCTGATCTTCAGCCGGACGAAGACCGCGGCGATCGGCCCGATCCCCAGCCACTGGGTGCGTGCGCTGTGGCTGGCCGCGGCGTGGATCGGGGTGCAGTTGCTGCTGGGTTTCGCGGGCGGCGCGGGTTTCGGCAACATCGCGATCTGGGCGCACGTCGGCGGCTTCCTCGCCGGGCTGGTGCTGGCGCGGCCGTTGCTCCGCTGGCGCTTCAAGGGCCGATAGAAGGCCCCCTTTCGGTCGCCCGATACGGTCGGGGATCAGCCGTTGCCCAGAAGGCCTCCCGCGATCAGCATCGCGACGCGCACATCGATCCCGCAGCCTTCGGCGCGCTTCGCCGCGATAAACGCCTCGATGCCGTCGAGCGGGACGCGGTGGACGGTGATATCCTCGCTGTCGACCCCGCCGCCTTCGCCGACCTTGACGAGATCGGTCGCGACCAGCAGCGTGAAGCTCTCGCTGACCATGCCGGGCGAGGAGAAGAATTCGCCGACGGTGCGCCAGCGCTCGGCGCGATAGCCTGTTTCTTCCTCGAGTTCGCGCTGCGCCGCGATTTCGGACGCTTCGCCCGCCATGTCGTCGCCCACCAGCCCCGCGGGCATTTCGAGGCAGTTGATCGCCAGCGGCACGCGATATTGTTCGACCAGGATGACGTGGCGGCCATCGTCGCCCTCGTCGATCGCGAGGATCACCGCGGCGTGGATGCCGCGCGAACGCGAGACATATTCCCACGTTCCTTGCTGCTTGACGGTGACGAAGCGGCCTTCCCACCTGGTTTCGACGGGCGTGCCAGGGGCGGGGCGGCTCATGGTCTATCCTTTCTGATCCCAAACCGTTTGCCCTGAGCTTGTCGAAGGGCCGTTCTTTCTTTCGGGCGTCGACAAGAAGGACGGTGCTTCGACAAGCTCAGCACGAATGGACGAGAGGGAGTGTTACAGCTCGATCAGCCGGTCGGGCAGCTCGTTGGGATTGTCGTCGCCCTTCGGGAAATGCTGCGCGAGCACGACGCCCATCTGGCGCACCGCCTCGGCCATGCCCTCGCCGGGCTGACCCGCGCGGATGCGTTCGATCAGCGTCGCCATCGCGTCGCCCCACACGTCGGGTGCGACCTTGGCCGCGATCGCCTCGTCGGCGACGATGTCGGCGCGATGCTCCTTGAGGCTGACATAGAGGAGCACGCCGGTGCGCCCCAACGTCTTCGCCTCGGTGCCGACCTTGAACAGGTCGACCGCGCGCGCGCGGACGCGGCCCGCGAGGATCGCGCGCGGGGTGAGCCACAGCCGCAGCGGGCGCCACAGCAGGATCAGCCAGACGCCGATCCATTTGAGCACCCCGACCGCGATCACCGTGCCGAGCCACTGGTTCGCGGTCAGCTCGTGCCCCCAGCCGCCGGTGAACCGGTCGTAGAGGCCGCGGTAGAATTCGGGGAAGAGCGCGATCACCGACATGGCGATGAACGCGATGACACTGGCCCAGACGAGCGCGACATCGTCATAATCGTTCGACTTCGCCGCGATGACGGTGACGATCTCGCCGCTGGTGTGGCGCTCGGCGTCCGCCACCGCCGCCGTGACGATGTCGTGATCGGCCGGACTGACGTGGCTGACCTTGCGTGGCATGATATGTCCCCCTCTACCAGCCGCCCGACGCGCCGCCGCCGCCGAAGCTGCCGCCGCCGCCCGAAAAGCCCCCGAAGCCGCCGCCCCCGCCGCCCCAGCTGCCGCCGCCCCACGACGAGCCGCCGCCGCCGCCCCAGTCGTCATGGTCGCCCCAGATGATGATCGGCGCGCCCCACGGGCTCGCCTTGCGCCGCTTCCGGCCGCGGCGGCCGAGGCCCGACAGGATCGGCAGCACGAAGAAGAAGAAAATGATGAAGCCGACGAAGATCAGCCCGCCGATGTCGCCGTCATTGGCGCGGTCGCGTTCCTCTGCCTCGATCTGCGCCGCGCGGGCGGCGGCTTCTTCGGGGGTAAGCTGAATCTGTTCGGCGATCGCGTTGACGCCTGCCTGAATACCGCCGGGCATGTCGCCTGCCTTGAACAGCGGTGTCACGGTGTCGCGGATGATGCGCCCCGACATCGCGTCGGTCAGCACGGGTTCGAGTCCGTAGCCGACCGATATGTTCATCCGGCGTTCGTTCGGCGCGATCAAAAAGACGACGCCGTCGTCCTTTTCGGCGTCGCCGATTTTCCACTCGCGACCGAGCTTGTAGCCATAGTCGCCGATGTCGTTGCCTTCGAGGTCGGTCACCGTTGCAACCACCAGCTGGTGCCCGGTCTTGGTCTGGAGCGCTTCGAGCTGCGCGTTGAGCGCGGCTTCCTCCGCGGGCGGAATGATGTCCGCCTGATCGACGACGCGGCCGGTCAGCTTGGGAAAGGTCTGCGCGGCGGCGGGAACGGCGAGCAGCGACAGGCCCATTGCCCAGCCGAGCAGGATCGCCCTCACGAGGCGTCGCCCGTCTGTGCGGCGATGGCCTCGATGCCGGTCGACAGGCCGCCGGCATAATCGCCTTTTTCGAAGTGCGGCGTCATCTGGTGGATGACCGCCAGCGCCTTGTCGTCGGTCAGCATCTTTTCCATTCCCAATCCCGTGGCGATGTTGAGTTCGCGCTCGTGCGGGGCGACCAGAATGACGATACCGTCGTCGTGGTCCTTGCGCCCGATACGCCAGCGCTGGCCCAGGCAGGTCCCGCTGTTGTCGACACGCGCGCCGTTCAGGTCGGGGGTCGTCGCGACGACCATCTGGTGTCGTGTCCGGTCTTCGTATCGGGCAAGCCGTTCGGACAATCGCCTTTCCTCTTCGGGCTTCAAAATGTTCGCCGCATCGGTGACCCGTCCGCGCAAGTCCATCGCCGGCACGCCGTCGCAAAAGGCCGTTTCGGCGTCTGCGGTCGCCCCTTCGGCGGCCCCGAACAGCCCCCCGGATTCGGCCGGGACAGCCGGAGCCTCCTTGCAGCCGCCCGCGACCAGCAGGATCGCGAGCGGACCGGCAAGGATCGCGCGGTGCACGCCTACTTTCCGAAATCGACCTTCGGCGCGACGTTCGCGTTGGGCGTGACCGCCTTGTACGGCGTCATTTCCTTTGCACCGTGGACGATCTTGGCGCCGATGATGTCGGGGAAGGTGCGGATCGTCGTGTTATAGTCCTGCACCGCGGCGTTATAATCCTGGATCGTCACGTTGATCCGGTTCTCGGTGCCTTCGAGCTGGGTCATCAGGTCGGCGAAGCGCGCCTGGCTCTTGAGGTCGGGATATTGTTCGACGGTGACGAGCAGCCGACCGAGCGCGCTCGACACATTGCCCTGCGCCTGCTGGAAGGCCTGCACCTTCGCCGGGTCCTCGAGGTCGGCGGGATCGAGCTTTACCTGCGTTGCCGACGCGCGCGCCTGGATCACGCCTTCGAGCGTCGATTGTTCGATATTGGCCGCGCCCTTGGCGGTTTCGACGAGGTTGGGGATCAGGTCGGCGCGGCGTTGATAGGCGGCCTCGACATTCGCCCATTTCGCCTTTGCCGCCTCTTCCTTGGTGGGCACGCTGTTGATGCCGCACGCGGACAGGCTCATCGCGGCGACGGGCAGGATCAACCAGCGGGCGGAACGATAGGTCATGGTCATCAAGCTCCCTCCGGCGGCGTTTTGCCGCAACAACACACATAATAGGATGCCGCTTGCCTTTGCGCAATCGTCGCGGCACTTTGGCGCCATAACGCCAACCATCCGGGGAGCAGCAAGATGTTGGGTGAATTCAGGGAATTTATCGCGCGCGGCAATGTCATCGACCTTGCGGTCGGTGTCATCATCGGCGGCGCCTTCGCGACGATCACGGGCTCGCTGACCGAGGATCTGATCATGCCGCTCGTCGGCTGGATCTTTGGCGGGGTCGATTTTTCGAGCAAGTTCATCCTCCTCGGCAGCGTGCCCGACGGCATTGCCGCGACCGATTATGCGGCGCTCAAGAAGGCGGGGGTCGCGATGATCGGATACGGCGCCTTCATCACCGCGGTGATCAATTTCCTGATCCTGGCGTGGATCATCTTCCTGCTGGTCAAGACGGTGAACAAGGTGGTGCGCAAGGCGCCCGACGCACCCGCCGGCCCCACCGAGGTCGATATCCTCACCGAAATTCGCGACGAATTGCGCAAGAAATAGCGCGTTTCCGGCGCCCGCCGCCGCAAGGCGGTGCCGTAGTCGCGACAAAAGGCCCGCCTGCGCTCTTCCCAAGCGCGGGCGGGTTTCCTATATGGGTCTTGCCGGTTTCGGCCGGCTATGAGGATAAATGGTGTCGTGGAATAGACACAGCGGACCCGGGGGCAGTACCCGGCGGCTCCACCACGAACCCGCGCCCTTTCAAACGGGTGCGCGGGTTTCTGACGGGGCCGAACCAGGATCGACGTGTGTTCAAAGACGATGTTTTCTTCCGGGCTGAGTAACCCGTTCAAGGCTCAAACCTACAAGTGCTAACGATAACGAAGCACTCGCTCTGGCTGCGTAACCGATAAGCCTCACGGCGTAAGGTTATTCAAATAGAACGCGGTTCGGACCGAACCGGGCAACAGAATCGGATACCAGCGGCTGGGGACGAGCCGGGCAACAGAATCGTCCCACCCTTTCCGATATCGTCAGAATGCAACGCCCGGCCGGAGAATGAGCTGGAAGGCGCCGAGCAGCGCGAGCAGCGCCGCGACCGGCGCCGCGAGCGCCGGAGCGGCGACCGGTGCCGCGGGTGCACGGCGAAGCGCCGCGAGCCCGAGCGTCAGCCACCCCAGCCCGACGATGTGTACGACGAGCGGGATCAGCACGACCTCGACCGGCTCGCGCGGGATGCGGAAGGGGATGATCAGGATCACCGCCAGCATCAGCACCCCGAGCAGATGCCGTGCCGTCGGGCGATCGCCGCCGCCGAGCGGATAGCGCCGCGCCAGCGCGCGTCCCGCGACCGTCATCGCGGCGACCGCGAGCAGGAGCAGCGCCGCCTTCGCCACCGGCCCGGCGCCGAGCCAGGCGAGCGCGCGGCCGACATCGTTGCCCGCGATCAGGCTGCCCACCGCGCATTGGCTCAGCGACTGGAACAGGCCCTGAAACGCCATCCAGAAGGCGAAGAGCCGCCATGCCGGCCGCTGCGGAGCGATCCGTCCGGCGAGCCACAGGAAGGCCAGCCCGCTGACCAGCGTCGCGGCCGCGCCGCCGCCTTGCAGCAGTTCGGCAACGGGCGCGTCGCCGGTCCAGTCATGATCGTTGTGATAGAGGATCGGGGCGAGCCCCGGCACCAGCGCCTTGGGCAGGACCAGTCCCAGTTCCTGGATGAAGAAGGTCAGGCTGAAGGCGAGCGCGCAGAGGGTGGTCGAGACGGCCAGATGGCGCGCATCGATGGCCGCCGGGCCGGGGCGCAGCCGCAGCAGGCCGGCGAGCCACGGCAACAGGCCGAGCGCCGCGACCAGCCCGAACAGGATCGTCATGCCGCTACCGTTTCGTCTTCCGCCGGCGGCCGCGCGAGCTGGCGGCTGTAGAGCCAGCCGATCCCGATCAGGCTGAAGCCGAGCACGACGAACGAGCCGATGCGCAGCAGCCCTTCGAGCCCCGAGGCGTCGAACAGGAAGACCTTGCCGACCGCACCGAGCATCAGGATCAGCGAGGCGATGCGCCAGTCGTGCCGCCCGGTGCGGATGCCCCACAGCAGATAGCCGGCCGCGAGCGCGAGGATCAGGATCGAGCGCAGGATATTCTCGCTCGCGGTGACGCCGGGCGCGACGAGCAGGCTGCCGTGGAACAGCTGGCGCAATGTCGCCCAGGCAAGACCCGCGACGAGCAGCATCGCGGCGATCTGCACCGCCCGGTCGAGGAGCGGCGGCGCAGCGGGGAAGAGCCGTCGGGTCAGGATCAGGCCGAGCAACGGCAGCAGGAAGAGCGGGAGCAGCCAGTTGGCGAGCGGCAGCGCGCCGACCGCCTGTGGCGCCCACAGCGGGTTGTGGAGGATCAGCCCGTACCAGATCGCGTGCGCGGTGCCGGCAAGGACGAGTGCGCGTGCGAGGCTGGTAAAACCCCGTCGCATCGCGACCGCGCCACCGCCGACCAGCAGCGCTTCCCACACGAGCCGCTGCGGGGTGCCGGTGGCGATGAAATCGCTGCCGAACGCCGCGGCGAAGCCGAGCCGGTAGAGGCCGTGCAGCGCGATCCCGCCGACGATGCCGGCGACGGCGAACCCCGCGAGCAGCAGCCAGCGCGGCAGGCGCTCGCGCAGCAGCCAGAGCGGCGCGGCGAACAGCGCCGCGGGGACAAGCAGGCGCAGGATCAACGGATCGGCGGCGAGGCCAGGAAGGTCGAACTGCGTCGGCCAGCCGCCGAGCGACAGCCCGGCCTTAGTGCCCCACAGCCCGACGGGCAGCAGCGCCCAGGCGAGGGTGAGCGCGGCAAAGCTCGCCGCGGCGGCGTCGACGCGCGCAAGATCGATCCGCCGCGCCGCGAGCAGCGCCGCCGCGCCGCCGATCGCGGGAACGAGCATCAGCCAGCCGCCGGGAACGAATTGCGCCAGCGCGCCATAGCCGAGCAGCGCCGCCGCGACCTGCCCGATGCGGCGGATCGGCGGTTGCTGCGCGAAGAGGGCATAGAGCAGCGCGGCGAGCGCGAGCCCGGCCCAGCGCAGGAACGCGGTCGCATCGACCGCGGCATCGCTGCCGAAGAGCCGGCTCCACTGCGCGAACGGATCGGGGCCGGTCGCCGCGAGCAGGATCACCGCGGCGGGTACGAACGCCAGCGACAGCCATTCGACGGGCTGGGCGCCGCGCTGCCGGCCGATCCCGAACAGTCCCGCCGCCACCACGCCCATGGCGAGCGGCAGGCTCCAGCCGGGAACGAATTGCGCGAGCGTGCCGTAGGCAAGGCCGCCGGCGATCGCCAGCGCGGCAAAACGCAGCAGGCGATGGTTGGCCCTTGCCGCGAACAGGCCGAGCAGCGCGGTGAGCCCGGCCCAGCGCATCAGCGCCTGCGCCGCGAAGCCGTCCTCGACGCCGACCATCAGCCGCGGCAGCTCGACCAGCGCGAGCGGGGTGGCGATCAGCGCGAGCAGCGCCGCGCCGACGAAGCCCGCCGCGACCGGTTCGATGCGCGGGTCCTGCGCCGCCTTGCCGAAGAAGAGCAGCGCCGCCGCGACGCCGCCGATCGCCAGCGGTGCGGTCCAGTGCGGCAGCAGCAAGAGCGCGGCGAGCGCGACGAGCAGCCCCGCCGTCGTCGTCAGCCACGCGAAGCGGCTGTCGGCGGTGCGCGTGTCGTTTCGCCACCCCAGCGCGATGCCCGCGCCGGCCAGCAGCGCCGCACCGAGCGCGACGAGCGCGAGCCCGTGGTCATCGATGCTCCAGAAATGCCATTTGACCAGCGGCGCGGCCGCCAGCGCGATCGCGCAGAGTTCGAGCGTGCGGCGCAGCGCCATCGGCGGAGTCCAGAGCCGCGCGAGCAGCGGCAGCGCGTGGATCGCGGCGAGCGACAGGCCGACGAGCGCGAACCAGCCCGGCGTCGGGTCGGGCCAGGCGCCGAGCAACAGTATCGACAGCGCGAGGCTGATCGAGGGAACGATCGCGAAATCCTTCTCGCGCCACGCGAGCCATTGGCCCGCCGCCGCGAGCAAAGCGAACAGTCCCCAGTGGAGCGGCGCGAACCCGCCATAACCGACGAGCAGCGCGAGCTGCAGCGCGCCGACGATCGCCGATCCCGCGCGCAGCATCGCGCCGCGCGGTCCGTCGAAGGCGATCATCGGCAGCGCGAGTGCGAGCAACAGGACATAGCCGCCGATCGACAGCGAACCGATCGTGTCGAGCGCGCGCGCCGCGAGCAGCATCCACACGCTCCAGCCGATCCCCCCGACGAGCGCGGCGAGCGCGAGCCACGGCCAGCGCTTCATCCGCGCGACCCCGGTGAGCCCGGCTATGGTGAGGCCGAGATAGACGGCGAGCAACGGCACATTGGGTTCGATCGCGCCGACCAGCGCGGGTGCGGCGAGGCCGCCGGCGAGCCCGAGCAAGGCGCTCGGCGGGCCGAAGCGCAGCGACAGGCCGAGCGCCCCCGCGGTGACGATCGCGAGCCCGACGAACGCTGTCAGCGGTCCGATCAGGGCATAGACGTTCGCCGCGACGAGGATCGCGGCATAGAGGGTGGCGATACCCGCGCCCGACAGCGCCTGCGGCACACGCAGGTCGCGGACCTTGTCCTCGTTGCGCCAGGCATATTCGGCGCCGCCGATCAGCCCGAGCCCGAAGAGGATGCCGGCGACGACCTGAACCCCCGGGGTAAAGACGCGCGCGAAGAAACCCGCGTCGATCGCGTAGCGAACGATCAGCACGCCAGCGATCGCGAGGGTGATGCCTCCGGCCCAGATCGGCAGCGTCTTGCCGAACAGGTTTTCGAAGCGCGATGCCAGGCTTGGAGCCGGTTCGCGGGGCGGTGGCGGCGAGGCGGAGGCCGGGCGGGGCGGGGCAGGCGTTGCGGTCTTCGCGGCGACCGCGGGCGCCGGCGCCGCGGCGTCCGCAGGTTTGTCGGCGACCGCTTTCTCTTCGGCGGGGGCGTCGCGTGACACGGACGGCAGCGGCGCGCTCGCGGCGGCGGCGCGAGCCGGAACCGCCTCGGCGCTATCCTGCGCCGGCGGCGTTTCGCCGGGGGGCGGGGTTGCGGCTTTGGGTTTCCAGCGGTCGAGCGTTTCGGGGGCGGGGGGCGTCCAGGCAACCGGGCGTGCGGAAGGCGCCGGACGCGCTGCGTCGATCGGCGCCGCCGCTGCCGCGCGCGCCTGTTCGGGCGTTTCTCCGTCTTTGGGAGGCAGCAATCCGGCGGCGCGCTGCAAGGCGCCGATCCGCTTCGCCGCCTCGGCGAGCGTCGCTTCCGCGCGCTTCAGCCGGCCGCGCGTGTCCATCAGGAGGACGAAGAGAATGACAATCGCGAGAAAAGCGAAAAAACCGGCCAAAGCGATCCCCTAAACTCGTGCCATCCTAACAGCGGGCGGCGCGAAGTCGACCAACATGTTGAATCGATGGCTGCTCAGGGGCCGGGCGGCTGGGCGGCCGGCGGCGGCTGCGCCGGCGGCGGTTGCTCGGTGGCCGGGTTGCCCAGCCGGAGGTCGATCCGCGTCCCGCCGATTTCGGTCGAGATGACCGCCTGGTCGCCCTCGATGCCGATGCGCGTCTTGTCGATCACCGGAATGTCGGCCGGGGCGGGCACGTCGAGCGGTTCGACGGGGCCTTCGGGGTCGCGCGCGGGTTTGGGACGCGGCTTGACGCCGAGCGCGTCGGACATGAAGTCGCGCCAGATACGCGCGGGAATGCCGCCGCCGGTGACCCCCTTGAGCGGGCTGTTGTCGTCATTGCCGACCCACACGCCGACGACGAGATCCCCCGAATAGCCGACGAACAGTGCGTCGCGGCTGTCCTGGCTGGTGCCGGTCTTGCCGAAATTGGCCTGCGACAGCCGCGCGGCGCGGCCGGTGCCGCGATTGACCGCAGCACGCAGCATATCCTCGATCGCGTCATGGTCGGCGGTCGACAGGCTGTCGGGCCCCGAAAAGAGCCGCGTGAACCAGCCCGGCTCCTCGGTCTTGAAGGCGCGGGGTTCGACGGGAAAGCTGTTCGCCGCGACCCCGGCATAGGCGGCGGTGAGTTCGAGCAGGGTCATGCTCGACGTGCCGAGCGCGAGGCTCGGGTCGCCTTCGGTCATCGGCGAGGTGATGCCGAGATCGCGCGCGGTCGCGATGACCTTGTCGCTGCCGACCGCCTGGAGCAGCCGCACCGCGGCAACGTTGCTCGACGCGGCGAAGGCGTCTTCGAGCGTGATCGTGTCGGAATAGGCGCCGCCGCCGTTCTTGGGGCGATAGGTCCCGTTTTCGATCGGACCGTTGGCGATCTCGTCGTCGGCTTCCCAGCCGTTGCGCAGCGCGGCGAGATAGACGAACAGCTTGAAGGTCGATCCCGGCTGGCGCCGCGCCTGCGTCACGCGGTTGAACGGCGATTTGGCATAGTCGCGGCCGCCGATCATCGCGACGACCTCGCCATTGGTGCGCATCGCGACCAGCGCGACCTGCGCCTCGCCCAGCCCGGCGCGGTTGACCGCGCGCCGCGCCGCCGCCTGCAAGCGCGCGTCGAGCGTCGTCGTGATCGTCTGCCGCGCATAGCCGACATCGGACAGCTTGCGCGCCTCGGGCAGCGCCCAGTCGGCGAAATAGGTGCCGGTGGGCAGCGTGTTGCGCGTGCGCACATCGATCTTCGGGGTCCGGATCGCCTTCGCCTCGCCTGCGGTCAGATAGCCGGCATCGACCATCGCACCGAGCACCAGCTTCATGCGTTTTTCGGCAAGATCGGGGTTCTTGGTCGGCGCGAGGCGCGAGGGGGCCTGTACCAGCCCGGCGAGCATCGCGGCCTGCGCGGGGGTCAGCTTTTCGGGTTGGCGATAGAAATAATGGAGCGACGCGGCGCGCAGGCCATAGGTGTTGTCGCCGAAATAGGCGTTCGATAGATAGCGTTCGAGGATTTCGTCCTTCGACAGCCAGGCTTCGAGCCAGAAGGCAATCAGCGCCTCGCGCGCCTTGCGACCGAGGCTGCGCTCGGGGGTCAGGAAGGTGAATTTGGCGAGCTGCTGGGTGATCGTGCTGCCGCCCTGCGTCCGGCCGCCGGTGACGTTGCTCCACACCGCGCGCGCGATGCTGCGCGGATCGACGCCCCAATGGCTGTAGAAGCGCCGGTCCTCGATCGCGAGAAAGGGCTGGGTAACATGTTTGGGCAGCTTCGTCGTCTCGACCGGCGCTTCGACGATCGCCCCGGCGCGCGCGATTGGCGTGCCGTCGGAGGCGAGCAGCGTGATCTGCGGCGGGACGATCGGTTCGAGCGATTTCGACAGCGGCGCGGTGATCGCCAGCCAGCCGACGAGCAGGACGAAGAGGATCGACAGCGCGCCGAGCCCGCGCATGACCCAGCGCAACTTGCGGCGGCGCGGGCTTTCGGGCGCTGGCGTGCCGGGGGCTTGCGCGAGCGGCTCGGCGGAAAGTCCGGCGGGGTCGGGGCCGGGAGCGTCGGGATCGGGGAACGCGGTCATGCCTGAATCGCGTGTTAGACGCGCAACACAGCATATGCAAATGGCTTGAACGGCGAACAGGCTTGGCGGCCGGCAAGCTTTGGCTCGCCGCGCGACAGATTTTCTTCGCCGAACAATGGCCGCTCGCCGCTTGACGATCCTAATATCAATTTTTTAAGTTGAATTTACTGTCGGGGTCTGGCCGAGCCCTTCAGTTGCGCTTTCTTCGGCCCGCGGCTTTTGATTCGGGAAGCAGCTTGCTCCGCGTCACCAACGGCTAAAGCGCGTGATGCCCGGGCGACGGCGCCAGGCATTGCGTTCCCCCAGGCAGGGGTATTGCGATGCATATGTGTAGCACCGGGATCTAGGCCGGCGCCGATCGACCGGCGCGACATCGACATCCCTTTCATCCGCACCGCGCTCGTTCCCTTCGGGCGCCGGCGGTTTTGCGTCCGGCGCTTTCGCGCCGGTCACAGGTGAACCATGCCTCAGCTGACCCATTCCGACCTGCCCGATCTGGCCCGCTATCCCGCGTCCCTGCGCAGCGCCGCGCGCGCCTTGTGGGGCGATGGCGTCGCGGGCGCGGCGCCCGCGACGATACCCGATGCGCGCCTCCACCGCCTTCCAGGGGCGGCGGGGCGACCGTGCGTGCAAAAGGACGCAGGCCCCGCCCGTTCGCGCCCGCGCTCCGTCGCTCGCTAGGGTGTCTGGGCGAGCAGTGCCGACAGCGGCTTGTGCGCCCACAGGTTGCGGATCTCGTCGTCATAGCCGGTAAGGTCGTAGCGCAGCAGCGATACGGGAAGCCGGCCGGTGCCCATCAGATAGTCGTGATATTCGCCGATCGCGAACTTGTCGCCGAGCTGGCGCTTGCGGTCGACCATCAGCTTCTGCAACTGCATCGCGCCGATCGTGTAGGTCATGCCATAGCCCGGGGGGCGGCGGATATAGATGCCCGCGTCGACGCGCGCGACATTGTCGTCGAGATAGGGCGTCCACTGCTTCCAGAACTTCATCGTCTGGTCGACGTCCATCTCGCCGCGCTGCATCTTGACGTCGCCGATCGTGCGCGCGGCGCGGAAGATGCCGAAGATATAGATGAGTTCGCGCGTCCGCGGGCGGTCGTCGAACAGGCCCAGCTGGAGCGCGGCTTCCTCGAGGTAGAAACCCCAGCCTTCGGTACGGCCGCTGTCGCTGACATGCTTGCGGATCGGGTCGGTCACGCGCTTGCCGGTCAGGCCGTCGAAACGATGGCCGGGGAAGGTCGCGTGGAGATGGTCGGGCGAGGCATCGCGGAACTGGACCTGTTCCCAGAACATCGGCCCTTCGGGGCGGACGATCCACGGCGCGTTGAAGCCGACTTCCTGATAGGTCGCCGGAATATAGTCGGGGATGGTGATGATCTTTTCGTCGCGGAGCCACTGGCGGATCTTCGCGTCGGTCCCTGCAAGCTGCGCCTCATATTCGGCCGCCGACGTCGGCAGCTGAAGTTCGGGCAGGTTGCGGTTGCGGTGCCGTTCGGTCGTGTAATTGGCCCAGTGGCGTTCGAGTTCGCGCTCGGCGAGGGTGACGATCTGGTCCGAATCATAGGGCATCAGCCGGACGTTGGTGAGGAACCAGTCGTACGCGGGCTTGCCCACGCCCGCGGGTGTGGTCATCGTCGGGCGGGCGGCGACCAGCCAGTCGCGAAAGCCGCCGATCGCGGCCTGCGCGGCCTCGATCTCGGGAAGCAGCGCCGGCTGCGCCTTCGCCGCGCGCCCGTGGAGATCTTCGAACCAGCCGATCAGTCCTTCGGGCTCGACCGCGCGATAGGGCATGCCGTGCCCGACACCGTCGCCGTGCGACAGGCTGTGGATCGCGAGGTCGGCATAATCGGCCGCGACCGAGTCAAGATTGATGCGAGCCTGAGCCAGATAGGCGGGGATCGTCCGCAGCCGCGCGCGGAAGGCCGCGAGCGCCGGGCCCTCGACGGGCAGGTCGGTGTAGGCAAGCCGTTGCAGTTCGTCGACGTACATGCCCGGATCGCGCGCCCAGGGCTTGGTCACGTTGAGGGTGAAATCCTGAAGGTCCATTTGCGCGCGGACCGCGAGATAGTCGACCTGCTGGTGGCGGTTCCAGCGCGCGACCGCGAAGTCGGGAAGCTTGGCCTGGAAGGCGCGCAGCTCGGCGCGGCGCTTGTCGACCGTTGCGGGGCTGTAGTCGACGACGCCATCGACCGCCTTCGGGGTCTTCCACTCGGTGAAGGTGGTGAACAGGGTCACCAGCGCGTCATGGCTGCCCTTGCCATCGGGCGGGCCGACGGGGGCGGCGGCGCCCTGTTCGGCGGCGATGGCCGGCGCCGGTGCCGTCAGGCCGGCGGTGCCGGCCAGCAGGGCGGCGAGGATGGCGATGGGTGCCTTGCGCATGGGAAGGAGTTCCTCTCTGTCGTGCCGCCCGGTCGAATCGGTGCCGGGCGACTGATCATTGATACGAAAAACGCGTGATTTTGGTTATGATGTTATACGGATGGCTCCCGGTCAAGGGGACATGTTGCGCTTCGGCAAGGGGGAGGCGCCAGGCTTCTGCCGCTCGCTGCGCGCTGGGTGGCGGCCGGATCCCAAAGGATTGATGGGAGATGGGTCGGATAATATACAATTGTTTTTCAATTGGATAGTTTGAAATTCGGGCTAGCACGACGCGCATGGGCGGGCTGTGCGTTTGCGCTCGCGGGTCCGAAAAATGACACTTTTCACATTTATTTGCGTCGCCGAATTGACTGCGCGGTCATAATATGATCAAAATCACGCAACTGTTCACGGGAATGATCTGGCGATCCACGTCGGCAACCGTGAATGTCGCAGGCGGACGGTCCAGTCCAGGGAGTATGAAAATGGGTATGAAGCGGGTTGCAGACATGCGGGCGGGATTGCGGGGCGGCTCGGCGCTGTTCCTGTCGATGGCGGTGATGGGGTCGGCAATGGCCCAGGAACCGGTCGCCGAGGAAGCCGAAGCGATTGTCGTCACCGGTTCGCGCATCGCGCGCCCCGACGTCGAATCGAACAGCCCGGTCAACGTCATCAGCCAGGACGAAATCAAATATTCGTCGACCGTCGAGACCGAGCAACTGCTCAACGCGCTGCCGCAGGCGGTCGCGGGCGCGGGCGCGCAGTCGAACTCGGGCAACGGTTCGGCGACGGTCAACCTGCGCAACCTCGGTACCGTGCGTACCCTGGTGCTCCAGAACGGTCGCCGCATCGTCGGTGCGTCGCAGGACGGCGTCGTCGACCTCAACATGATTCCGACCTCGCTGATCTCGCGCGTCGAGGTCGTGACCGGCGGCGCGTCGGCGGTCTATGGTTCGGACGCGATGGCGGGCGTCGTCAACTTCGTGACCAAGGATGACTTCGAAGGTTTCGAAATCGGCGGTTCCTACGGCATCAGCGACGAAGGCGACGCCGAACGCTACAACATCGACCTGACCGTCGGCGGCAATTTTGCCGACGGCCGCGGCAACATGGTGTTCCATGGCAGCTATTATGACCGTTCGATGGTCAAGGGCTCGGCGCGCGACCATGCGACGGTGTTCCTCGCCGACGCGATCGTCGACGGCAAGCCCGTGCTCGTCCCGTCGGGCAACGGCGTGACCCCGCAGGGTACGATCTTCAGCCCTTCGCTGGTCGGCCTCAAGGATCCCTATGGCAACACCATCGGCACCGCGGGCATCTTCTTCGCGCCCGAAGGCTGGCGCGCCTACAAGACGAGCGACGGCTTCAACGACCGTCCCTACACCAACCTCCAGATGCCGATGCAGCGCTGGCAGGGCTCGGTGATCGGCCATTATGACGTGACCGACAATGTCACCGCCTTCTGGGAAGGTTCCTACGTCCACAGCAAGATCAACTCGACGCTGGGCGCGGTGCCGATGAGCAGCTCGGGCTTCATTCCCGGCTTCCAGCTCGATCTGCGCAACCCCTATCTCGACCCGACGCTGCGCGACTTCCTCAGCGTCAACATGGACGCCGACGGCAACAATCTCGTTCCGGTCAACATCAACCGCCGCCTGCTCGACGGCGGATCGCGCACCAGCGACCAGACGCGCGATTTCTATCGCTTCGTCGTCGGCCTGAAGGGCGACCTCACCGACCGGCTGAAGTGGGAAGTCTTCTACAACCAGGGCCAGACCAAGGTCACCGATGTCCAGGGCGGCGGCGTGCTGATCGACAATTTCGCCAACGGCTTCCTGACCAACCCGAACGACCCGTACAAATGTGCGTCGGCCGATCCGAAGTGCGTCGTTCTCAATCCTTTCGGGCTCAATTCGCTGACCCCCGAGATGATGAACTACATCTACACCGATCTCACCAACATCACGACGATCCGCCAGAAGCAGCTCGGCGCCAGCCTCACCGGCTCGCTCTTCTCGCTGCCCGCGGGCGATGTCGGCATCTCGATCGGCGCCGAATATCGCAAGGAAAGCTCGGCCTTCAATCCCGACCAGCTCTATATCCAGGGCAAGGCGCTGTCGCGCTCGGCGGGGCTCAGCAAGACGGCCGGGTCGTTCGACGTCGCCGAACTCTATGGCGAACTTTATGTTCCGATCCTCGCCGACATGCCGGGTGTCGAACTGCTCGCCTTCGAGGGCGGCCTGCGCTTCTCGGACTATTCGACCGCGGGTTCGGTGTGGTCGTACAAGCTCGGCGGCGAATATTCGCCGTTCCGCGGCCTGAAGTTCCGCGGCCTCTATCAGCGCGCCGTGCGTGCGCCGAACGTGGTCGAGCTCTATTCGGGCAAGACGAACAACGCGTTCCAGGCGGTCGACTTCTGTAACGCGGGCCCCGAGCGGACCACCGCGGAGCGTGACTTCTGCGTCAACACGCTGGGCGTTCCGGCCGCGGTCGCCGACGTCTTCCAGCAGGAAAACCAGCAGATCCGCGCGGTGACGGGCGGCAATCCCAACCTGCAGGAAGAAACGTCGGATACCTGGTCGGTGGGCGCGGTGATCCGTCCGGACTTCGTTCCCAACCTTCAGCTGACGGTCGATTACTACAATATCAAGATCGTGGACGCGATCGGCTCGTTCGGTGGCGGGCTCCAGTCGGTGATCACCGCCTGTAACGCCAACCTCTCGGCTGACAACGTCTTCTGCGCGCCGCTGCGCAACCGCACGCCCGACGGCCAGCTGTTCGACGTGCCGCTGCTCAACGCGAACATCGCGAACATGAAGGCGACCGGCGTCGATTTCCGTCTCGACTATCGCCACAATGTGGGGGCGGGTTCGCTCAACTACTATCTGGCCGGGACCTACCTGATCGACAGCATCACGCAGGGCAGCCCGATCGCCAACGCGATCAACTGCGCAGGCTATATCGGTGGCGGCAGCTGCTCGACGGCGAACCCCACCTGGCGTTTCACCCAGCGACTGACTTGGGAAATGGAAAAGCTCCAGCTCTCGCTCCGTCACCGCTTCATCGGTTCGGCCAAGGATGGCCGTATCGCGGGTGCAAAGGCTTCGGGCGCGGCGACTCCCTTGCTCGCCGTGCCCGAGACCGGGGACGTCCATTATTTCGACCTCGGCGCGAACTACGACGTGAAGGAGAATTTCAGCTTCTTCGCCAACATCGACAATCTGTTCGATCGCGATCCGCCCTTCTACCTCTACGAACGTGAAACCTACGACGCCATCGGTCGCCGGTTCACGATCGGGTTCCGGGCGAACTTCTGAGTGGAAAGGCGTGGGCCGCGGCGGCAAGATGTCGCCGCGGCCCACCCGGTCGCGTTCGAAGTCGTGTGATGCTGGGAATTCGGGGCAATGAATAAAATGGGTCTTTTCCGGTCCGCCGGTGCGGTACTGGCGCTCGCGCTGGCGACGACGGCAGTGGCAGCGCAGGAGCGCCCGGCACCGCAGGCGCCGGTTCAGGGTGCCGCCGACGTTGCCGGCACGTCGCTGTCGATCGACGAGCTCTATCGTTACAAGAGCCTGATCGGGACCACGCCCGAAGGCTATGCCTGGACCGCCGACGGCGGCGCCGTGCTGTTCCTCTGGAACGACGAAGGATACAGCTTCCGCGACATCTGGTCCTATTCGATCAAGACCGGAAAGAAGACCCGGCTCACCACGCTCGGCCGCGACAGCAAACCCGAGGCCGAGGCGAAAGGGATCGCCCAGGCCATCGCACTCGACAAGGGGCGCGTTGCCTTCACCCTCGGCGGCCAGCTCCACATCCGCGAGGCGAACGGGACGATCGCCAAGGTTGAAACCGACAAGCAGGCGATCCGCAAGCTTGCGGTATCGCCGGACGGGACGCAGCTCGCCTTCGTTTCGGGCAATCCGGTTGACACGCGCAACCGCGTCACGCTCGGCGGAATCCTGTGGGTCCGCGATATTGCGGCAAAGGACGGCAATGTGGCCCGCCGCGTGGCCGGGGACGACAATCCCAAAGTCTATGTCGACGATTTCCAGTGGGCGGCCGACGGCAAGGCGATCGCCTTCCAGCAGTCCGACGACCGCGCGATGCCCGAACGCGACATCTATTATTACGCGAAGGGCGAACTTCAGAACAATCGGGTCATCCGTGCCTTTCCGGGTGACGAGACGACCAAGGCGACCGTCGGCGTCGTCACCCTCGCGACGGGCGAGGCTCGCTTCTACGAGCGCCCCGACGCCCGGCACCATGTGTGGGACTATGGCCTGTCCGGCGACGGCAAGCGGCTGTTCGTCAGCGGTTCGGACATGGAGGCCAAGGAGCATACGATCTACGTCTATGACGTTGCGACCGGTGCCCGCGAAACCTTCTACCAGCTGCGCGAGCCCAAGCATCTGCGCCCCGACTGGAAGGTCGCATGGGCGCCCGGCGACGACGGGCTGGTCATCCTGACCGACCGCGACGGCTGGCTGCACCTCTATCACCAGCGCGCCGCCGGCGAGGCCCCGCGCCAGATTACCAGCGGCCAGTGGGAGATCGACAGCTTCGCGGTCGACCGCAAGGGCAAGCAACTCTATTTCACCGCGAACGAATCCGATCTCGCCGATCGCCAGATTTATCGCGTTCCGGTCGCGGGCGGCAAGGTGCAGCGGATCAGCGGTGTCGCTGCGGGAACCCACCAGCCGGTCTATTCGCCCGATTTCCGGCATGTCGCCGACTGGTACAGCAACGACACGACGCCGCCCGAACTTTATCTGATCGACACGGCGAAACCGGGCAAGGCGGTACAGGCGACCAAATCGCCGCAGCCCGAATTCTACCAGCAGACCTGGGCGAACATCGGCTATATCCAGTTCCCGAGCCACGTCGACGGCACGAACCTCGTCGCGCGGCTGAGCCTTCCCGCCAATTTCGATCCCGCGAAACGCTATCCGGTGATCGTCGGGTCGGTCTATTCGGATGCGGTGCACAACCAGTGGGGCGGGCGCCGCGCGCACCCGACCTGGGGGCTCGACCAATATTTCGTCGCGCAGGGCTATATCGTCCTCAACGTCAACATCCGCGGATCGTGGGGGCAGGGGCGCGACCACAACCAGACGCAGCATCACAGCTATGGCGAGACCGACATCAACGACCTCGAGAGCGGGGTGCGGTATCTGGTCGAGAAGGGCTATGCCGACCCCAGGCGCGTCGGCCTGTGGGGGTCGAGCTACGGCGGGCTGATGACGATCATGTCGTTGTCGAAGAAGCCCGGCGTCTATGCCGCGGGCATCGCCGGGGCGCCGGCGACCAACGTCTGGCACGCCTATCCGTCGCAGATGTGGATCATGGGGCCGCCCGAAGGCGCCGACATGCCCGCACGCTACGAGGCGCAGTCGGCGCTGTACCAGGCGAAGGGGATCGCCGATCCGCTGATGATCATTCACGGGACGCGCGATCCGGTCGTCCTCTATTCGGACACGATCGCGCTTGCCGAGGGCATGATCGCGCGCGAGCAGATGTTCGAACTGGTGACGCTGCCCGGCGGCAACCATGCGTGGGCGAGCGACAATCTTCCGCAGGCGCGCTTCGCGTTCAAGAAGATGGTCGACTTCTTCGACCGCAACGTGAAGAACCGGAAGTAGCATGCTGAAGCGCGCGATTTCGCTGGCGGTCGGCGGTGCGGCGCTGCTCGCGGCGCCGAATGCCGCGGCGCAGGCCGAGGTGCAGCAGCTCGGCGCCCAATTCTGGGCGTGGCGTGCCGCGACCCAGCCCGCGACGAGCGACGATATCCCGCGCATCGTGCGCCCCGCGCAGTGGACGCCCGACTGGTCGCCCGCGGCGGTCGCGGCGCAGCAGGCGCGGCTTGCCGCGTTCGAGGCCGAGTGGAAGGCGCTCGCGGCGAGGCCGCAGACGGTGAGCGAAAAGGTCGATTACCGCCTCGTCGGTTCGGCGCTGTCGCGCGTGCGCTGGGAATTCGACCATGTCGCGGCGTGGCGCCGCCAGCCGCATTTCTATGTCGCGCAGGCGCTCAACCCGATCTTCGAGGTGCTGTTGCCGCCGCCGCCGCTCGAACGCGCGCGGATCGACGACGTCATCCGCCTGCTCGGCAATGCGCCCGCGATCCTGTCGGCGGGCAAGGCCAATCTCACCGACATGCGCGGTCCCTTCGTCGATGCGGCGCGGCATCAGATCGCCGACGTGCCGGCCAGCCTCGACGGCATGGTCGCGGGAATGAACCCGCACGCGACCGCGGCGCAGCGGCGCCAGCTTGCGACGGCAAAGGCCCGCGCGCTGGCTGCCTTCGCTGATTTCGACGCCTATCTTGCCGCGAAGCGCCCGGGCGTGTCGGACACCACGGCGGTCGGCCGCGATTCCTATCGCTATTTCCTCGGCAGCGTCGCGCTCTATCCCTATTCGCCCGAAGAGCTGCTCGTGATGGGGCGGCAGGAATGGGCGCGTTCGGTGCTGTTCGAGGAACTTGAGCGGAATCGCAACGCCGGGGTGCCCGAGCTTCCGATCGGCAGTTCGATCGATACGGTGATCGCGCAGCTCGACGCCGACGAGCTCAAGGTGCGCGATTTCCTGCGCGAGAAGAACCTGCTCACCGTCCCCGATTGGGCGGGGCATTATAATGCGCAGCCCTTTCCCGCCTATCTCGCGCCGATCGGCTGGCTCGGCCGCACCTTCGACCTGACCAGCCAGGCGCGCGTCGGGCAGAATGCGACCGTCTATCTTCCCGATCCGTCGTCGAAGCTCGGCTATTTCAACCTGTCGATCACCCGCGATCCGCGACCGATCATCGTGCACGAAGGCGTCCCGGGGCATTTCTTCCAGCTGACGCTCGGCTGGAAGCATCCGAACCCGCTGCGTCGCCACTATTATGACAGCGGCGCCAACGAGGGCACGGGCTTCTACGCCGAGGAGATGATGCTCCAGGCGGGACTGTGGGCCGACGCGCCCAAGACGCGCGAGATTATCTATAATTTCGCGCGGCTGCGCGCGCTGCGCGTCGAGGTCGACGTCAAGCTGGCGCTTGGCGAATTCAGCATCGCCGAGGCGGCCGACTATCTGGAACAGATGGTGCCGATGGACCGCGCGACCGCCGAGGAGGAGGCTGTCTTCTTCGCCGCCTCGCCAGGACAGGCGATCAGCTACCAGATCGGCAAGATGCAGACCGCGGAATTCCTGGCCGAGGCGCGCGTGCGCGAAGGCAAGGCCTTCGACCTCAAGCGCTTCCACGATTATCTGTGGCAAAACGGCAATGTGCCCATCGCACTCCAGAAAGAGGAGTATCTGGCGATGGTGAGCGGGAAATAGGGGACGACATGCGTTTCATCCGACTGATCGAACCGCAATCGGGGCTTTCGGCGCGCTGCCGCCTGCTCGACGATGCGGCGCCCGAATCGACCGCTTTCCTGTGGGATCTCGCCGAACGCAAGGCGGGGTTCGAGGCGATGCACGCGATCTGGACCGGTCCCGAAATCTCGGTGCCGATGCCCGCGAGCACGCTCCCCGAGGGCATGGCGCATCCCGCGATCCCGTTCGAGAATGCGACCTCCTATCCCGACGCGGGCGACATCGTGCTCGCCTATCTCGCGGCGGGCAGCACCAAGGGACTGCCGCCCGGGCCCTTTTACGACATCGGCGTCTTCTACGGCGGCGGCGGTCGGTTGCTCATGCCCTTCGGCTGGATCCAGGCCAATGTCTGCGCGCGCATCGTCGACGAGGATCTCGCCAAGGCGCAGGCCGACTGCCGGACCATCCGCCGCAATGGCGCCTGCACGCTTTCGCTCGAAACCGCCTGAGGACGCCCGCCGATGACCTATGCCGACCTCATGGCCCTCCTGGGCAACTGGCTGCTCCCCGGATCGCTCGTCGCGATCATGGTGTCGATGGGGCTGTCGCTGACCGCTGACGATTTCCGGCAGGTGTTCCGCAACAAGCGCGCGCTGATCTTCGGTGTTTGTTCGATGCTCGTCGTGCCGCCGCTGATCGGGCTCGGGCTCGCGCTCACCGTCGTGCCGACCGCGGCGCTGGCGGTCGGCTTCATCCTGCTCGCGACCACGCCGGGCGGGATGCTGTCGAACCTGTTCACCGACATGGCGAAGGGCGATCTCGCGCTGTCGATGTCGATGACGCTGATCCTCAGCCTGATCTATATTTTCGTCGTCCCCTTCTACGCGCATTTCGCGCTGCTCCATTTCATGGGGCTCGAGGCCGACGTCCAGGTCCCGCTCGCCTCCTTCTTCTGGGATATCTTCTCGATCACCATCCTGCCCGCGGCGGTCGGTTTCGCCGTCCGTGCCTGGCGGCCCGATTTTGCGATCTGGTTCAAGCGCTACCTCAAGAATGCCGCGACGATCGTGCTGTTCAGCTCGTTCGGCGTCATTCTCTACGACCAGGTCCCGGTGCTCCGCGAAAATCTGGGCGCGCTGTTCTGGATCACGGTGGCACTCAACCTGATCATGGTCGTGGTGGTGATGACGATCGTGCGTTTCGCCGGCTTCACGCGGCGCGAAAATGTCGCGATCGGGATCGAGCATCTGATGCGGCAGGAAGGCACCGCGATCTTCATCGCCGTTTCGATCGTCGGCAACAACGAGATGTCGCTGCCGATGATCATGAACACCCCCGTCGCCCTTTGCTTCGTGCTGCTCTTCGTCACCGTCGCGCGGCGGATCGGCGAGCCGGCGAAGGGCGCTCCGGCCACCATCTGAGATACGAATGATAACGCCCGGTCACCGGGCGAACAGGAAAGTTCGCAGTTATGACATTGTCCCGAGTTGAGGGCATCGCGGCGGGGTTGCTCCCCCTCGCCGCGACACGCACCCCCTTCGTCCTGTCGACGGAGCGGTAATGCAGCACCGGTCCATCTCTTCCGCCGCGCGCAAGGACAGCGTGACGGCTCCCCTGTGGACGGCAACCGCCGCGCCCGGCCCCGCGCTGGCGCCGCTTGCGGGTCATGTCGAAACCGACATATTGGTGATCGGCGGCGGCATCGCAGGAACGACGACCGCGCTCCATCTGGCGGAAAAGGGCGCCGACGTCGTCCTCGTTGAAGCGGGCCAGCCCGGCGACGGCGCCACGGGGCAGAGCGGCGGCCTCGTCGCGCCCGACTATATCCGCCATTCACCCGAAACGATCCAGCAGGTGCTCGGTGCCGAGGGCGGCGAGCGGCTCACGCGGATGATCGGCGGTTCGGGGCGCTTCGTCTTCGATCTGATCGCGCGCCACGGCATCGACTGCGACGCGCGCAAGGACGGCTTTTATACCCCGGCGCACACCGAGGCGCTTGCCGAGAGCCAGCGTGGCTATGCGGCCCAATGGAGTTCGCGCGGCCATGCCGTCGACTTCATCGACGGGGCGACCGCGCGGGGACTGTTCGGTGCCGAGCGCTATTGCGGTGCGTTGCGCTTCGCCGACGGCGGCAGCCTCAACCCGCTCGGCTATGTTCGCGGTCTTGCGGCTGCGGCCGAACGCAGCGGCGCGCGCCTGTTCGCGAACAGTCCGGTTCGCTCGCTCGCGCGCAAGGGAGACGTGTGGGTGTGCCGGACCCCGGGCGGCACCGTGCGCGCCGCGCGCGTCGTGCTGGCGGCGAACGGCGGCAATGCCGCGCTCCATCCGGCGATGCGCCGGACGACGCTGCCGCTGCACGTCTTCCAGTTCGCGACCGCGCCGCTCGACGCCGCGCAGCGCGCGGCGATCCTGCCGCGCGGCGGCGCCTTCACCGACAAGGTTCCCTATCTTTTCAGTGCACGGCTCGACGGCCACGGGCATCTGATCTCGGCCTTTCCGGTGTCGTTCCTCGTGCGCGGCGACAAGGCGCTCTATCGCGAAGCACGGCGCCGTCTGGCGCAGCATTTCGCCGCAATGCCCGATCCCGAGGTCGATTATCTGTGGCGCGGCCTCGCATGGGTGAACACCTCCTTCCTGCCCGAAATCTACGATCTCGGCGAAGGCGCGATCGCGATCCAGGCGTGCAACGGACGCGGCATCGCGACCAACAGCGTGCTCGGCGCCGAAGTCGCGGAAATGCTGGCGACGGGCAACGCCGATGCGCTGTCGGTGCGGCCGCGTACGCCGTCGCCGGTCCGCTTCCACGCCGGCGCGGCGCTGCTGCCCAAATTGCTGATGTCGATGGCCTATCTGTCGAATTGACGGCGATGGATCGCCTAGGGCGCCAGCGGTTCCAGATTGTCGTGCAGCCTCCCGAGCAGCGCGATCAGCTGCTCGAACTCGTCGGCACCCAGCCCGGTGACCAGATGCGCATAGACCGGCGCGGTCGCCTGGCGCGCCTCGGCGAGCCGTGCCTCGCCCGCCGGGGCCAGCGCGACCGACGTCACGCGCGCATCGTCGGGGCTGGGCGTGGTCGTGACCAGCCCCGCGGCGGTCATCCGCTGGATGATGCGCGTCATCGTCGACAGGTTGATCACCGCCGCCTCGGCGATCTCGCGCGCGCCGCGCGGCGACTTCTCGCCGAGGATCATCAGCACCCGCCAGCCTGGAATATCGAGCCCGATCGCGCGCAGCCGCGCGTCGATGATGCTGTTGTACCGGCTCACCAGCCGGTTGAGCAGGTAGAAGGGGTATCGATCGACCCGAAAGGCGGTGTCGCCGGGGTTGCCCGACTGAAAGGCGTCCATGCCCGCCGCTTTAGCCGAATGATCCCGGCATTCAATCCGCGCCGTCGGCTCGCCGCGCGCGGCGCGATCTTCATCATGCCACCCTGCGAAAGGATTTTGCGATGCGAACCCTGACCTCGTCCCTGACCCGGCGCTTGGGCCGCGCGATCCTGCTCGGAGGGGCAGCGGTGCTGCTCACCGCCGCCGCCGATCCGGGGCTGCCCGGCCTCATCGACCGCTACGAAGGATTTGCGGAAGCCTATCCGATGGAGGCCGGGCGGTCGGATCCGTCGCGCTCGCGCGAGGGCTGGCCCGACGAAACGCCGAAGGGCATGGCGCAGCGCAAGGCCGAACTGCAACGGATCGGTGCGGCGCTCGACGCGCTCGACGCCGGCGGATTGACGGGTGAGGATCGGCTGAACCGCGACTATCTGCGCCAGCTGATCGACTGGCGGGTCGAGGGGATCGATTTCGACGAACGGCGCTTCGCCTTCGTCGCGCACGAGGGTTTCTACAACACGCCCTATGCGCTCGCGCGCAGCCTCAACCTGCGGAATGAGGCCGAGGCGCATGCGTGGGTTCAGCGCATGCGCGGCATCGCGGGCTATTTCGCCGAACAGCGCACGAACCTCGAACGCGGCGTCGCGACGGGGTGGACGCATCCCGCGGTCGTGATCGACGTTGGCGTCGCGATCCTGCGCAAGCAGGTTGCGGTGCCCGTCGCCGAGGATCCGATGCTGGGCCCGCTCAAGGCCTATCCCGCGGTCGCGGCCGAAGCGCAGCAGTTGATCGAACGCGAGATCCGCCCGGCACAGAAGGCGGTGCTTGCCTATATCGACGGGCCATATCGTGCGAAGGCGCGCAAGGAACTCGGCGTCGCGGCCGTCCCCGGCGGGCGCGCCTATTATGACTTCCTGCTGCGCTATTACACGACGACCGACCTGACGGCCGAACAGGTCCACGCGCTCGGCCTGTCGGAGGTCAAACGCATCCGCGGCGAGATGGACGCGGTGATCGCCTCGACGGGGTTCGAAGGCAGCTTCGCCGACTGGCTCGCCTTCCTGCGCACCGATCCGCGTTTCTATGCGACCAGCCGCGAAGGTCTGATCGAGAAATATGCCGCAGCATCGAAGCGGATCGACGGCGTGCTGCCGCGCTATTTCCGCATGCTGCCGCGCCAGCCCTTCACGATTGTGCCGGTGCCGCGCGAGCTCGAGGAAGGCTACACCACCGCGCGCGGGGGCGGCGGCGGTGATTTCGAAAAGGGCTTTCCCGGCCATTTCGTCGTCAACACCTCGCACCTCGACCAGCGGCCGCTGTACGAAGTGACCGCGCTCAGCCTGCACGAGGCGGCGCCGGGGCACCACACCCACGGCGCGCTCAACAGCGAGAACAAGGGCCTGCCGGGTTTCCGCCGCGCGCGCGACCTGCTCGCGTTCCGCGAGGGCTGGGCGCTCTATGCCGAGCGGCTCGGGCACGAAATGGGCGTCTATCGCGACGCCTATGAGAAGTTCGGCAGCCTCTCGACCGAAATGTGGCGCGCGTGCCGCATGGTCGTCGACACCGGCATTCACGTGATGGGCTGGAGCTATGCGCAGGCGCGCCAGTGCTTCGTCGAGAATACCGCGCTCGCCGACATCAACATCGACACCGAACTCGCGCGCTACATCGGCGCGCCGGGCGGCGCGGTCGCGTACAAGGTCGGCGAGCTCAAGATCGTCGAACTGCGCCGCCGCGCCGAGGCCGCGCTCGGCGACCGCTTCGACATCCGCGCCTTCCACGACCTGATCCTCGCGCAGGGGCAGTTGCCGATGACGATGCTCGAGGCAAAGATCGACGCGTGGATTGCAGCAGGGGGCTGAGGCAGTCCTGTCCGGTCGAGGTCTGCCAGAACCATAGCCCTGAGCCTGTCGAAGGGCGCCTTTCGGACAAGCGCCCTTCGACAGGCTCAGGCTATGGTGAGAAAGTCCGAAGACTTCGGTCGCCCCGATCAGGAGGCGAGCGCCAGCGTCAGCGCCTTGCCGTCCTCGTCCGCCAGCGCGGCGTCGCGCAGGCGTGCGATGTCGGCTGCGGTGAGGGGGGCCGCGCGATAGCGATCGGCGATCCGCTCGTAATTGCCCAGCCCGCGTTCGAAGGTGTCGCCATAACCCTTGATGAGGCGCTGGCACTTGACCAGTTCGAGCGCGGTCGCGGGGTCGGCCGAGCGCACCAGCGAAAGCCAGTCGTCGATCCGCGCCTGTTCGATCTGGTAGCGCAGCGTGCCGCGCCGCCAGCGCCGCCAGCCCGCGAGCAGCGACAGCATCAGGAACCAGCGCAGGCTCGTCGTCTCGACGTGCCGGCCCTTGGTGAACAGGGGCTTCAACCGTCGCGACAGGCCTTCGCTCGCGAGGATGCGGCGGCCGAGCGATGCCGGCAGCGTCTCGCAAATCTCCTCGAGCCGCGGGTGCATATATTCGGTGAGTTCGACGATCTGCTCGTCCTTCGCCTTCACCTCGTCGCGCACGCGCGCGAAGCGGCTGGCGCGGACCTTGAGCGCCGCGACGCGGATCGTGTCCTCGTACGACATCCACAGCGCAAGGTGCCGCGCGGCCTCGGTGAGCAGTCCGGGGTCGTTGCCGAGGCTTTCGAGCCGGTCGAGATAGAGCGCGGCATAGGCGGCATCCTGATAGTCCATCAGCCGCTTCACGCCCTCGATCGCAAAGGTGTGGGCCGCGTGCGGCAGCGTCGCCTCGATGCGCGCCAGCAGCGCGCGGCCCGCGTCGGTGGTCGGGCTGTCGGCGGCAGCGGCTTCCGGCTCGGGCACGAGCTTGCCCTGCGCGGCGTCGAAACCCGCCGCGAAACCGCGCAGATTGGGCTCGATCGCCTTGCCGCCGGCGCGGATCGCATCCTCGAACGCCGCGCGCGCGAAGGGCAGCGCGCCGCTGCCCGCGAGCGCCCCGAACAGGATCGAACTGATCACGCTGCCCGCGCGCTCGGCGGCGGCATCCATGTCGAAACCGATGAAGCGGCGCGACCGCTCGTGCGCCGCCGCGACGATGCGCTCGCTGCTCGCGCGGCCGTCGCCCATCGCCGACTTCTCGTCGATCGCATAGACGCGGTGGGTCGACCCGATCAGCAGCGTGTCCTTCGACACGAACCCGCGCAGGATCGCGCGCCCGGCCTCCATCAGTTCGGATGCGACGACGATGTCGACGTCGCCCGGCACGGGCATCAGCGCCAGCACGGGGGGCTGCGCGCTGCCCGCGGGGAGCATCTCGATATAATAGACGGTCGCGCCGGTACGCTGCGCGACCCCGGGGACCGACGTGCCCTGCGCGACGAAGCCGTTCGCTTCGCCGAGCTGGACGATCCAGTCGGCGAGCACCCCGCCGCCCTGGCCGCCGAGCCCGAGCACGGCGATGGTGATGCGATCGCGGGCGGACATCAGAAGGCCCTCGCGGCGAGCTTGCGCGCCGAGCGCCGCTGGAGCGCGCCGATCACCCACCCGCGCAGCCGCTGGCGCAGCCGGTCGCGGCGGTCGGGGTTGGCGATGATCCGCGCCTTGTAGAAGGAGGGGCAGAGGACGGCGGCGTGGCTGACCTCGCCGCACACGCCGCAGCCGACGCAGCTGTTCTCGACATGCGCGACCGGGTCCTGGCGCAGCGGGTCCGGATTCTCGCGGATCGTCAGCGACGGACAGCCCGACAGGCGGATGCAGCTATGGTCGCCGGTGCAGGTGTCGGGGTCGACCCCGAAGCGTTCGCGCACCACGCGCTCGCCCGCCTTCATCGCCTTCGCGAGCTGCGGCTTGATCCGGCGCTGGCGGTTGAGCTGGCATTCGGACTGGGCGACGAGCACCTTCGGTCCCTTTTCGGGGGTGGTGAGGGCGTCGCGGATCGCGTCGCGCATGCCCGCGACGTCATAGGTGCGCGTGCGCGTTTTGGCCCAGGCGATGCCGACGCCGCGCACTGCGCGTTCGATCGGGTTGTTGGTCTGGCGGTGCGGGGGTGTCGCGCGCGACGAGGGGATGTCCTGCCCGCCGGTTGCCGCCGAATAGCCGTTGTCGACGATGATCGTCAGATTGTCGTCCTGGTTGAACACCGCGTTGCCGATGCCCGAGGTCAGGCCGTTGTGCCAGAAGCCGCCGTCGCCCATGATCGCGACCGCGCGCTTGTCCTGCGGTTTGAACGCCGACGCGCCCGCGGTGCCGAGGCCGTAACCCATCGTCGTGTTGCCGATGTGGAAGGGCGGCAGGATCGAAAAGAGATGGCAGCCGATGTCGGCCGACACATGGAGTTCGCCGATGTCCTTCTGCACCAGCTTCATTGCCGAAAAGATCGGGCGTTCGGGGCAGCCCGTGCAGAAGCCCGCGGGGCGCTGGGGCACCGCGCTCGGCGGCAGTGCGGGGGGCGTCGCCGCTTCCTCGGCCGGCGCGCGCTCGGGGGCGTGGGCGCGCAGGAATTTGGCGATGCCGTCCTTGACGACCGCGGCGGTATATTCGCCCGCGCGCGGCAGCACATCCTTGCCGATGATCCGCGTGTCGAGGTCGGCGCGGCGGACGAGCGTGTTGAGCTCATGCTCGATGAATTCGGGCTGGCCTTCCTCGACGACGAGCACCGCGCGCTTGCCCGCGCAAAAGGCCTGCACCTCGTCGGGGATGAGCGGATAGGTGACGTTGAGGACATAGACCGGCAGCGCGGCGTTGCCGAAGGCATCCGACAGCCCGAGCAGTTCGAGCGCGCGGTTGAGCGAGTTGAACAGCCCGCCCTGGACGATGATCCCGATCTCGTCATCCGGCGTGCCGAAATATTCGTTGAGCTTGTTTGCCTTCACGAAATCGATCCCCGCGGGCCAGCGTTTCTCGATCTTCTCGACCTCGTGCAGGAAGTTCGCGGGTGGCAGGACGATGCGGCTGGTGTCGCGGTTCGGCGCGGCGGCGGCTTCGGCGACGGTCAGCGGCGGGCGCCTGTTGTCGCGCGCGGTGAAGCTCCCCGTCACATGGCACGCACGCACGCGCAGTTCGAGCATGACGGGGGTGTTCGACGCCTCCGACAGCTCGAACCCCTTTTCGACCATGTCGACGATCAGCGGCAGGCTGGGACGCGGGTCGAGCAGCCACATCTGCGATTTCATCGCAAAGGCGTGGGTGCGTTCCTGCATGATCGACGAGCCCTCGCCATAATCCTCGCCGAGGATGATCAGCGCACCGCCGGTGACGCCGCCCGAGGCGACGTTCGACAGCGCGTCGGACGCGACGTTGGTGCCGACGACCGATTTCCACGCCACCGCACCGCGCAGCGGATAGTTGACCGAGGCGGCGAGCATCGCCGCGGCGGTCGCTTCGCTGGCCGAGCTTTCGAAATGGACGCCGAGCCCCGCCATCAGCTCGCTCGCGTCGGCGAAGACGTCCATCAGATGGCTGATCGGCGAGCCCTGATAGCCGCCGACATAGGCGACCCCCGACTGGAGCAGCGCCTTGGTCACGGCGAGGATTCCCTCGCCGTGAAAGGCTTCGCCCTCGCCGAGCTTCAGCTGCTCGACTTCCGCCTTGAACGAACGCTCGGCCATCGTCGCCTCAGTCCGCGACGAGCGCGAGCACGCGCAGCGGGCTGCCCGAACCGCCCCGGATCTTGAGCGGTGCGGCGACGATCACGCTGCCGGTCGGCGGCAGCAGATCGAGATTTTCGAGGCATTGCAGGCCATAGCGCCCCGCGGCGTGGAACAATGTGTGCGCGGGGTAGGCGGGCTCGAGCAGATGCGCCTGCCCGGCGTCGGTGCCGATCGTCTCGACCCCCAGCCCGTGCGCGTCGCGCTGGTCGACAAGGAAGGCCACCGCTTCGGCCGACGGCCCCGGGGTGTGGGCGCCGTCCTCGCGGCGGTTGGTATAGGCATCGACGTCGCGCTTCGACCAGTCGGTGCGCAGCAGGATCCAGCTGCGCGGCGGGATGCGGCCATGGGTCGCTTCCCAGGCCTCGATGTCGGCGACGGTGAGCAGATAGTCGGGATCGGCGGCGGCCTTGTCCGCAATGTCGATGACGACGGCCTGCGCGACGAAGTCGGCGGGGGCGACGGTGTCGACCGCATTGTTCGGCAGGTCCTTGCCCGTGATCCAGTGGACCGGCGCGTCGAAATGGGTGCCCGTATGCTCGCTGACGGTGAAATTGTTCCAGTACCAGGCGACCCCGCGTTCGTCGTAGCGCGAGATTTCTTCCTGGCTGAACGCGGCGCACTGGCCGAATTCGGGGGGCAGGACGAGCGTCGGCGTGTCGGGCGACAGCGTTTGCGTGAGGTCGATCGTGCGGATCGCGCCCGAGGCGACGTCCGCGGCGAACTGCTGAAGCGTGGTAGCGGTCATGGTGTAATCCTCCCGTTTCGGAATGTGCGTCGAAAAACTTGCATATGCAAGTAAATTGATCAGCCCGTCGGCACGACGTCGAAGGCGATGGTGGTGCGGTGGGCGGTGTCGGCGAAGGCGATGGTGCCGTGGTAGAAATAGGAGGGAAAGAGCACCAGCAGCCCCGCTTCGGGCCGGATCGTGCGGAAAATCCGCTCGCGGGCACCGAGCCGCAGCCCCGTCTCGCCGAATTTCAGCCACCCCTGTTCGCCATCGGCGACCGCGTCGGGCAGCGCGACATAATAGACCGCGCTGATCCAGCCCGCGGGATGGATGTGGTTGCTGTGGTGGCCGCCGTCGTGCAGCCGCACCGACCACGAACCCGAAAAGGCGAAATCGTCCGCCTTGCGGTTCAGAAAGGGGTGCGTCGGGTCGGCGGGCAGCGCCGCGATATGGCGGCGAACCGCGTCTTCGATCATCGCTCGCACCGCCGCGATCTCGGGCAGGTCGCGCGCGAACAGGTCGTCGGCCGTCTGGGTGCCGCCGCGCAGCGTCTGTTCGAGCGGCTGATGCTGGCCGAGGTGCAGCGCGCCGAGCGCCGCGTCGAGCCGCCGGTTGAAACCGGCGGTGTCGCCGTCCGCGGGATGCAGCCGGTGCGTGCCGATCAGCGCCGGGTCGTTCAGCCATTCGGCGCGCGCGTCGCCGGTCAGGCGCCAGCCGATGCCTTGCAGGGCGAGCGCCTGCTGGTCGTGGCCATCGAGCGCGAGGCAGCGCCCGATACGCGGCAGCGCCTCGCCCGGGCGGTCGAGGATCAGCAGCGATCGCGCCGATTCGCGCAGCGCCGGGGCATGGCCGGGATCATTTGCCAGCGCCGCGTCGAACGCCGCGAGCGCCGCGTCGGTGCGGCCGCTCGACCAGAGCGCCTGCCCGAGCCGGTGACGCAGCTCGGCGCCACCGGTCCCGCGCTGCACCGCGGGCGCGAGCAGCGCCGCCGCCTCGGGCGCCTGCCCGGCGAGCGTCAGCCGGTTGGCGAGGCTGGCGAGCAGCGCGGCATCGTCGGGATGTTCGGCCAGCGCGGCGCGGTAGCTGTCGAGATGCTGATCCGTCCGGCCGTGTTCCCACAGCATCCGGCTCAGCGATTCGTGCATCGCGACATCGATCGGGGTCAGGGCGATCGCGGCACGATAGGCGTCCGCTGCCGCCTCGATGCGGCCGAGATCCTGCAGGCAATGGCCGAGATTGTAGCGGATCTTCGCTTCATCCGGCGCGTGCGCGGCGCACTCCTCGAGGAGCGGCAGCGCCTCCTCGGCGCGCCCGGCCAGCCGCAGCGCGACCGCCAGATTGTGCAGCCACGGCGCATGACCCGGGCGCAGGTCGAGCGCGCGGCGCCAGGCGGCGACCGCTTCGCCGCCGCGGTTCATCGCGTTGAGCGCCTGCCCGAGCACCGCCCAGATGCGCGGCTGGTCGGGGCGCGCGGCGGCCAGCGGATGCAGGTCGTCATGCGCCGCCGCCGGATCGTCGAGCGCGATCCGCGCGAGTGCGCGATTGATCCGTGCATCGTCGTAACCGGCGTCGAGCGCGAGCGCGCCGTCATAGGCTGCGACGGCCTCTTCGTGGCGGCCGAGATCGGAGAGGCTGTTGCCCAGATTGTTGAGCACGTGCGGCTGTGCCGGCTGTGCCGCGAGCGAGCGGCGAAAGAGCGTCGCGGCGGCGTCATGATCGCCGCGGCGCCGCGCGATCATGCCCATCAGTTGCAGCGCGTCGGGCTGGTTTGCGTCGTGCGACAGGATCGCGCGCAAACGCGCCTCGGCGTCGTCGAGGCGCCCCGCCTGTGCGAGCGCCATCGCCTGGCCGAGCGCCTGCCCGATCGCCGCTGCTGGCTGTGTCCGTTGCATCGCGCGCTCCGGCGGCCCGATCGCCCGCCGATCCGGCCCTGACGGCATCGAAGCAAATCCCTCTTGTGTCGTCAAGGGAATCACGCTTTAAATCATGTGTAAATTCACATTTATGGAGGTCGCCATGTTCGTCACCACCACCCGCCGTCCGGCGTTCGTCCGCTGCAAACAGGCTGCGCTGGGGGTGGGCGTTCTCGCGTCGCTCGCCGCGCTGGTCCCGGGAGCGCTCGCGGCGCCGCGCCCGATCCCCGAAACCACCGACGACGCGCGGGGCCTGCCGATCCCGCCGGTCGACCGCAGCCGCGATCCTGTCGTCGTGATTGCCGGCGGCACGCTGATCGACGGGCGCGGCGGCGCGCCCGTCGCCAACGCCGTCGTGGTGACGCAGGGCGACCGCATCCTCGCGGCGGGCCCCGCCGCGACCACCCCGGTCCCCGCCAACGCCGCGCGCACGATCGACGCGACCGGCCTCTATGTCATGCCCGGGCTGATCGACCTGCACATTCACTTCACCCAGCAGCGTTGCCACGATTTCGGAAAATATTCGGACAGCCCGGCGGGCGCCGCGATCCGCGGAGTCGCGCTCGCCGAACAGCTGATCAACGCGGGCATCACCGCCGCGCGCGACGTCGGCACCGTCGACGATGTCGCGCTGCGCATCAAGGAAGCGGTCGACCGCGGCATCATCCGCGGTCCGCGCGTCCTGTGGAGCGGGCGCATCATCGCGACCACCGGCGGGCACGGCGACGAAGTGACCTCGACCGCGACCGGACGCCAGAAGCCGGGTTTCGGCGGTCCGAGCAAGGGCTTCAACGGGCCATGGGAATGGCGCACCGCCGTACGCCAGCAGGTGCGCAGCCTTGCCGACTGGATCAAGCTCGGCGCCCCCGCCGACAAGGAGGAACTCGCGGCGGCGATCGAGGAGGCGCATTCGCTCGGTGTGCCGGTCGCGATCGACAGCTACGGCCAATATACCGACTGGGCGATCGAGGCGGGGGTCGACACGCTCGAACATCCGCTGCTGATGAGCGACCAGGCGGTGCCGCTGATGAAGAAGCACGGCACGGCCTTCGTGCCCACCATCGGCGCCTTCGACAATCTGCTCACCGGGGGCTATCCGACCGCGGGCATCCCGACCGGCGGTTTCTACCACACCCATTCGCGCCGCTTCGTGATCGACCAGCAGGACCATCTGAAGCGCGTGGGCGAGGCGCATCGCGCCGGCGTGCCGATCGGCGTCGGCACCGACATTCCGTTCGAGAATGATACGCGCTATCCCGACGCCTATTTCCGCGAGCTCGACTATCTGCGCGAGGCGGGGATGAGCAACGCCGCGGTCCTCGCCTCGGCGACGCGCGTCGGCGCGCAGATCATGAAGATGGGCGACAAGCTCGGCACGGTCGAAAAAGGCAAGATCGCCGACCTGCTGATCCTCGGTGCCAACCCGCTCGATTCGCTCAAGAACCTCCGCGACGTCCGCTATGTCGTCGCCGACGGCAAGGTCGTGGTCGACGGACCGGCGCGGTAGGTTTCTGCTCCGGTTCCGCTGCTGTCCCCGATCCCGCTCGCACCGCGCTGGTCGTGTATCCTTTGATGGCCGGGGGCGGAGGTTTTCACCCTCATCTCGGCGATGTCGGGGATGAGGGAGGTCCGCTAGCGCCCGGTTGCTGACGCTCTTCTCCCCTCCCGCTTGCGGGAGGGGTCGGGGGTGGGCAGCGGCGTCGCGATGGCCCACCCCGCTGCGGCTAGCCAGCAAGCTGGCAAGCCTCGCTGCCCCTCCCGCGTGCGGGAGGGGAAACCGGTTCGCCACTCAATCGGCAGCTTCCCACCCCGAAGCCGTCACCGACGTGATATCCGCGCGCTGTGCCGTCGCTTCTTCGGAGGTCGAGCACAGCGACCGTCCTCCGGAAAGCCCAGGGCAGCAGGATGGATGCGCGTGCGGGCGCGACCGCGACCGCGACCGCGCTATTCGATCGGCAGCTTGCTCAGATTGGCGCCGATCTTTTGCAGGGTGCGCAGCAGGTGGGCGAGGTCGCGGTTGCTGATGCCGTCCATCGCGCGCGTGAACTGGCGCCCGACGATCGGGGTCAGCTTGCGCAGCGTCTGCTGGCCCGCGGGGGTCAGCGTGACCTCGGTGATCCGGTTGTCCTCGGCATTGGGTTCGGTCGACACCAGCCCCTGTTCGATCATCCGGTCGATGATGCGGCTGATCGTCGAGCGCTTGGTGAGCGCGGCTTCGGCGATCGCGCCGATGCTGGCCGGCTGGTGTTCGCGAAGTACCGTCATGACACGATAGATGGGTTTGGACACGCCGTGCTTGTGCAGCACCTTGTCCATATCCTCGTGATATTTGAAATCGGCGTGCGCCATCAGGTAAAATGGCGAGTTTTCCAGTCGGAAAGTCGGACTGCTCGGGTCGTAATCGCCGCGATTTTCCATTTCACCCTCTGCCCTGACTGTCGATTTCCCCGTCGACCTTGCGTTCATGTGTTCCTCAATTGTCCTGTTCGATCAAGCCGTTCCGTCGCGGCGACGTGGCGTTGGCCGGTGAATTAGCCGAAAACATATGTATTTGCACTTAGTTCCGATGTCGGCTCACCGAAATTTGCGATGGCGCGAATAGGACGGCGACGGTGACAATTCCGTGTCGGAAGCCGAAATATACCGACGCCGTAGCGTCGATCGTGTCGAAAGCGGATCGGGCGAGGGCGGGGCGGTCGGCCGCCTGGGCGATCGATCGATGCTGCCGCGCGACATCGAAAAATTGACATAAATCGCGTGAATATGGTTATGTAAACCATGGGGCGCCGGCGGGCCGCATCGGGCGGGCCGGGGTGTCGCGCATGAGGAGCGGGAATGCGAACGAATCGACGGCGCGGGTTGCCGGGAATGCTCGCCGCACTGGCGTCGGTCGCGGTCGCAATCCCGGTGCCGGGCGCGGCGCAGGAAGCGCGGCAGCGCTGGGAGCAGCTCTGCCAGATCCGCAAGGACAAGCTCGACCTGATCCTGCCGGACGCGATGCGCGAGAACGACATCGACATGTGGATCGTCGCCGCGCGCGAGGGGCATGACGATCCCAATTCCGCGCTGCTCGGCGGCGGCTATGTCGGCGACATCGGCTATTATGTCTTCTCCGATCGCGGCAGCGGGCGTGTCGAGCGCGCGGCGTTCGGCATCGGCGGCGCGCTGTTCGACCAGTGCCCGCTCTATGACGTCAAGGCGTCGCCCGCGACGCTGCGCGCCTTCGTCGAGGCGCGTGCGCCGCGGCGGATCGGCATCAACACCGCGACCGAGATCGGCACCGCCGACGGACTCAGCCTTTCGCTCGACCGCCATCTCCGCGAGACGCTCGGCCCCGGTCTCGCGGCGCGGCTGGTGCCGGCGGAGAAGCTCGTCTCCGATTTCCGCTCGCGTCACAGCGCGAGCGAAATCGCCGCCTTTGCGCGCGCGGGCGAGTTTTCGCGGACGATCGCCGAACGCGCGCTGTCGAACGAAGTGATCCGGCCCGGCCACACGACGACGGGCGACGTCGCCTGGTGGATGATGGAACAATTGCACGCGCAGGGGCTCGGCAGCAGTTTCGGTCTGCCCAGCATCTATGTCCTCGGGCCGGGCGAGCGCGGGCCGACCTCGGGCGACCATGTCATCAAGCCGGGCGACCTGATCACGATGGACTGGGGCGTCAACTATCTCACCGCCTACACCGACATGAAGCGCATGGCCTATGTGCTGAAGCCCGGCGAGAACGGGCCGCCGGCGGGGGTGCAGCGCGCCTTCGACAAGGCCGCCGAAATCCGTGCGATGATCGTCGATGTGGTGCGCCCGGGGATCAGCGCGGGCGACGCGCTCGCCGCGGTCAATCGCCGCGTCGCCGCGACGCCGGGGCTGGTGCTCGGCCGCTACGACGATCCCGGCATCGATCCCAAAGTGTCCGATGTCGTCATCGGCAGCCATTCGGTCGGCGACTGGGGCCATGGCTCGGGGCCGTCGATGGCCGATTTCAACCCGCTGCGCATGACCTATGCGCTGCGCCCCGGCAATTTCCTGTCGATCGAGCTCTTCCTCTACACCCCCGTCCCCGAATGGGGCGCGCGCAAGATCAAGATCCCGCTCGAGGACAATGGCATGGTCACCGAGCGCGGCTTCGAATGGACCGCCCCGCCCGCGAGCCGCATCCTGCTGGTGAAATAACGGCCAATCCGGCGACGCATGCCGGACCGCACGGAAAAGGGGGGCAGCGGCATGCCGCTACCCCCCTTTCCCCGAGAGAGCCCGTCGATCAGAAGCGGAGCTTGACCCCGCCCGAGACATAGCGGCCGATCACGTCGTAATTCGGCGTGATATAGGGCGTGAGCGGCGGGTCGCGGTCGAACAGGTTGTTGATGTTGGCGAACAGGGTGAAGGGGCCGGCCTTGAACTGCGCGCCCACGTCGACATAGGTGCGGCTGCCGTTGCGGCCGTCCACCAGCGGCGGGACACCGGGCTGGGTCACGTTGTAGAACCCGCCGGCGACATGGCGGACGCGCAGATTGGCGCCGAAATCCTCGTTGTCGAACGCCACGGTGGCGGTGCCGCGCCACTTCGGGGTGGAAAAGGCGGTTTCGCCGCCGACGATGCCCGCGACGTCGGTGCCGTCGACCTTCAGGTGAAAGACATGGTTGGCGAGCAGGCGGAAGCTCAAATTCCCGTTGCCCAGCGCCGTCCGGTACGATGCCTCGATATCGAGCCCCTGCGTGTTGTAATTGGCGAGGTTGCGAATGGTGTTCGAGATTGTCTCGATCTCGCCGTTCGGCTTGCGGACGATGATGCCGCCGCAGGTCGGGTCCGACGGCGCATTGTCGTGGCACTGCTTGAGCAGCGTCTGCGCGGGGATCGACGTGATCACATTGTCGATGTCGATGTCATAATAGTCGACCGACAGGCGCAGCCCCGGAATATAGTGCGGCGAATAGGACCCGCCGAGCGTCAGCGTGTGCGAGATTTCGGGGGTCAGGTTCCGGTTGCCGCCGCCATAGACCGTCACATTGCCCTGCACCGCATCGCCCCGGTACGGGTCCACAACGGTACCGATGCCGACCGAGCGGGTGAGGAAATATTCGGTGATGCTGGGCGAGCGGATGTCGCGCGAATAGACGGCGCGCAGCAGCAGGTCGTTGACGAGGCGCAGCGTGCCACCGGTCTTCCACGACCAGATGCCGCCGCTGGTGCTGTAATCCGAATAGCGCGCGGCGCCGTTGATTTCGAGACGCGCGACGTCGCTGACGTCGAGCAGCGGCACGTTCACTTCGGCGAAGGCTTCCTTGACGTTGAAGCTGCCGTTGGTCGCCGACGAGTTGAGCACGCTCAGCGCATTCGCCTGCGACAGCGGGTCGACATAGTTGGTGACCTGCTTTTCCCAGCGGACGTCGGTGCCGACCGCGATGTCGACCGGCCCCGCCCAGGTCGCGAAGGGCTGGCCCGACAGGCTGGCGCCCGCCGCGTCGAGCTTGATCGTCGCGATCAGATGCGACCCGCCAAAGGCCCAGGCCGCGGCGGCGTCGGAGATGTTGCCGTTGCCGAAAAGGTTGATCGGCACGCAGGTCGGGTCGTCGTTGGCGGTCGTCGCGTCGGCATTGATGCGGCAGGTCGGCGTGCCGCCGACCAGCACCGAATCGACGCCATTGGCGAAGCGCGTCTTGATCCGCTGGTTGTTGATCCGCTGGTTGAGCCGGATTTCGCCATGGTCGTAATAGGCCTTGTAGCGCCAGCCGTCGCCGAAGCTGCCTTCGAGGCCGATCGCGCCTTCGAGGTTGCGGCGGTTATAGTCGAACGACAGCATCCGGTCCGGCCCGACATCGTCGAGATAGCGGCCGAGCAGGAAGGGGCCGGCGACGCCGGCAGCGGCCAGCCGGTCGCGATTCGCCTGGGTCAGGAAGGCGTTGTCGGGGCGGATCAGGGTGGTGATGTCGGCCGCGGTTTCGGGGAAGAGCGCATAGTCGCCCGTCATGCGGTGAAAGCTGAACTGCGCCCAGAGTTCGAGCGAGTCGGTCAGGTCGTAGCTCGCCCGTGTGAAGGCATTGATGCGCTCATACGGCGCGCTGACCGCGACATAGTCATAGGTGTTCTGGCCGCCGCCGCCGACGGTCGTCGCGCCGTTGGTGCTGCTACCGAACGGGAAGGGAACGATGCTGCCGTCGGGATTGAACACCAGGCCATAGGGCGCACCGAGGCCGCTCAGGACCGATCCGCCGTTGTAGACCTGCGTCGAATTGGGGTCGCGCACCAGTTGCAGCGACCCGCCCGCCGGCTTGTACAGTCCGGCTTCGAGGTTGGGGCGGTCCTTGCGGCTCAGGATGCCGCTTTCCTTCATATAGTCGCCCGCAACCATGAAATGGCCGCGCCCGCCCGCGAAGTCGGTGCCCCACGCGATGTCGGCGCCGTAGCGCGCGCCGTCGCCGCGCGACGAGAGGCCGGTCTGGACGCCCATGCGCCAGCCCGTGAGATCATCGTCGAGGATGATGTTGACGACGCCCGCGACGGCGCCCGATCCCCATGCGGCCGACGCGCCGCCGGTGACGACATCGACGCGCTTGATCAGGCTTTGCGGCACGGTGTTGAGGTCGGCGGCGCCCGAAAACCGCTGCCCGTTGAGCAGCGTCAGCGTGCGTACCGCGCCGAGCCCGCGCATGTCGGCGGTCGAAACGCCGCTGCTGGTGCCGCCGGCGTTCGTCGTCGGCGACGCGGTGGGGCGGAACTGGGGAGCGTCGTTCAGGACCTGGGCGATGCTGGGGCGGTTGCCGAGCGAGAGTTCGGCCTCGCCGATGACGGTGGTCGGGGTCGGGGCGTCGAAGCCCGAGCGCTGGATTCGCGAGCCCGTCACGACGATCTCGCTTTCGCCGGCCGGGCTCGCCGCGTCCGCTTCGGGTGCGGTCTGCGCATGGGCCGGGCTGAGGCCGGCGATGACAGTGAGCGCGGTGCCGGTGAGCCAGCCCAGTTGAACAACCTTCATAGAAATCCCCTTCGCCTTCCTGACGGCAATGCGCGGCGGTCGCGGCCCTTTTTCTTTGCACGAAGGGTCCTGAATGAGACTGTCGCTTGCCGATATCCATAAGGACAGACAAAATGGAAAATTTCAAGCAATAAAGAGAAAAAATTTCAAAATATGAAAATTCGCCTCATCGGAGCGTCGCAATTCCGTCCGGGCGATGCTCCCGCCGGTCAGGATTTCCAATGAATTTTCAATGTCTTTCCTATGCCGCCGCGCGTCGTTTGCGCAACCCCGTGCGGATGTGCAATCGCGGCCCGTCCCGGCAGGCGTTCGCGCGCCGGATCGCAGCCCGCCGCTCGCCGTCAAGGCGGCGACCGTGATGAAGGGAGGCAAAGGATCCGCCCGATTCCCGGGGACGGATCAGATCAGTCCTGTCGCCGGACCCGGCGCCGCAAGCTCCTGAGCCGCGCCTCGATCCGGCGGCCCATCCGCGTCGTGCGCATCGAAGCCCAGACCCACGACCCGAAGACATAGAAGAAGAGCGGAACGAAGACGATCAGCGCATAGAACATCAACGCTTCGGTCGTGTCCATGATCGTCTGCCCCTCCAGCTTCGTGTCGGGCATGCCCAGGAAGTCGAGGACGACGGGTTCGGCGGGCTTCGCGGGCTTGGCGTCGGGATCGCCCGCCGCAGTCTCGCCGATCCAGTAAATCATCTGCCCCGCCCCGAACACGCCGGTGCCGCCCAGCAGGATGCTGAGCTGGCGGTCGCGCCGTGCGGCCTGTTTGTCGACCTCGGCCTGGTGGCGCCGCTGCAGGTCGCTCGCATGATCCTCGAGACTGGCGATCGCGAGCGCCAGCGCCTCCTTCTTGCGGGTGGTGCCGCGCAGCCCTTCCAGCTTGCCGAACACGACGCGTTCGGTGTCGTAGCGAAAGGGATTGGCGTAGCGGAAGCGCTCATATTCCTTGTATTCGGCGAATTTGACCTGGTTGATCGCCATTTCGGCGCGGTCGAACTCGTCGGCGCCGTCGAGCTTTTCGGTACGGTCGAGCGCTTTCGCCGCCGCGCTCAGCCCCTCGGTCGCGCCGCCCTGACCCTTGGCGACCAGCCACTCGATCCGCTCGATCCGCGCCATGCTCTTCGCTTCATGCTCGCGCGCCAGATATTCGTTGTGGAGCGCGAGCGCGTGGATCAGAAAGGCATAGGGGCAGGTGCCGATATAGTCGTTGCCCGTCTCGAGGCTGCGGCTCTTGGGTACATAGGTGACCATCGCGCGGTGGTTGGCGTAGCGCACGAAGAAACGTTCGTCGGACTGTTCGTCGCTGTCGGGATAGATCGGATCGATGCTGTCCAGAATTTCCGACGTGTCCTGGTTCATGAAATCGATGATGTTCTGGTTGAACCCGGCGAGGAACAGATAGTCGAGGCAGTCGGTGCGCTGCGGTTCGAACGCGGGAATCTTCATCGGCAACGGTGCCGGCAACGGAGCGCCGGCCTCGTCGACGGTGAGTTCGACCGCGCCTTGCCGCATCGCCGCGGCGAGTTCGCCGACGTTGCGGAAATTGCCGCCGCCCGCCTTGCGCAGCACGGGTTTGCGCCCCTTGATCCACGCTTCATATTGCGGCTGCGTCGTCGCCCAGTTCCAGTAACCGGTGTCGAGCCGGACGATCCCGTCGCCGGCTTCGGCCGCGCTGACGCGTTCCTCCAGCTTCTCCTGAAAGGGCAGGTAGCACAGCTCCTGCACCATCACCTTGCGCGCCGCGCTTTCGCCGGTGACGGGGTCGAGCGGCATCAGCCGCTTGAAGAAGCGTTCGTCGTGGAGGAGGAACATGAAGCGCGACTTGGGCACGCGGAGCCCCGGCACCTCGATGAAGGGCACCTCGTCGATCAGGTGCGGCGCCAGGTCGTCGGCGCGCGGGCGGCCGGTCTCTGCCGCCAGCCGGTCGAACAGCCGGCCGGCATCGTCCAGCATCCGCCGCCGTACGAAGGGCCAGAAGCGTTCGGTCGTGCCGCCGGCATCGGTCACGGTCAGTTCGTCGAGCGGCGCGATGCCCAGATTTTCCTCGAACACCGATGCGCTGCTTCCCGGTTTCCACCGGTCGCCGAGTTCGAATTCCTTCGGCGCGGCAAGCTTCTGGAGCAGCGACAGGAAATAATAGGTCGCGGGGTCATAACCCGCCTGGTCGCCCTCGGCGTGCAACGAGGCATAATGGTGGCTGAACCCCATATGATAGCTGAGCGCGCCATTGTTGTGGGCGAGCCAGAAGCGCCGGAACCGCACGGCGCGTTCGTCGTTCAGCCCTGCGGGCTCGGCCCGGTAGGTCACGCCCTCGGTCGACCATTGTGCCGAGGCGGGGGGCTTGAAGCGCAGTCGCTCGTGCGCGCGGATGGTCTTTTCGGTGGCCTTGCGATGGGCATGGCGGGCGTGCCTGTCGGCATCGGCGGGCAGCGGCAGCGCGTCGGCGGCGGCGAGCAGATGTTCCTGCACTTCGCCCAGCACCTCGCGGTCGGCGATGTCGTTGAACAGCGGATCGATCGCGTTGCGCAGCAGCAGCGAGGGCAGGTGGTTCGCCTGCATCGCGCCGAACTGGTCGTGACGGAGCGGCTTGCCCGCCTGTCCCGCGGCGGCGGCGACGCGATCGGGTTCGATATAGAGCGACAGCGTCCAGTAGAGCGTGCCCGGCCGGGCGGTCTCGAAACCCAGCGCGTCGTCCCAGTCCCCCCGAACCGTCATCCCGTCCTATCCCCCTGCGTCCGCGGCCGCGGCGAGTGCGCGGAAACTGTCGAAATCCCCCGTCGGCCGCCCGCCGCGCAGCCAGGCGAGGGCGGGTTCCATCGGCAGCAGTCGCACCGGCGCGGTGCGCGCGGCGAGCGCCGCGAGCTGCGCCGTCGCGACCCCGCCGGGTACGTCGGCGGCGCCTTTCAGCACCGATATGCCGAAGAAGCTTTGCAGATGGTCGTGGAAAAGCCCGGGGTCGATGGTTTCGTCCGGATATCCGACCGCGGCATAGATCAGCCCGTCGTCGGCCTGCTGGTCGGCCGACAGCGCCGGCTGGACATAGGGAAAATCGACGATGCGCGTACCGACGCGCGCCCAGATCGCCAGCCGGTCGATCTGGTCGGTGCCCGAATGCGCGGTGTCGGCGGCATATTCCTCGGGGGTCAGGCGCAGCGGATCATTCTGTTCGATGAAGACCGCGGGCGGCGGTCCGTCGCGGTCGAGGCCGAGCGCGACCAGCGCGAGTTCGCGCACCGCGCCGAGGATGACCCGCAGCAGCCCGCGCCCGCGTGCCGCGTCCTCGACATAGACATAGTTGAGCGCGACCGCCGCGGGGGGCAGGTGCGCGCCGCGATCGATCGCGGTCGCGAGGAAATTGGCGCCGCCGAGCAGGATGCCCTCCGCATCCTCGAACACCGCGACCAGCTCCGAATGGGTGCGGCCAAAGGCGTGGCGATGGCTCCGGTTGAGCGCGAGGCACGCCTCGAACCCGCCCAGTTCCTCGCGTTCGTCGGGAAGCACGAAGGCGCGGTCGTAGCCCGAAAAGAAGCGCGTCAGTACCGGCGACGCGGCGTCGTCCGACGCGGTGACGCGCACTCCGTCGGCAAGATCGAGCCTTATCAACTGATTGTCCGCCCCACCGGTCATCGCCGACATTTGCCATGCCGTCCGGGCGGCGGCAAGGCGCTGTCGTCAACTGACGCCATAGGCGGCCTGGACCATCGATCGGAACAGGCGCAGCTGGCGGCCCATCAGCTGGTGGTCGCCGAGCGCGCGGGTCAGCACGATCGAGCCTTCGATGACCGCGCTGAAGCTGTCGGCGATCGTGTCGAGATCGATCGGGGCCAGCGGGCGGTGCTGCTCCTCGATCGCCGCGAACCACAGGCGGAACCGTTCGCGCCAGCGGATCGCGGCTTCGAACAGGAGCGCCCGCACTTCGCGATCGAACGCCTGTTCCTGATAGATGATCGCGGCGACGAGGCACCCCGGGTGCACCGCCTCCATCTCGTCCATCAGGTCGGCATAGAGGTCGAGGAAGATCAGGAAACGCTGCATCGGATCGTCGGCGAGCGCGTGCGCGCGGCCGGTCAGCGCATCCATCTCGGCGTCGTCTTCGGCGAGGAAGCGTTGCAGAAGCTCGCGGGCGAGGTCGCCCTTGTCGCGGAAATGATAGAAGAAACCGCCCTTCGAAATGCCCGCCGCTTCGACCAGTTCGTCGATCGACGTCGCGGCGAAGCCCTTGTATAATATCGCATCATTGGCGGCATCGAGCAGCCGCTCGCGCGTCTTCTTGCCTTTCGGCTGCACCCCGGATGCTGTTTCCGGTGCGGCATGCGATTCCGAACGCGCCTCATCCATCGCCGACGTCCCCTCTACGCCCCGTGAAATCGGCGGAAATCCTGCGGGAAAATAAAAGCGACCGCAAGTCCACTATCGCGGTCCCGGCGCTTGGCATATCGGGGGCGGACGATGCCTGCAGCCAAGGGGGACGCAGCGATGTTCGGCCTTTATCACGCGATCGCGCTGTCGATGTTCGCCTTTTTCGCGATCGTCGATCTGGTCTTCCGGGCGCGGACCTTTCCGGACGTGCCGCGGTGGCGCGCAAAGGGCATCGCCTTCACGCTGATCTACTTCGGCGTCACCACCTATTCGCCGCTGATGTGGGACACGATGCTGGGCCAATATCAGCTCGTCGACGGATCGCGTTGGCCCTTCTGGGCGCAGGTGGCGATCGGCTTCCTCGGCTATGAATTCCTGATCTATGCCTGGCATCGCACCATGCACAATGTCCAGCCGCTGTGGCGCTGGCTGCACCAGATGCACCACAGCGCCGAACGCGTCGATATCTGGGGCACCTTCTATTTTCACCCGTTCGACATGATCGGCTGGGCGCTGCTCGGCAGCTGCGCGCTCGTGCTCGGCATCGGGCTGACGGCGGAGGCGGCGCTCGTCGTGTCGGTCGGGGCGGCCTTTTGCACCATCTTCCAGCACGCCAACGTCCGTACGCCGCGCTGGCTGGGCTATCTGGTGACGCGGCCCGAAAGCCATTCGGTGCATCATGAACGCGGGGTCCACGCCTATAATTACGGCGATATTCCGCTCTTCGACATGCTCTTCGGCACCTTTCGCAACCCGCGCGAATGGCAGGCGGAGGCGGGCTTTTTCGACGGATCGTCGCGGCAGATGGGCAAGATGCTGATCGGCAGGGAAATCGCGTAACGACAGAAGAGGGGACAGGCGAATGAAGGCAGGGATGATGATCGCGCTGCTCGCGCTCGGCACGGCGGGCTGCTCCGAACCGGCCGCAGAGAAGGTCGGGGAAGCCGAGGCCGCATCGGCCGAAATCGATACCGCCGGCTACGATATCGCGGTTCGCTGTCAGGCCAGCTTCGATGCCGTGGCGCGCCTCTACAAGATATTGTCCGAACAGGCGACGGGCGCCGAGCGTGAGGAGATGGCGGCCACCGCGACCCAGCGCTCGGCAGCCGCGGAGGCCTATCGCGGCATCGCGCGCAGCGTCGGCACGAAAATGGGGCGGTCGGGCGCGGACGTCGATGCCGCGATCAAGGCCGCTGCCGGAACCGTGGACGCCGAATTCGAAAAACGCCCGTTCGAGGATTTCGCGAGCTGGGTCGCGCAGGAGGCCGACCGCTGCCCGCCGCCATCGACCTAGCGGCGCGCTCGGGCCCCGCGAGCCCATCCGCCACGCCACCCCGCTTCTGCGAAAGGAACGATCATGGCCCACGACCTGCGTCCCGGCGAACAGCCGATCGACAGCTGGACGCTGTTCTACCTGCCTCCGGGCGGAGAGAAGTATAACGGCAAGCTGACCGTCACCAACCAGCGGCTGCTCTATGACGCCAAGCTCGAGGCGAGCCTGATCGGCGTGCTGACGAACCATGTCGTGGCGGGGCAGCTCGTGATCGAAAAGGCGGCGATCGAGGCGGTCGAGGTCCAGCGCAAGCTGTTCAGCAAGAAAGCGATCCTGACCCTTTCGGACGGCAGCCGGCACATATTCGACTATGGCGCGATGAACATCGACAAATGCGTCGCGGCGATCGAGGCGCGCTGAAATGCCGGGCGCGCCGGTGGTCGCGGTCAAAGCCGCCGTGGTGCTGGCCGGCTGGCTCGTCGCGACCGATATCGCCGGGGTGATCGTCTGCACCCTGTTCGACATCGCGCCGCTGCGCGCCAACAGCGCGCTGCTCCCCTATGCGATCTGGTTCGTCCTCGGTATCTTCTGCGGCCTGTTCGCCTATCAGGGCGCCGGGGCGTGGGCGTTCGCCGATCGTGAAGGCGAATGGAGCGACCAGCCCGACGCTTTCCGCGCCGGCAATGTGATCGTCGTGACGGGCGCCGCGCTGCTCGGCGCGTTGATGCTCTTCTTTCGCCAGATCTATTGGACCGCGGGGGTGGCGGGCGAATATTTCGTACCCGACAGCGCGCCCCATTCGATCCTTTTCGCGCTGAGTGTGCTGGGCGCGATGGCGGGAACGCACTTCCTGCTGCTGCCGACGCCGCAAGCTCGAACAGATTGATCGGAGTTTCGGAAATTCAACCGCTTATTGATTGATAATTTCGATCAAGCCGGCTTGGTTTTCCAATTTCCGCACTGCAGCATATGTCGCTAGGGGAGGGCTCCGACAACCAGCCAGGAGCTCTCCATGTCCGTTCTGAATACGACCATCAAGCCGTTCAACGCCACCGCCTTCAAGGATGGCAAGTTCGTCGACATCAGCGATGCCGACGTCAAGGGCAAGTGGGCGGTCTTCTTCTTCTACCCCGCCGACTTCACCTTCGTCTGCCCGACCGAACTCGAAGACCTCGCCGACATCTACCCGACGCTCCAGAAGATGGACGTCGAAGTCTATGCCGTGTCGACCGACACCCATTTCTGCCACAAGGCGTGGCACGACACCTCGCCGGCGATCGGCAAGATCAACTATTACATGGTGGGCGACCAGAACCACACGATCTCGAACAATTTCGAAGTCCTGCGTCCGGGCGTCGGCCTCGCCGACCGCGGCACCTTCGTGCTCGATCCGCAGGGCGAGATCCAGCTGCTCGAAATCACCCCCGAAGGCGTGGGCCGCAACGCCGCCGAACTGCTCCGCAAGATCAAGGCGCTGCAGTACTGGGTCAGCCACCCGGGCGAAGTCTGCCCCGCGAAGTGGGAAGAGGGCGCCGAAACCCTCGCCCCCTCGCTCGACCTCGTCGGCAAGATCTAAACGATCGTAAAATGCCAGCGTGCTCCCGCGAAGGCGGGAGCACGCGGCACCCCTGACACTCGTCATTGCGACCCCGGCGAAAGCCGGGGGAAGCAATCCAGGGCGGCCTACGCACACTCTGGATTGCCGCGTCCCCCGGCTTTCGCCGCGGTCCTCGCAATGACGATCCCTATTTATGCAGGAGCTCTCCCCATGCTCGAAGCCAATCTGAAGCAGCAGCTTCAAGGCCTCCTCACGAACCTTCGTGAACCGATCGAACTGATTTCGTCGCTCGGCGACGATGCCAAGTCGGCCGAGCTGGCGACCCTGCTGGACGAGATCGCGACGCTGTCGGACAAGGTCAGCGTGGCGCGCGCCGACGACGATGCGCGCCGCCCCAGTTTCCTGATCCGCCGGGTCGGTCACCCCGAAATCGCGGTCCGTTTCGCCGGCATCCCGCTCGGCCATGAATTCACCTCGCTCGTCCTCGCGCTGCTCCAGGTCGGCGGACATCCGCCGAAGGTCGCGCCCGAGGTGCTGGAGCAGGTCGCCGCGCTCGACGGCGACTATCATTTCGAAACCTATTTCTCGCTGTCGTGCCAGAATTGCCCCGATATCGTGCAGGCGCTCAACCTGATGTCGGTCGTCAACCCGCGCATCACCCACACCGCGATCGACGGCGGCCTGTTCCAGGCCGAGGTCGAGGACCGCAAGATCATGGCGGTGCCGACGATCTTCCTCAACGGAGAGAATTTCGGCCAGGGCCGCATGGAACTCGAACAGATCCTCGCGAAGCTCGACACGGGGGCCGAGGCGAAGGCGGCCGAGAAGATTGCGGCCAAGGACGCGTTCGACGTGCTCGTCGTCGGCGGCGGCCCCGCGGGCGCGGCGGCGGCGATCTATGCCGCGCGCAAGGGTATCCGCACCGGCATCGCCGCCGAACGCTTCGGCGGACAGGTGCTCGACACGATGGCGATCGAGAATTTCATCTCGGTCCCCCACACCGAAGGGCCGAAGCTCGTCGCGCAGCTTGAACAGCATGTGAAGGAATATGACGTCGACGTCATGAACCTCCAGCGCGCCGAAAAGCTGATCCCCGCGAAGACCGAGGGCGGTCTGCACGAGGTGAAGCTCGCGAACGGCGCGTCGCTCAGGGCGCGCACCGTGATCCTCTCGACCGGCGCGCGCTGGCGCCAGCTCGGCGTGCCGGGCGAGGACCAGTATCGCAACAAGGGTGTGGCCTATTGCCCGCACTGCGACGGCCCGCTCTACAAGGGCAAGCGCGTCGCGGTGATCGGCGGCGGCAACAGCGGCGTCGAGGCGGCGATCGACCTCGCGGGCATCGTTGCGCACGTCACGCTGATCGAGTTCGACAGCGAACTGCGCGCCGACGCGGTGCTCCAGCGGAAACTGGCGAGCCTGTCGAACGTCCGGATCATCACCTCGGCGCTGACGACCGAAGTGCTCGGCGACGGCGAGAAGGTGACGGGACTCAGCTACAAGGATCGGGGCAAGGATGAACTGCACCAGGTCGAACTCGAAGGCATCTTCGTCCAGATCGGCCTCGTTCCCAACACCGAATGGCTGAAGGACAGCGTCACCCTGTCGCAGCGCGGCGAGATCGAGGTCGATCATCGCGGCGAGACGAGCCAGAAGGGCATCTTCGCGGCGGGCGACTGCACGACGGTGCCGTACAAGCAGATCGTCATCGCGATGGGCGAAGGGTCGAAGGCGGCGCTGTCGGCGTTCGATTACATGATCCGCCTGCCCGCCGAGGCGGAGGCCGAGGCGGCGTAACGCCAAATCCTCCCTGTGCCGCAGGCATGGGGAGGGGGAGTGCAGGGTTGGATTGCCCCCGGCAATCCAAGTCCAGTCCGGGGGACTGGACGACCCAGCACTCTCGCGGAGCGAGTGGTGGAGGGGCAATGTCGCGCCATTGCCCCTCCGTCAGCGCTTCGCGCTGCCACCTCCCCATCGCTTCGCGACAGGGAGGATTGCGACTGACGTCATCCCGGGCTTGACCCGGGACCCGCCTTTTCAAGAACGGGCACGTCCCCGATCGAGTCTCACGAGCCACTTGTCTCGTTCGAGGGTGACGAGGTTGCTTATGCCCGAACCGAAAGACCCGCCCGCGCCGATCCCGCTCTGCCGCTTCGAGGAGCTGGCCGAGCGCGAAAACCGGCTGCGCGAGGCGGCGGCGCGCAAACCGAAGAGGCCAAAGCGCAAGGCCGATTGACCTGTCGCGTGCCGTCGCGCGGGTTATTCGGGGAGCGGCAGGGGGTATTTTGCTTCCAGCAAGACCGCCAGCTTCTCCACATCTTCCTTGCTGAACAACAGCCCCAGCTTGCTCCGCCGCCACAATATGTCGTCGGTCGTCCGTGCCCATTCGCGCGTCATCATCCAGTCGACCTCGGCGGCGCTCAGCCCGTGCGCGATCTCACCGCCCAGCGCATCCCAGTCCTTCGCGCCGCCCAGCCACGCCCGGGCGTCGGTGCCATAGGCCTTGACGATCCGGTCGACCGTCGCCGCGGGCAGGAAGGGGTGCGCGCGCCTGTATTCCGCCTCGATCGTCGCGGCACCGTCGGTGGGGAAATCGCCGCCGGGCAGCGGTGCCCCGGCGGTCCAGCGCCGGCCGGTGATCGCGGGAACATGGTCCGCCAGTGCATCGACCGCGGTTTCGGCGACATGGCGATAGCTGGTGATCTTGCCGCCATAGATGGTGAGCAACGGCGCGCCCTCGTCGCTGTCGAGATCGATGCGATAGCCGCGCGTCGCGGCCTCGGGCCGCCCCGATCCGTCTTCGATCAGCGGGCGCACTCCCGAATAGGTCCAGACGACGTCGGCGGGGGTGACCGGGGCCCGGAAATATTCGCTCGCGCCTTCGCACAGATAGGCGATTTCGGCGTCGCTCGCGCGGACCTCGGCCAGCGATCCGTCATGATCCTGGTCGGTCGTCCCGATCAGCGTGAAATCGCGCTCATAGGGGATGGCGAAAAAGATGCGGCCGTCGGGAAGCTGGAAGAAATAGGCATAGGCATGTTCGAACTTCCGGCGCACGACGATATGCGACCCGCGTACCAGGCGCATCCGGTGGTCGGGCGGCGCCGACGCGCGCGCGAGCAGGTCGAGCACCGCCGGTCCTGCGGCATTGACCAGGCTCTTGCCGGTGAAGCGATAGGCGCGGCCGCGATCGTCGCGCGCCTCGACCACCCAATGCCCCTCCTCGACGCGCATCGTCTCGGCGTGCATCCGCGTGCGGATCCGCGCGCCCTTGCCGGCGGCGTCGCGCGCGTTGAGCAGCACGAGCCGCGCATCGTCGACCCAGCCGTCCGAATATTCCAAGCCGTGGACATATTGCGGTTGCAGCGGCGCGCCGGCCTCGTGGCGGCGAAGGTCGATCGAGCGTGTCGCGGGCAGCTTCTTCCGCCCGCCGATATGGTCGTAGAGGAAAAGGCCGAGCCGCAGCAGCCAGCGCGGGCGCAGCCCCGGCCGGTGCGGCAGGACGAAGCGCAGCGGCCAGATGATGTGCGGCGCGATGCCCCACAATATCTCGCGCTCCTTCAGCGCCTCGCGCACCAGCGCGAACTCGTAATGCTCCAGATAACGCAGCCCGCCGTGGATCAGCTTGGTCGATGCCGAGCTCGTGCCCTGCGCCAGGTCGCCGGCCTCGATCAGTAGCACGCGCGCGCCGCGCCCGGCGGCATCGCGCGCCACCCCGGCGCCGTTGACCCCGCCGCCGATCACGATCACGTCATAGGGCGGGGGCGCTTCGGTCATGGGGTGGCTAGTAGAGGCTTTCGCGCTGCGCTTGAACCCCTCCTCTGACGCGCGCGGCGGGGGACGGGCGGCGGACGCTCTGCGCGCCGAATTTTTCGCTGTCCAGCCCTGTCGCGCCGCGATAGGCGTGCGGGCCATGACCGCCGCTTTCTTCCCGCTCCCCGTGCCATATTCGAGATGCTGTCCATCCCATGCTGACCGTTGAAACCCACCAGGCATCGCCCTGGCCCGAAACCCTCGACTGGGAGGCGCGCGCCGCCGAGGCGGTCGCCGCCGCGCTCAAGCTGACGCCCTATGCCGCGCTCGCCGATGCGGCGCCGCTGGTCGAGGTCGCGGTGCGGCTCACCGACGATGCCGAGGTTCACACGCTCAACCGCGACTTCCGCGGCAAGGACAAGCCGACCAACGTCCTGTCCTTTCCGCAGGTGCAGGCCGATCTGCTCGAAACGCTCTCGAACAGCGACGACGGCGAGATATTGCTCGGCGACATCGTGCTCGCGCGCGAGACCTGCGCGCGCGAGGCGGAGGAGAAGGGCATCGCGCTCGCCGATCACGCGACGCACCTGATCGTCCACGGCGCGCTCCACCTCGTCGGCTACGATCATATGGACGATGCGAGCGCGAGCGCGATGGAGGCGCTCGAAGTGAAAGCGCTTGCATCGCTGGGCCTCGCCAATCCATATGCGGATCAGGATTAACAGGGAAAAAGCGCACATATGCCCGACGACCAGGGGTCTTCGAACCGATCGGAAGAGGACAGTAGTAGATCCGGCCTGCTGGCCGGACTGAAGACATTGCTGTTCGGCGGCGACAAGGAGCCGTCGCTGCGCGAGCAGATCGAAGAGGTCATCGACGAGGCCGAGGAGGAAGGCGAGGAGCGCCGCCGCGGCAGCAGCGTCGTCGGCGACCTGTCCCCGATCGAGCGCAAGATGGTGCGCAACCTCCTCCATTTCGGCGAGCAGACGGTCGACGACGTCGCCGTCCCCCGCGGCGAGATCATCGCCATTCCCGAAACGGCGAGCTTCGACGAGGTCGCGGCGCTGTTTGTCGAGGCCGGGCACAGCCGCCTGCCGGTGTATCGCGAGACGCTCGACGAGGTCGTCGGCATGATCCACGTCAAGGACGTCTTCGCCGTGCTCGCCGAAAAACGCGCGCCGCCCCCGCTGATCGACCTCATTCGCCAGCCGCTCTACGTGCCGCAGTCGATGGACGTGCTCGACCTGCTCGCCGACATGCGCGCCAAGCGCACCCACCTTGCGATCGTCATCGACGAATATTCGGGGACCGAAGGCCTCGTCACCTTCGAGGATCTGGTCGAGGAGATCGTCGGCGAGGTCGAGGACGAGCATGACGACGAGCCCGAGGAACTGATCCGCCAGGGGGCGGACGGATGCTGGGAGGTCGACGCGCGCGCCGAGCTCGACGATATCGGCGAGACGATCGATGCGCGCCTCGGCGATGTCGAGGAGGATGTCGACACCATCGGCGGCCTGTCGGCGGTGCTCGCGGGCCATGTGCCCGAGGTTGGCGAAGTGCTCGTGCATGCGAGCGGATGGCGGCTCGAGGTCACCGAGGCCGACGAGCGCCGCGTCCATCACCTGCGCCTGCATCCGCCGCTGGTCGTCGAACTGGAGGCGCCGCCCGGCACCGGCGACTGATCGCCGCCGATTGCCTTTGTCGCGCGATAATATTAGCGGGGGTCCGATGGACGTTTCCGACCTCCGCATCGCGCTGTTCAGCGGCAATTACAACATGACCGTCGACGGCGCGAACAAGGCGCTCAACCGGCTCGTGGGCTATCTGCTCAGCAAGGGTGCGGCGGTGCGCGTCTATTCGCCGACGGTCCCGAACCCCGATTTCGAGCCGACCGGCGACCTTGTCAGCGTGCCGTCGATGCCGATTCCGAACCGCCCCGAATATCGCATCCCGCTCCATTTCTCGCGCCGCGTGCGCGCCGATATCGAGGCATTCGCGCCCAATATCCTGCACATCTCCAGCCCCGACCGCGTGTCGCGCCAGGCCGCGGCCTGGGCGCGGCGTCGCGGCCTGCCGGTCGCCTGTTCGGTGCACACGCGTTTCGAAACCTATTTCCGCTACTATAATCTCTCGTTCGTCGAGCCGCTCATCGTCGCCTGGCTGCGCAAGCTCTATCGCAAGTGCGACGCGCTGATCGCGCCGTCCGAAAGCTTCGCGCAGGTGCTGCGCGAACAGCGGATGAACTACGACATCGGCATCTGGACCCGCGGCGTCGAGCGCGACATCTTCAACCCCGGGCGGCGCGACATGAGCTGGCGCCGGAGCTGGGGGATCGCCGACGACATGCCGGTGATCGCCTTCCTCGGCCGGCTGGTGATGGAGAAGGGGCTCGACGTCTTCGCCGACGCGATCGACCAGTTGCAGCGGCGCAAGGTTCCGCACGAGGTCGTCGTCATCGGCGAGGGGCCGGCGGGCGACTGGTTCGAATCGCGGCTGCCGTCGGCCAGGTTCGTCGGTTTTCAGGGCGGCGAGGACCTCGCCCGCGCGCTCGCCTCGTGCGATCTTTTCTTCAACCCCTCGGTCACCGAGACTTTCGGCAATGTCACGCTCGAGGCGATGGCGTGCGGCCTGCCCGTGGTCGCCGCGCGCGCGACGGGCAGCGCCAGCATCGTCAAGGACCGCGTCACCGGCTATCTCGTGCCCCCGGGATCGATCACCGGTTTCGCCGATCATCTGCAACGCTATTGCCAGGACGACGGGCTGCGCCGCGAGCATGGCGCCGCGGCGCTTGCCGAAAGCCACCAATATCAGTGGGACGCGATCAACCAGACGGTCGCCGACACCTATATGCGGCTGATCCGGCAAAAACAGCGGGGCGGGTAGGCCGCGATGGCCGACGATCTGTTCGGCGGCGACGCGCCGCACCTGTCCGCCGCGCCACCCCCGGGAACCGCCCCGCTCGCCGAACGGCTGCGGCCGCGGCATTTGTCGGAGGTCGTCGGGCAGGAGCATCTGACCGGGCCCGATGGCGCGATCGGGCGCATGGTCGCCGCGGGCACGCTGGCGTCGATCATCCTCTGGGGGCCGCCCGGGACCGGCAAGACGACGACCGCGCGGCTGCTCGCCGAGGCGGTGGGCATGCGTTTCGCACCCTTGTCGGCGGTCTTCTCGGGGGTCGCCGACCTCAAGAAGGTGTTCGCCGATGCCGAAAAGATGGCGTCGGCGGGCAAGCGTACCCTGCTCTTCGTCGACGAGATTCACCGCTTCAACCGCGCGCAGCAGGACGGTTTCCTGCCCTATGTCGAGCGCGGCACGGTGGTGCTGGTCGGCGCGACGACCGAAAATCCCAGTTTCGCGCTCAACGCCGCCCTGCTCAGCCGCGCGCAGGTGCTCGTGCTCCACCGGCTCGATCAGGAAGCGATGGCGACCTTGCTGGCGCGCGCCGAGGCCGAGGTCGGAAAGCCGCTGCCGCTTACGCCCGAGGCGCGCGAGGCGCTGACCGCCAGCGCCGACGGCGACGGCCGCTTCCTGCTCAACCAGGTCGAGACCCTGTTCGCCGCGGGTATCGCCGATCCGCTCGATCCCGCGGCGCTCGCGCAACTGCTGCATCGCCGGATGCCGGTCTACGACAAGGACCGCGACGGCCACTACAATCTGATCTCGGCGCTCCACAAGGCGCTGCGCGGGTCGGACCCGCAGGCGGCGCTCTATTACCTGGCGCGCATGCTCGTCGCGGGCGAGGAGCCGCTCTACGTGCTGCGCCGCCTCGTCCGCTTTGCGAGCGAGGATGTCGGGCTCGCCGACCCGCAGGCGCTCGTGCAATGCCTCGCGGCCAAGGATGCCTATCAGTTCCTCGGCTCGCCCGAGGGCGAACTCGCGATCGTGCAGGCGTGCCTCTATCTCGCGACCGCGCCCAAGTCGAACGCGGCCTATGCCGCGCAGAAGGCGGCCTTCGCCTCGGCGCGCGACACCGGCAGCCTCGCGCCGCCCGCGAACATCCTCAACGCGCCGACCAAGCTGATGAAGGAACTCGGCTACGGCGCGGGTTACGAATATGATCATGACGCGGAGGGCGGCTTTTCGGGCGCGAACTACTGGCCGGAGGCGATGGGGCCGCAGACCTATTACCATCCGACCGGGCGCGGTTTCGAAAAGCGCATCGCCGAACGCATCGCGTGGTGGGACGAGCAGCGGAAAGCCCGGGAGTAGGGGACGGCTTTGGGGTGGGGAGCGGACCGCGTCCTTCTTCCGTCATCCCGGCGAAGGCCGGGATCCCGCCCTGCAAGCCATGATGCACCGGTGAGATCCCGGCCTTCGCCGGTATGACGACGGAAAATGACCGAATCCAGGCCTCCGTGCGCCCCGGCGAAAGCCGGGGTCCATTGCAGAAACACGCCGGGTTCGTGTCGACATTCTGGACCCCGGCTTTCGCCGGGGTACGGCAAGGACCGGTCGTATGCTGACATGGGTGTCGCACCGACCGGTAGTTTCCGAAATGGGGTCGGGAGCTGCCGATTGAGTGGCGAACCGGTTTCCCCTCCCGCACGCGGGAGGGGCAGCGAGGCTTGCCAGCTTGCTGGCTAGCCGCAGCGGGGTGGGCTATCGCGACGCCGCTGCCCACCCCCGACCCCTCCCGCAAGCGGGAGGGGAGAAGAGCGGCTGCAACCGGTCGTTAGCGGATATGCAAATCCTCCCTGTCGCGCAGCGATGGGGAGGTGGCAGCGCGAAGCGCTGACGGAGGGGTCGACGCCGTCAGGCGTCGCGCGACCTTTCGGCCCCTCCACCACCGCCTGCGGCGGGGTCCCCCTCCCCATGGCCTGCGGCCACAGGGAGGATCCAAGTCCGCGATCGGATCGAAATCAGCCTTTGTCGTTCCCCGGCGAAAGCCGAGGTCCGGATCGTAAGCGCCGCCTTTGTCCCATGGCCCTGGCTTTCGCCGGAGAACGGCAGCCATCGCCCCTTGGCCGCTGTCCGCGTGTCCACCAAAAATCTCTTTCCTAATAAATCGCGGCATGATCTACCCTGACGGATGACGGCGCCACGCACCTCGACCGGCTTCCTGCGGACGCGCCTTGCCGTTCCCCGCCTTGAAGCGACAAAGGAGACATTTTGGACGCGTGCGTGCGTATCCTTTGTCGCGTTAAGACCGCGCACGCTCGCGGGCCGCGGCGCGGAAAATGGCGATGCGCCGTTTGGTGTCTCGATCCTCGGCGACCGGCCGGTCGTCGACCGCATGCGGTTCCAGCCGGTCGGCGCGGAGATGGAGCGGGCCACCGTGCGCTCCACGCCGCCAAGGCCATGAGCGGGCGGAGCGGCATGCCACCGAAATTTGACGGCTGGGACGATGTGGTGGCCTTTGCCTGCGCGCTGCCCGATGTCGAGATGCTGCCCTTTTACGGGACGCCCTGTCCCAAGCTCAACGGCAAGGCGCTCGCTTCGCCCGGACGCGAGGCGGGCAGCTTCGCGGTGATGTGCAACCCCGACGAGAAGGAGATTCTGCTTGAAACCGGTCCCGACACTTTCTGGCAGACCCCGCATTACGAGGGCTGGCACGCGTTGCTCGTCCGCTACCGCCCGGACGATCCCGAACGCGTCGCCGACGTCCTCCGCCGCGCGTGGTGGGACCGCGCGAAAAAGCCGCAGCGGCAAGCCTTTGGCGAGCGGCCCTGAGATGCTGCGCCGGCTGATTCTCGCCGCCGCGCTCGCCTCTGCCGCCGCCCCCGCGCAGGCGGCCGACGCCAATGCCGACCTCGACCGCGCATGGGCGGCGGGCTATCGCGCGGGTTTTACCTGTTCGGCGCTGTGGAACGGTGCGGGCAAGCCGTTCGACGCGATCGAGCGCGACGAACTCAGCGGTATCTATCCCGAGATCGAGCCCGATGTCCGCGCGCTCAAGGCCGAAGTCGACGAGAAGCAAAAGCGGATCTCGGTGCGCTACCGCGACGACATGCCCCCGCGCGTTGCGCAATGGGAAGGCGGGGAGGGCTGCGTCACCCTGCCCATCGGCGCATCGGCGCCCGACCTTCACAGCTTTCGCCGGCCGCGCGCCGGTCTTGACGAAAAGCCCTGGCCGCTCGGCGATCAGGGGGCCCTGGCGACGACGAACGGCGCGTCGCCCTTCGCGGCGCCGCTCGGCGATCTCGCCCGGTTCGGCGGGCAGACCAGCGCGCTGCTGGTGGTGAAGGACGGCCGCATCGCGCTCGAGCGCTACGAACGCGGCCACGGCATCCACACCGCGCAGCGCACCTTTTCGGTCGCCAAGTCGATCGCCGCGACGCTGATCGGCAACGCCGTGCTCGACGGGGACATCGACGTGACCCGGCCCGCGCTGATCGCCGACTGGCAGGCGCCCGGCGACCCGCGCGCCGCGATCACCACCGAGCAGCTGATGCGCATGGCGAGCGGCCTCACCAGCGACAGTGCGGGCAACCGCACCGACGCCATCTACATGGGCGGCGCCTCGGTGCGGCAGTGGACGGTGCAATGGCCGCTGCTCCATCGGCCGGGCAGCCGCTATCGCTATGCCAACAACGATACGCTGCTCGCGGTCCAGTCGCTGAAGGCGGCGCGGCAAAAGGCCCTCGATGCGCGCAATGCCCGGTCGGCGGCGATCCGCCGGGGTCCCGCGCTCGATCCGGTGGCCTTTTTCGACCACCTCGGCATGACGCGCACCTTCGCCGAGCATGACATGGACGGCGATTATATCCTGTCGAGCCAGGTCTCGACCACCGCGCGCGATCTCGCGCGGCTCGGCCTGCTCTACCAGAATGACGGCATGTGGCAGGGGCAGCGGCTGCTGCCGGCCGACTGGCGCCGCTTCGTCACGACGCCGAGCGGACCGCAGCCCGACGGTCCCTTCGGCTATGGCGCGGGTTTCTGGCTGCTCGACAAGTCGGAAGGGGTTCCCGCCGACGCCTTCGGGGCCTTCGGCAACCGCGGCCAGTATCTCGTGATCATTCCGTCGCGAAAGCTGGTCATCGTCCGCCAGGGCTATGACGACGCGAAGAACCGGCTCGACATCGCCGCGCTGGTGCGCGCGGTGGTGGAGGCGGATCGCCGCTAGAGCGCCGTGCAATAAATCATCATCGCCTCCAATTCCGTTGGTGTCGCGCCAAGTCGAGACACCTCGAAGGCGCGCACTCCCGATGGGTGTCTCGACTTGGCTCGACACGAACGGGAGAATAGGTCGGATCAAAGGCTCGCCGCTCCAAAGGCAGCGTGCGCTTAACAGGAACCGTTCGCCCTGAGCTTGTCGAAGCCTGTCCTGAGCGCCTGCCTTGGCAGGCAGTCGAAGGGGGCCGTTCTTTCTTTCAACGGTGAAGGAAGAAGGACCGTGCTTCGACAGGCTCAGCACAAACGGGCGCGGGGATGATGCGAGTTTAACGCACGATGCTCTAGCCGCGGTACGCGGATCGGGCAGGCGCTTACTCCATTCCCGGGTAGCGCTCGAAGCTCGGCATCGCGTCCAGCCTCTCCATCCAGCCGATCCGTTCGGCGGTCTGGATCTGCGCGCCCGCGGGGATCAGGTCGGGATCGTCGAGCGTGCCCGACTGGACGTCGATCTGGCCGGGGAAGATCGCTTCGTTGGTGTAGAAGAGCCCGGTGCCGCAATCGCCGCAGAAATGGCGGCGGCCATGCTCGGACGAGGCATAGACTTTGGGCTCGCCCGACAATTCCAGTTCGTCGCGCCCGACGAGCGCCCAGCCGACCATCGGCGCGCCGGCGTGGCGGCGGCAATCCTTGCAATGGCACAGCGCATGATGCTGGACCGCGACGGGCATCGAATAGCGGATCGCGCCGCAATGGCACTGGCCGGCGGCGCGGGTGGGGGTATCGCTCATCGTCTCTCTCCTCGTGAATCGGTGGAGAACATAACATAAACATCGATCTTGGCAAACGCGCCGTATGCGCCGCCGGTGCCGGGGCATTAGGCGTCCATTAACCCTGATGGCCTAGGGGCAAGGGCGCGGGGGGGCGAACGACGGGACGTCAGCCGCGACGGGACCAACTCCTTCATGCGGTGAACCATGCGGATCAACCTACGCGCCATTCCCCCCGAAATCCTGATTGCGGGCGGCACGCTCGCCGTCATGTTTCTCTTCTCGCTGATCTTTTCGCTACCGATCGTCTTTCCGTCGGGAAGCCGGGCGGAATTTGTCGGTGTTCATTATCTCTACCCGCTGATCGCGGTGGCGCTGCTCGGCGTCGCGACCTTCATCGCAGGAAAGCGCGACGTCGCGGCCAGCTTCATGGTCGCGCTGCCGTGCTACGTCGTCATCCTGTTCGCGCACTTCAACATCAAGCTGTGGATTCCGCACATCAACCCCGTGATGTTCGACGATTTCTACTGGGCGACCGACGAAATGGTGCGGCCGCTCGTCGATGCCTGCATGGCCCTGCGCACCAGCGTCTTCGGCTTCATCAGCTTCGAATCCAACTTCTACATGATCTCGTTCATGGCGCTGTTCTACGTCAGCTTCCTCTATCATGCGATCAAGACGCCCGAATATTTCCGCCAGCTGGTGGTTGCGGTGCTGCTGGTGCAGGCGCTCGGTGCGCTCGCCTATCTCGTCGCACCCGCGATCGGTCCGTTCCTCTACGAAACCGGGATCGACCCGACGATCACCGGCGGACAGCAGGCGATGCTGCAATTCTACCAGCATTCGGTCGCCGAGGGGCCCGACTGGATCGCGCGGCACGGCGGCGTCAACTTCACCGTCGGGCTCGCCGCCATGCCCTCGCTGCACGCCGCCGGCGCCTTCCTCTTCTTCCTCTTCGCCTGGCGCCACGGCCGCCTGCTCGTGCCGCTCTATTCGGTGCTGCTCGTCTTCATCCTGATCACCTCGGTGGCGAGCCGCTGGCACTATGTCATCGACGTGCCCGTCGGCATCGCGCTGGCGTGGGGCTCGGCTTGGCTCGCCGAACGGATCGTCGGCAAGGTGCCGGTTGCGGCTGCTGCGCCCGAACCCGTGCCCGTCGCGGCGGCGACCGCCTGACCCGGGCAGCGGGACTTAATCGCCGAGGTCGACCTGATGCGTCCGCGCCCAATTCTCATATTGGGCGCGCGGGGTCGCCGTCGGATGTGCGAGGATCGCGGGAATGTCGCGGCGCAGCGCGCCGAGGTCGAGCGAGCGGATCATCGCCTTGACCGGTCCGACCCCGGCGGGGGTGATCGACAGCCGTTCGATCCCGATACCGAGCAGCGCCATCGCTTCCAGCGGACGCCCGCCCATCTCGCCGCACACGCCCAGCGTCACCCTCGATCCCGCGACCGTCTTCACGACGCGCGACAGGAAACGCATCACCGTCGGCGACAGCCAGTCATAGCGTTCGGCGAGTCGCGGGTGCGCGCGATCGGCGGCAAAGAGGAACTGCGTCAGGTCGTTGGTGCCGATCGACAGGAAGTCGAGGTGCGGCAGCATCAGGTCGAGCGTCTCGGCCAGCCCCGGAACCTCGAGCATCGCGCCATAGCGGATCGCGGCGGGTAATTTCTTGTTGTGGCTCGCCAGCCAGGCGCGCTGGCCGACGAACAGCGCGCGCGCGGCTTCATATTCCCACGGCTCGGACACCATCGGGAACATGACGTTCAGCGTCCGTCCGGCGGCAGCCTCCATCAGCGCGCGCGCCTGCACCTTCAGCAGCCCCTCGCGTTCGAGCGCGAGGCGCAGCGCGCGCCACCCCATCGCCGGATTTTCCTCCAGCGCGGTATCGGTGTTCATATAGGGCAGCGCCTTGTCGCCGCCGATGTCGACCGTGCGAAAGATCACCGGCCGGTCGCCCGCCGCGTCGAGCACGTCGCGATAGAGGCGCTGCTGGCGGTCGCGCGCGGGAAGCGTCGCCGAGACGAGGAACTGGAATTCGGTGCGGAACAGGCCGATGCCGCGCGCGCCGGTCAGGTCGAGCGCCGCGACATCCTCGCGCAGTCCGGCGTTGATCATCAGCTCGATCGGCACCCCGTCCTTCGTCACCGCGGGCAGGTCGCGCAGCGCGGCGAGGTTGGCGCGGCGCTTCTGCGACAGTTCGAGCTTGGCGTCGAACGCCTCCTGCACCGGCTGGGTGGGCCGGACATGCACCGTCCCGCCGGCGGTATCGAGCAGCACGAGGTCGCCCTCGCGGATCGAGGTGCGCACGTCGCGCACGCGGCCGAGCACGGGCACCCCCATCGCGCGCGCGACGATGATGACATGCGCGGTCAGCGACCCTTCCTCGAGGATCACGCCCTTCAGCCGGCGGCGGTCATATTCGAGCAGTTCGGCGGGACCGAGGTTGCGCGCGATCAGGATCGAATCCTGGCGAAGGCCCATCTGCGCCGCGGTGCCCATCTGCCCCGACACGATGCGCAGCAGGCGGTTCGACAGATCCTCCAGGTCGTGCATGCGGTCGCGCAGCAGTGGGTCGTCGATCTGGCGCATGCGCATGCGGGTGCGCTGCTGGACGCGCTCGATCGCCGCCTCGGCGGTCAGGCCGCTGTCGATCGCCTCGTTGATCCGCCGCGACCAGCCTTCGTCATAGGCGAACATCTTGTAGGTCTCGATGACCTCGTCATGCTCGCCGCCGACCCCGAATTCGGCCTGGTTCGCCATGCGGTCGATCTGCTCGCGCATCTTGTCGAACGCGGCATAGACGCGGTGGCGCTCGGCCTCGATATCCTCGGCGACCGTATGCTCGATCGTGATGCGCGGCTGGTGGAACACCGCGATGCCGGCGCCCATGCCGTCGACCAGCTTCTGCCCGGTCAGGCGCTGCGCCGACTGGTCGGTCGCGGCGGCGTCGGCGCGCGCCGCGGTATCTACCAGATCGGCGTTGGCGATCAGTTCGGACAGCACCATCGCCACGGTCTGCAGCGTCTCGATCTCGATATCATCGTACCGGCGCGGCTCGGCGTGCTGGACGCAGAGCACGCCGACCGCGCGCTCGCGGCGGATGATCGGGACGCCGGCGAAGCTGTGGAACAATTCTTCGCCGGTTTCGGGGCGATAGGAAAAGTCGGGATGCGCCGCCGCCTCGTCGAGGTTCAGCGTCTCGATCTGCTGGGCGATCGTGCCGACCAGCCCCTCGCCGAGCGCAAGGCGCGTGACGTGCACCGCTTCCTGCTTCAGCCCGCGTGTCGCGAACAGTTCGAGCGCGCCGTCGCGCAGCAGATAGATCGAGCAGACCTCGCTATCGATGCATTCGCCGATGATTCCGACGACCTGGTTGAGCTTGCCCTGCGCATGGGTACGCGACGCCATCACCTCGTGCAGCCGCGTCAATATCGTCCGCGCCGACTGGGCGGCGGTCGTGGGCGGGGGCGGGGCGTTGGTCATGTCCCGCCGGTGCTAACAGATGCCGCGCCCCCCCGCCAAGGGCGCGCGGCGAATATTTCGTATCGGATGCGAAAGATCAGCTGCCTGGATTGGCCGCTGACGCGGCCGGCATCGCCGGTCCCGGCGCCGCGGCCGGTGCCTGGGCGGTGCTCGGCGGGGTCGTGACCAGCGGCGCCGGGGCGCTCATGATCGGCGGGGGCGGGGCGTATTTCTGGTCCCACGCCGCGGCGTCGAGCTGATATTTGGCATAGGCTTCGTAGAAATCGTGGAACGGCTGGTCCAGCCGCGCCAGATTTTCATCGGCCAGGTCGATCACCTGCGCCGACGGGGTGGTGGCGACCAGCTGTGCGATCTCGTTGGCACGGGCGCAGAACTGGCGCTGCGCCGGGGGCTGTGCGAAATAGTTGAACAACTGCGTCGACAGGCGGTCGCGCTCCTTGACGCCGTTCGTCTTGTTTTCCTTGCCCAGCTGCGAGATCACCGTCTTCTCGGTCGAACGGATCGTCTTCGCATGCGTCTTGATGATGCTGTTGTAATTCGAAACGAGCGTCGCTTCCTCGAGCCCGCGGCAGCCGATCGCCGCGACGTTCAGCGCGATCTTCATCTGCCAGAAGGCGCGGTCGCCCATGATGTTGCTGTTGGCGGTGATGAAGCGCCCGTCGAGGCTGCGGCCGGGCAGGATCTGGGTGGTCGACGCATTGCCCGGCGGCAGCGGGCGCGGCGGGACGATGATCACGACGGGCGGCGGCGGCGGGGGAGGCGGCGGTGGCGGCGGCGGCGGTTTCGGCGCACAGGCCGCGACGCTCGCAAGCAGTCCGGCGACGATAATCTTACGCAGCAAATTCATGTTCCACTCCCCGACCGCATGCGTCATGCGGCATCAACCCCGCGCGTTCAAGGCCGCTTCGGCCTGTTGCACCAAAGCCGCGATGATATCGGCCACGCGCTCTTCCCCGGTTACCATGCCGACAGATTGCCCTGCCATTAACGAACCATTCTCTACGTCGCCGTCGATCACCGCGCGGCGCAGCGCGCCGGCCCAATAATGTTCGATCTGCAACTGCGCTTCCATCATATCAACGCTGCCGTCATCGAGCAAATTGGCGACTTCGCGCTGCTTGGCGGTGAAGGCCTCGGTCCCGGCGTTTTTCAGCGCCCGTACCGGGATGACCGGCAGGCGCGCGTCGATCTGGACGCTCGCCACCGCATCGCGCGCCGATGCGCGGATGAAGGCCTTTTTGAAATTCGGGTGCGCGATGCTCTCGGTCGCGCAGACGAAGCGCGTGCCGAGCTGGACGCCCGACGCGCCCATTTCGAGATAGGCGGCGATCGCCTCGCCGCGGCCGATGCCGCCGGCGACGAAGATCGGCACCTCGTCGGCCAGCGAGGGCAGGATTTCCTGCGCGAGCACGCTGGTCGACACCGGACCGATATGGCCGCCGGCCTCCATGCCCTCGATCACCAGCGCGTCGACCCCCGACCGCACCAGCTTTTTCGCGAGCGCAAGGGTGGGGGCAAAGCAGATCACCTTGGCGCCCGACGCCTTGATCGCCTCGAGGCTGCCCTTGGGGGGCAGGCCGCCCGCCAGCACGACGTGGCCGACCCCATGCTTTGCGCAGACCGCGATCAGGTCGAACAATTGCGGGTGCATGGTGATCAGGTTGACGCCGAAGTTGCGCGTCGCGAGCGCCTTGGTCGCCGCGATCTCGGCATCGAGCAGTTCGGGGGTCATCGCGCCGCACGCGATGACGCCGAAACCGCCGGCATTGCTGATCGCGCTCACCAGGTTCCGTTCCGAAACCCAGCTCATCGCACCGCATAAAATCGCGTAGTCGCTACCCAGAAGCGCGGTTCCGCGCGCCATCAGATCGTTAATTTTCGTCATCGTCCGTGCCTTTGCCAGCCCAGCGACTCGGGCGCAATCCCTAGGGTCAGGCCCCATTCATTCCGCGTTCGAGGTTTGAAGCGATTTTGTTCGGGGCGAGGAGAAAAGGTGCAGGAATATGTCGATATTTCAAGGCTTTTCGACGACGCCATGGACAAAATCGATCAAATCCCGAAGGGACGCCGAAATGGCTTCGATCTCAAGCCTGCGCGGCCTTGCGGGTAGCGATGCTACCCGCTGCGCCCGCACAGGCCCGATATCTTCGCCATTTCGACGCCTCGATCGTGGAATGAATGGGGCCTGACCCTAGCGTCGGATGTCGGCCAAACAGGCGCCGGTGGCGGCCCTTCGCTTTGGCGCGCGAACCCGTCCTTTCGGCGCAGAAAGCAAATCAATCATTGTCAACTAAAACAGTTGGCATATGCTTGAGGCTGAATCGAACCAGGGAAAGGGAATCTATGTCCGCTTCGAACCAACAGGCCCCGGGCCAGCGCGAGGCCGTGCCGCGCGCCGTGCAGACGGTGCTCGACGCGCTCGAAAAACTGCGCTTCGGCGCGATCCAGCTCACCGTCCACGAGGGGAAGCTGGTGCAGGTCGATGTGACCGAACGCCACCGCTACCCCAACTGAATCTCAGGCTCCCAAGCCGGGGGAATCTTGTCCCCTCCCGCAAAACTGCCGCAGACCGGACCACCGGATGTGGCAATTTTCTTGCAACAGGAAATTGCCATGACTGCCAAATATCCTTCCGCCCGCCGGCGCGCGCCGGCGACCGCCATCACCTTGTCCCTGCTCCTCGCTTTCGCGGCCCAGCCCGCCGCCGCCGATGAAGGCGCCGCGGCCGGAAACGAAGCCGCTGCCGCGGCCGACGACACCGCCACGCAGGTCGAGGGGGGCAGCTACGGCGGCGAAATCATCGTCACCGCGCGCCGCCGCCAGGAAACCGCGCAGGACGTGCCGATCGCCATTTCGGTCGTCGACGGCGAACAGATCGACAATACCGGTGCCTTCAACGTCGGCCGCCTGACCCAGCTCGCGCCGACGCTGCAATTCTATTCGTCGAATCCGCGCAACACCGCGGTCAACATCCGCGGCATCGGCGCGCCGTTCGGCCTGACCAACGACGGGATCGAACAGGGCGTCGGCATCTATGTCGACGACGTCTATTATTCGCGCGTCGCCTCCTCGACCTTCGACTTCCTCGACGTCGACCAGATCGAAGTGCTGCGCGGGCCGCAGGGCACGCTCTACGGAAAGAACACCACCGCCGGCGCGATCAACATCACGACCAACCAGCCGACCTTCGATTTCGAAGGCAAGGCCGAGGTCAGCATCGGCAACCTCGACTTCAAGCAGGCCAAGGCGGCGATTTCGGGCCCGCTGTCGGACACGCTCGCGGCGCGCGTCGCGATTTCGGCGACCAGCCGCCGCGGCACGATCTACAATGTCACCACCGATCGCTGGATCCAGAGCCAGGACAATATCGGTATCCGCGGCCAATTGCTGTGGCGCCCGACCGAAAATCTCGACGTTACCTTGAGCGGCGACTGGAACCGGCAGGAAGCGGTGTGCTGCGGCTCGGTCTTCGTGCGGACCGGCGCGACCCAGCGTCCGATCAACCGGCAATATGCGGCGCTCGCGGCGGCGCAGGGCTATGCGGTGCCGAGCACCAATCCCTACGACCGGCTGACCGACCTCGACGCCAATCTCAACGCGGGCAACGAGATCGGCGGTGCCGCGCTGCGCGTCAAATGGGACATCGGCCCCGGCACGCTGACTTCGATCACCGCCTGGCGCTACTGGGACTGGCAGCCCGAGAACGACCGCGACTTCACCGGTCTGCCGATCGTCACCAAATCGCAGAATCCTTCGCAGCAGGACCAGTATACGCAGGAACTGCGCTACAACTACACCGGCGACCGCTTCGACTTCGTGCTCGGCGGCTTCTATTATTACCAGCGGATCGACACGCAGGGTACCGAATCGCACGGTCCGGCGTCGAGCCGCTGGACGCTCAATCCGGGCAGCGTCGCCGACGTCCCGCCGGGTTCGACCGGCTGCGGCCCCAGCGCGTCGAACCAGCTCGCCTGCACGCCCGGGGTGCTCGACGGGCTGACCGCGATCAACACCCAATATCTCAAGAATACCAGCGCCGCGCTGTTCGGCCAGCTCAGCTGGAAGGTCACCGACCAATTCTCGATCCAGCCCGGCGTGCGGCTGAACTACGACAAGAAGGAAGGATTCTACCAGCGTCTCGTCTTCGCCGGTGACGGCAGCCCGGTGCTGTTCAACCCGCCCGCGGGGACCAACGCCGCGATCAACACCGCGCGCCTCGGCGTCTTTGCGCCGCAGGAAATCTCGCCGACCTTCAGCGACTGGAACTTCAGCTACGACCTCACCGCGACCTACAAGGCGACGCCCGACCTGCTGTTCTACGCGACCTATGCCAAGACGTTCAAATCGGGCGGCATCAACCAGAATGGCGTTCCGACCGACGCGAGCAACAACCCGATCCTCGCCGCCGGCACCGTAAAGCCCGAATCGGTCAATCATTTCGAGGCCGGGGTGAAGGCTGAATTCTGGGACCGCCGCGCGACGCTCAACCTCACCGCCTTCCGCACCGACATCAAAAATTACCAGGCCAATGTGAACAACGGCCAGTTCGGCGTGCTGCGCGGCTATCTCGCGAACGCGGGCAAGGTGCGCACGCAGGGGATCGAATTCGACGCGTCGATCCGCCCGAGCGAGCGCTTCCGCGCCTATGCCAACGGTGCCTACACCGACGCCAAATATGTGAAGTTTGTCGACGCGCCGTGCCCGCCCGAACTATCCGGCGGCACTACCGCGGGCGCCGGGCAGACCCCCGGTGCTCCGGGGATCCCGGGCGCGCTCAGCCCCGCGAACTGCGACATTTCGGGGCAGCGCCTGCCGGGCGTGTCGAAATGGGCCATTTCCTTCGGGGCAGAGGCGAACACCGAAAGCTCGCTGTTCGGCAAGGATGGCCAATTCTATTTCGGCTACGACGGCAGCTATCGCTCGAACTTCTCGTCGAACCCGTCGCCCTCGGCCTACACCTGGGTGGATGGCTATTCGCTGTCGAACTTCCGCGCCGGTTTCCGGACCGAGGATGGGCTGGATGTCTTCGCGTGGGTCCGCAACGCGTTCGACCGGAATTATCTCGAACAGCTCAGCGTCGGGCCGGGCAACACCGGGCTGATCGTCGGCTTGCCGGGCGACCCGCGGACATGGGGCGGCACGATCAAGATCGCCTTCTGATCGTCGCACCCCCGGGGCTGTCCCGGACAAGAAAAAGGGGCCGTTCCGGCTGGAGCGGCCCCTTTTTCATGCAGCCTGTCGGTCAGCGCTGCTGCGGATTGCCGCGTTCCTGGTCGGGCCGCTGGCCGCCCTGCTGGCGATCCTGACCGCCCTGCTGCTGCTGCTGTTTGCGGCGCTGTTCTTCGTCGCGTTGCTGCTGCTGGTTGGGGTTCTGGTTTGCCACTTTCTCTCTCCTGAAAGTCCGTCCCGGGGGATGGCGGACACGGGAGCAACCCCGGGCGGGCGGGGGATGTTGCACGCCGCGGCGCGGCCCGCGCCCGGACGTGCCGCATATGGGACCGACCCCATCGCCGCGCGCATCCCGCGCGCGTCTGATCGGTTCTTTCGATGACTGAATTCAGCTTATTCGGTTATGTCGATGGAGGGGCGCGGCATATCCTTTCCATCCCAAGGCGAAAGGAAGAGACGATCGACTCGCTGCCCGCTCCTGTCGACACCCCCCTGACGGGGCCGCGAGCCGTCGCCGCCCCGGCCGCGCGTCATGCGCGCGTCATCGCCGAATGCCACGATTTCCCAACGATCACCATAAGAGGAGAGACTGTATGAACGCCCCCGAAAAAGGTTGTCCGTTCGGCAAGGACCGCTTTCGCGGCCTGCTCGGCCGCACCAACAAGGACTGGTGGCCCGATGCGCTGCCGCTGGAAATCCTGCATCAGGGGGGCGTGTCGCCCGACCCGATGGGCGAGGATTTCGACTATGCCGCGGCGTTCAACTCGCTCGACTATCAGGCGCTGAAGGACGATCTCACTGCGCTGATGACCGACAGCCAGCCGTGGTGGCCCGCCGACTATGGTCATTATGGTCCCTTCTTCATCCGCATGGCCTGGCACGCCGCGGGCACCTATCGCACCGCCGACGGCCGCGGCGGCGCCAACAGCGGGCAACAGCGCTTCGCTCCGCTCAACAGCTGGCCCGACAACGGCAACCTCGACAAGGCGCGCCGCCTGCTGTGGCCGATCAAGCAGAAATACGGCAGCAAGATCAGCTGGGCCGACCTGTTCATCCTGACCGGCAACGTCGCGATCGAATCGATGGGCGGGCCGGTGTTCGGTTTCGGCGGCGGCCGCAAGGACGTCTATGAGGCCGAGCGCGACATCTATTGGGGGGCCGAGGATCTGTGGGTCAACGAGGGCGTCCAGACGCGCATCGATCCCGACAAGCAGCTCGACCTCGAAAACCCGCTCGCCGCGATCCAGATGGGACTGATCTACGTCAATCCCGAAGGGCCGGGGGGCAATCCCGACCCGCTGCTGTCGGCGCGCGACATCAAGGTCACCTTCGAACGGATGGCGATGAGCCACGAAGAGACGGTCGCGCTCACCGCGGGCGGGCACACCTTCGGCAAGGCGCACGGCGCGGGCGATGCGAGCCTGGTCGGGGCCGCCCCCGAAGCGGCCGACATCACGCTCCAGGGGCTCGGCTGGTCGTCGAGCTTCGAGACGGGGCTCGGCGCGCACGCGATCACCAGCGGCATCGAGGGCGCGTGGGTCAACACCCCCACCGAATGGTCGGAGAATTATTTCCGCCTGCTCCTCGACTATGATTATGAACTGGTGCGCAGCCCCGCCGGTGCGCAGCAGTGGCAGCCGGTGAACCAGAAGGAAGAGGACATGGCCCCCGACGCCCATAATCCGGGCAAGCGGGTGCCGACGATGATGACCACCGCCGACATGGCGCTCAAGATCGATCCCGAATTCCGGGCGATTTCGGAGAGGTTCCGCAATGACCACGAAGCATTCAAGGATGCCTTCGCGCGCGCCTGGTTCAAGCTCTGCCACCGCGACATGGGTCCCAAGGCGCGCTACCTCGGCCCCGAGGTGCCCGCCGAGGACCTGATCTGGCAGGACCCGGTTCCTGCCGGCAGCAAGCCGTCGGACGCCGATGTCGCGGCGTTCAAGACCGCGATCCTCGGATCGGGGCTGAGCGTCGGCGAACTGGTCAAGGCGGCGTGGGCGTCGGCCTCGACCTATCGCAAGTCCGACCATCGCGGCGGCGCCAATGGCGCGCGCGTCGCGCTGGCGCCGCAAAAGGACTGGGCGGTCAACGATCCGGCCGAGCTTGCGAAAGTGCTCGGCAAGATCGGCGAGCTGCGCGGCAATATCTCGCTCGCCGATGCGATCGTGCTCGCGGGCTCGGCGGCGGTCGAGAAGGCGGCGAGGGACGCGGGCTTCGACGTCAGCGTGCCCTTCGCCGGCGGCCGCGGCGATACCACCGACGCCCTGACCGACGCCGACAGCTTCGACGTGATGGAGCCGAAGGCCGACGCCTTCCGTAACTATCTCGCGACCAAACACAGCGTGAAGACCGAGGAACTGATGCTCGACCGTGCGTCGCTGCTCGGCCTGTCGGTTCCCGAACTCACCGTGCTCGTCGGCGGTCTGCGTGTCCTCGGCGCCAACGCGGGGGGCAGCAGGCATGGCGTGTTCACCAACCGCGTCGGACAGCTCACCAATGACTTCTTCGTCAACCTGCTCGACATGGGCACGACATGGGAAGTCGTCGACACGAGCGCCGACGAGGAGTTCATCGGCTATGTTCGCGGCGGTCGCACCGAACGCTGGCGCGCGACGCGCACCGACCTGATCTTCGGCTCGAACTCGCAGCTGCGCGCGACGGCCGAAGTCTATGCCGAAAAGGGGCATGAGGAAAAGTTCGTGCGCGACTTCGTCAAGGCCTGGACCAAGGTGATGAACGCCGACCGTTTCGACCTCGCCTGACGGGCGGGGCCGGCGCGGGACATGCCCGCACGCCGGTCCTGCCGAACGGCGACGGGTCGCGGCCCGCCCCCGGGAACATGGGCCTGGGGGCGGGTTTTATGCGCAGGCGGGTACCGTCTCGCGATTGGCCTGCCAGCTTTCCCCGCGGCACGATACGGCGCCGCGCGCTCTTGCCGCCGCATCATGCCGGCGCCGGGCCGGCCGGCCTGCGCCGCGGCTTACGTATGCGCGTTGCATTCGCGCCGGTCATCCGCCACGTCTGGTCCCGGATAGCCAAGGGGATGGTCGTGAGCGTCAAAGTCGAGACATTGGTGCTGTTCGGGGCGACCGGCGACCTCGCCCAGCGCATGCTTTTTCCCTCGCTCTACAATCTCCATCTCGACGGGCTGCTCGCACCGGAACTGACGATCGTCGCCTCGGGGCGGTCGCAGATGGACCGCGCTGCCTGCCACGCGATGGTGCGCGGGGCGCTGGCCGACCATCTTCCGGCCGACCAGATCGACGAGGCGGCCACGGCGCGCTTCCTCGATCGCATCGACTATTGCCCCGTCGATGCCGGGGCCGGCACGGGGTACGACGATCTCGCGGCGATGCTCGGCGACCGGCTCGGCCGCCCGATCGGCGCCTATCTCTCGACGCCGCCGTCGATGTTCGGACCGATCGCGCAGGGGCTCAAGCGTGCGGGTATCGCTTGCGCCGAATGCCGGATCGCGATGGAAAAGCCGATCGGCCACGACCTTGCCTCGTCGCGCGAGGTCAATGCCGAGGTCGGCGACGCCTTCGCCGAAGAGCATGTGTTCCGCATCGACCATTATCTGGGCAAGGAAACGGTCCAGAACCTGCTCGCGCTGCGCTTCGCCAACATGCTGTTCGAACCCTTGTGGAACGCGCAGGCGATCGATCATGTCCAGATCACCGTCGCCGAGACCGTCGGGCTCGAAGGCCGCGTGTCCTATTATGACGGCGTCGGCGCCTTGAAGGACATGGTCCAGAACCACATGCTCCAGCTGCTCGCGATCATCGCGATGGAGCCGCCCGCGAGCGTGAGCGCGACCGCGGTGCGCGACGAAAAGGTCAAGCTGCTGCGCTCCTTGCGCAAGCTCGGTGCCGAGGACATCAAGGCGCACAGCGTCAAGGGCCAGTACGGCAGCGGCGCGGTGAACGGCGCCGCGGTCGCGGGCTATGCCGACGAACTCGGCCACCCGTCGAACACCGAGACCTTCGTCGCGATCAAGGCGCATATCGACAATTGGCGCTGGAAGGGGGTGCCCTTCTACCTGCGCACCGGCAAGCGCATGCCGCAGCGCAAGTCGGAGGTGCTGATCCAGTTCAAGCCCGTGCCGCACAATATCTTCGCGGGCGTCGGCGCGGGCAGGCTCGATGCGAACAGCATGATCATCAACCTCCAGCCCGAAGAGAATATCCGGGTCAAGGTGATGGCGAAGCAGCCGGGGCTCGACCGCGACGGGGTGAAGCTCAAGGAGGTGACGATGGACGTCTCGCTCTCGCACAGCTTCGCCGGCGAGCGCCGCCGCATCGCTTACGAGCGCCTGTTGCTCGACTTTATCGAGGGCGACCAGACTTTGTTCGTGCGCCGCGACGAGGTCGAGGCGCAGTGGCAGTGGATCGACTCGATCCGCGACGCCTGGGCCGCGGTCGACATGGCATCGCAGACCTACACCGCGGGAAGCTGGGGGCCGTCGAGCGCGATTGCGCTGATCGAGCGCGACGGGGCGAGCTGGCATGATTGAAAAGTCATCCCGAAACAAAACTCCGCTCGCCCTGAGCCTGTCGAAGGGCCGTCCTTTCCTTCGGGCGTCGCAAGGAAGAACCGTCCTTCGACAAGCTCAGGACAAACGGTTTTGATTTATGACTGACCTCCACCCCACCATCGCCGCCGTCACCGACCGGATCATCGCCCGCAGCGCGCCGCGCCGCGCCGCCTATCTGGGCCTCATGGAGCGCCAGCGCGCGGCGGGCACCAATCGCGGCAACCTGTCGTGCGGCAATCTCGCGCACGGTTTCGCCGCATCGGGCGAGGACAAGCCCGCGATCCGCGCCGGCGCGACGATGAACATCGGCATCGTCACCGCCTACAACGACATGCTCTCGGCGCATCAACCCTATGGCCGCTATCCCGAGCAGATCAAGCTGTTCGCGCGCGAGGCCGGCGCCACGGCGCAGGTCGCGGGGGGCGTGCCCGCGATGTGCGACGGCGTGACGCAGGGGCAGGCGGGCATGGACCTGTCGCTGTTCAGCCGCGACACTATCGCACAGGGCACCGCGATCGCGCTCAGCCACGCGATGTTCGAGGGCGCGCTCCTGCTCGGCATCTGCGACAAGATCGTCCCCGGCCTGCTCATCGGCGCGCTGCGTTTCGGTCACCTGCCGACGATCCTCGTTCCCGCCGGGCCGATGCCCTCGGGACTCGCGAACAAGGAAAAGCAGCGCGTCCGCCAGCTCTATGCGGAAGGCAAGGCGAGCCGCGACGAGCTGCTCGAGGCCGAGGCCGCTTCCTATCACGGCGCGGGGACCTGCACCTTCTACGGCACCGCGAACAGCAACCAGATGATGATGGAACTGATGGGGCTGCACATCCCCGGCAGCGCCTTCGTCAATCCGGGTACGAAGCTCCGCCAGGAATTGACGCGCGCCGCGACGCACCGGCTCGCGCGGATCGGCTGGGACGGCGACGATTATCGCCCGCTGGCGCGCTGCATCGACGAAAAGGCGATCGTCAACGCGTGCATCGGCCTGCTCGCGACCGGCGGTTCGACCAACCATGCGATCCACCTGCCCGCGATTGCGCGCGCGGCGGGGATCGTCATCGACTGGCAGGACTTCGACGAACTGAGCCACGTCGTGCCGCTGCTCGCGCGCGTCTATCCGAACGGCGCGGGCGACGTGAACCACTTCCACGCTGCCGGCGGCATCGGTTTCGTCGTGCGCGAACTGCTCGCGGCCGGGCTGCTTCACGGGGACATACTCACCGTCGGCGGGACGATGGCCGATTATGGCTATGAGCCGGTCCTTGAAGATGTGATCCCCGGCGAAAGCCGGGGCCCGGTTGCAACGTCCGACGATGGATCCCGGCTTTCGCCGGGGATCACGTCGCTCGCATGGCGGCCCGCCCCCGAATTCTCGCGCGACGACACGATGCTGCGCCCCGTCGCGGCGCCCTTCTCGCCCGACGGCGGCATGCGGCTGCTCGCGGGCAATCTCGGCCGCGCGATCATCAAGACCAGCGCGGTCGCCGAGGATCGCTGGACGATCGAGGCGCCGTGCCGGATCTTCGACGACCAGGACCAGGTGCTCGCTGCCTTCAAGGCGGGCGAACTCGAACGCGACGTGATCGTCGTCGTGCGCTTTCAGGGGCCGCGCGCCAACGGCATGCCCGAACTCCACAAGCTCACCCCCGCGCTCGGCGTGCTCCAGGACCGCGGCTTCCGCGTCGCGCTGCTCACCGACGGCCGCATGTCGGGCGCCAGCGGCAAGGTGCCCGCGGTGATCCACCTGTCGCCCGAGGCGCTGCCCGGCGCGGACGGGGTGAGCGGCCCGCTCGCCCTGCTTGCCGACGGCGACGTCGTCCGCGTCTGTGCGGTGAAGGGCGAGGTGCTGGCGCTGGTCGATCCGGTGATCTGGTCGGCCCGCAGCCCCGCCGCGCCGCCGCCGCCCGCGCTCGGCGTCGGCCGCGAACTCTTCGCACTGTTCCGTCACCACGCCGACGAAGCCGAAAAGGGCGGTTCGGCGATGCTCGCGGCGATGGAAACGGTCATCTAAATCCAAAGCCCGTTTGTCCTGAGCTTGTCGAAGGACCGCTCTTCCTTTTCAACGGGTCAAAGAAAGAACAGCCCTTCGACAAGCTCAGGGCGAACGGAGTAGAAAATGTCGGATTCAGGTATCGAACAGATCATGCGCCTCGCGCCGGTCATCCCGGTGATCGTCATCGACCGCGTCGAGGATGCGGTGCCGATGGCCGAGGCGCTCGTCGCGGGCGGGCTGCCCGTGCTCGAAGTGACGCTGCGCACCCCCGCGGCGCTCGATGCGATGAAGGCGATGAAACAGGTCAGCGGCGCCGTCGTCGGCGCGGGCACCGTGCTCAACCAGCGCCTGCTGGGCGACGCGCTGAAGGCGGGCGCCGAATTCATCGTCTCGCCCGGCCTGACCGACAGCCTCGGCGAAGCCGCGGTCAGCGCGGGCATCCCCTTCCTGCCGGGGGTCGCCAACGCGTCGAACATCATGACCGGGCTCGATATCGGGCTCGACAGCTTCAAATTCTTCCCCGCGTCGACCAGCGGCGGCGTGGCCGCGCTCAAGGCGCTGGCGGGGCCCTTCGGCGGGGTCAACTTCTGCCCGACCGGCGGCATCACCGCCGCGACCGCGCCCGAATGGCTCGCACTGGGGCCGGTATTGTGCGTCGGCGGCAGCTGGGTGGTGCCGCCGGGGCCGCTCGACCCAGTGAAGATTGAAGCCCTCGCCAGAGAGGCCGCTGCGCTCAAACCCTGAGGGTCATCGTGGCGAAGGCCGGATTCCGCCGGTGCGAATGGAGGCTCGGGAGAAAACCCGGCCTTCGCCGGGACGACCAAACGAGAAGCAAGCCGCGCTTTCGGCCCATTGATTAACCCCATCTTACCTGCCATCGTACAGGGACAAGGCGGTATTCGAAGCCGCTGGTGGGGAGGATGCGTGCCGAGACCGCAACCGCATTTGGAAGAAGTCCTGGCGTCGGAGCCGGGGCCGCATATCGCAGCATTGTTCGATTTCGACGGCACGATCATTTCGGGCTATTCGGCGACCGCGATGCTGCGCGAAAAATTCCAGCGCCGCGAAATGTCGGTCGAGGAGATTGCGGAGACCGCGCAGGTCCTCGCGCAGCACAGCCTCGGCAGCATCGGTTTTTCGGGGCTGATGTCCGCCGCCGCCAAATTCATGAAGGGGGTCGAGGAAGAGAGCTTCACCCAGTTCGGCGAGGAGCTCTACAAAAAGCATATCGCGCGCAAGATCTATCCCGAAACGCGCGCGATCATCGAGGCGCATCAGGCGAAGGGTCACCGCGTCGCGATCATCTCCTCGGCGACGATCTACCAGATCGAACCGACCGCGCGCGACCTCGGCATCGCCGACATCAAATGCTCGGCCTACGAGATCGAGGATGGGGTTTTCACCGGCGAGATCGTCCGCCCGCTCTGCTTCGGCGAGGGCAAGGTGCTCGCGGCCGAGGAACTGGCGGAGGAGTATGGCCTCGATCTCGACAACAGCTTTTTCTATTCCGACAGCGACGACGATATCGAACTGCTCGAACGCGTCGGCCATCCGCGCCCGCTCAATCCGAACATGAAACTGAAGGCGATCGCCGACGAGCGGAACTGGCCGGTGCAGCGTTTCGCGAGCCGCGGTACGCCGTCGTGGATCGACTATACCCGCACCATCTACGCGACCGGCTCGCTCGTCGGCGCCTTCGCCGCCGGCCTCCCGATCTGGGCGCTCACCCGCTCGCAGCGCGAGGCGGTCAATTTCTCGATGGGGCTGTTCGGCGATTTCGCGACCGCGATCACCGGCGTCGAGCTCGAGGTCGAGGACGAGCGCCACCTCTGGTCGTCGCGCCCCTGCGTCTTCATCTTCAACCACCAGAGCAAGGCCGACGTGATGATCCTCGCCAAGCTCATCCGCCGCGACATGGGCGGGGTGGGCAAGAAGGAAATCAAGGACATCCCCGTCCTCGGCAAGCTGATGGAGTGGGGCGGCACGGTCTTCGTCGACCGCGCCGACGGCAAGAGCGCGATCAAGGCGATGGAGCCCTTGGTCGATGCGATCCAAAAGGACGGCAAGTCGATCTGCATCGCGCCCGAGGGCACGCGCAGCCTGACCCCGAAGCTCGAACCCTTCAAGAAGGGCGCCTTTCACCTCGCGATGCAGGCCGGCGTCCCGATCGTCCCGATCGTGATCCACAATGCCACCGACGTCGCGCCCAAGAACGAGTTCGTGATGCGCCCCGCGACGGTGCGCGTCACCGTGCTGCCGCCGGTCGACACGTCGAAATGGAGCGCGAAGACGATGAACGCGCACGTCCGCGACGTCCGCAACATGTTCCTGCGCACGCTGGGGCAGGAGGAAGACGCGGCCGCACCCGCCGCGACATCCGAGCCGGGGACGAAAGCCGCGGCGGCCAGGGCGGCGCCCAAAAAGCCCGCCGCGAAGAAAGCGGCGCCGGCCAGGAAGCCGGCGACGCGCAAGGGAAAGACCGGCTAGACGGTGGCCGACGGTACGCCCCGCACCCCGATCCTCGCGGAGCAGGCGGCCGACCGGCTCTATATCATCGACGCGCGCAACGGGGTCGAACGGCGGCTCCTGCTCGACTGGGTCCACGCGACCGCGGGCGCTCTCGGCGGCGATGGCGCCCCCGAATGGACCAGCCTCGACATCGAGGACGGCGACCATGCGCTGCCGGTCGAGGCGCTGCAGGCGCGGCTCGACGGGTCGCCGTCGCGGCAGGTTGTGCCGCTGCGCGTCGCGTGGCGCATCCCCGGTTTCGACAAGGGCCGCGCGCTCAAGTTCCGCCATCTCGTCTTCGGCGATCCGCGCAACCCGGGGCCGCTCCGGTCGCGGCTGATCCTGCTGCGCGACCGGCGGCGCGCGCAGATCCTGGTCGGCGAGGCGGCTTCGCTCGACGCGCTGCGCACGCGTTTTTGCGCGCAGACCGGTGGCGGCGACGGCGAGGGGACCGACAGCCCCGAATTTGCCGGTTTCGTCGCGCGGCAGGCGGCGCTCGCGCTCGATGTTGCCGAACGCGGCATCCGCGGGACGCGGTACAAGGTGCCGCGCTTTGTCGCCGACGGCCTGCGCACCAGCCCCAAATTCCGCGCCGCGCTCGCCGATCTCGCCGCGACGCTCGGCCGCCCGGTCGCCGATCTCTACCGCGAGGCGCGGCCGCTGATGAAGGAGGTCATCGCGACCCCCAGCGCGCTCTTCCTCGACCTGCGCGCGCGGCTCGATCGCATGATGTTCGGCGGCTATGCGCCCGACATGGAGGTCGATGCGGCCGAACTCGCCAGACTTCGCTCGATCCTGCGCGAACATCCCACCGCGATCCTCTTCACCCACAAGACCTATATCGACGGCGCCACGCCCAGCCGCCTCGCCTATGAAAACGATCTGCCGATGCTGCACAGCTTCGGCGGCGCCAACCTCGACTTCGCGGTGATGGGCACTTTCTTCCGCCGCTCGGGCATGATCTTCATCCGCCGCAGCTTCCAGGACCAGCCGGTCTACAAGCTCGTGCTGCGCCACTATATCGCCTGGCTGCTCGCCAAGCGGTTTCCGCTGAGCTGGGCGTTCGAAGGGACGCGCTCGCGGCTCGGCAAGCTGATGCCGCCCAAATATGGCCTGATGAAATATGTCCTCGACGCCGCGCATGCGACGGGGACGCAGGACGTGCATTTCGTGCCCTTCGTGACCAGCTTCGACCTGATCCGCGATGTCGAGGAATATGCCGCCGAACAGACCGGCCGCACCAAGAAACCCGAAAGCCTGAGCTGGTTTCTCGGCTATATGAAAAGCCTCAAGCAACCCTCGGGCCGCATCCGGCTCGACATCGGCGATCCGGTGGTGATCGAGCGCGCGCCGGCGCCCGACGACCGGCGCGCGCTCGAACGGATCGCCTTTGCCGTCGCGGTCGAGGCGAACCGCGTCACCCCGCTCACCGTCACCTCGGTGATGTGCCTGATCCTGCTCGGCCTCGCGCCGCGCGGCGCCACCGCCGCCGAACTGCTCGCGGCGATCGGCGCGGTGACCGACTGGGCGCGCGTGCGCGGCATCCGGCTCAGCAAGGACCTCGAAAGCGGCGACGACGCGGCCTTCGCGGCCACGGTCGACACGCTCGTCGCGAGCGGGCTGCTCACGCGCTACACGGCGGGCAGCGAGATCATCTATTCGATCGAACCCGCGCATCACCCGATGGCGAGCTACTACCGCAACATCATCGCGCATCATTTCCTCGATCGCGCGATGATCGAGCTCGCGCTGTTCGAACTGCGCGACGCCGACAGCGGCGACGCGACCGCCGCCTTCTGGGCCAAGGTCGATCGCCTCCGCGACCTGTTCAAATTCGAATTCTTCTATCCGCCGCGCGACGAGCATCGTGCGGCGATCGAGGCCGAGCTGGCGCGCATCGACCCGGTGTGGGACCGCCGCCTCGCCAGCGGCGACCGCGGCGTCGCGCAGCTCCTCCGTCGCTGCCAGCCGGTGGTCGGCCACGCGATCCTGCTGCCCTTCGCCGAAGCCTATTCGGTCGTCGCCGACCTGCTCGCGCGCGCAAAACCCGGCGACGCGGTCGATCCGAAGGCCCTGCTCGACAGCGCGCTGGTCGAGGGGCGCCAGGCCTGGCTGCTGCGCCGGATCAGCAGCGAGGCGGCGATCGGGAAACTGCTCTTCGAAAACGGCCTGTCGCTGATGCGCCACATGGGCCTCGCCGACCCCGCGACCCCCGATATCCTCGCCGCGCGCCGCGCGCTGCTGATGGAATTGCGCGGGCTCGCCAACGTCATGGAGGCGATGCGCCTGTCGACGCTGGCGCTCGCCGACCGGTTGCCGGTGGCGGGCGATGTCTGACGCGCCCGCTCCCTCTTCCGTCATCCCGGCGAAGGGTGTTGGGAGGCACGTGACTCCCAATACGATCTCGCCCTTGCGTATCATTGCCACGGTGAGATCCCGGCCTTCGCCGGGATGACGGTATCAGGTGAAGGATGGAGGATCAGATGCTTAAACAGCTCAGCGCGCAGGACGCCCAGTTCCTCTACACCCAGACCGCGAACAATCTGACGCACATCATGGGGGTCTATATCTACGACCCGTCGACCGCGCCGGGCGGCTTCGTGCGGTTCAAGGACATCATCCGCCACGTCGAAAGCCGCGTCGACACCTCGCCTTTGTTCAAGCGCCGGCTCCACCGCCTGCCGCTCGACATGGACCACCCCTATTGGGTCGAGGACGAGCATTTCGACATCGAGGCGCACATGAGCCACGCGCGGCTGCCCGAGCCCGGCGACTGGCGGCAATTCTGCATCGCGGTGGCGCGCTGGTTCTCGAAGCCGATGGACATGAACCGGCCGCTCTGGGACATCTACGTCATCGAGGGGCTCGACCGTATCCCCGGCATTCCGCCCGGCAGCTTCGCGATGCTCCACCGCGTCCACCACGCCGCGGTCGACGGCGCGTCGGGCGCGCATGCCTTCATCGCGATGAGCGACATCGACGCCCGGGGCACGCCGGCGATTCCCGAACCGCCGCCCGCCGAGGAGCTGGGCCGCGCGCCGTCGAGCGCCGAGGTCGCGACGCGCGCCTGGTCGGCCTCGATGCAGTCGCCGGTCAAGTTCATGAACGCGCTGCTCAAGATTTCGCCCGCGCTGATGAGCGCGGCGCGCAAGTCGATGCTCAGCGAGGGCGGGATGACCGCGGGGGTCCCCGAAACGCGCTTCAACGTCCCCGTCGGCCCGCACAAGATGTTCGACGGCACGACCGTCGCGCTCACCGACGTTGCGGCGATCCGCAAGAAGGTGCCCGGCGCGACGGTCAACGACGTCGTGCTGACGACGGTCGGCGGCGCGCTGCGCAAATATCTCGCGAAGCACAAGGAACTGCCGAAAGAGAGCCTCGTCGCGGTCGCCCCGATCAATCTGCGCGGCAAGGGCGGGAAGGCGGCGACCCCCGGCAATCAGGTGTCGGCGATGAGCGTGCCGGTGCGCACCGACATCGCGGGGCCGCTCGAACGCCTCGCGGCGATCCGCGACTATACGGTCGAGGCGAAGGAAGCCAAGGCGGGGGTCAGCGCGCGCATCATGACCGACCTGTCGCAGCATATCCCCGGCGCGACGATGGCGGCGGTGGCGCGGCTGCTCACCAGCGAACGCTTCGCGGTGCGCGGCACCAACCTCTTCATCTCGAACGTGCCGGGGGCGCAGGTGCCGCTCTATCTGGCGGGGGCCCAGCTCGTTCAGCAATATGGCATGGCGCCGCTCGCGAACAATATGGGGCTGTTCGTCGCGACCCCCAGCTACAACGGCCGCATCGCCTTTTCGATCATCTGCGAACGCGCGATCATGCCCGACATCGCCTTTTTCCGGCAATGCATCGACGACAGTTTCGCCGATCTGATGGCGGCCGAGCCCAAGCCCGAAACGCCCCCCGAGCCGCCGAAAACCGCTACGGCAAAGCCAAAGGCCGGACCCAAGACTGCGCCGAAGACCAAGGCGAAGCCCAAAACTGCCCCAAAACCGGCAGTAAGGCCTGCAGCAAAGTCAAAAGCGACGGCAAAGGGCAAGAAGAAGCCCTCTTCTTCGTCATCCCGGACTTGATCCGGGTTCCATTCCCGCAACGCCCGAATCATGGACCCTGAAACAAGTTGGCGCTCAACCCCTCGGCATCCGTCGCCCCTTTATCGTCATTGCGAGGAGCGGAGCGACGAAGCAATCTCCAGCCATCGGCAAGGCAGGGCGATGGCTGGAGATTGCTTCGCTTCGCTCGCAATGACGCAATACGGATGCGAACGCGATAGGCGCCGACCAAGTCCGGGATGGCGAGGGTGGAAAGCTTCACGTCAAAACAGTTGCCAAAGACAACGCAACCCGCAAGAATCGCTGAAAATGAAACGATGCAGGACGACTAGATGCTTTTCACCCCGACGCTCAGCGCCGACCGCGATCTCGTGACCGCGCCCGACTATGCCGCCTGGTCCAAGGCGGCGCGCGAGCATGATCGCAAATCGGGCATGCAGGCGTGGCGCGACGCCGACGAAAGCAAGCATTTCGACTATAAGGCGATCCGCGCCCGGCTCGAACGGCTGCGCAAGCTGTCGGCGGCGGGTGACGTCAAGGGGCTGCTCTTCGTGCTCAACGAGGGCATCCACGGCAATATCGACGGCATGGGGCACGAACGGCTGTACCAGAAGGCGCGCTTCGGCACCAAGATCCTGATCGAGGCCTATGTCGCCGAAGTCGTCGCCGCGCTCGACAGGATCGCGGCGGCGCGCAGCATCGGGCGCGAGGAAAAGCGCGATTTCTTCCGCCGTGCGCAGCATTGCTACGGCCGCTCGGCGCTGCTGCTGTCGGGGTCGGGCAGCTTCCTCTTCTTCCATGTCGGGGTGGTCAAGGCTTTGTGGGAAGAGGGGGTTCTGCCCGCGATCCTCTCGGGCGCCAGCGGCGGGTCGATCGTCGCGGCGATGGTGTGCACGCGCGCCGACCGCGACATCGGCGCCTATCTCGACAAGCGCAAGCTCGCCAATCCGGCGGTCGAACGCGACTATCGCCGCCTCGCGGCCGCCGACGTCGCCGACCGGCTTGCCGAACTCATCCCCGACCTGACCTTCCAGGAGGCCTATGAGCTGTCGGGACGCCACCTCAACGTGTCGGTCGCGCCCGCCGAAAAACACCAGAACGGCCGCCTGCTCAATGCGATCACCGCGCCCAATGTGCTGATCCGCGAGGCGGTGGCGGCGTCGTGCGCGGTGCCCGGCGTGTTCCCGCCGGTGATGCTGATGGCGCGCGACGACGACGGCCGGCGCGTTCCCTACCAGCCCGACCGGCGCTGGGTCGACGGGTCGGTGACGCACGACATCCCGACCAAGCGGCTCGAACGCCTCTATGGCGTCAACCATCACATCGTCAGCCAGGCGAACCCGCTCGCGCTGCCCTTCGCGACCGACACGCGCAAGCAGATGGCGCCGATCGAGGCCATTCAGCACGCGTCGATGACCACCTTCAAGGCGTGGCTCAACGCCAATATGGTGATCTTCCAGAAACCGCTCGAGATGATCCCGCCGCTCAACAGCGTCGCCAATCTGGCGCGGTCGGTGATCAACCAGGAATATACCGGCGACATCAACATCATCCGCCCGCCCAAATTCTGGTCGCCGACCAAGATCTTGTCGGACCTGGCGCAGGAGGATATCGACGAGCTGATCGACACCGGCCAGCGCACCGCGTGGCCCAAGGTCGAAATGGTGCGCACCCAGACCGCGATCAGCCGCGCGCTCGAGGGGCTTCTCGCCCGGATCGACAAGGCGGGCGACGACGGCCCTGGCCACCGCAGCGCCGCGCTCAAGAAAGCGGTGCGATAGCGCCATGCGCCAAGGCTTCGAACGACCTTCTGTTCCGTTCGTGCTGAGCTTGTCGGGCCGGAGGCGACCGCAGGTCTCCCACCGTCCTTCTTTCGGCGACGTTGAAAGAAAGAACGGCCCTTCGACAAGCTCAGCACGAACGGTGGGGATTTGATATGGCAAACGGTGCAGTGATCCTGCCCGCCGGCTCGGCCGGCGCGGGGGCCCGGCTCCACACCACCCGCTGGCTTCCGGCAGGATCGCCGAAAGCGGTCGTGCTGCTCGCGCACGGCTATGCCGAACATGCGGGGCGTTACGCCCATGTCGCCCGGCGGCTGACCGATGCCGGCTATGCGGTCTATGCGATCGACCATTGGGGCCACGGCCGCTCCGACGGCACGCCGGGGTTCGTGCCGCGTTTTTCGGCCTTCACCGACGGCATGGCCGAACTGCTCGCGCTCGTCGAGATCAACCATCCGGGGGTGCCGCGGCTGCTGCTCGGCCACAGCATGGGCGGACTGATCGCGACCCTGTTCCTGATCGCGCGGCAGGATGCCTTCGCCGCCGCGGCGCTGTCGGGGCCGGCGATCGTCCCCGCCGCGCCGCCGTCGCGTTTCACCGTCTGGATCAGCCGCTTCCTGTCGCGCTTCTTCCCGCGGCTCGGCGTGCTCGCGCTCGACGCGAACGGGGTCAGCCGCGATCCCGCGGTGGTCGCCGCCTATCTGGCCGATCCGCTCGTCTACACGGGCAAGATCGGCGCGCGGCTCGGCAAGGAATTCATGGACGCGATGGCGGCGGCGCAGGCCGGGGCGCCGGCGATCCGCCTGCCGATCCTGCTCCAGCACGGCGAAGCCGACAGCCTCGCCGCGGCCGACGGCTCGCGCTATCTGTTCGACCATGTCGCCTCGGCCGACAAGAGGCTCCTGATCTATCCCGGCCTGTTCCACGAAATCTACAACGAACCCGAACAGGATGCGGTGCAGGGCGATCTGATCGGCTGGTTCGATGCGCATGTTGCCCGGCAATAGGCCAACCCCAAATCCCGTTCGTGTCGAGCGAAGTCGAGACACCTCGACCTCTCAGCGTGCCTCGACTTCGCTCGATACGAACGGATTGAGAGGACAGTTTTAAGTCATGAAATTCCTTCTCATCCTGCTCGTCGCGCCGCTGATCGCGCTCGCGCTGCTCTATTTCCTCTTCCCCGGCCGCCTCGTCGCCTTCGGGCGCTGGGGCTTACGCAAGCGCGGCGGCATGGTGCAGAAGAGCGTCACCGTCGACGGCCGTGTCTGGCCCTATCTCGAGGGCGGCGATCCGGCGAAGCCGCTGCTGCTGCTCGTCCACGGTTTCGCGGGCGACAAGGACAACTGGTCGATGATCGCGCCGTATCTGACGCGCGACTATCATGTCATCGCGCCCGATCTTCCGGGCTTCGGCGAGAATGAGCGCAACCCCGCGCTCGCCTACGACATCGCCGCGCAGACCGCGCGGCTCAAGGCCTTCGCCGACGCGCTGGGGCTGCAACGTCCGCACCTCGCCGGCAACAGCATGGGCGGCTGGATCGCGCTGCGCTATGCGCTCGACTACCCCGATGCCCTCGCCAGCCTGACCTTGCTCAACAACGCCGGGGTCAATGGCGCCAACGAAAGCGACCTTCAGAAACAGGCGGCGAACGAGGATTACAACCCGCTGGTGCTGGCGAACCTCGAGGATGCCGACCGGCTGGTGGCGATGGTCGTGCACAGACCGCCCTTCATCCCCGCGCGGCTGAAACCCGCACTCTACGGCGACGCGCTCAGATATCGCGACCAGCTCGACCATATCTTCTGGATCATCGCGACCGAGGGGCGCGACCATCCGCTCAACGACCGGCTCGGCGAGGTCAGCGCGCCGACGCTGATCATCTGGGGCCGCCACGACCGGCTGCTCGACGTCAGCTGCGTCCCCGTGCTCGAAGCGGGCATCGCGGACGCTCGATCGCACATCTTCGAACATCTCGGCCACGTCCCGATGGTCGAGGACCCGAAAGCGACCGCCGCGGTGATGAAGGGCTTTCTCGGTCAGCACTGATCCTCCCCATGGCTGCGCCACAGGGAGGATCGTGACCTTGCCAACCACCCATTCCCGCGCCACTCTCCCGCAAAACACGGGAGAGGTTCATGCGGTTGAAGGTGGGGCTGCTCGGCGGGGGCAGTTGGGGAACGACGGTCGCCTCGGTGGTGTCGCGCAACGCGCCGATCACGCTCTGGGCACGCGATGCCGAGACCGTCGAGGACATCAACGCGTCGCGCGAAAACCGCAAATATCTGCCGGGCATCCGGCTGCCCTCGGCGCTCCGCGCGACGGGCGACATGGCGGAGGCGGTGGCGGGCGCCGACGTGCTCGTCATGGGGGTGCCCTCGCACAGCTTTCGCGGCGTGCTTGAGGAAGCGAGGGCGCATCTGCGCCCGTGGGTGCCGGTGATCAGCCTGACCAAGGGGCTCGAACTCGCATCGGGCAAACGCATGACCGAACTGATCGAGGAGGTGCTGCCCGGGCACCCCGTCGGCGTGCTTACCGGCCCGAACCTCGCGCGCGAGATCATGACCGGACAGGCCGCGGCGAGCGTGCTGTCGATGGCGGACGAGATCGTCGTGCGTGCGCTCCAGCCGGTGTTCCACTCGGGCCTCTTCCGCGTCTACACCAACACCGACCTGCTCGGCTGCGAACTCGGCGGGGTGCTCAAGAATATCATAGCGATCGCGGTCGGCATGGGCGACGGGCTCGGGGCGGGGGACAATACGCGCTCGGCGCTGATGACCCGCGGCCTTGCCGAAATCACGCGGCTGGGGGTGGCGATGGGCGGCCGCCCCGAAACCTTTGCCGGGCTGACCGGCATGGGCGACCTGATCGCGACCTGCACCAGCCCGCTGTCGCGCAACCGCCATGTCGGGGTCGAACTCGGCAAGGGGCGCAAGATCGACGAGATCATCGCGGGCATGAACATGGTCGCCGAAGGGGTGAAAAGCGCCCCGACGGTGATCGCGCTCGCCGAAAAGCACGGGCTCGCGATGCCGATCGCACAGGACGTCTACGACGTGACGCAGGGCAAGCGCGACGCACAGGAGGTGTTTCGCGGGCTGCTGCGCTCGTCGGTGGGGGACGAAGCACACCCCGGTTGACCATCAACCCGCAGCCCTGAGCCTGTCGAAGGGCGCCTGTCCGAAAAGCGTCCCTTCGACTGTCTTGCAGGCGCTCGGGACCGTGCTTCTGGACTGATGGGGTGGATTCCACCGCCAGACGTTCTGAATCTCCGCCGAGCCGCGAAGAAATCGCCGCGCTGGCTCGTTCTTGTCCCGGCCCCCGGCAACGGGGCGTGTCAATCAGGAGATGGACGATGAAAAAGTGGACCACCCTCGCTGTTGTTCTGGCGCTTCCCGCCGGGGCTTTCGCCGCGGTCCCCTATGGCTCGATGCCCCCGGGCTTCGACCCGCCGCCGGTCCGCGCGAAGCCGATCGCGGGCGTCTACAACCAATATTGGTACAATTACAAAGCCGACATCCTCGAGGCGGAAAAGGAACTGGTCAGCGACCTGCGCCACGCCACCGACCGCGAGGATCGCTGGGACGCATGGGACGAATGGACCGTCGAAGTGACCGACGCCGACAAGGATTATGTCAAGGAAATGCGCAAGAAAGGCTATCGCACCGGCCGCGTGACGGTCGGCGGATAGACGCGTCGAATCCCCCGGGAGCCTTTCCGGGTCGCAAGGGAAGGGCGGGTGTCCGATGGGCACCCGCCCTTCTTTGCGTCGGGACCGGGCGTCGGCGAGCGACCGAAATACGGCATCGCCTTCATCGTCTGAAAACGACCGGTAGCGGGCAGATTTCCTCCCTGTGGCGAAGCCATGGGGAGGTGGCAGCGCGAAGCGCTGACGGAGGGGCGAAAGACGCGACCTCGCGGCCCCTCCACCACCGCCTGCGGCGGCGGTCCCCCTCCCCATGGCCTACGGCCACAGGGAGGATCGCTAGTGACAGCTTCCCACCCCATTTCTGTCGCTAGTCGCTGTCGCTGGATAGAATGACCGCCAACGACCGGTCCTTGCCGTGCCCCGGCGAAAGCCGGGGCCCAGAGCGGAACTACGCAACGCTGACTTTCTAACGCCCTGGGCCCCGGCTTTCGCCGGGGCACAAACTGAGAGCAAACGTCCGCCCCCCACCCCGAAGCAACCCTTTGGGCGGCGCTCCCCTCAATAGCTCCGCGGCATTCCCAGCACATGCTCCGCGACATAGGACAGGATCATGTTCGTGCTGATCGGCGCGACCTGATAGAGGCGCGTTTCGCGGAACTTGCGTTCGATGTCATATTCGGCGGCGAAGCCGAAACCGCCGTGCGTCTGGATGCACGCCTCGCCCGCCGCCCAGCTTGCCTCGGCGGCAAGCATCTTGGCCATATTGGCCTCGGCCCCCGCATTCTCGCCCGCCTCATATTTGGCGATGCCGTCGTGGACGAGCAGTTCGGCGGCGCGCATCTGGGCATAGGCGCGCGCGATCGGGAATTGCACGCCCTGGTTCTGGCCGATCGGGCGGCCGAAGAGGACGCGTTCCTTCGCGTAGGAGCTGGCCTTTTCGATGAACCATTTCGCATCGCCGATGCATTCGGCGGCGATCAGCAGCCGCTCGGCGTTCATGCCCGACAAGATGTAGCGGAAACCCTTGCCCTCCTCGCCGATCAGGTTCGCGGCGGGGATGCGCATATTGTCGAAGAAGATTTCGGTCGTCGCATGGTTCATCATCGTGTCGATCGGGCGGATCGACAGCGTGCCTGCGGCGAGCGCTTCCTTCATGTCGACGAGGAACACCGACAGCCCTTCGGTACGGCTCGCCGCCTCTTCGCGCGGGGTGGTGCGCGCCAGCAGGATCATCAGGTCGCTATGCTCGGCGCGGCTGGTCCAGAGTTTCTGGCCGTTGACGACATAATGGTCGCCGTCTCGCTTGGCGACGGTCTTCAGGCTCAGCGTGTCGGTGCCGCTCGTCGGTTCGGTGACGCCGAATGCCTGGAGGCGCAGCTCGCCGGTCGCGACCTTGGGCAGGTAGCGAGCCTTCTGCTCCTCCGACCCGTGGCGCAGGACGGTGCCCATCACATACATTTGCGCGTGCACCGCGCCGCCGTTGCAGCCCTGCCGCTGGATCTCCTCGAGGATCGCGGCGGCGGCGGAGAGCGGCAGGCCCGCGCCGCCATATTCCTCGGGGATCAGCGCCGCGAGATAGCCCGCTTCGCCGAGCGCGGCGACGAACTCGCTCGGATATTCGCGCACCTTGTCCTTCGCCTGCCAATAGGGGCCGGGATATTGCGCGCAGAGCTTGGCGACTTCTTCGCGGATGTCCGAATAATCCTGCATCACGCGGCCTCGAAGATCGCGGCGATGCCCTGGCCGCCGCCGATGCACATGGTTTCCAGCCCATAGCGCCCGCCGCGTCGTTGCAGCTCGCGCGTCAGATTGGCGAGGATACGCCCGCCGGTCGCGCCGATCGGGTGGCCGAGCGAGATGCCCGATCCGTTGACGTTGAGCATGGCCATGCGGCTGTCGTCGTCCGACCAGCCCCAGCCCTTGAGGCAGGCGAGCACCTGCGGCGCAAACGCCTCGTTGAGTTCGACGAGGTCGATGTCGCCCCAGCCGAGGCCGTTGCGCGCGAACAGCCGCTCGACCGCCGGAACCGGGCCGATGCCCATGCGGCTCGGGTCGCAGCCCGCCGCCGCCGAGCTGTGATACCAGGCGATGGGGGTGAGGCCGAGTTCGTCGAGCTTGTCCTCGGCGACCACCAAACAAGCCGCCGCGGCGTCATTCTGCTGGCTCGCATTGCCCGCGGTGACCACACCGCCCTCGAGCGGGCGCAGCTTGCCGAGGCTCTCGATCGTGGCGTCGGCGCGATAGCCCTCGTCATGGTCGAAGACGACCGGGTCGCCCTTCCGTTGCGGTACCGTGACCGGCACCAGCTCATCGGCGAACAGCCCCTTCGCCCACGCCGCCGCGGCGTTCTGGTGGCTGCGCACGGCATAGGCGTCGCACGCCTCGCGACTGATATCATAATCCTTGGCCAGATTTTCGGCGGTCTCGATCATGCCGGTGATGACGCCGAAACGCTCGACCGGCTGCGACATCACGCGCCCGCGTGTCAGCCGGTCGTGGAGCGTGAGGTTCCCCGCGCGCACGCCCTTGCGGATGTCGGTGCTGTAATGCTCGACGTTCGACATCGATTCGACCCCGCCCGCGACGACGACGTCGGACATGCCCGTCTGCACCATCATCGCGGCGTTGACGATCGCCTGCAGCCCCGATCCGCAGCGGCGGTCGAGCTGGTAACCCGGCACCTCGATCGGCAGGCCCGCGGCGAGCCACGACCAGTGGCCGATGCACGGGGCCTCGCCATTGCCATAGCCCTGCGAAAAGACGACGTCGTCGACGCGCGCGGGGTCGATCTTGGTGCGCTCGATCAGCGCTTTCAGGATCACGGCGCCGAGGTCGCCCGCGGTCAGGCTCGACAGCGCGCCGCCGAACTTGCCGACGGGGGTGCGGATGGGGGCGACGATGGCGGCGCGGCGAAGGGTCATGTCTTGTCTCCAGTTCCGGCGATGCCGGCGTCGATCAGGCGGGCGATCTCGCCCGACGATAGCGAAAGTCGCTCGGCCAGCACCTCTTCGGTATGCTGGCCGTTGCGCGGGGCGGGGCGGGGCGCCTGGCGATCGAGCTGCGGCACGGTCGCAAAGGCCCCCGCGGCGGGATAGGCAAAGCCGCTGGGGTTTTCCACCGCGCCGAAGATCGGATTGTTCGCCACCAGTTCGGGGTCCTGCGCCGCGTCGAGCATCGTGCGATAGGGCGAATGGACGATCCCGCCCGCGTCGAAGGCAGCGGCAAGGTCGGCATGATCGCGCGCCGCGATCGCCGCCTCGAACAAGGGATAGAGCGCATCCCGATGCTCGAAGCGCAGCCCGTCGTCCTTCGCGAAGGAGACGCCGCGCGCCGCCTCGATGCTCGCGATCGCCTCGCCCAGCCCGAGCGCCGCGATCAGGTTCGCCCATTGCCGCGGGGTCACCACGACGATCATCGTCCGCTCGCCGTCGCGCGTCACGAAGTCGCGCCCGAACAGGCCATAGACCGCATTGCCGAGCCGCGGGCGGTTCGCGCCGCCGTACATCACCTCGGCGATGCCGCCGAGATTGGCGACGGTGCCGATCGCGATATCGGAAAGCGGCAGCCGTACCTCACCGCCTTCGCCGGTCGCGCCGCGCCGCTGGATCGCCGCCATCAGCGCAAAGGCGGCATAGGCGCCGGTCAGCAGGTCCCATGCGGGCAGCACATGGTTGACCGGTTCGGGTCCCGCGCCGGTCAGCATCGGATAACCGACCGCGTTGTTCACCGTATAGTCGAGCGCCGGCGACCCGTCGGCCCAGCCCATCACGCGCACCGTGATCAGGTCGGGACGGCCCTCTGCCAGCACCGCGTGCGACAGGAAGCCGCCGACCGGGAAGTTGGTGACGAACTGACCCGTCGCGCGCACCAGCTGCTGGAGCAACTCGCGTCCCTCGGGCCGGCCGAGGTCGAGCGCGACCGACTTCTTCGCGCGGTTGAGATTCTCCCAATAGAGCGAGTCGTTGTTTTCGGTCACCGGCCAGCGCCGGAAATCGGGCCCGCCGCCGATCTGGTCGACGCGGATCACCTCGGCGCCCATCTGCGCGAGATAGAGGCCCGCGGTCGGCGACGCGACGAAGGACGAGGCCTCGATGACCGACAGGTTGGGGAGGAAATTATACATGCGCTACCCCGTCACCCCAGCGAAAGCTGGGGTCGCAAGAGATGTTGCGCGATGCCGGTAGCGGTCCCAGCGTTCGCTGGGACGACGATATGTCAATTCACGCATCCGCGCGCCCGATGATCGCGATCGACGACACATTCTGGTTCGGCATGCCGCCCAGATTGTGGCTCAGCGCAAAGACCGGACTGTCCTGCCGCTGCCGCTCGCCCGCGCGGCCGAGAATCTGGAGGTAATTCTCATAGATCATGCGCAGCCCCGACGCGCCGATCGGGTGGCCGAAGCATTTCAATCCGCCGTCGATCTGGCACGGGATCGACCCGTCGGCGTCGTAGAAGCCGTCGAGCACGTCGCGCCAGCCTTCGCCTTCCTTCGAGATGTGGAGGTCTTCCATCGTCACCAGCTCGGTGACCGAGAAACAGTCGTGGACCTCGATCAGGCTCAATTGCGCGCGCGGGTCGGTGATCCCCGCCTCGTCATAGGCGCGCGTCGCGGCGACGCGGGTGGTGTGGAAATAGCTGCCGTTCCATCCCTGCGCCTGCATTTCCCAGCCGTTCGACGTCGCGAGTTGCAGCGCCTTGACCGTCACGATGTCGGTCTTGCCGAGCGCGCGCGCGATTTCGGGCGTGGTGACGATCGCGCAGGCGGCGCCGTCGCTGACCCCGCAGCAGTCGAACAGCCCGAGCGGCTCGGCGATCATCGGCGCGTTCAGCACCTGCTCCATCGTCACCGCCTTCTGGAGGTGTGCCTTGGGGTTCTTCGCGCCATTGGCGTGGCTCTTGACCGAAACATGCGCCATCGCGCGCTTGAGGTCGTCGGCGCCGACACCATGGACGCCGCGATAGGCGCTCGCGAGCTGCGCGAAATTGCCCGGCGCCGATCCGGTGATGCCGACCATGTCGTGCGTCGTGCCGCGGGTGCGGACGGGCAGACCGCCATAGCCGGTGTCCTTCAATTTTTCGGCGCCCATCGCGAGCGCGATGTCGCACGCGCCCGATGCGACGGCATAGACCGCGCCGCGAAAGCTTTCGGTGCCGCTCGCGCAATAATTTTCGACCTTGGTGACGCCGATATCGGGCAGGCGCAGCGCGACCGCGAGCGGGATGCCGCTCGGCCCGATATTCTGCGCGTCGAACGCAGCGCCCAGCCAGGCGGCGTCGATCTGGCTCGCCTCGATCCCGGCGTCGGCCATCGCCTCCTCATAGGCCTCGAGCATCAGCTGGTCCTCGTCCTTGTCCCAGCGCTCGCCGAACCTGGCACAGCCCATGCCCAAAATGGCGACCTTGTCGCGGATACCCTTGGCCATCGTCTCGTCTCCACTTCTTTCCCTCTCCCGTCGGGAGAGGGTTGCGAAAGCTTGGCAGCTTGCTGCCTAGCTGAAGCTGGGTGAGGGGATCGCCGCTGGCGGAACAAGAACCGCCGAAACCCTCATCCAACTGCGCCTGGCCGCTTCGCGGCAAGGCTCCGTGTCCTTCTCCCGGCGGGAGAAGGAAAGATCAGAAAGCCGGCGCGGCTTTCCAAAAATACCGCCTGAACCCGCGATTCTCGTCATACGCCTTGATGCGGAACATCATGCGCAGATCGGCGCCGACGTCGAGCGCGCCCGCCGCAAAATCGGTGAACTCGGTCATCATGCGCCCGCCGCCGACAAAGTCGATATTGCCATAATAGCTCGGCGGATCGGGCGAATAGGTGAGCGCGTCGGCGGTCCAGGTCATCACCTTCGCGGGCACCTCGGCGAGCGGATAATCCTCCTGCGTGCCGACCGCATGGTCGTTGGCGTTGACGCTGACCTCGCTCTTCGGGAATTGCACCGTGCCGGTCTTGGTACAGCGCCCGCCGACGAGGCCCAACACCGCCTTGCGGTTGCGCCACAGCGCGGTGAGCGCCGTCTTGCTGTCATGCTCGGCGCGCATCCCGCGGTCGAGCGGCAAGAGCCCGCGGTGGAAGAGATATTTGGCGTAGTTGGTCGATTCGATCCGCCGCGCGAGCCAGCCCGACACGCCGAGCCGCGGCTTCACCGATCCGATGGCGCCGGTGACCTCGAACAGCAGCAGGTCGCAGCCCTGCCCGAAGCTCGCGAGCAGGATGCGCTCGCCGGCCTTTGCCTTTTCGAGCGCCGCCGCCAGCATCACCAGCGCATGCGCCGCGCCGGCATGGCCGAGGTTCGCAGCCAGCGTGTCGGCGACCGCGCCCTCGCCGATACCCGCCTTCTTCGCGAGCATCTCGGGCACACCCTTGACCGCGACGGGGACGAGGAAATGGTCGATCGCCGCAGCGTCGACGCCGGCTTTCTTGAGCAGCGCCGCGATCGCCGGGGTCATGATCCGCGCGAAACCCTCGTCGCGGACCCAGCGCGCTTCCCAGTCATAATCATGCGCTTCGCCCGCCTCGCGGAAATGGTCGACGAAATCGACCGTCACGCTGTGGCTCGCGGCGAGCGTCGCGATCGGCGTGCCGGCGCCGACGAGCACCGCCGCGGCGGCGTCGCCGCTCGTCATCTCGCGCTCGGACGCGGGTTTGGGCGTGGTGATCTCCGCCGCCGTGACCAACGTCGTGTCGCCGCCGCCGAGCGCCGCGAGCAACGCCGACGTCGCCGCGCGCTGCGATCCGGCGATGTCGAGCGCGCCAACCGCGTCGGGCAGGTTCAGCGCTTCCTTGACGATGCCGGCATTCTGGCGGTCGGCAAAGGGCAGGGTGGTCGAGGCGATGACGACGCGCTGCACGGTCGCGCGGTCGATGCCGTCCAATGCATCGCGTGCGGCTTCCACCGCCATGGTGACGCTGTCCTCGTCCCAGTTGGCGACCGCCTTCTCGCCCTTGGCCAGTCCGCGCAGTCCGCCCGCGAACCAGCCGTTGGTCGCATGGATCGCGCTGCGCTGCAGCCGGGTGATCGGCACATAGGCGCCGAACGACAGGATTCCGAAATCGCTCATGCCGTCTCCGCATAACCGTTGGTGAAGATGATCTTGTCGCGCTCGACGACGCGGGCGCGGAAGGCGAGCTTGCCACCTTCCTCGTCCCAGATCGAGGTCTCGATCGTCTCGCCGGGGTAGACCGGCGAGGAGAAGCGCCCATCGAGCCGCTTCAACCGCGCGGGCTCGTTCGCACAGCGCGCGGCGAGCAATGCCCGGCCGATCACGCCATAGGTCGCGAGTCCGTGCAGGATCGGGCCGTCGAAACCCGCGCCCGTCGCAACCGCCGGGTCGATGTGGAGCGGGTTGAGGTCGCCCGACAGGCGATAGATCTGTGCCTGGTTCGCTGCGGTCGCCAGTGTCACGACGTCGTCGGGCGCGCGGTCGGGCAGGGCATGCGGCACCGGCGCACCCTCGCTCGATCCGCCGAAACCGCCGTCGCCGCGCAGGAAAGTCACCGCGCGCGAGGTCGCGAGATGCGTGCCGGCGCCGTCGTGGATCTCGCGCGTCACCAGCGCCAGCGCGCCCTTGTCGGCGCCCTTGTCGAACAGCGCCTCGATCCGCGTCGATCCTATGATCTCTCCCTCGGTTGGCAGGACCGTGTGCAGGATCGTCGACTGTTCGCCGTGCAGCACCTTCTGCCAGGTGGCGCCGAGCGCGGGGTCGCGCCAGATGAAGCCCGGATAACCCAGCGTCACCGCCATCGTCGGCAGCGCTTTCAGCCGTTCCTCGAACAGAAAGTCGAGTTCGGTCGCCCCGATGCCGAGCGCGTAGAGCATCGTGTCGCGCCGCGTGAGGGTCTGCCGCGTGACGATCGGCGGCATCGCGAGGAGGGCGTCGGGATTAATGGGCATCAGCCCATTCCTCTTCGTCACCCTGAACTTGTTTCAGGGTCCATGGCCTGAGGTCGAAATGTCGGGCCATGGATGCTGAAACAAGTTCAGCATGACGATTAAAAAATGTCCGGCCCTGCGGCATCTTAAATCGGATCATAGCCGAAGACATCCCCCGAGCGCTCGGCCGGATCGGCGAAGCTGCCGCGGAAAGCGGGGAGCATTTCGTCGGCGATCGCCTGCGGCGTCCAGCCCTCATTCTTCTGCATCGACCGGATCGGGCGCGGCTTCGAAAAGAGGAAAATCTCGTTCTTGCGCACGCCGAAGATCTGGTTCGACACTTCCTGCGACGCGTCGCTCGCGAGGAAGGCGACCAGCGGCGCGATCTTGTCGGCGGTCATCGTCTTCATGCGCTCGATGCGCAGCGCCTCGGCCTCGTTGGTCGCGGGGATCGTCGCGATCAGGCGGCTCCACGCGAAGGGCGCGATGCAGTTGGAGCGCACTCCGGCGCGCGCCATGTCGAGCGCGATCGACTGCGACAGGCCGACGATGCCCAGCTTCGCGGCCGAATAATTGGCCTGGCCGAAATTGCCGATCAGCCCGCTGGTCGAGGTGAAGTGGATGAAGCTGCCCGAACCCTGGTCGCGGAAATAGGGGGTCGCCGCCTTCGACACGTTGAAACAGCCGTTCAAGTGAACGTCGATCACCGCGTTCCAGTCCTCATGGCTCATCTTGTGCCAGATGCGATCGCGCAGGATGCCGGCATTGTTGACCACCGCGTCGATGCGGCCGAAGTTCTGCACCGCATCCTCGATGATGCTCGCCGCACCCTTGGGGTCGGCGACGCTGGCGCCGTTCGCCATCGCCTTGCCGCCCGCGGCCTTGATGTCGTTCACCGTTTCCTGCGCGGGCGACAGGTCGGCGCCTTCGCCTTCGGCCGTGCCGCCCAGATCGTTGACCACGACCGATGCGCCTTCCTTCGCGCACAGCAGCGCGATTTCGCGCCCGACGCCGCGTCCCGCGCCCGTGACTGCGACCACCTTGCCGTCCAGCATGCCCATGCGACTCTCCTGTGTTTCCGCGGCCCGCGGCCGAATGCTGATCCGGCTAGTTGAGCTTTGCCCGATATTCAATATAAAGAATTTGAATTTCATATTTGTGAAAAGAGGTGCGCGTGGCGGGTGAGGTTCGATCGGTTTCGCAGGCGTTCGCGGTGCTGCGCCTGCTCGCCGACAATGCGCCGATGACGCTGTCCGACATCGGCCGGTCGCTCGGCCTCGGCGCCTCCTCCTGCTTCAACCTGCTCGGGACGCTGGTCGCCGAGGGCGCTGTGGTGCGCGACGCGCCGGGCAAGCGTTATCGCCTCTCCGACGGCTGGGCGCAGGCGGGGCTGCTGCGCGACGGCGACGCGCGGCGGATGGTTGACCGGCTGCGTCCGTTGATGATGCGTTTCGCGCAGGCGCAGGGCGTGACCGCGGGCCTGTGGCAGGTCGCCTCGCGCGACCGGCTGCACCTCGTTGCGCACGCTGAAAGCAATGCGGTGCTGCGCATCCACCTCGCGCAGGGGCAGCGCCAGCCGCTCGGCGGCGGCGCGGTCGGGCGCGCGATCGCCGCGGCGCAGGCGCCCGGTGCCGAAGAGGTCGCGCGGCGCTTCGCCGCGGTGCGCTGGGAAAAGCCGATCGCCTTCGCCGACTATGCCGCGCAGGTCGAGGTCGCTGCCCGCGCGGGGTTTGCGCTCGACGAAGGCTATACGCATATCGGCATCTGGACGCTCGCGGCGGCGGTGCCGCAGCGCAGCGACTATTGCCTCTCGGCCAGCTTTTTTGCGGGATCGCGCACCGCCGCCGAAGTGACGGCGCTGGGTCAGGCGCTGGTCGCGCTGGCGGAGACGGCGGGCGGTTAGACGCCGGCTTCGGCGAGCAGCGCCCTGGCCTCCTTGCCCTGCCAGTCGATCGCGCCGACGATCCGCCAGACCTCGCGCCCCTCGGCATCGTAGAGGATGCTCGTCGGCAACGCGCTGTTATAGGCATCCAGCAGATGATTATCGGGATCAAGATAGGGCTGAAGCGCTTTCAGTTTCGCCTTCTGAAACCACGGATCAACGACCTCGGCGCCCTGCAGGTCCTGTGCGACCGCGATCACGGTCAGCCGTTCGCCGCTCGTCGCAGCGAGCTTGTCGAGCGTCGGCATTTCGACGACGCACGGCACGCACCAGGTCGCCCACAGATTGACGAGCAGCGGCTTGCCGCGAAAGGCGGCGAGCGTCAGCGGCGCGTCGTCGGGACCGCGAAAGCGCGCGTCCGGCGCCGGCTTGCCCGCCTGGCTGCGGTCGAGCTGATAATGGAAGTCTTCGACACCCCGTCCGGACCTGGCTTGCGCGTCCGAAACATTTGCTTGGTTCGCGCCCGCTTGCTCCCCGGCGGCCTTTTCCCTATCGCAGCCCGCGATCGATCCGGCCAGCAGCACGGCGAGGATCATGGACATCGAATTCAGGACGCGGCGAATGGCGGATTCTCCAGGCAGCAACAGCATGTGGGGCGGTCGCTTCGGTGGCGGACCCGCCGCGATCATGCAAGAGATTAACGCATCGATCCCGGTCGACCAGCGATTGTGGGAAGAAGATATCGCCGCCAGTCGCGCGCACGCGGCGATGCTCGGCGCTGCGGGGATCATCTCGATCGACGACGCGGCAAGGATCGACACCGGCCTTGCGCAGGTCGCGGCCGAATATGCGGCGAACGGCGTGCCGATCGACCTCAGCCTCGAAGACATCCACATGACGGTCGAATCGCGGCTCAAGGAAATCGTCGGCGAACCCGCCGGGCGCCTCCACACCGCGCGTTCGCGCAACGACCAGGTCGCGACCGACTTCCGTCTGTGGACGCGCACCGCGATGACGCGCATCGATGCCGGATTGAAGGCACTCCAGTCAGCGCTGCTCGCGCGCGCCGACGAACATGCGGACAGCATCATGCCCGGCTTCACGCACCTCCAGGTCGCGCAGCCGGTGACGCTCGGCCATCATCTGCTCGCCTATGTCGAAATGTTCGGTCGCGATCGCGGGCGTTTCCGCGATGCGCAGCGCCGCCTCAACGAATCGCCGCTCGGCGCCGCCGCACTGGCGGGCACAGGCTTCGCGATCGATCGCCACGCAACCGCCGCCGCGCTCGGTTTCGACCGGCCGATGGCGAACAGCATCGACGCGGTGTCCGACCGCGACTTCGCGCTCGAATTCTGCGCCTCGGCGTCGATCGCGGCGATCCACCTGTCGCGTCTTGCCGAAGAGGTAGTGATCTGGGCCAGCCAGCCCTTCGGCTTCGTCAGCCTGCCCGATGCGTGGTCGACCGGCAGCTCGATCATGCCGCAAAAGCGCAACCCCGACGCCGCCGAACTGGTGCGCGGGCGCGCGGGGCTGCTGCTCGGCGCCTTCCAGCGGCTGTCGGTGATCGTGAAGGGGCTGCCGCTCACTTATTCAAAGGATCTCCAGGACGACAAGGAGACGGTGTTCGGTGCCTTCGACGCGCTCGCGCTGTCGCTCGCGGCGATGACCGGCATGGTCGAAACGCTGACCTTCCGCACCGACCGCATGCGCTCGCTCGCGGCGTCGGGCTATTCGACCGCGACCGACCTCGCCGACTGGCTGGTCCGCGAGGCGGGGGTGCCGTTCCGCGACGCGCACCATATCGTCGGCGCCTGCGTGAAACGATCCGAAGAGCTTGGCGTTGAACTGTCGGCACTGCCGCCCGCCGACGCCGCGGCGATCCATGCTGCGGTCACACCCGCGGCGCTCGCGGCGCTCACCGTCGAGGCGTCGGTCGCCAGCCGCACCAGCTATGGCGGGACGGCGCCCGAACGGGTAAGACAGGCCGTCGCCGCGGCCCGCGCCGCGCTGGAGGAATGACATGAGCGCATCGCGCAACCTCGCCTTGTCGGCGCTGACCGGAGCCCTGCTGCTCGGATCGCTCGGTGCCTGCGGCAAGAAGGAAGATCTGAAGCCCGCGGCCGGTGACCCGGCGCCGCCGCTGCCCGTCGGGGCAAAAAGGCAACCGACCACGGAGGAGCTCACGACGCCTGACGCGCAGGCCCGACCCGCGCGCAGCGACGAACTTCTCAAACGGTCCGAACGCCGCGAACCCGACGATTTTGATTTGCCCCCTCCGGGCTGAGTTTCAGGACTTTCTCCCATGAACCATTTCGACCTTCGTGACGGCGTGATGCACGCCGAAGATATTCCGCTGCCGCGTATCGCCGAGGAAATCGGCACCCCCGTCTACGTCTATTCGCGCGCGACGCTCGAACGCCATGCGCAGGCGTTTCGCGACGGGCTGAAGGATGTGCCGAAGAAGCACCTCGCCTTCGCGATCAAGTGCAACCCCAACCTCGGCGTGCTGCGCGTGCTGGCGCGGCAGGGGTACGGCGCCGACGTCGTCTCGGGCGGCGAGCTCGAACGCGCGCTCGCGGCGGGCATGGCCGCCGAAGACATCGTCTTTTCGGGCGTCGGCAAGACGCGCGCCGAGCTGGCGCTCGGCCTCGACCGCGGCATCGGCCAGTTCAACATCGAGCATGAGCCCGAAGGGGTGGCGCTCGCCGAAATTGCGCTCGCCAGGGAAATGACCGCGCCGGCGGTGCTGCGCGTCAATCCCGATGTCGATGCCGGAACCCATGCCAAGATCTCGACCGGCAAGGCTGAGAACAAGTTCGGCGTCGGCATCGACGTCGCGCCCGAAATCTTCGCCCGCCTGTCGGCGCTGCCCGGGCTCAACATGCGCGGCGTCGCGGTCCATATCGGCAGCCAGCTCACCAGCCTCGCCCCGCTCGAGGCGGCGTTCGAGCGCGTCGGCCGGCTCGTCGCCGACCTGCGCGCCGCCGGGCACAGCATCACCCATGTCGACCTCGGCGGCGGCCTCGGCGTGCCGTACAAGGATGGCGACAACCCGCCGAGCCCGGCCGAATATGGCGCGATGGTCGCGCGCGTGACCCGCGACTGGGACGTGACGCTGATGTTCGAACCCGGCCGCGTCATCGCGGGCAACACCGGCGTGCTGCTGACCGAGGTGCTGTGGGTCAAGCCCGGCGTGACGCATCCCTTCGTGATCGTCGATGCCGCGATGAACGACCTCGCGCGCCCCGCGCTTTACGACGCCTACCATGATTTCGTCGCGGTGAAGCCGTCGGGCGAGCAGATGACCGCGTCGATCGTCGGCCCGGTATGCGAGACCGGCGACACCTTCGCGCGCGACCGCGTGACCGACAAGGTCGAGCCGGGTGATCTCGCGGTGTTCCGGACCGCGGGCGCCTATGGCGCGACGATGGCGTCGACCTACAACAGCCGCAGCCTCGTCCCCGAGGTGCTCGTCGACGGCGACCGCTATGCCGTCGTCGCCGACCGGATCGCCGCGGGCACGATCATGGCCGCCGAGCGCGTGCCCGACTGGATCGACTGACGCGATGGAACAGTTTCCCCTCTTCCTGAACCTTCGCGGCCGCACGGTCGTGCTGGTCGGGGAAGGGGAGGCTGCCGACGCCAAGGCGCGACTGATCGTGCGCGCGGGCGGCCGCATCGTTCCCGCGTGGGAAGCCGGCGCGACGATCGCCTTCGTCGCGCTCGACGATGCGGACGAAGCGCGCGCCGCCGCCGATGCGCTGCGCGCGCGCGGCTTGCTCGTCAACGTCGTCGACCGCCCCGCGCTGTGCGATTTCACCACGCCCGCGATCGTCGACCGCGCGCCGGTCACGATCGCGATCGGCACCGGCGGCGCCTCGGCGGGGCTTGCCAAGGCGGTGCGTCAGCGGATCGAGGCGCTGCTGCCGGCGCGTCTCGGCGCGCTCGCATCGGCGCTCCACGCCGCGCGCGCCGCGATGACGGTGCGCTGGCCCGCCGCCGCCGACCGCCGCCGCGCGATCGATGCCGCGCTGGCGCCGGGCGGCGCGCTCGACCCGCTCGACGCGGCCGCCGCCGATAGCGTCGGTGACTGGATTTCCGGGGACGCTGCGGTCGCGGGCGATCGCCTCGAAACGGTTCGCCTGACCAGCACCGATCCCGACGATCTCACCCTCCGCGCGGCGCGATTGCTCGGCGAGGCCGATCACGTCTTTCACCGCGCCGATGTTCCCGCCGCGATCCTTGCCCGCGCGCGCGCCGATGCGGTGCGTCACGTCGCCGAAGCGCCGCCGGCCGATCCGCCCGCGGGCCTGTCGCTCTGGCTGTCGCTCTGAAGCGCGCGGTCAGTCGCCGGTGCCGCTGACCCACGCCAGCGCCGCGTCGCGATCCTGCGGTTCGAACACCCGATAGGAGATAAAGGGCAGCACCGCGCTTTCGAGCTTGGTCGCGGCGCGGATCCACGCCTGGTCGGCGACCACCGCGACGCGGCCGAAGCGGTTCAGCTTGCCGAGCAGCGGCATCGCCCGCGCCATATAGGCGCCCAGTCCCTTGAGCTCGATACCGTCGATCGAGTGCGTCTGGACAAAGACATGGACCTTGTCGTGGTGCGCCATGATGGCGTCGAGCCGGTCCATGATCCGGTCGAGCTCGTCACCGGTGATCCGGTCGGACAGGCTGACGGCCAGTACGTCGTCGGCGGTATCCAATATGTCCATGGGTCTTCCTTTCGCTGGTTCTTCTGACCGAAGGTCGCGAGGGTCGGCGCGTTCCGCGCGTCAGGGCGCGATCGCCAGCCCGTCGCCATTCTTGCCCGCCGCGATCCGGCGCAGCACCCGTCCGGTCGCGACGTCGATCTCGGCGACCCGGTCGTGCCCCGTCTCGGCGGCATAGAGCCGTTTCGAATCGGGGCTGAACAACAGGGTCACCTGTCCCTTGTCCTGCTCGCCCGACACGCTGATCACCTTCACCGCTTCGCGCGTCGCAGCGTCGAACAGGCTGATCGTGCCCGCCGCGATGTTGCTCGTCGCGATCAACCGCCCGTCGGGGCTCGCGAGTACGCGGATCGCCACCGGATCGACCGGTCGTTCGGCGACCTTTTCGCCGCTCGCCGTGTCCCACACCGACACGCGCGGCGCATCGAGGTCGCCGACCCATAGCTCGCGCCCGCCCTTCGCCAGCGCCAGCCCTTCGGGCTTGCCCCCGACCATCAGATCGCGCAGCTTCTTTGCGTCGGTCAGGTCGAGCACGCTCACCGTTCCCGAGGCGATATTGGCGGCATAGGCGGTGCGGTTGTCGGGCGCGACGACGATCATGTGCGTGCCTTGCTGTCCGGTCGCGATCGAGGTCAGCGTCCCGTCGGGCGTCACCACCGCGACCGACTGGCTGCCCTCGGCGGTTGCCACCAGCCGCCCGTCGGCGAGCCACAGCAATCCGTGCGGGCGGCGGTTCGGGCTGAGGTCGATCGTGCGCAGCTTTTTCCGGGCCGCGATGTCGAATATGTCGATCGTCGTGCTGCCATAGGCGACGACCGCGGCCTGCTTTCCGTCGGCGGAAACCGCGATCTCGTGCGGCATTTTCCCGGTCGGCAGCCGCGCCAGTTCGGCGCCGCTGTCGAGCGCGATCAGGCTCAGCGTGTCCTCGCCCTTGTTGCCGACAAGCAGCGTCTCGGCGGCAGCGGGTGCGGCGGCGAGCAGCAGGACGCAAAAGGCGGCGATGGCGCGGTGCATGTCGGCGTCTCCCCTCGGGTGGCGCTTCCATCCTATGCGGCGGTCCACGGGCGGCAAGCGCGCTTCGACCAACGACATCGCCCGACATTGCGATAAGTTAACTGGCGCCGATCCGGGCTTCTCCGCACCTTGCGCGCGCGGCCAATCGACGCCGCTTTGCGTGGGGAGGGACCTATGAACCTGCCATCGATCGATATCGATGCCATACCCTTGCTCGACACCGTCGTCGGGCTTTTCGGATCGTTCGCGACACCCGTCGCATCGTCGGGGCCTTCGATCTTCGAGGTGTCGGTCACCGTCGTGCTGATCATCTACGACTGACCGGGGCGCGGGTGCGGCATTCCCGTGCCGCACCCGCGTCGCTCGCCATGACCGGCATCTCGCGCCACGATCATTATCCGCACACCGACGGCAAGCGGCGCCGGGCGATCCGCCGTGCCGCGGGCACGCTCGCCGCCGGCTGGCGCGGAGCGGACGAAGCGCCCGGCGGGCTGCTCGCGGCGCTCGAAGCCGCAAGCGACCTTGCTCCCGACGATGCGATCGACCGGCTGCTTCCCTGGCTTGCCGACACCGGCTGGCTTCGCGCACGTATCGGCGCCGCGCTTTCCTTGCTCGCCGCTGATGCCTTCGCGCGTCCGCCGCTGCGCATCGTCGGCGGGGGCGGGGTGCCCGGCGGTATGATCCTCGCCGAACGCGGCGCGATTCGCCTGTCGTTGCAGCTCCTGCCGTTCGAGACTGCGGCGCCGCCGGCGACGGCGCTGTTCGTGCCCGGCCGCGCCGCGATCCGCGTGCTGGTCGCGGGCGGCGCCCGGCTGACGCTGCACCATGTTGCGCTCACCGCGATCGAGGAGGCCGGGGCGTTCACCGCCGCCGGGGCGGCGCCATGCCGAAACGATCCGCCGCGCGCGCTCCTCGACGGCGCGATGCTGCGCATCGACACCGCGCGGACGAGCTTCACCATCGCCGGCCCCGGCCCCGGCCCCGGCCGCGACGTGCTGCTGCTCGAACTCGTCGTCCAGCCGCCGTCGCCGCTGCCGATGCGCAGCTACGACCCCGGCAGCGGGCGGCTCATCCATGTCGCGGCGTCGCGCCGCGACAGCAGCTTTCGCCAGATGGCGCTCGGCCTGCTGCGCGAAATGGGGCGCCGCGATGCTGCATCGCTCTTTGCCGCGGCGGTTGGTGCCGCGGATTTTGCCTCGCGCTGGGCGGCGATGCGCGACTTCGTCGCACTCGACCCCGCCGCCGCCTTTCCGCACCTCGCCCGGATGGCGGCCGGCGATCCGCATCCCGAGGTGCGCCGCGCCGCGGCGTCGACGCTCGCGCTCTACCCGGCTTGTCCGGCAAACGCGCGCGACACGGGAAGTGCCGCATGCCGCGCCTGATCGATCCGCCGTCGGCGCCGGTGCTCGATCTCGGGGAAGTCGCGGCGCGGCTCGACGAAAGCGGGGTCGACCTGGTGCGCGAGGACGGGCTCGCGCACGCCGCGGCGCTCCTCGCGGGCCTCGCGCGGAACCGCAATTTTCTCGCCGACCATGTCATCGCCGAGCTCAAGGCGAGCTTTGCGGGGCAGCTCGAACTCAGTCGCTATTCGGCGCAGGTGCTTGTCCTCCACCGCAGCCCGCGCGGTTTCTTCCTGCGCGCCAATCTCTGGCCCGCCATATCCGACGCCGCCTATACCGCGAGCGGCCCTGCCGCCTTCGCCTACGGTCTGCCGCACGACCATAATTTCAGCTTCCTGACGACGGGTTACTGGGGCCCCGGCTATGTCAGCGACTATTACCACTATGACGCCGAAGCGGTCGACGGGCGCCTCGGCGAGCCGCTGAACCTCCGCTTCGTCGAGCGCAGCCAGCTCGCGGAGGGCCGGATGATGCTCTACCGCGCGCACCGCGACGTCCACAGCCAGCTCCCGCCCGAACGCCTTTCGGTCAGCCTGAACATCATGGAAGAGGGCGAGCATATCCCCTGGCGCGACCAATATATCGTCGACCTCGACCATAAGAGCGACGCGCGCGGCACGATCGCGCGGCGTCCGACGCTGACGCAGGCCGAAATGCTGCTGCGCTGCGCCGCCCACCTCGCCGACGACGGAAAGGATATCGCCGAGCAATTCGCGAAGGCGCACCCGGTGCCGCGGGTGCGGGCCAACGCCATCGCGGCGCTGGCGGCGGTGGAGCGGGATGCCGCGCGCGTGGCGGTCCTCGAACGTGGGCTCGGCGATTGCGACGCACGCGTGCGCGACGATTGCGCACGCTGGCTGGAGGTCGTGCCGGACTTTTCCGAAATTATTGCATCTTGTTAATCGCGCGAGCGTGACCCTATGAGGGGTCAGGACGGCAAACGTGGGGTGCGCCGTCCAGGGGAGCTTTGACCCGATCATGATGCCATCGCCGTCCCTGTGGCCGACGCCGCCGTTGCTGGCGGGCGAATGGCACGATCTCGATCCCGTCCTGACCGGCGAATTGCGGCAGTTGCTCGTCTCGTCGCAGATCCGCTGTTTCCCGCTGGTCAATGCGGGGAGCATGGCGGCCTATCGCGTCCGCCCGCTGCCCTTCTGGCCCGGCTGGATGTGGATCGACGCGCTCGTCGAAACGCGCACCGGCCCTGCGACCGCGGCCTTCCTTTACGGCCCCCATGGGGCGCACGCGCTCGACGGAACGTCGGCGCTGGTCCATGACATCAACGACAGCGGGCTGCTCGACGTGTCGACCGCCGAAAACGCCTGTGACTATCTTCGCTTTTTCTGCGGTGCGGTGCGCGGCGAGGAAGGCCCCTTCTACCTCATCGAAAGCGCCGATCGTTTCGCCGCGCTCACCGGTGTCGCGCTCGATGTCTCGCTCGCGGCGCTGGCCGGTCCCGTGACGGCGCGAAAGTCGGTCGATGGCTGGCGGCTCGATGCGCTGGTGCACTATGGCGGCGCGGCATTCAGCAGCCGTTTTTCGCTCAACGCCATGGGGATGATCGAAATGATCAACGACGAGCCGCTTTCGGGCGACGTGCCGCCCGTGCCGATCGCCTTCGACGGACTCCTCGCGCGGCTAGCCGGCCCGGAGGGGCTGCTGTGAGCCGCGCGGCGGATCAGTTCGGCGCCCAGTCGCCGTCGACGCTGCGCCTGCCCGACACCGTCGACGGCGAAGGCCTGCTCGTCGGCTGGTCGCTCGAAACGCGCCATGTACAGCGGCCGATGGGGTTCAGCTTCGGCGCCGCGACCACCGCACCGCGCGATGCCGTGCCGATCCTGCTGGAGGGGGAGGGGCATCTGATCACCATCGCCCCGACGGGTGCCGGCAAGGGGGTTGGCTGCGTCGTTCCGGCGCTGCTGCGCCACCGCGGCCCGGCGATCGTCATCGACCCGAAGGGCGAAAATGCGGCGATCACCGCGCGCTGCCGCCGCGAGATGGGGCAAAAGGTGATCGTGCTCGACCCGATGGGGATCACGGCTTTTGCGGGCGATGCGCTCAACCCGCTCGACCTGATCGACCCCTATTCGGCGAACGCCGTCGACGAGGCGCATGTCGTGATCGATCAACTGCTGGCGTTCAGCGAAAGCGATCGCGACCGTTTCTGGCTCGGCCGCGCGCGTCAATTGCTCGTCGGGGTGCTGTTCCACCTTCTCACCGACCTGCCGCGCGACCAGCATAATCTGGCCGAATTTCGGGGGCTGGTGAACCGCGCCGCGGGTGACGCGTCCGAACTGATCGCCGCGCTCGAAGCCTCGCGCCATCCCGAGGCTCGCGCGACCGGGCGGTTGTTCGCGATCGACGCAAAGGAGACGATCGGCGGCATCGTTTCCTTTGCGCAAGAGGCGACCGATTTCATGCGCGGCCCCGCGCAACAGGCCGCGACGGGGCATTCGAGCATCGATTTCGACGCGGTGACGCTGGGCGAGCCGCTGACCATCTATATCGTCATGCCGCCGCATATGCTGCTGTCCCACGGCCGGTTGCTGCGGCTATGGGTCGGCGCGCTGATGACCGCGATCATGCGCCGCCGCTCGAAACCCGAATTGTCGACGCTGTTCGTGCTCGACGAGGCGGCGCAACTCGGCAGCTTCAACGAATTGCGCCAGGCGGTGACCCTGCTGCGCGGCTATGGCCTCCAGACCTGGAGCTTCTGGCAGGACGCCTCGCAGCTCCGGCACCTCTATCCCGACGACTGGCAGACGATGGTGAACAACAGCAAGGTCGTGCAATGTTTCGGCGCCAACACCATGCTCGCGGCGCGTTCGATGGCCGAACTTGTCGGGCACGGCGATCCGCTTGGCGTGCTGCAACTGCCGCCCGACGAAATGCTGCTCCAGGTCGCGGGCGACGAGGCGGTGGTAGCGAAGGTGCCCAATTACCGCACTGACCCCGCCTTCGGCGCCCTGTTCGACACCAATCCCTATCACGACCCCGGTACCGACGCGCTCGGCGTGCCGCGCACGCCGCTGTTCGAATATGTCCGCCCGCCGCGAACCTCGCCGCGTCCGGCCTTCGCCCCCTCGCCGTTCAGCGATCCCCCGCTGGCGAGCCACCAGTTGATGGCGCGGCGGATTCTGAACGCGATCGGAGGCAGCGGAAGCGCCTGATCGTGCGTCGCCGAGTCCCTGCTGACAGCGCCGCTTTCCCCTGCTAACGCGCCGCGCATGACAACGCCTCTTTCGCACATTCGCAATTTTTCGATCATCGCGCACATCGACCATGGCAAGTCGACGCTCGCCGACCGGCTGATTCAATTCACCGGCGGGCTGACCGCGCGCGAAATGTCGGCGCAGGTCCTCGACAATATGGATATCGAGAAGGAGCGCGGGATCACGATCAAGGCGCAGACGGTGCGCCTCAAATATACCGCGAAGGACGGCGAGACCTACGAGCTCAACCTGATGGACACGCCGGGCCACGTCGACTTCGCCTATGAAGTCTCGCGGTCGCTCGCCGCGTGCGAGGGCGCTCTCCTCGTCGTCGACGCCGCGCAGGGGGTCGAGGCGCAGACGCTCGCCAACGTCTATCAGTCGATCGAGCATGATCACGAGATCGTGCCGGTGATCAACAAGATCGACCTGCCCGCGGCCGACGTCGACAAGGTGAAGGCCGAGATCGAGGACATCATCGGGCTACCCGCCGACGACGCGGTGCTCGCCAGCGCCAAGTCGGGGATCGGCATCGAGGAATGCCTCGAGGCGATCGTGACGAAGATTCCGCCGCCGAAGGGCGACGCCGCGGCGCCGCTGCTCGCGATGCTCGTCGACAGCTGGTACGATCCCTATCTGGGCGTCGTCATCCTCGTCCGCGTCGTCGACGGCCTGCTCAAGAAGGGGCAGCAGATCAAGTTCATGCAGGCGGGCACCACCCACCTGATCGACCGCGTCGGCTGCTTCACGCCGAAGCGCGAGGAGCTGACCGAGATCGGCCCGGGCGAGATCGGCTTCATCACCGCGCAGATCAAGGACGTCGCGCAGGCGCGCGTCGGCGACACCGTCACCGACGCGAAGAAGCCCGCCGCGGCGCCGCTGCCGGGGTTCAAGGAAGTTCAGCCGGTCGTCTTCTGCGGCCTGTTCCCGACCGACGCGAACGACTTCGAGAAACTCCGCGAGAGCATCCAGAAGCTCCGCCTCAACGACGCGAGCTTCTCGTTCGAGATGGAAAGCTCGGCCGCGCTCGGTTTCGGCTTTCGCTGCGGCTTTCTTGGCCTGCTTCACCTCGAGATCATCCAGGAGCGGCTCAGCCGCGAATATGATCTCGATCTGATCACCACCGCGCCGTCGGTGGTCTACAAGCTCAAGCTCGGACACACCAAGAATGAGGCGGCGAAGGAGATCGAACTCCACAACCCCGCCGACATGCCCGACCCGAACCGCATCGACGAGATCGAGGAACCGTGGATCGAGGCGGTGATCTATGTCCCCGACGATTATCTCGGCCCGATCCTGAAACTGTGCCAGGACCGCCGCGGAGTGCAGAAGAATCTGACCTATGTCGGCGGTCGCGCGCAGATCACCTATGAACTGCCGCTCAACGAGGTGGTGTTCGACTTCTACGACCGGCTGAAGAGCATTTCGCGCGGCTATGCGTCGTTCGACTATCACCAGATCGGCCACCGTCCCGGCGACCTCGTCAAGATGAGCATCCTCGTCAACAACGAGCCCGTCGACGCGCTGTCGATGATCGTGCACCGCAGTTCGGCGGAAAGCCGCGGCCGCGGCATGTGCGAGCGGCTCAAGGACCTGATCCCGCGCCACATGTTCAAGATCCCGATCCAGGCCGCGATCGGCGGCAAGGTGATCGCCCGCGAAACCATCGCCGCGCTGCGCAAGGACGTGACCGCCAAATGCTACGGCGGCGACGCGACCCGCAAGAAGAAGCTCCTCGAAAAGCAGAAAGAGGGCAAGAAGCGGATGCGCGAATACGGCAACGTCAACATCCCGCAGGAAGCCTTCATCGCCGCGCTCCGCATGGGCGACGACGCCTGATCGATTCCTGCCGTCCATAGCGAGGCGGCCGGCTTTCCCGCGCAGGGAAGCCGGCGCGCCCGGTTTGGGAACGGCAGGGCCTATTGGCCCTGTGTCAGCCGCGTGTGGCTGGTGATCAGGTTGCGATAGTCGGGGATGTGCGCCGAAAACAGCGCGCCCAGTCCTTCGACGTCATTGCGCCAGTCGCGGTGCAGTTCGCACGCGACGCCGAACCAGCTCATCAACTGCACGCCCGCTTCGGCCATGCGGTTCCACGCCGCGTCGCGCGTGATCGGATTGAACGTGCCCGACGCGTCCGTGACGACGAATACCTCATATCCCTCGGCGATCGCGGACAGCGCGGGAAAGGCGACGCAAACCTCGGTGACGACGCCCGCGATCAGCAACTGCTTCTTGCCGGTCGCCTTCACCGCGGCGACGAAGTCCGGATTGTCCCACGCGTTGATCTGGCCCGGACGCGCAATGTAGGGGGCGTCGGGAAACTGCTCTTTCAGTTCGGGGACCAGCGGACCGTTGGGGCCATCCTCGAAACTGGTCGTCAGGATCGTCGGCAGCTGGAAATAGTCGGCGATGTCGCCGAGCGCGAGGACGTTGTTCTTGAACTTGTCGGGGTCGAAGTCGCGTACCAGCGACAGCAAGCCGGTCTGATGATCGACCAGCAGCACCGCAACATCATCCTTGTCGAGGCGGACATAGGGCTTGGACATGCTGTTTCTCCTTGGGTGTCGGGCGCTCGTCATCACCGGGCCCGACGGCGCGCGCCGGCCGGCAGCGAAGACGGCGCGAGCGCATCGCCGTCCGGTTTCGAATAGAAGGGGGGAGGGGGAGAAGGCGGCGCTCGCCGATGGCGCCGCCTTCCCCTGGGTCAGGCCGCCATCGTGGTGAAGCGGCCGTTGTTGTAGTCGTCGAAAGCCTGGCGAATTTCCTTCTCCGTATTCATCACGAACGGACCGTGGCCGAAAATCGGCTCGTCGATCGGTTCGCCCGTCAGCACCAGCAAGGTTGCATCGCCGTCGGCATGGATGGCGACCTCGCCGCCTTCGCGGCTCAGCAGGACCATCTCCGCCGCTCCGGCTTCCTGCGTGCCGTTGACCGTGACGTGGCCGGACAGCACGACCAGCATCGTGGTATGCCCGTCGGGCGCGGGAAGCGTGACGTCGGCGTCGCGGTTCAGCTTCACGTCCCACAGGTTGATGGGGGTGAAAGTCCTTGCCGGACCCCGCGTGCCGAACAATTCGCCCGCGATGATCCGCGCCGTGCCGCTCGCATCGGGCAGGTCGACGACCGGAATGTCGGCCGACACGATGCCCTGATAACCGCCGGGCGCCATCTTGTCCCTGGCGGGCAGGTTGACCCACAGCTGCACCATGCGGAACGGACCACCCGTCCTGGCAAAGGCGGGCGAGTGATATTCCTCGTGGATGATGCCGCTCGCGGCGGTCATCCACTGCACGTCGCCGGGGCCGATGACACCGCCATTGCCTGCGGAATCGCGGTGCTCGACTTCGCCGTCATAGACGATGGTGACGGTTTCGAAGCCGCGATGCGGATGTTCGCCCACGCCGCGCCGGTCGGTTGTCGGCTCGAAATAATGCGGACCCGCATAGTCGAGCAGCAGGAAGGGGCTGATATGTGCGCCGAGGCTGTTGTACGAAAAGAGCGAACGGACTGGAAAGCCGTCGCCGACCCAGTGGCCGCGATCATTGCCGTAACGGCCGAGAATGGTCTTGGTCATGTCATGTCTCCGGGGCGACCCGCATGTGAAGCGCCGGTCGCTGTTGAAGCGGAGATATTTCGGGAACGATATCGGCAAAAGACTGGATAAAAAGACGCAGCGTTCTATGAGTGGGACGATGCAGGATCTCAACGACCTCTATTATTTCGTTCAGGTGGTCGACCACGGCGGCTTTGCGGCGGCCGGCCGCGCGCTCGACATGCAGAAGTCGAAGCTGAGCCGGCGGGTCGCGCTGCTGGAGGAAAGGCTGGGCGTGCGCCTGCTCAACCGTTCGTCGCGGCGCTTCGCCGTGACCGAGATCGGCCGCGAATATTACGACCGTTGCGTCGCGATGCTGGTGCAGGCCGAGGCCGCCGACCAGGTCATCGCCGAGGTACGCGCCGAACCGCGCGGCGTGGTGCGGATCAGCTGCCCGACCGGGCTGCTTTCCTTCCGCTTCGGGGCACTGATCGCGCGGTTCATGGCGGCGAATCCCGCCGTCGAAGTGCATCTGGAAGGGACCAACCGCCGTGTCGACGTGATTGCGGAAGGTTTCGACATCGCGATCCGCGTCCGTTTTCCGCCGCTCGAGCCGACCGACCTGGTGATGCGGCGGCTCGATGAAAGCACCCAATGCCTGGTCGCCTCGCCCACGCTGGTGCGGCAGGCGCTCGCATCGCCCGCCGATCTGCACGGCGTGCCGAGTCTCGATTTCGCACCGGCACGCCGCGATCACCGGTGGGAACTCGAACATTCCGGCGGGCAGTCGGCGGTGCTGCTCCACCGCCCGCGACTGGTAACCGACGACATGGCCGCGCTGCGCGACGCGGCGCTGGCCGGCGTCGGCGTCGTCCAGCTCCCGGCCATGCTGATCGCCGGCGATGTCGCCGCGGGGCGATTGGTCCATGTCCTTCCCGGCTGGCGGCCACGGGCGGGGATCATCCACGCCGTCTTTCCGTCGCGACGCGGGCTGCTGCCCTCGGTGCGGACCTTGCTCGATTTTCTGGTGGATCAATGCGCACGCCAGCGTGAGCAGACCGACCATTTGATGGGCTGATGATCGCGTAGCCCGCGCAAGGAACGGACCGCCCCGCGATCAGGACGATCCATGGGTGTCACGCGTTCCCCGCGGTCGCGAACCGCACCGGCTTTTGGAAAGCAGGGGGATATGAATTCAGCAACAGAGGGGAAACAGTGCAATTCCGAATGGCGGGAAAGGGGGTTGTCGTGTCAGGATCGCGTCCTTTCCTGAAGCGCCCGCGTAGCGGACGGAGATAGGTTCGCCCGACCCGCATCGCCGCTCCGGACCGCAGGATGATCCGGAGATCGCCCTATCCCCGGTCCCGGATCGCGTCGATCCGGTCCAGCCGTACGATCGCGGAGCGGCGAATGCGGACGTAGCGATCGACGCCAATCCGGATACCGAATACAGCGTCGACAATCGCTCAACGAGTTGCAGATGACTGGATCCGCGGCATGCGTCCGTACGGTCGCGATTCTGGCTATGTCAGGACGTGAGCACGGGTCGACAAGCCATTCTTCGATGGCATTGACTCGACCAGCTCGTCCAGCATGCGACCGGATGGCCGTTCCGTTGTTCTTCTGAAGTGCTGCGTATCATACGCCTTCATCATCACATTCATCCTCGTTCGCCGCTATTTGGGTTCCTCGTTCGCTAGCTGGGAGGTGGTTTTTGGCCAGTTGTGACGCGACGTTCCCGGAATTCCGGCGAGTTCGGCAGGCGTGGCAACCGGCTCGTTCCGGTCCTTGCGCTCCGAATAGCGGTCAACGAGCTGTTCGGCATGGCCGCGCGTCAGCACGGTGAAGCGCACCAGTTCCTCGGCGACATCGACGATCCGGTCGTAATAGCTCGACGGCCGCATCCGCCCGGCCTCGTCGAACTCCTGCCAGGCCTTGGCGACGCTCGACTGGTTGGGAATGGTGATCATCCGCATCCAGCGGCCGAGGATGCGCAGCGTATTGACGCTGTTGAACGACTGCGACCCCGCCGACACCTGCATCACCGCCAGCGTCCGGCCCTGCGTCGGGCGTAGGCCCTTATAGGCGAGCGGCAGGTGATCGATCTGCGCCTTCATGATGCCGGTGATCTGGCCGTGGCGCTCGGGGCTGCACCAGACCTGGCCTTCGGACCAGAGCGAATGCCGCCTCAGTTCCTCGACCGCCGGATGATCGTCGTCCGCGACCTGATCGGGGAGAGGCAGGTCGGAGGGATCGAAAATGCGCGTCTCGCACCCGAAGAGCTGGAGCAGGCGCGCGGTCTCCTCGACGACGAGGCGCGAGAAGGAGCGTTCGCGCAAGCTACCGTAGAGCAACAGGATACGCGGCGGCGGCTCGACCGGGCCGAGGCCGAGTGCGGGCTGGGCGCGCAGATATTCGGTGCTGAGCGCCGGGAAATGCCCGGCATCGGTCAGCGCGCGGAGGCGCGTAAAGGCTGGGTCTGTCATGTTCATGCTGCCGTTGGAGTGCTTGCGGGGAACCAGCGGCGTCCGAGGCGAAACGCGACGCCGACAAGCAGGATGAGGACGGGCACCTCGACAAGCGGGCCGATCACCGCCGCGAATGCAACCGGGGAGGCGAGGCCGAAAGCCGCGATAGCGACCGCGATCGCGAGCTCGAAATTATTGCCCGCGGCGGTGAAGGCGACCGCGGTTGTGCGCGGATAGTCGGCCTTAATGAGCTTGCCCATCCAGAAGCTGATCAGGAACTGCACGACGAAATAGATGCTGAGCGGGATGGCGACGCGGATCACGTCGCCGGGGATGGTGACGATCTCGCCGCCCTTGAGGCTGAACATCGCGACGATGGTAAAGAGCAGTGCGACGAGGGTGATCGGCGCGATGCGCGGCAGAAAGCGCGTCTCGTACCACTCGTCGCCCTTGGTGCGGCCCAGCAGCCTCCGCGTCAGATATCCGGCGAGGAAGGGAATGCCGAGATAGATCAGCACGGCTTCGGCGATCGTTCCGAAGCTGACGTCGATGATGCTGCCTTCCAGCCCGAACAGCGGCGGCAGTACGGCGAGGAAGAACCACGCGTAGACGCTGAAGAAGAGAATCTGGAAGATCGAGTTGAAGGCGACGAGCGCCGCGACATATTGATTGTCGCCCTTCGCAAGCTGGTTCCACACGATCACCATCGCGATGCAGCGCGCGAGACCGATCAGGATCAATCCGGTCATATATTCGGGTCTGTCGGCGAGGAAGATGACCGCGAGCGCGAACATCAGCACCGGTCCGATGATCCAGTTCTGGATGAGCGAAATGGCAAGCACGCGCTTGTCGTCGAAGACGCGCGGCAGTTCGTCGTAGCGGACGCGCGCGAGCGGCGGATACATCATCAATATGAGACCGATCGCGATCGGGATATTGGTCGTTCCGACCGACAGCGCGTCGATCGCGGCCGGAAGGCCCGCGAAGACGGTCCCCAGAAAGATGCCCAGCGCCATCGCCAGGAAGATCCAGAGCGTCAGGTAGCGGTCGAGGAACGACAGGCGTTCGCGCTTGGTCTCAGCCATCGGTCAAGCGCCGACGCGATTGCCGGAAGCATCGACGACGGGTTCGCCGTCCTCCTTGGCGAAGGCGCCGAGCTGCCTGGCCGGGAGGATATCGAGCACGGCTTCGGACGGACGGCAGAGCCGGACCCCGAGCGGCGAGACGACGAGCGGGCGGTTGATGAGGATGGGATGTGCCATCATCGCGTCGATGAACTCGGCGTCGCCAAGTGCCCGATCGTCGAGGCCGAGTTCGGCATAGGGGGTGCCCTTTTCGCGAAGTAGATCGCGCGGGGTCATCCCGGCGCGCGCGATCAGCTGTTCGAGCAGCGCGCGCGACGGCGGCGTCTTCAGATATTCGACGACATGCGGTTCGATCCCGGCGTTGCGGATCAGCCCGAGCGCGTTGCGCGACGTGCCGCAATCGGGGTTGTGGTAGATGATGATGTCGGTCACGGCGCAGCGTCCTTCAGCAGCAGGCGAGTTCGGCGAGCAAGGGGTCGCAGAGTTCGGCGCGGCCCTGGCAACAGTCCTTGGCGAGAAAGAGCATCAGCGCCCGGAGCGCATCGATATCGGCGCGCTGGATGAATTGGCGACCGCGCTTTTCCGACTGAACGAGCCCGGCCTTCGCAAGCACCGCGAGATGTGTCGAAAAGGTACTCTGGCTCAAGCCCGATCGTTCGACGAGCTGTCCCGTCGAAAGTCCCTCCGGTTCGTGCCGGACGAGCTGCCGGAAGGTGTCGAGCCGGGTCTGATGCGCAAGAGCGGCGAGGGCGAGCAGGGCGGCGTCAGTGTCCATGCATCGGAATTATCCGATAGGTTTTATTCGGTCAAGACTTATCGGAAATAACCGATGCGTTGGCTTCGGCTATTTCGCTCGATCTCCCGAAAGCTTTGGGTCCGCCAGTGGTCGCGAAGCCGTTCCAGATAGTCCGACCATCATTGGTTCATCCTGACGCATCCGCCCCGGCAAGTTCCCCTATGGTAGAAGGTGCGGAAAAACGAGGACATTCTCAGTCGGATGAGGCGCCGATTTTGCCTGCTTTTATAAGGTTTTGCGAGTGAAAACCCCTTGTCTTTCAAGGGGCTGCTGGTGCCGGCTGTCGGACTCGAACCGACGACCTACCGCTTACAAGGCGGTTGCTCTACCAACTGAGCTAAGCCGGCACGGCACCCTGCGCCCCTAGAACATTTTGGTGCGGGATGGAAACACCCGGCGCAAGGGAAAATGCGGGCGCGTGCTGGCCCGTCAGCGGATGCCGAAGGTCCAGCCCTCGGTCCGGGCCAGATCGTCGGTGAGCGGGGCGGGCGACCAGTAGCCGGTCTCGCCCGCGATGGCGCGTAGCCAGGCGGCCGTGAGCAGCGCATCGCTCGCATGGTCGCTGACCGCGCCGCTGATGCCCACCGCCGGCGAGCCCAGTGCGGCGAGCGCCGCGTCGAGCGCGCCGCCTTCGCGAATCTTGCTGCGTCCGCCGCCGATCCCCGCGGCGCGTGCTGCAAGGCTGGTATAGATTTCGACCAGCAGCGGCCCCGTTCGGGGTGCCGGGTCGAGCGGCCAGAGCGGTATGCGGCCGCGCAGCCGGTGGAGCAGGCGCATGCCGGTCAGGCTCGCCTTGCCGACCTGCGCCGCGCCGACGAGGTTGAAGTTGCTGACGCTCGCCGCCTGCCGCGTCGCACGCTGGTGCTGTTCGACCACGCGCAGTCGTCCCGCGCCTGGTTCGAACAGGTCGCCGGTGTCGCCGCGGCCGTGGCGGAAATGCCGCCGGGCTTCGGGGTGGGCGAGAAAGGACGCAATCCCGTGGTGCGGATCGGCTGCGGCGAGCCGTTCGACCAGCGCCCACAATGCGGCGATGTCCGCCGGGCTGTCGGGCCAGCGCGGGAAATAGGCGCCGCGGTCGGTAAAGGCGAAGGCGGCCGAAAAATCGAAGCCGATCAGCATGTCGGCGCCCGAAGCGGCGGTATCCTCGAGCCACGCCAGTATCTCGGCGCGCGACCAGATGTGCCCCGGCCGCACCAGCACCGGCGCCGCGGTCCCGCTCGCGACCGCGAGCGCGATGCCGCGCTGGCGTTCGCCGCGCGCGCCCGACCAGTCGATCGCGGCAAAGTGGGAGAAACGACGCATCTTTCGATCGTAGCGCATGCGTGTCGTCTTGCACAAAGCGTCATTGCGTCCCACATGCGCCCCATGCTGATCGAAACCGAATCGACGCCCAATCCCGCGACGCGCAAATTCCTGCCCGGCCGGGCCGTGATGGACGCGGGGACGCGCGACTTTGCGAGCCCCGAAGAAGCACAGGCCTCGCCGCTCGCGACCGCGCTTTTCTCGCTCGGCGATGTCACCGGCGTCTTCTTCGGCCGCGATTTCGTTTCGGTAACGATCGCCCCCGGCGCCGAATGGAACGACGTCAAGCCCGATATCCTCGGCATCGTGATGGATCATTTCCTCGCCGACATGCCGCTGTTCCACCCGGCGAGCGCCGCGGGGATCAGCGTTCCGGGCGAGGACGAGGGCGGCTTCGCCGACGATCCGGCCGACGCCGACATCATCGAGCAGATCAAGGAACTGATCGAGACGCGCGTGCGCCCCGCGGTCGCAAACGACGGCGGCGACATCGTCTACCGTGGTTTCGACAAGGGCAATGTGTATCTCAAGATGCAGGGCGCCTGCGCGGGATGTCCCTCGTCGACTGCCACGCTCAAGAACGGCATCGAATCGCTGCTCAAGCATTATGTCCCCGAAGTGACCGCGGTCCACGCCGTCTGACCCCCATCCCTGGAGAATGATCCGATGAGCGAGCCGCTTTCCGACCAGGCCCTCGACCAGCTGTTCCGTGCCGCACGCAGCTATAATGGCTATACCGACCGGCCGGTGTCGGAGGCCCAGCTGCACGCGATCTGGGAGCTGATGAAATTCGGGCCGACCAGCGCCAATTGCCTGCCCGCGCGGATCGTCTGGTGCGCGAGCGACGACGCGAAGCGGCGGCTCGCGGCGCACGCGATGCCCGCCAATGCCGAAAAGATCCTGCAGGCGCCCGTCACCGCGATCATCGGCATGGATACCGAATTTTACGAAAACCTGCCCGAGCTCTTCCCGCACACCGACGCGCGCAGCTGGTTTGCGGGCAATGACGAGCTCGCGAAGGTCACCGCTTTCCGCAACTCGAGCCTGCAGGGCGGCTATTTCATTCTCGCCGCCCGGGCGCTTGGGCTCGACACCGGGCCGATGTCGGGCTTCGCCAACGATGCGGTCGACGCCGAATTCTTCGCCGGCCAACCGAGCGTGAAGAGCAATTTCATCGCGACGCTCGGTTACGGCGACGCGGCGACCATCTTCGAGCGCAGCCCGCGCCCCGGCTTTGACCGCTTCAACCGCATCGCCTGACGCCGGCCGCCGCCGCCTCGTCATCGATTCCGCCAGCGAGGCCTGTTCGGTCGCGCTGGTTGCGGACGGCCGCGTCGTTGATTTTCGGCACGTCGTGCTCGGTCGCGGCCACGCCGAGCGGCTCGTCTCGCTGATCGCCGAACTGGCGGGCGGTGGCCGCGCGGCGGAAATCTTCGTCGGCTGCGGTCCCGGCAGTTTTGCCGGGGTACGCATCGGCGTCGCGGCGGCGCGCGCGCTCGCGCTCGGATGGGGCGTGCCGGTCCGCGGCTTCTCGACCCTTGCGCTCGTCGCGGCGGGCGCAGCCGATGCGATCGAAGGCGCCGGCGGCGCGCTCGTCGTCATGGAGGGCGGTCACGGCCAGTGGTTCGTCCAGCCCTTCGCGCCCGACCTTGCGCCGCTCGCCGCGGTGCAGTCGCTTCTGCCCGCCGCGGCGACGGCCTTTTCCGAGGCGCTCGTCGTCGGCAATCGCGCCGAAGCCCTTGTCGCGCAGCGCGGCAGCGGCACGGCGCTGACGATGCTGCCCGACGCGCGCGCAGCTCTCCGTCTGCCGCCCGGTGCGATCTTTGGCGATCCCGGCCCGATCTACGGCCGCGCCCCCGACGCGAAGCCCATGGCGGCGACATGAGCATTGCGATCCGCCTCGCCGAAGCGCGCGTGGCCGACCTTGCGGCGGTGATGCGGGTGATGGACGCCGCCTTCGACCCCGCTTTTGGCGAAGCCTGGAGCCGTGCACAGTTGCTGACGCTGTTCGCGCTGCCGTCGGCGCGCATCTGCCTCGCGTGGGATGGCGACGTGCCGTGCGGCTTTTCGGCGGCGCGCGTCGCGGGGCCCGAAAGCGAACTTCTCCTGCTCGCGGTCGATCCGGCGCGTCGCGGCCGCGGGGTCGGTGCGCGGCTGATGGCAGACTGGCAGGGATGGGCGGCCGGCGAAGGGGCCGAAGACTATTTCCTCGAAATGCGCGCTGACAACGATGCCGTTCATCTCTATGAGCGGTGCGGTTTTTCTGAATGCGGTCGTCGCAAGGACTATTATCGCGGCGATGACGGTGTGATCCGCGATGCGATTACAATGCGCCGCTCCGTCGTCAACTAGGTGATAGAGCTTGCGACAATGCTGCCAGAATGGCAGTATCTCGACCGGATGAATGAAGGGTCCAAATGCACGCCGTTCACCTTCTGGGTACATAAAAAAGGAAACTGTCCATGTCGGAACAAGCCGATACCAGCGAAATGCTGGTCACATTGACCGCAGACATCGTCGCGGCGCATGTCAGCAACAATAGCGTCGCGATTTCCGATCTTTCGATATTGATCAACAATGTCCACGCCGCGCTCTCGAATCTCGGCAGCCAGCCGGTCGAGGAAGAAAAGCCGGTTCCCGCGGTCTCTGTGCGGACGTCGGTCAAGCCCGACTACATTGTCTGCCTCGAAGACGGTAAGAAGCTCAAGATGCTGCGCCGGCATCTGATGACGCATTACGGCATGACCCCCGACGATTATCGCGCCAAATGGGGCCTGCCTGCCGACTATCCGATGGTCGCCCCCAATTATGCCGAACGGCGCCGTGCGCTGGCCAAGGAAATTGGCCTCGGCACCAAGGGGCGCGGCGGCGGGCGCAAGCGCAAGAAAGCGGCCTGACCGCCACCCGCAGCAAGGGCCCGAACGGGCCGGGAAGGGCGGTGCCGTTCGGTGCCGCCCTTGTCCTATGCGCGGGGTGACCCTATACAGAATCAAGAACAAAGAAACGACTGCGTTTCGCAGGAAAGGCCCGCATGTCCGGTACCATCGATCTCGAAGCTCTTTGCCATGAAAAGGGGCTCCGCATCACCGAACAGCGCCGCATCATTGCGCGCGTGATCTCGGATTCGCAGGATCATCCCGACGTCGAGACGCTGTATGAGCGCGCGTCCAAGGTCGACAGCGGCATTTCGATCGCGACCGTCTACCGCACCGTGCGATTGTTCGAAGAAGCCGGCATCCTCGACCGCCACGACTTCGGCGACGGCCGCTCGCGCTACGAAGCAGCGCCCGAGGCGCATCACGACCATCTGATCGACGTCGAGACCGGCAAGGTGATCGAATTCGTCGACCCCGAGCTCGAAGCGTTGCAGAAAGTCATCGCCGAACGCCTCGGTTTCCGCCTCGTCGACCACCGCATGGAGCTTTATGGTGTCTCCCTCGATCGCGACAAGGGCTGACGCCGCCCGGATAACCTGGCGCGTCGCCGCACGCCTGGCCCTGATGGTGCTGGCGTTGCTCTTCCTGATCGTTCCCCATCTTTGTTACCGCGCGGTCGGCCGTCCGTCACCGATGGTCATGGCCTTCCTCAATGCCGTCGGCTGGATTGCCGGGCTGCGCATCCGCACGACGGGCAAGCGGCTCCGCCGCGACGTTCTGTTCGTCTCGAACCATGTCAGCTGGCTCGACATATTGGCGCTCGGCGGCGCGGCGCGCTCGGCCTTCGTGTCCAAGGCCGAGGTCGGGACGACCCCGCTCGTCGGCTGGCTCGCCGATCAGAACCACACCATCTATGTCCAGCGCGAGGCGAAGCGCGAGATCCACAATCAGGCGAACAGCCTGCGCGAAGCACTGGCGCGCGGCCGCCCGGTGACGCTCTTTCCGGAGGGTACGACCGGCCCCGGCGACGGCTTGCTGCCCTTTCGCGCTTCGCTGTTCCAGGCGATCATCCCGACCCCGCCCGACTTGCAGGTCCAGCCCGTTTTTCTCGATTACGGCGAGGAGGCGAGCGACATCGCGTGGCTCGATCCCGAATCCGGGCTCGACAATTTCAAGCGGCTCCTCGCGCGCAAGCGGCCGATCGCACTGACGATCCACTATCTCGACCCGCTGCCCGACGAGGCCGAGCGCGATCGCAAGGTGATCAACGAAGCGGCGCGTAGCGCGATCCTCGCGCAGCTCGCCGCGGCACGCCCTTCCGCCGCGCCGCTCCATCGCCTATAGCGCGCCGATGAAATCCGAGACTCCGAACACCTCTTCCAAGACTTTCCACGTCAAATCCTTCGGCTGCCAGATGAACGTCTATGACGGCGAACGGATGGCCGAGATGCTGGGCGCCGAGGGCTATGTCGCCGCCGCCGAGGGGGCCGACGCCGACCTTGTCGTGCTCAACACGTGCCACATTCGTGAAAAGGCGGCTGAAAAAGTCTATTCGGACATCGGGCGGCTGAAACGCGCCGACGGCAGCCGTCCGACGATCGCGGTCGCCGGCTGCGTCGCGCAGGCCGAGGGCGCCGAGATCGCCCGGCGTGCTCCCTCGGTCGACGTTGTCGTCGGACCGCAGGCCTACCACCGCCTGCCCGACCTGATCGCGCGCGCCGCGAAGGGTGAAAAGGCGGTCGACCTCGATATGCCGCTCGACAGCAAGTTCGGCGCGCTGCCGAAGCGCGCTGGCGGCCAGCGCCCGACGGCCTTCCTGACCGTGCAGGAAGGCTGCGACAAATTCTGCACCTATTGCGTCGTGCCCTATACGCGCGGCGCCGAGATCAGCCGCCCCTTCGCCGACCTGGTCACCGAGGCGCGCGCGCTTGTCGCGGGCGGCGCGCGCGAGATCACCCTGCTCGGCCAGAACGTCAATGCCTGGGACGGTGAGGACGAGCGGGGCCGGGCGATCGGCCTCGACGGGCTGATCCGCGAACTCGCGCGCGAAGACGGGCTCGAACGCATCCGCTACACGACCAGCCACCCCAACGACATGACCGACGGGCTCATCGCCGCGCATGGCGAGATCGACAAGCTGATGCCCTTCCTCCATCTGCCGGTACAGGCGGGCAGCGACCGCATTCTCGCCGCCATGAACCGCAGCCACAGCGTCGATTCCTATCTGCGCGTCATTGAGCGCGTGCGCGCCGTACGCCCCGACATAGCGATCTCGGGGGATTTCATCGTCGGTTTCCCCGGCGAAACCGAAGAGGATTTTCAGGCGACGCTCGATATCGTCCGCGCCACCAGCTATGCGATGGCGTACAGCTTCAAATATTCGCGCCGTCCCGGCACGCCCGCGGCGACGATGGGGGATCAGGTGGACGAAGCGGTGATGAACGACCGCCTCCAGCGTCTGCAGGCGCTGCTCAACGAACAGCAACAGGCGTTCAACGAAGCGATGGTCGGCCGCACCACGCGTCTGCTCCTCGAGCGCAGGGGCAAGCTCGACGGCCAGCTCATCGGCAAGTCGCCCTGGCTCCAGTCGGTGCATGTCATCGCGCCGGGCCTGAAGATCGGCGACATGGTCGACGTGCGCATCGTCTCGGCGGGACCGAACAGCCTCGCGGCCGAACCGCTGATGGAAGCCGTCGCTTAGTGCGACCCGATACCCCGACCACCGTTTGTCCCGCGCTTGTCGAAGGACCGTTCTTTGTTCAAACCTCCGCAAGGAGGAATGGGCTTCGACAAGTTCGGCACCAGCGAATTACATTGCCCAAGCCAGCCTAGGAGCCCTGCCCACGTGTCCAAACGCCCGCTCGCCGCAACCCCCGCCGAACCTGGCGACCGCGTCCGGTTGACCGCGGAGTTCGAGCGAACGCAACTGCTGGGCATCCTGTTCGGTGAGTTCGACCGCAATCTCGTCGCGATCGAAAACCGCCTCGGCGTCTATATCTCGGCGCGCGGTAACCGCGTTCAGATCGAGGGCGAGGCCGAAGCCGCGGCGCGCGCGCGCGATGTGCTCGTCGATCTCTACACCCGCATCGAACAGGGGCAGGAAGTGGACGCCGGCATGGTCGACGGGGTGATCGCGATGTCGGCGCAGCCGACGCTCGACGGCATCATCCGGCACGAAAAGGAACAGGCGCCGAGGGTGATGATCCGCACGCGCAAGAAGACGATCGTCCCGCGCGCACCGTCGCAGGTCCCCTATATGCAGGCGCTCGCGCGCGACGACGTGATTTTTGCGCTCGGTCCTGCGGGAACCGGCAAGACCTATCTGGCGGTGGCGCAGGCGGTGGCGCAGCTCATCACCGGCAGCGTCCAGCGCCTCATCCTCTCGCGCCCCGCGGTCGAGGCAGGCGAAAAGCTCGGTTTCCTGCCCGGCGACATGAAGGAAAAGGTCGATCCCTATCTGCGGCCGCTCTACGACGCGCTCCACGACTGCCTGCCCGCCGAACAGGTCGAGCGCCGCATCGCCTCGGGCGAAATCGAGATCGCGCCGCTCGCCTTCATGCGCGGGCGCACGCTCGCCGATGCTTTCATCATTCTCGACGAGGCGCAGAACACAACCATCCCGCAGATGAAGATGTTCCTCACCCGTTTCGGCATGAACAGCCGCATGGTGATCTGCGGCGACCCCAAGCAGGTCGATTTGCCGCTTCCCGCCAGCTCGGGGCTCGCCGATGCCGTCGCGCGGCTGGAAGGGGTCGAGGGGATCAACGTCAGCCGCTTCACCAGCACCGACGTCGTCCGCCACCCGATCGTTGGGCGGATTGTCGAGGCTTATGAAGGGCCGGGGAGCTAACTCCCCGTCTTCTTGAAGGTCACCGTCGCCGCGGGCCCGGGTACGATCTCGCGGGTGCCCTTGCGCACCGTCCCGTCGGGCCATTTGACCTGATAGACGAAACGCCCCGACAGCGGCTTTTTCACGCCGGTCTCGATCTCGTTCCACTTGCACTGGAAACGGTCCCACGGGTCGGGCTGCTTGCGCGTGCACACCTTGAAGGCAAAGGCGCTGATCAGCAGCACCTCACCCGTCGCGGGCTGGGTCGCGAGGGTGACGCTGGGGCGCGGGGTGGGCAGGGCCGCGCCGATGCCCCGGGTCAGGATCGGACCCGCGCCCTTCTCGGCGCTGCAACTGGCGCGCGCGGCGATGGCGGGCAGCGTCGGCGCGATCCGCTGCCGGTTTGCTTCGGCTGCGGTCGCAAGCGTCGAATAATCGCCGGCATCCGCAGCCTTGATCCCGGCGCGTTCGAACGCCAGCAACGGTTCGGCATAGACCGCGGTGGGGTAGGTCAGTCGCGCGAACTCGTGGCGCAGTCGCGCGACTTCGAGCGCGAGGTCGCCCAGCCGCCGGGTCGCCGCGTCGCCGCTATCGGCGGCCGCGTGGTCGGGGGCGCAATCGACGATGTCGTAGCGCGGGCGAAGCTTGCCTGCGGCGTCGGGCATGGCCGTCACCAGCCGTTCAGCCGCGCGCGGATTTTCTGCGGCTTCGGCTTCGGCGGCAATGCGCAGGTCGTAATAGCCGTCGGGATACCAGCTCTGCGGCGGTACGCCGGCTTCCAGCGCCTTCAGCGCGGTCGCGTCGGGCGGATCATCCGTTTGCGCGGCCGCACCCGCCGGCGCCGTGGCGGCGACCGCCAGCGCGATCCAGCGACCGTCCATGATCAGCTTCCGCTCTTCTTGAAGGTCACGGTCACCGCGCTTTCCTCGTCATAATTGGGGACGATTTCGCGCGTGCCCTTGCGGATCGCCCCATCGGGCCAGCGGACCTGGTAGACATAGCGTCCTGCGAGTTGCTTCTCGACCCCGGTCTCGATCTCGTTCCATTTGCATTTGAAACGGTCCCACGGGTCGGGCTGTTTGCGCGTGCACACCTTGAAGGCAAAGGCGTTGACGAGCAGCACCTCGCCGCCCGCCGGGCTGGTCCGGACGATCACCGGGCCGCCTTCACCCGCGCCGCAGCCGCCCTCGACGACGATCTTCGGAGCCCTGGGGGCGAGCCGCGTGCGGTTCGCCTCGACCGCTGCAGCGAGCAGCGCATAGCTGTCGGGCTCTTCGCTGATGCTGTCGTCGGCGATCGGCGCGTCGTCCGCTGCTGCGGTTTCGACGCCATAGATTTCGGCTTCGCTCGCCTTTGCGGCCTCGGCGATCTGGGTCTTTTCGAACGCGAGCAAAGGTTCGGCCCAGGCCGCCGCCGGCAGTTTCAGCCGGATGAAGTCGGCGCGTAGCCGCGCGACTTCGCTTGCGACGAAGCCGTAGCGCGCGCTCGCCGGGTCGAGTTCGGCGGGGTCATGCCCTTCGGCGCCGCAATCGACGACATCGAAGCGTTTTCCGAGCCCGTCGTCGAAATCGAAGATTCGTTCGTCGGCGGGGCGCTTGCGCTCCTGTTCGTCGGCTTCGGCGGCGATGCGGACGTCGTAATAGCCCTCGGGGTACCAGCTTTGCGCCGGCACTGCGGCCTCGATCGCCTTCAGTGCCGCGGCGTCGGGCGGGGTCTGCGCCAGCGCCGCCGACGGCAGGAAAATGGCGGTTGCCAATAGTTTGCGCATCATGGCTCCTCCTGTTTCAATCGCCGTGGTCCGCCGAGCCACCCCGCGACGAGCAGCGCTGCCGCCAGCGCCGCGAGCGTCCACGCCGCCGCGAGCATCAGCTTTACCCGCCCGATCGATGCGGCGGTCCACAAGGCTGCAACGTCGTAAGCGGCATCGGCGAGCGCATCGGCTGGAAGGTCGGGGCATTCCTCCTCGAAGACGAGCTTCGCGTCAGGGGTGCATTCGGTGCCGCGCACCAGCGGGGCGCCATTCTCGCCCGCGATGAGATAGGCCGACGACGTCCAGCCATAGGTTGCGGCGGCGGCGAGCAGCAGCGCAATCAGCGCGCCCTGCATGCTCCGCTTGGTCCACGTCCTGATCGATCCACTCGCGACCGCGCCCGCCGGAACGACGAGTACGAGCAGCGCGGTCAGCCAGCCGACCGGCGAATCCGGCGGTGCGAGCCCGCCGAACCATGCGGCGAGCAGCAGCAGCGCGAGCACCGCGCCGCCGACGCCGGCGCGAACCAGCGCATTGTTCCAGCTCAGGCTTTTTGCGCCCCGTGGCTTTCGGGGGACATAGTCACCGCGCGGGCCGGTGATGAGTTGTTCGACGACGTCGCCCAGTCGCGCGATATGATCCTCGACCGGCGGCGACAGTGCGTCGAGCCAGTGCGGCACGCTCATGAAATATTCAAGGCTGCGCTCGGGCATCGCTTCCTCGATGCGGAAGGGGATGATCGGCAGGCCGAGGTGCACCGCGCGCTCGACCTCGCGCAATATCTGCGGCGAGCTGTTGGCGTGGCGCGAAAAGACGAGGACAAAGACGCTCGCGCCCTTCAGCCCGTCGATGATCGCCTCGCCCCACGAGGCGCCGGGGACGATGTCGCGCGGCGCGATCCAGCAGCGCCGTCCGCGCTCTTCGAGCAGCGCGCACACCATGTTCGCGACGGTGCGGTCCTTTGACGAATAGCTGATGAAGACCTCTGGCGGCATCGGTCTTTTCCCCCGCCGCCATCATGCCGCGGGGCGGCGCATTGGGCAACCGTCCGGATGTTGGCGAAAGTGCCGCGCAGCGTAGCCTCGGGGATCGAATTATAGCAAACGAGTCGCAATAGCATAATGCTTGACCCCCGTGAATTGCACCCCTAGAGGATCGCTATTGCGAGTCAGTCGCAATCATATAAGGGGAAATTCATTGACCAGTTCGCGTTCATCGTCCGCCACCCGTCTTGCCGCCGGAACCGCGGTCGGCCTGGCTCTTGCGGCGCTCGCGCAGCCCGCGGCGGCGCAGGACGATGACGGCGAATATTGGGCTCAGCGCAAGAGCCAGATCGTCGTCACCGCGACGCGCACCGCGGTGAAGGCCGAGGATGTTCCGATCACCATCACGGTGAAGAATGACGAGCAGATCGCCGACGAACTTGTCACCGACATCCGCGACCTCGTCCGTTTCGAACCCGGGGTCAGCGTCCAGCGCCAACCCGCACGCTTCGGCGCGGCGCTCGGCGCGACCGGCCGCGCGGGCAACGACAGCTTCAACATCCGCGGCATCGGCGGCAACCGCGTGCTGATCCAGGTCGACGGCGTGCGCGTCCCCGACGGTTTCAGCTTTGGCGCGCAGGCGTCGGGGCGCGGCGATTATGTCGACCTTGGTCTCGTCAAGTCGGTCGAGATCCTGCGCGGGCCGTCGTCGGCGCTCTACGGCAGCGACGGCCTTGCCGGCGCGGTCAGCTTCATCACCAGCGACCCCGCCGACTTCCTTCAGGGCGGCAAGGCCGTCGGCGGCCTGCTCCGCGCGGGATACAGCAGCGCCGACCAGGAGTTCAGCGAAACCGCGATCCTCGCGGGGCGCAGCGGCGACTGGTCGGTGATGGCCGCCTATACCCGCCGCGATTATCAGGAACTTGACAACAAAGGCAAAGTCGCCGGCGGCATCCTGCTCGGACCCGTCACTGGCACCTCGGGGAAGGACGCGACCAGCGGCCCGCTGCGCACGCTTCCCAATCCGCAGGACGGCCGGTCGGACGCCGCGCTCGCGCGCATCGTCTACGACCCCGCCAACGGCCACAAGCTGCGCCTGACCGGCGAATATCTCGACACCCGCCTCTACACCAACGGCCTCACCGGCGTGACGGCGACGCGCACCCCGGCCGGCGTCGTCACCGCGAGCGTCGACCGGCTCGAAGGCTTCGACACCGGCGAGCGCAAGCGCGTCTCGCTCGACTGGAGCTGGGAGGGCGAGGGGGCGATCGATTTCGCGCGTGTCGCGCTTTACTGGCAGGACGGCGAGGACCGGCAATATACCGAGGAAGATCGCACTCCCGCCGCCGACCGCACGCGCCTCAACACCTTCGAGAACCGCGTCATCGGCGCCGCGGCCGACGCCCGCGCCGACTTCACGACTGGCGGAGTCGCGCATCGCCTCGTCTTCGGCGGCGACATCAGCAAGACGCGCCAGCGCGGCCTGCGCGACGGCACCGTCCCGCCCTTTGGCGAAACCTTCCCCGTGCGCGCCTTCCCGAGCACCGATTTCACCCGCGCGGGGCTGTTCGTCGGCGACGAGATATCGGTCGCCGACGGCCGCCTGCTGCTCTATCCGGCGCTGCGCTTCGACTGGTACGACCTGTCGCCCGACGACGACCCGCTGCTGCCCGCCTTTGCCGGCGCCAAGCAGGACGGCTCGCGCCTGTCGCCTAAATTCGGCGCGGTGTGGAAGCTCACCGACGCGGTTCGCCTGTTCGCCAACTATGCGACCGGGTTCAAGGCGCCCGAACCGGGGCAGGTGAACCAGTTCTTCTCGAACCTCGCGTCGGGCTATACCTCGATCCCGAACCCCGACCTTGGTCCCGAACGCAGCACGAGCGTCGAGGGCGGCATCCGCTTCTCGAACGACGCGATCAGCCTCGATGTCACCGGTTTTTCGTCGCGCTACAAGGATTTCATCAGCCAGGAACGGGTGAGCGGCAATTTCCTGCCGAACGATCCCGCCATCTTTCAATTCGTGAATCTCGATCGCGTCCGGGTCAAAGGGGCCGAGGCGCGGTTCGAGGGGCGAGCGTCGTCCGGCCTGTATACGACGCTCGCCCTATCCTATGCCAAGGGTGACGTGATCGACCCCGCCGGCCTGCGCACGCCGCTCGAATCGATCGACCCGCTCAAGCTCGTTGCCGGGGTCGGCTATCGCCAGCGGCAGGGACGCTTCGGCGGCCAGCTGATCATGACGCACAGCGCGCGCAAGGAAGCGTCGCGGACGGCGGACGGCTATCGCCCCGACGGCTTCACGATCCTCGACGCGACCGCCTTTGTGCGGCTGGCCGACGGGCTGACGCTGCGCGGCGGCGTCTTCAACATCCTCGACAAGAAATACAGCTGGTGGAGCGACGCGCGCGGGCTCGCCAACACGACCGTCATCGGGGGGCAGACGCTGCCGATCGCGGTGATTGCCGACGCCTATACCCAGCCGGGCCGCAACGCGAGCGTGTCGCTCAGCTTCCGCTTCTGAAGATGAAAAGGACTGCACCGATGAAATCCTGTCGTAGAATCGCCGCCGGCCTGTTGCTGCTCACCGCTGCGCTGCCCGTTGCGGCCTCCGCCCACCCGCCGATCGCGGCCGAAGCCGCCGCGGCGAATTTCGAACAGGACCGCGCCGACATCCTTGCGATGGCGGGCAATTACCGCGTCAGCTTCAACATGCAGGAATCAACGCGCTGGGATCCGGGTTACGAGGTCCTCGAACCCAAAAGATCGGGTGGCAACGAGGTCGTCCGGGTGATCGAGGACACCGGGCGCAAGATCGTGCTCCAGCATATGCTCGTCATCACGGGTGACGACGACAAAAGCATGATCATCAAGCATTGGCGCCAGGACTGGGAATATGAACCCGCGAAGCTGCTGGTCTATTCGGACCGCAACGCGTGGGCGTGGGAAGATGTCCCTGAGCGCATGCGCACCGGTCGCTGGTCGCAGACCGTCTGGCAGGTCGACGACAGCCCGCGTTACGGGGGCTGGGGGCAGTTCGAAACGCAGGGCGGCGTCCGTCGCTGGCGCTCGAACTGGACATGGCGTCCGCTCGCGCGCCGCGACGCCGTGCGGGGTCCGGTGTACGACCGCTATCTGTCGATCAACCGCCATCAGCCCTCGCCTGACGGTTGGGTCCACTGGCAGGACAATACCAAGATGGGCACGAAGGACGGCAAGCTGGTGCCGATCGTCCAGGAATATGTCCTCAACACCTATATCAAATACGACCAGTATGACGTGAAGGCCGCCGACGATTATTGGGCCGCGACGAAGGAATATTGGGCCGCGGTGCGCGCCGAATGGGACCGCGTTGCACAGGCCAAGGGCGGTATCGCGATCGACGAAAAGGCCGATACCGGCACCGTGATCAGCGGCCGCCTGCTCGAAATGGCCGACGAGGTCCAGGAAAAGAAGCTGACCACCGCCAAGGCCATTTCCGAGGCGAAGCGGTTGATCGAGGGAAATACGCGCAAGCTTTGAAGCCTTCACCATGTGAAGCCCGCAACTTCGGGGGCGTTCCGAAAGGGGTGCCCTCATTTTTGCCGTGTCGATGGCGATTGTTTCGGCGGGTGACGGTTTCGGGGTGGGAAGCTGCCGATTGAGTGGCGAACCGGTTTCCCCTCCCGCACGCGGGAGGGGCAGCGAGGCTTGCCAGCTTGCTGGCTAGCCGCAGCGGGGTGGGCCATCGCGACGCCGCTGCCCACCCCCGACCCCTCCCGCAAGCGGGAAGGGAGAAGAGCGGCCGCAATCGGTCGTATGCTGACATGGGTGTCGCACCGGCAGGTGGCTTCCGAAATGGGGTGGGAAGCAGCCGACTGAGTGGCGAACCGGTTTCCCCTCCCGCGTGCGGGAGGGGCAGCGAGGCTTGCCGGCTAGCCGGCTAGCCGCAGCGGGGTGGGCCATCGCGACGCCGCTGCCCACCCCCGACCCCTCCCGCAAGCGGGAGGGGAGAAGAGTGTCCACAATCGGTCGTTTGCTGCCGCTCCTCCCGCGAGCGGTCCGTCGGGCACAGGGCGTCGGCGTGCCGCGACCGGCCTGCGCGAGGTCAGACGAGCACGCGTTCCAGATCTTCCCAGTCGCGCACACGGCGCGGGCGGTACCAGCGCCACCAGGTGCCGACGACGTAGATCAGCCCGATCAGGGGGAGGAGCGCGAAGCCGCCCCAGATCGCGTAGGCGCCCGGCTTCCAGTCGGCGCCATAGAGACGCCACGTGTCATAGGGTGCGTAAAGCAGCATCAGGCAGATGCCGCCGAAGATGAGGAGATGGGCGAGATTCTCCCATCCGCGCAGCCCGCGCTGCACGCGGTCGAAACGGCCGAGCGCTTCCATTTCCTCGGCGATGTGCAGCACGAGGTCGGGATAGTCGCCCGACCAGCTGCCGTCGAAGACGATGTCGGAGCCGCGCTCGCGTGCGATCACGGTGCGCCAATGGGTCGTCCTGCCAAATTCCTTTCCCGCGCGCATCCAGCGGATGTCGGACACGGGAAATTCGATGCAGCCGCGCTTCTCGCCCTGGATGGTGATCGTCGGGTCGGCATAGGTCGCGACCTCGACGTGTGCGACCTTGCCCTTTGCCCCCGCCCAGCGCAGCGAGGCGGTGGTTCCGACCGAATAGAGATGGTCTTTGGCGGGCTGCTTCTTGCTCATGAGCCGGCCCATTGCCGCGCGTTTTGCGCGCGGTCAGTGACCGGGCACACAGGCTATTTTTTCGTCGCGCCCTCGACGCTCCAGATGCCCGCGCCGCGCGTCGCAATGAACAGGAAGATGAAGCAATAGAGTGCGATCGTCTCGCCGCCGTTGACGATCGGGTAGGGGCTTTGCGTGCCGTGTGCGACCCAATAGCCGACCGCCGACATGCCGCTGGCGACGAAGGCGGCGGGGCGGGTGAACAGGCCGAGGACGATCAGCCCGCCTGCGATCAGTTCGATCGCGCCTGCGGCGGTGAGCATCGGGTTGAGCGGCATCGGAAAGGGTGCCGGGAAGTCGAGGAATTTCTGCACGCCGTGCGCGAGGAACAACAGGCCGGCGACGATGCGCAGCAGCGCATAGGCCTGTTCGGTGAAACCATCGAGAAACTTCATGATCCGATCCCCCTTTGCCGATGATGCGCGATGCTAATCCAGCTTGGCGGCCCGTCAAAGCATATTGTCCGAAACGGAGCGTTTCACGGAGCGCGGCCGGGTTTCAAAAAAAGCAGGTGCCGCGCGGGGTTTTTTGCGCGGCATGTCACACGCGCCCGCCCTGTTTCGTCATGTCGGCATGTTCACCAAAGGAGACACGCCATGACCAAGGTAACCGACCCCTTCGCCGCCGCGCCGCAGCTGATGAAGCAGTGGATGGGCACGTCGCTCGCGGTGCAGGAGAGCCTCGAGAAAAGCCTGATCGAGCTGGTCAAGATCCGCGCGTCGATCCTCAACGGCTGTGCGAACTGCATCAACATGCACACGACCGAGGCCCGCGCGGCGGGCGAGACCGAACAGCGCCTCTATCTGCTCGCGGCGTGGCACGAGGCGCCGGTCTATAGCGACCGCGAGCGCGCCGCGCTGGCGTGGACCGACGCCTTGACCCGCCTGTCCGAAGGGCACACACACAAGGGTGCGAAGGCCGCGCTCGAAGCGCATTTTACGCCGGAGGAACAGGTGAAGCTGACCTTGATGATCAACGTCATCAACGGCTGGAACCGCCTCGCGGTCGGTTTCGACCTTTGGTACGACATGCCTGCGGCAAAGGCGGCCTGATGCGCTTTGACGGTATCCGCGACGACCCGGGCAACAGCGACGCGGCGGCGAGTTTCGACCCGCTGCGTCCGCTGCTCACGCGCGTGGCCTATCGCATGCTGGGGTCGGTCGCCGATGCCGAGGATGCGGTGCAGGATGCCTTTCTCCGCTGGCTCGCCACCGACCGCCGCGAAGTGCGCGAACCCGCGGCGTTCCTCCGCCGCACGGTGACGCGGCTCTGCCTCGACCAGCTCAAGTCGGCGCGGCGCACCCGCGAGACCTATGTCGGGCCCTGGCTTCCCGAGCCGCTGCTCGAAGAAGAGGCCGACGAGGACGATGTCACGCTGCCGCTGATGCTCGCGCTCGAACGGCTGTCGCCGCTCGAACGCGCCGCCTTTCTGCTCCACGACGTCTTCGGGGTGGGCTTCGACGAGGTCGCGGCGACGATCGGCCGCGACGCCGCGGCGACGCGCCAGCTTGCCGCGCGGGCGCGCGCGCACGTCCGTGAGGCACGCCCGCGCTACCGGCTCGAAAGGGAAAAGGGGCTGGAGATCGCCGACGCCTTTTTCGCCGCCTCGCGCAGCGGCGACATGCAGGCTTTGGGCGCGCTGCTTGCGGCCGACGTCGGCATGTGGTCCGACGGGGGCGGCAAGCGGCCCGCCGCCGACCGGCCGATCCTCGGCTTCGACACGGTGCTCAAGCTGCATCGCAGCCTGGCGGTGCTGTTCGGAAAATATGGCTCGACGCTGGTCCGCACCGGTACGATCAACGGCCTGCCGGGTTTCATCACGCGCGAAGCCGATGGCGAGGTCCAGACGACCGCGCTCGAGATCGAGGACGGCAAGATCGTCGCAATCTATGTCGTGCGCAACCCCGACAAGCTGCAGCATCTGCACTAGGCGGGCGAACGGCCGGCGCGATTAGCCGGCGTCGGCGAGGATCAGGTCGCCGGCGCGCGAGGCCATTGCCATCGCGGGAGCGTTGGTGTTGCCCGACACCAGCGACGGCATCACCGAAATGTCGACGACGCGCAGCCCCTCGACCCCGCGCACGCGCAGCCGCGTGTCGACGACCGACGCCGCGTCGTCGCCCATGCGGCAGGTGCCCGCGGCGTGATAGCCCGCGCCGCCGATGCGGTGATAGGCGTCGATGATCTCGTCGTCGCGCTCGATGCCGGCGCTCGGGTCGATCTCCGCGACGACGAAAGGGGCGAGCGCGGGCTGGGTGAACATCGCGCGGATGAAACGGAAGAGCGCGACCGAGACGCGGCGGTCGTATTCGGTCGCGAGATAATTGGGATCGATGATCGCGGGGGTCGCGATGTCGGGTCCACCGATCAGGATGCTGCCCTGGCTTTCGGGACGCATGACATAGCCGCCGCACATCGCGCCGGGAAAGTCGTGCAGCGACAGGCCGGGGGTGCTGGTGTCGATCGACATCGGCCCCATGCCGAGCTGGGCGTCGGGGCGGCCGCTGCCCGGTTCGGTGCGGATGAAACCGCCGACCTCGAACGCCGCCGAGGTCAGCGGGCCCGATTTGAAGAGGAAATAGCGCAGCGCGCTGAGATAGAGGCCGGCGCCCTGGAAGGCGGCATTCTCGCTGCCCTCGCGCAGGCGGTATTGCGCGCGGAGCAGGCGATGCTCGCGCATGTTGTGGCCGACGCCGGGGGCGTCGTGCAGTATCTCGACCCCGACGCTCTTGAGGTGCGCGGCGGGGCCGATGCCCGAGCGCTGGAGCAGGGTAGGGGAATTGAGCGCGCCGGCGCTGAGGATCACCTCCGTCGCCGCGATGTCGCGTTCGCCGTCGGCGCCGCGGATGCGGACCCCGGTGATGCGCTTGCCCGTATGCGTCAGGCGCAGCACGTCGGTGTCGGTGATGACGGTGACGTTGGGACGCGCCATCGCGGGGCGCAGGAAGACCTTGGCGGCGCTCTGGCGCCTGCCCTTCCAGATGTTGCGCGGCTGATAACCGAAACCCGGACCGTCGAGCGCATTGAGGTCGGCGGCGGTGGGCACGCCCATTTCGGCGGCGGCGGCGATCATCGCCTCGAGCACCGGCAGCTTCGTCGGATGGATGGTGATGTTGAGCGGGCCGCCGCTGCCGCGCATGTCGGAGGCGCCGAGCTGGTGATTTTCGAGCGCCTTGAAATGCGGCTTGAGGTCGGCCCAGCGCCAGCCGTCGCAATCCCATTCGTCATAGTCGCTCGGCTGGCCGCGGACATAGACCATGCCGTTGAGCGAACTCGATCCGCCGAGCGTCTTGCCGCGCACCCAATATTCGGGTTCGTTGTGGCCGCCGGTCTTTTTCGCGACATAGGCGTGGGTCAGCGACGGATCCATCAGCGTCTTGCCGAAGCCGCGCGGCATGTCGATCAACGGACTCGAATCGACGGGGCCGCTTTCGATGACGAGGATTTTGTGGCGGCCGCTGCGGCTCAGCCGTTCGGCGAGCACGCAGCCCGACGAACCGGCGCCGACGATGATATAGTCGAACGGTCCCATCGCGTCAGATCTCGACCATGTCGAATTCGGCCTTCAGCGCGCCGCAGTCGGGGCACTTCCAGTCGTCGGGAATGTCTTCCCACGCGGTGCCGGGTTCGATCTCGCCGGCCGGGTCGCCGAGTTCCTGCTCGTAGATCCAGCCGCAGTTCATGCACATCCATTTCTTCATCGCAGCGGCCCTCCGGTCAGCGGTCGAACCTGACCCACAGATGTTCGGGCACGCGCAGCAGGTGCCCCTTGATCGCGGGTGCCGGCTTGTCGGGGGCGAGCCGCAGGTTCGGCAATTTGTCGAGGATCGCGTTGAGCGCGCGGGTCATCTCGACGCGCGCGAGATGCTGGCCAATGCACAGATGCGGGCCGCTGGCGAAGGCGACATGGCGGGTCGAGCGGCTGCGGAAGATGTCGAATTTGTCGGGGTTTTCGAACTTGCGCGGGTCGCGGTTCGCCGAGGCGAGCACGGTGTTGATATAGGTGCCCGCCTTGATCGGCACGCCCTCGATCTCGGTATCCTGTGCGGCGTAGCGGAAGGTCGAGGAAACGGGCCCCTCCCAGCGCAGGGCCTCGTCGATCGCCTGCGGGATCAGGCTGCGGTCCGCGGTCACCGCCGCGAGCTGGTCGGGATGGGTGAGCAGCCCGGTGAGCAGCACGCTCGTCCCGCGATAGGTGGTGTCGCCGCCCGCGTTCATCAACTGGCGGAGGAAGGAGATGAGCACATCGTCGGGCAGCCGCTCACCGTCGGCCTCGACCGTGGCGAGGTGGCTGATCAGGTCGGTGCCGGGGTTGCGGCGCTTTTCGGCGAGCAGCGCGCCGAAGAAGGTTCCGAGCTTGGTGCTCGCTTCGGGCCCCTGCGGCGCGCCGATCGACGAGAGAATCTGCGCGATCGCGAGCTTGTGGAACACCGGCGCCTGCGCCGGGTCGAGTTCGACCTGCGCATAGATGACCTGGAACGGATAATGGTGGGTGAATTCCTCGATCAGGTCGGCCTCGCCGCGACCCAGAAATTCGCCCATCAGCCGGTTCACCACCGGATCGACGACGGTTTCGCCCCATTGCGCAACGACTTGGGGCAGGAAGGCCTTTTGGAAAATCTTGCGGTATCGGGTGTGGATCGGCGCGTCCATCACGGTGATGGTGTTGCCGAAGGAGCGCCCGAGATTATGCTCGAACGCCTCCTTGTTGCGGAAGATTTCGGGCTGGGTCAGCACCTTCATCACGGCGTCGTAGCCGAGCACCATCACCTGCGGCAGATGCCCCATCTGGACGTCGGGGACGTCGGTGAACTGCTTGCGATAGCTGCCCTCGACCACCGGACCCTGTTCGCGCAGTTCGTGGATGCGCGGATAAGGATCGGGGCAGTCGCCGGTCGACAGTTTCTCGATCAGGAAGGGATCGAAGCTCTTGTCCTCAAGATCTTCGAGGCGGGGCATGACGGTCATGATTTCCACTCCAGGCCGAGCGCGGCGACGACGGCTTGCGAGATCGGCAGGATCGGATCGTCCTTGGGATCGCGCGCGTTGAACATGCGGTTGTGGCACACGGCCACGGCGAGATTCTGGTCGGGGTCGGCCCAGCCGAGCGAGCCGCCGGCGCCGGGATGCCAGATCGCGCGCGGGCTGCTGACGCGGGGACCGCCGAGCCAGTAGCCGCCCGTGCTGATCGGGATCGGGATGCCGAACATCACCGGATCGGGTTCGTCGCCATTGTCGCGGATATTCGAAAAGCCGGCGACGCGGGCGGCAGAGAGGAGGCGCACGCCGTCCAGTTCACCGCCCCCCGCGAGCATCGCCCAGAAGCGCGCTTCGTCGCGGGCGTTGAAGATACCGCCGACACCGGCGATCGTGGCGCGCTGCACATCGGGCCGCGCGAAGACGGGCGGAACGAGGTCGACCGCCGAGGGCATCGAACGCGCGTAGAGCGTCGCGGCGGGTGGCGGCGGGTCGTTTTCGTTGCGGTTCGACATGACCGCGACGCGGTCGGCGACGTCGTCGGGGATGCCGATCCACAGGTCCCGAAGGCCCAGCGGCGCGTTGATTTCGTCGAGCACGAACTGGCGGAAGTCGCGGCCCTTTGGATCGCTCCTGCGAACGATCTCGCCGACGATCCAGCCGAAGGTCATCGACTGATAGAGCGTCTTTTCGCCCGGCGGCGCGAGCGGTTCCATCGCGGCGATCGCGCCGGTCATATAGTTCCAGTCGCACATTTTTTCCGGGGTTACGCCCTCGGGCATCAGTGGAACGCCGGCACGGTGGGTGAGTGCGTGGCGCACCGTCGCCGCCGCCTTGCCGTTCTGCGCAAATTCGGGCCAATAGTCGGCGATCGGCGCGTCATAATCGAGATGGCCGCGCTCGGCCTGAATGTGGAGCGCGGTCGCGGCGACCGCCTTGGTCACCGAATAGACGTTGTAGAGCGTATCGGCGGCGGCCCGGCGTCCCGAAGCGGGGGCGGCGAGGCCGTCCCAGACGTCGATGACCTGCCGCCCGCCGTGATAGGCGACGACATGCACCGCCTGCTCATGCCCCGCGTCGATCGCGGAACGGATCGCGGTACGGACGCCGCTGTCGTCGACGGTGCTCACTGCACCGCCCATTTCAGATAGAGCTTGTCGACGCCATTGACGCTGCCCGCGGCGAAGACCGGGGGGCGGGCGGGGTCGAGCTCGAAATCGGGGATTGCGGGCAGCCATTCCTCGAGGAAAACGATCAGTTCGCGCCGCGCGAGCACATTGCCGGGGCAGACGTGCGGCCCGGCGCCGAAGGCGGCGTGCTTGATCTCCGAAGGCTTGCGGTGGAAATCGACCACCGTCGGATCCGCATTGATCCGGTCGTCGAGGCCATAGAGGCACTTCGGCATCTGGATCATGTCGCCCTTTTTGAAGCGTATCCCCTTGTAATCATAATCCATCGTCAGCTGCCGCGCGGTGTTGGGCAGGCCGTAGCGACGCAGGAATTCCTCGCAGGCGGTCTGGATCAACTTCGGATTGTCGACCAGTTCGCGGCGATGACCGGGGTTCTTTGCAAGGAAATGCGCAACGAAGCCCAATTGCGACGCGACGGTATCGAGACCGCCGACCAGCACGAGCAGCGACATCGCCATGATCTCGTGCGGGGTCAGCGGCCGTTCCTCGACCTCGCCGTTCACGATCATGCCGAGCAGATCGTCCTGCGGGGTCGCCTTGCGGCTTTCGATATGCCCCATCAGATAGCCCGCGAGTTCCATCTGGGTTCGCGTCTTGAGATCGACGTCGTTGCTGCGCACCGCGATCTCGGCACGGGGGAGCAGGAAGTCGCGATCCTCCAGCGGCAGGCCCATCATCGTCAGAAAGACGTTGATCGGCAGAACCTTGGCGAATTCGTCGATGAACTCGCATTCGCCGCGCGGTTTGAGCTTCGCCACCAGATCCCTGGCGGTGTCGCGCGCGACTTCCGAATATTGCTTGACCTTGGCGGGCGTGAAGCCGGCCATCAGCAGCTTGCGGTAGGGGGTGTGCTGCGGCGGATCGAGCGACAGCGGGATCGACTTCACCCGGTCGGGGTTGAGCGGAATGTCGAATTCATTGTGGCTGAAATGGTCGTGGTCGACCTGCATCACCTTGATATCTTCGGCGCGGGTCGCGATCCAGTAGCCGCCGTAGTGCGGGGTCCAGACGATGTCGGGTCCCTTGTGCAGCTCGGCCCACGCGAGCTGGATATCCTCGGCCTTGCCGGCCAGCGTGTAGAAATCGAAATCGACCACCAGTTCGGCCGGAACATTGTCCGGCACCGCGACCGTCTGCGGCATATCTCTCTCCTCGGCCAATCGGCACGGCGTTCGCACCGCTCCATATCGTTGAGTCCCGTTTCTGACGTTTGGACATAATTTGTCAATAAGTATCATTGTCCGGGGCTGCGAGCTGGAGGGTGTGCCACGCGCCGCGCAAAATCAAATTACTTAGTTATCTGATTAGCGCGATTTCTGTTGACTCTTCCGGCCGGGGGCATTTGAGAGATAAAAGATAAATCATATAGAGGATTGAGGATGGAACTGGGGTTCGGCGCCGAATATGATTCGTTCCGGCAGGAGGTGCGCGATTTCATCGCGGCGCACTGGCCCCCCGCCGACGGCGAGCTGAAGTCGCGCGAGAATGAACGCGCGTTCGTGATCGCGGCGATCGAGCGCGGCTACATGCATCGCGCGATCCCCAAGCGCTTCGGCGGCAGCGAGCAGGAGCCCGATATCGCCAAGGCGGAGATCATCCGCGAGGAACTGACCCGCGCGCGCGCGCCGGCGGGGCGCATCCCGGGCAACGGGCTGGTCGTGCCCACCCTGCTCGAATGGGGAACCGAGGAGCAGAAAGCGCGCTTCATCGCCCCGACGCTGCGCGGCGATATCGTCTGGGCGCAGGGCTTTTCGGAGCCGAACGCCGGATCCGACCTCGCGGCACTGCGCACCCGCGCCGAACTGGTCGGCGACATATGGATTATCAACGGCCAGAAGATCTGGACCACGCATGCGCACAAGGCGACGCACATGTTCTGCCTCGTGCGCACCGAGCCCGACGCGTCGAAGCACGGCGGCATTTCCTATCTGCTCGTCGATATCCGTCAGCCCGGCGTCACCGTGCGTCCGCTGGTCCAGATGACGCGGCAGAAGGAATTCAACGAGGTCTTTTTCGACAATGCCGAAACCCCGGCCGACATGCTGGTCGGTGAGCGCGGCAAGGGATGGAACGTCACGCGGTCGACGCTCAAGCACGAACGCTCGGGCATCGCGACGATGACCTGGAGCCTGTCGATGTTCCGCGACCTGGTGAAGCTGGCGAAGGAGGTCGAACGGAACGGCGCGCCGGCGATCAGGGACCCGCGCATCCGCGAGGAACTGGCGGCGATCGAAGGCGAACTGATGTCGCTCACCTACTCGACCTACCGCGCGACGTCGCACGATATCCACGGCCGCGACATCGGCTGGTTCCAGACGATGCCCAAGCTTTACATGACCGAACTCGCGGGGCGCATCGCGAAACTGGCGCGCGATATCGTCGAGGATGATTTCACCGACATGGGCGGTGCGCGGCTCAAATGGATCGAGCGCTTCATGATCTCGCTGTCGATGTCGATCGCGGGCGGCACCTCGAACATCCAGCGCAACATCATCGCGGAGCGCAGCCTGGGCCTGCCGCGCGACAAGGTGCAGGGAGCGGGCGCATGAACTTCCTTCTGTCCGACGACCAGATCGCCTTCCTGTCGGCGATCGAGGATCTGCTGCGCGACCGCTGCGATCCGCTCCGCGTCCACAGGATCTTCGACGTCGAGGGCGACGCGCAGGTCGACGCCGATCTTTGGGCGGCGCTCGTCGAAATGGGCGTGCCCGCGATGTTCGTGCCCGAGGCCTATGGCGGGCTGGGGCTGGAGATGGTCGATCTGGCGATCGTGACCGAACTGCTCGGCGCCTATGCCGCGCCGGTACCCTGGCTCGGCCATGCGCTGGCGAGCGTCGCGATCGCGCTGGCGGGCAGCGAGGCGCAGAAGGCGGCGTGGCTCCCCCGCATCGCGTCGGGCGAAATCCTCGCCACCGTGGCGTTCGGCGAGGGGAAGGGCGTCTGGTTCCCGGGCGAATGGCAAACCAGCGCGGCGGGCGGCAGCCTGACCGGCAGCAAGGTGCTGGTGCCCAACGCCGCGGAGGCCGATCTGATCGTCGTCGGCGTCGTCGAAGGGCTGGCGCTGGTCGAGAAGGGGGCCGCCTGGCGTACGGACCGGATCGACAGCGGCGACCGCACGCGGCCGGTCGATACCGTCCTGTTCGACGGCGCGAAGGCCGAATTGCTGGCGGACGGGCCGGAGACCCGCGACCGGCTCGCCGATGCCGCGGCGGTGCTGGTGGCGGCCGATGCCTTCGGCGGGGCCGAGCATTGCGTGAAGATGTCGACCGACTATGCCAAGGTGCGCGAGCAGTACGGCCAGCCGGTCGCGGCGTTTCAGGGGCTGCGCTACCAGCTCGTCGCGATGGCGCTGGCGACCGAACCGGCGCGCGGGCTTTACTGGTACGCCGCGCACGCGTGGGATAAATTGCCCGACAAGGCGGCGCATGCCGCCGCGCAGGCCAAGGCGCACCTGACCGACACCTATCTCCAGATCACGCGCGACACGGTCGAGGCGCATGGCGGCATCGGCTTCACCTGGGAGCATGATACGCATATCTATATGAAGCGGGCGATGCTCGACTGGGCGTGGATGGGGTCGCCGGGCCGGCACCGGCTGCGCGCGGCCGATTTTGCGGGCTGGTAGATGGATCAGGGGCACGACGTCGTCCTTTACGCGGCCAGGCGCGGGGTCGCGCGGATCACGCTCAATCGTCCCGACCGGCTGAATGCGTCGAACGGCGAGCTGTCGCGCGGGCTGACCGCGGCGTTCACGCGCGCGGCGGCCGATCCCGAGGTGCGCGTCATCCTGCTGGCGGGGGCGGGACGCGCCTTTTGCGCCGGGGCGGATTTGCAGGTGCTGGGCGAATTGTCCGACGACGCTTCGGCGCCCAATTCGGGATCGGGCGGGCTGCGCTACGACGGGCTGATGCTGCTCCCCAAACCGGTGATCGCGGCGATCCACGGACCGTGCGCGGGGATCGGCCTCGCGCTCGCCTGTGCCGCCGATATCCGGATCGCCGCCGCAGATGCGGTGTTCGTCGCGCCTTTCGCGAAGCTCGGGCTGTGCGCCGAGGGCGGGCTCGCCTGGTCGCTGTCGCGACTGATCGGACCGGGGAATGCCGCCGAAATGCTGATGAGCGCGCGGCGCGTCGGTGCGGAGGAGGCCTATGCCAAGGGGCTGGTGTCGCGGATATTGCCGCGCGAGGGGTTCGCGGCGGCGGCGCTGGCCTGTGCGATCGAGCTTGCGGGGAATGCGCCGACGAGCTTTGCGATGATGAAAGCGCAGTTGCGCGAGGCGGCGGGCGAGGATTTCGAGACCGCGCGCACGAGCGCCGCGGCGCTGACACGCGCGACGCTCGATGCATCCGATTTCAGGGAAGCGCTGGCGGCGAAGCGTGAGGGGCGGGCGCCGCGCTTCGCGCCGGTCGCGGCGCCCTTCGCGCCGCCGGTCAGCACAGAATAGGAGACAGCGATGAGCAGCGACGATGCGAACCGGATCGAACGGCTCGAGCGCGTGGAGGCCCAACTCGCGATCCAGCAGCTTGCGGCGCGCTATGCCCGCGCGGTCGACAGCCGCAACCTCGCGGACCTCGGCGAATTGTTCGCGCCGCAAACGCGTTTTGGCGATCATGGGAGCGGGCCGGAGGGCGCGCGCGCCTTCTACGCACCGGTGCTCGCGGGCTTCTATCGCAGCTTTCACCAGATCGCCGGCCACATCATCACCGATATCGCCGCCGACAGCGCGCGCGGCACGGTCTATTGCCGCGCCGAGCATGAGGATGGCGACCACTGGATCGTCAACCTGATGGTCTATTTCGACCGTTATGCCCGCGTCGACGGGCAGTGGCATTTCCTCGGCCGTCGCCCGCGCTTCCTGTTCGTCGGCGATCCGCGCGAGGCGCCGCGATCGCTCGACTTCAACAAATGGCCGGGCCGCGAGGATCGCTTCGCCTGCGAACTGCCGCAGTCGGACGAAAGCTGGGGCGATTATTGGGCGCACCATGCGGATGAACGGAGCAGGGTGACGAGCCTGCCCTGAACTGTGCGGCGGCGGCGATGCCGCTTGCGTTATGTCAGGACCAGCCGCGATCCTTCGTCGAAGGGCAGCAGTTCCTCGCCTTCGCGGATGCGGCGCGTCCAGTGCGGGTCGTGCATGATCGCGCGGCCGACGCCGACGAGGTCGAATTCCCCGCGTGCGAGGCGTTCGGCGACCTTGTGGACATTCTCGACCGCCGCGCCCGAGCCACCGGTCTTCTTCGAATCATAGACCCCCGAATTGAGACCCACGCCGCCGACGGTCTGCGACGCCTTGCCGGTCAGTTTCTTTGCCCAGCCGGCGAGGTTCAGCGGCGATCCGTCGAATTCGGCCTTGTCGAAATAGCGCTGGCTGCCGTCGAAGATATCGACTCCCGCGCCGGCGATGGGGCCGAGTATCTCTTCGAGCTGCTGCGGGGTTTCGGCGAGGCGCGCGCGTACGTCCTGTTGCTTCCATTGCGAGAAGCGGAAATTGATCGCGGGATCGGGGCCGATCTCACGGCGTACCGCGCGGACGAGTTCCGCGGCGAAGGCGGCGCGCTCCCTGTGGTCGCCGCCCCAGCGGTCGGCGCGCCGGTTGGTTCCTTCCCACAGGAAATTGTCGATCATGTAACCATGGGCGCCGTGGATCGCGATGCCGTCGAAACCGACCTCCATCGCCCAGCGCGCGCTGCGCGCGAAACCGGCGATCACGTCGCCGATCTCGGTGTCGGACATCGGCCGGCCGGGCCGGGCCGCCACGGTTTCCATATAGGCGGGCGAGACCATCGCCGTGCGGTCGAGCGGCCCCCAGAGTCCCGAGGGGCGTACCGATTCGACGTCGGGATGGGGGCCGGTCCCCATTTCGCGCATCACGCCCTGGTGCCAGAGCTGCGGCATGATGACGCCCCCCGCGGCGTGCACCGCGTCGACCAGCGCGCGCCAGCCCTCGAGCGCGGCCTTGCCATACATGTGCGGGGCGTTGTCGCCGTCGACGCCGCTGCCGCCGAGCGCCGCGGGATGATCGACCCCGACGCCTTCGGTCAGGATCAGCCCGGTGTCGGCACGGCGGACATAATAGGCAGCGACGTCGGTTCCGGGGATCCCGGCAGGCGAAAAGCCGCGCGTCATCGGCGCCATCACGATCCGGTTCGCGAGGCGCAGCGAGCGCAGGGCGAAGGGTGTGAAGAGGGGAGCGATGCGGTCGTCCATCGTCGGGTCTTTCAATGCGTGGGAGGGATGGCGGCGAGCCGACGCGGCAGCATGCGCGCGAGCAGCGCGCCGGCCAGCCCGGTGCCGCAGACGAAAAGGAATACGGTGACATAGTCGGCCTCGGCCGGGAAACGCGCCACCGCGCCGCCGTGATGGCCGCCCGCCGACAGCAGTGTCGCCACGGTCTGGGCGCCGATCGCCATCGCGGTCGCGCGGATCACCGTCATCATGCCCGTTGCCTCGCTGACGCGGTCGGCGGGCGCCGCGCTGACGATCACGATCTGCAGCGTGACATAGACGATGCCGAGTCCGATCGACTGGATGACGAGGAGTGCCATGACCAGCGCGACCGCGTCGTTCCACAGGACCAGCGACCCGAAACCGATGATGATCAGGAGGAACCCGGTCGATCCAATGAGGCGGGGGCCGTGCCGCTCGACGAGGCGTGCGACGAACGGATAACTCATCGCGGTAATGATGTTGGCCGGGAGCAGCAGGAAGCCGGCCGCCGTCGCCGACAGCCCGAGTCCCGCGCCGGTTTCGGGCGCCTGCTGGCCGAACAGGGCCATGATCTGTCCACCTTGGAACGCCCCGAGCGCGAGCGCGACATAGCAGGCGTTCGCCCAGCCGATTTCGGGGCGGGCGAGCAGCCGGACCTGGAGCAGCGGGTTCGGCACGCTCAGTTCGCGCCAGATCCATGCCGCGAGCGACAGCACCGCGATCGCGAGATAGGCCAATGTCATCCTGTCCGACCAGCCGGCGTGCCCGACATTGTCGATCGCGAGCAGCAGGCCGACGGCGGCGGGGATGAACAGCAGCCCGCCGAGCAGATCGTCGCGTACCGCGCCGGGGTTCCAGGCGCGGTCGCGCTGGACAAAGGCCGCGACGCAGACGGTCGCCAGTGCGCCCATCACCGCAGTCACCTTGAAGATCATCGACCAGTCGGCAAGGTCGATGATCGCGCCGCCGATGACCAGCCCGGTCGCCGAGGCAAGGCTCGCGGCCACCGCGAGCAGGCTGATGCCGAAGGGCACCTGCCGCGGCGCCGCGTGTTCGCGGACGATCCCGAAGCAGAGCGGCACGATCGATCCTGCCGCGCCCTGCATAGCACGCCCGACGATCAGCCAGCCGAGGTCGCGCGTCAACGCACTGAGGAGCGACCCGATCGTCGAGATGACCAGCACGGCGATCAGGATGCGGCGCCGGCCGAGCAGGTCGCCGAGCCGCCCGAACAGCGCCGCGCCCGCCGCCGATGACAGCATGAACGAGGTGATCAGCCACCCCGCCGCCGATGCGCTGCCGAAATCGGCGATCAGGCTGCGCATCGCGGCATAGATCATCGTCAGTTCGAGCGAGCCGACGACCTCCGCCACCATCAGCGGCAGGACCAGGCGCCAGATCGACGGTGCCGGCCTGTCCGCTGGCGTGGCGCCGGTTGCCAAGGTGTCGGTCACGGCGTCGCCTCCTCCGCTCATGTCAGCCGCGCGGCAGGCCGAGGATGCGTTCCGAGATGATGTTGCGCATGATCTCGTTCGATCCGCCGGCGATCGTCCAGCCATAGCTTTTCAGAAAGTCGTTCATGCGCAGGCGACTGCTGTGCCCGGTGCCGGGGATCGATGGTTGCCACTTGAGCGCGTCGATGCCTTCGGCGCGCAGCAGAAATTCGGTATAGCGTTGAAGAAAGGGGCCCCAGATCAGCTTGATATAGGTCGGCAGCGTCGGCGACGCCTTGTCGGGATTGGCTTCGAGCTCGATCAACAGCTTGCGGATCATCAACCGCAGCGACTGAAGCTCGGCGTGGAAGGCGGCATATTCGCGGCGGAACTGAACGTCGCGCATCCAGCCGTCGCGCGCATCGCGCGCATCGAGTTCGAACGAATGCGCCAGCCGCTCGACCGCGCCGAAGATCAGCAGGCCGCGTTCGGTCGACAGCGTCGACTGGGCGATCTGCCAGCCATTGCCTTCGGCGCCGATCAGGTTGCCGACGGGAATCTTGACGTCGTCGAGAAATATCTCGGCGAATTCGGATTCGCCCGTGATCTGCGGGATCGGGCGGACATCGATACCCGGCGTCTTCATGTCCATGATGAAATAGGAGATACCGTCGTGCTTGCGCTTGCCGTTGGGGTCGGTGCGCGCGAGCAGCAGGCAATAGTCGGCGTGCATCGCCGCCGAGGACCAGATCTTCTGGCCGTTGATCACATAATGATCGTCCTCGCGCCGCGCGGCGGTGCGCAGCGCGGCAAGGTCGGAGCCGGCGCCGGGCTCCGAAAAGCCCTGGCACCAGATGTCGGTGCCATGGGTGATGCCGCCGAGATAGCGGTCCTTCTGTTCCTCTGTGCCATGTTCGAACAAGGTCGCGGGGGTGTGGAACAGCGAGATGGTGTACATGTCGAGTTCGGGTGCGTCGGCGCGCGCGAATTCTTCATAGACGATGATCTGATAGGCGAAGGGGATGCCGGGGCCGCCCCATTCGCGCGGCCAGTGCGGTGTCGCGAGGCCGACCTTGCGGCGCTCCTCCAGCCAGTCGACGACGATCGCCTTGAGTTCGGATTCGCGTACCGCCTGCCAGCGCTGGCGCCAGTCGGCGGGCACGGTCGCGGCAAGCCAGTCGCGAATCTCCTGACGGAAGGCGGGCTCGTCGCCAACGCGGGAGAGAATGTCGAACGTCCGGCCCATCACGCGGCCTCCAGCATGTCGGCGATGCGGTCGAGCAGCAGCGTGCGCGTCCCCCACAATGCCTCGTTGAGCTTGCCGCGTTTCAGATAGATGTGCGGGAAAAATTCGGCGGTGAAGCCGACGCCGCCGTGGAGCTGGATGCAGTCGCGCGCGATCTCGGCAACGGTGCGCGTCACATGCTGTTTCGCCGACAGCGCATCGAGCAGCGCGCGCGGATCGTCGGGGGCAAGGCCCGCCGCATGTTCGACCAGCCCGCGCGCGGCGACCAGCGCCGCCTGATGATCGGCGACGCGATGCTTGAGCGCCTGGAAGGACCCAATGACGCGACCGAATTGTTCGCGCGTCTTCATATAGTCGATCGTTCCGGCCAGCGCAGCCTCGCCGCCACCGATCGCGTCGGCAGCGATCGCGATCGCGGCGGCACGGAGCAGCCGGTCGGCGAGTCCGGCGGCGTTATCGGGAAGGAGGATCGCAGCGTCGGTGATCGCGACCCCGTCGAGGGTGACGGTACCGAGCGTGCGCGTGGTGTCGGTGAGCGCGGTGGCCTCGACCGACACGCCCGCGGCCTCGCGCGGCAGGATCAGCCAGCAGGCGCAGCCCCCGCGGGTGCCGCGCAGGCACAGAAGATCGGCGGACGGAGCATCGACCATGTCGGGGATCGTCGCGCTGACGACAGCATTTTCTGCGGCGATCACGGCATCGGTGGGCTGGGCGACCGCGGCGCGGACCGATCCGTCGGCGAGGCGCGGCAGCCATTCCGCTTGTTGCGCGGGGCTTCCTGCCGCGACGAGCAGTTCGGCGGCGAGCGTCGTCCCGAGCATCGGCACGGGGGCGGCCGCGGTGCCGAGCGCCGAATGGAGATGCGCCGCCGCCGCGGTGCCGAGACCCAGCCCGCCATGTTCGGCGGGCACGGTGAGCGCCGTCCAGCCGAGCGCGGCCATTTCGCCCCACAGGGTTTGCGCCGCCGGACCGGGGGCGCGGGCATAGGCAACGGCCTTTTCGCGCGGCCATTCGGCGCCGAGCATTTCGGCGAAGCTTTCGGCCAGGACGCCGAGATCGATATCGTCAGACATGATATGCTTGTTCCGTGATCATTCGTCGATGAAATCGGGGGGGCGCTTGTCGACCATCGCCTGCACCGCCTCGCGGTGGTTGGGTGATTCCCAGCTCTTCGTTTCGAGCCGCAGCATCTCGCCCATGTGGCGGCGCGCCTTGTCGAGGATGTCGAGGTTGAGTGCCTGCTTCGTCGTTTGCAGCGCGCTCGGCGATTTCGAAAGAAAGAGATCGACCCATTTGGCGACCATCGCGTCGAGGTCTTCGCGCGCGACCGATTCGGTGATCAGCCCCTTGGCGGCGGCCTCCTTGCCGCGCAGCGGTTCGCCCGACAGCAGGTGGCGCCGTGCCTCGACGAGGCCGACGAGGTTGGGCCAGAGCAGCGAGCCGCCGTCGCCTGCCGCGAGCCCGACGCTGACGTGCGGGTCGCCGATCAGCGCATCCTCGACCGCAATGGTGATGTCGGCCGCCAGTGCGAGGCTGGCGCCCATGCCCATCGCATGGCCGTTGATTCGTGCGATGACGGGTTTGGGGCATTCGAGCATCGCGACGATGATCGCGCGCGCCTCGAAGATCCCGACGTGCCAGCGTTCGCGGTTGCCCCAATTGTCGATCATTTTCCTGGGGTCGCCGCCCGCGCAGAAGCCGCGCTCGCCGGCGCCGGTGAAGACGATGACGCGGACGCTGCTGTCGCCGCCGGCATCGGCCCAGATGCGCGTCAACTCCTCGTGCGCCGCGGGCGTCATGCCGTTGAGCGGCGGGTTATCGAGCGTGATCGTCAGGACGTGGCCGTCCTGTCGGACCGACAAGGCGCTGTAGCTGGCGTAACGGTTCGACACCTAATCCTCCTAACTGGTATACTATTACTTGCATCGAACCGCGCTTCGCGGCAAGCCCCAATTCAACGAACGAAAAGGTGGAGAGAAAGATGGCCGACGCGAACGCAATCCTGCTGGTGATGCAGAATGCCAGGGCGGGGCGCGCGGCGGCGCATCGCGACTGGTATCTGGAGCATCACCTGCCCGACGTGTGCGGGGTTCCCGGCGTGTTGCGCGGCGAATTTGCCTCGGTGGTGAACGCGCCCGAAGGGTTGCGCTGGGCGAATGCGGCGTCCTATTGGCTGGACGGCGATCCGGCCGCGATCCTCGGCGAAATCTTTCGCCGGGCCGGCAGCGGCGACTGGACGATGAGCGATACGCTCGACGGCGAATCGATGATGATGGCGATCGGCGAAGCGCTGACCGGCCGCATCCGTTCGGCGGTTACCCCCGATGCGGCGGGCAAGGACCGGCTGCTCTACGTCGTGCTGACCAATGCGACGCCGGGCGACGATGATGCGTTCAACGACTGGTACAGCAATACCCATATTCCCGACGTGCTCGCGGTTCCGGGTTTTGTTGCGGCGCAGCGGTTCCGCCTGATCGATCACCCCGCGCTGCGGCCCTATCCGTTCCGCTATGCCGCGATCTACGAAGTGCTGGCGTGCGAAGCCGATGCGGCGTTTGCCGAACTCGGCGCGCGTGCGGGAACCGAGCGCATGGTCCTGTCGCCGACGCTCGACCGGTCGGGGATCGCGGCGGCGCCCTATCTTCCCGACGGCGTTTGCGCCCGATCAGCCTGAGCGCTCGGCCGCGCGCCGCGCGCGGTCGCGTTCGAGGCGCGCGATCCAGCGGCGCGAATGGTCGAACATGGAGCGCATCAGCGCCATCGCAGCCGGAACGTCGCCCGATTCGACCGTGTCGATCATCTCGCGATGGAGCTGCTTGAGCTGCGGCAGGAAGGCTTCGTCGGGACGGGGCAGCGCGGTCACCCCGTAGCGGAGCGCGACGTCGACGAAGAGCGCGAGCGCGCGGTTGCCGCTGAGATCGGCGATGATCTGGTGGAATTCGCACGCGGCGGCCAGATAGTGGCCCGCCGACGCCTGTTCGAGCCGGGCAAAGGCCTTGCGCAGCGCCGCGAGCGATGCGGCATCGGCGCGGCGCGTGAAATCCTCGATCGCTACGATTTCGAGGCAGCTTTGCGCCTCCCACAGATGCGACAGCGGAATGCGCGAATAGGCGAGATAGGTCGCGGTCAGCTCGACCGTATAGGCGGGGTCGCACTGGCGGATGATCACGCCGCCGCGCGCGCCGGTCTTGACCCGGACGATCTCGTGCAATTCGAGAGGTCGCAGCGCTTCGCGGAGCACCGCGCGACTGACGCCATAGCGCTGCTGGAGTTCGGCTTCGTTGCCCAGATTGGCGCCGGGTTCGGCGCCGGCGCTCTCGATATCCTGCACCAGCCGCAGCGCGATCGTCTCGCTGAGCTTCGGGGTGGAGCCCGCAACCATGCGTTCCTCGGCGAGGTCGCTGATCGTCCGGTCGTCGAGCGCCTCGAGGAACAGTCCGATCGCTTCATTGTCGTCGCTGTCGGTGCCAAGCCGCGGCGCGGCGCGCAGGATCGCGGCGGTGCGGTCGAGCAACGCCCGGTCGATCTTGGTCAGTTCGAAATAGGTTTTGACCGCATAGACGATCGCGTGCCGCGGCGGCGCCTTGACCACCAGCCCGCCATAGACGCCGCGCCGCATGCCCGCCGCCCCGTGCCATTCGAGCTGGCGCACTGCCTCGCGAAAGGTCGCGCGCGAGATGCGGAAGCGCTCCATGAAGTCGGCCTCGGTGCCCAGCACCTCGCCCTCGTTCCAGCCGCGCTGGACGATCTCGTCGACGATCCGTTCGGCGACCACCTCGCCGAGTTTTCGCCTGCGCTTGTTTGCGCCCGTTATCGCCAAAATGCCCCCCGGACGATTCATGGCCTGATTTGCCTCCCCGATCCTTCGTGCCTTTCGTCCCGTTTGACAAGGCGGACCCGTTGAATAAGTATACCAATTAAACGAGGAGAGGAATCGTGGAATTCGCGTGGAACGAATCGGAGGAGGCGTATCGCGCCGAACTCCACGCCGTGCTGGCGACGCTGCCCGCCGACTGGTGGGGCGAATATGCGCCCCATGGACCATCGAGCCCCCGGCTGATGGAGCATGCCCGCGGCTTCAACGCGCGGCTGGCCGAACGCGACCTGATCGTGCGGCACTGGCCGAAGGAATATGGCGGCTGCGACGCGAGCGCGTGGCAGCAGATCATCATCAGCGAGGAGATGTGGTCGATCGGCGAACCGCGCTCGTCGCTCTATCTGGGCACCAACTGGGCCGGACCGGCGATCATGAAGTTCGGGACCGAGGCGCAGAAGCAGCGCTGGCTTCGCGCGATCGCTGCCGGCGAGCTTTTGTGGTGCCAGGGGTTTTCGGAACCCGAGGCAGGCACCGACCTTGGCAATATGAAGACGCGCGCCGAACCCGATGGCGACGGCTATGTCGTCAACGGGTCGAAGATCTGGACCAGCTATGCTGCGCGCGCCGATGTCATGTTCCTGCTCGCGCGCGTCGGCGGCAGGGGCAAGGGCGGGGTCAGCTGTTTCCTCGTGCCGATGGACACGCCGGGCATCGAGGCGCGCCCGGTGCCCGGCGTGCATTCGAGCCATGATTTCCACGAAATCTTCTTCACCGACGCGCACCTGCCCGCGGAGGCGCTGCTCGGCGAGGAAGGCAATGGCTGGCAGATCGTCCAGACGATCATCCATTATGAGCGGATCGGCGCGGGGCGGTACGAAAAGGCGGCGCGCGCGCTTGCCCATGTCGTCGACGTGCTGAAGGCGCGCGGCGATTTCGACGATCCGGTGGTGCGCGCCGATTGTGCGGTCGCGCTCGCGGCGGTCGAGGCCGCGCGCCTCCAGACCTATCTGGTCATCGACGGACGGGCCAAGGACAAGGAGCCCGGAGCCGAAACCTATCTCGCGCGCTGGGCGATGATCCAGGCCGATCACGCCGTCGCCAACCTGAGTTCGACCTATCTGCCCGACCGGCTCGTCGATGGCGCCGACGGCCATCTGCGCGCGCAGTTCAATTCTGCGATCACCGCCGGAATCGCGGCCGGCGCGGCGGAGGTGCAGCTCAACATGATCTCGGGCCGCCACCTCGGCCTGCCGCGGGGGAATTGACGATGGATTTCGACTTCTCCGCCGACCAGCATGCGCTTGCCGAGGCGATCGGCCGCATCGTTGCCGATCACCGCGACCTGCCGCGGACCGGCAATGTGGTCGAGCCGCGCGCCTTTCACCCCGCGACAGAAATGGAGATGACGCTGGCGCGCGCCGGCTTCTTCGATATCGCGCTGGAGCCGGGGTGCGGCGCGCTGGAGGCGGCGATCCTCGTATATGAGACGGGGCTTTCGCCACTGGTGCTGGAGACCGGCGCGTCGGCGCTGATCGCACCGCTGCTGACCGGCGAGATGCTGCCGCGCCCGGTTGCGGTCGCGCGGCTCGCCGACCTGACGCGCGGCGTGCGTTTCCTGAGCGAAGCGCGGACGCTGCTCGTCGATCTGGGCGACGATGTCGCGGTGGTCGATATAGCGGGGCACGCCGTGGTGCCGCTGGCCGGCGCCTATGCCTATCCGCTCGGCAAGTTCGCCGCGGCGCCCGATCTGTCGGGCGCGCAGCGGCTGGGCGCCGAAAAGGCCGATGAACTGCGCCGCCTGTGGCGCATCGCGCTCGCGCTCGACATTGCCGCGGCGATGCAGGCGGCGACCGATTTCACCACCGGCTATGTCAAGCAGCGACATGTCTTCGGGCGCCCCGTCGGGTCGTTCCAGGCGGTCCAGCATCGCCTCGCCGCCGATGCCGAAAAATGCCGCGGCACTTATTGGCTGGCGATGAAGGCGGCGTGGAGCGGCAGCCCGCTCGATGCCGCGATCGCGGCGCTGCACGCGCAGCGCGCGATCGCGCAGGTCAATTATGACACGCATCAGTTCAACGGTGCGCTCGGCATGACGCTCGAGCATGCCCTGCACCTCTGGACCTTTCGCCTGCGCTGGCTGGTTGGCGAGATGGGAGGATACCGGACGCAGGCGGCCGATGTCGCGGCGCTGGCCTGGCCCGATGCGCCGCGGAAGGCGGGCTGATGGCTTCCCCCGCGATCGTGCCCGTCTTGCGGCACCTCTTCGAGCGCGACGGCGCCGTCTACACCCCGACCGCGCTCGCGACCGGGCCGTGGGACCGGCGCCTGCAGAGCGGCGTCGTGCTCAATGCGCTGATCGCGCACGAGATCGAACGCACGCCGAGCCCCGTCCCGATGGTGACGAGCCGCCTGCTGCTCGACATCATGAAGCCGACGCTGATGGCGCCGGTTACGGCGCAAGTGACGGTGGTGCGCGAGGGCAAGCGGCTGCAACTGCTCGACGTCGAACTGGAGCAGGAGGGAGCGGTTACCGCGCGCGCGTCGGCCTTGCGCGTCCGGGTGGGAGCCTCGCCCGCGACCGACGCGCCGTGCCATGCGCTGCCGCCACCGGGCCTGCCGAGCCTCAACGGCGCGCGATCGCCGATGCGCGACATCATCGAGACGCGGCTCGAAGCGGGCGGGCTGGAGGCGCTCGGCCCCGGGGTCGTCTGGACGCGCGTCGACGGAGAGATCGTGCCGGGCACCCCCATCTCGCCCTTCGTCCAGCTCGCAATGGCGGCCGATTTCGGCAGCGGAACGTCGAGTTTCGTCGACTGGCGCGAATGGAGCTTCGCCAATGTCGATATCAGCCTGCACCTGACGCGCATGCCCGAAGGCGAATGGGTCCGTCTCGCCGCTGAAACGGGCAGCGCGGGCAACGGCATTGCCGTCGTCCACTCGCGGCTCGCCGACGAACGCGGCGAGATCGGCCATGCGCACCAGACCCTTTTTCTCGACCGGAGACCAAAAGCATGACCCGCATTACCTCGCCTTTCGGATGGAGTTCGACCGCCGCCGCGGTCGCCGCGGGTCATGACCTGACCGGCAAGCGCGCCATCGTCACCGGCGCGACGAGCGGGCTGGGCGTGGAAACCGCGCGCGTGCTCGCTTCGCGAGGCGCCGAACTGATCCTTGCGGTGCGCGATACCGCTGCCGCCGGAGCGCTCGCCGAAGAGATTGCGGCGGTGGGCGGCAAGGTACGGGTGGCGGCGCTCGATCTTGCCGATCTGCGTTCGGTCGAGGCATTTGTCGCAGCCTATGACGGCGCGCCGCTGCACCTGCTGATCAACAATGCCGGAATCATGGCGTGCCCGCTGATGCGCACCGCGCAGGGTTTCGAAATGCAGCTGGGTGTCAATCATATCGGCCATTTCCACCTGACCAGACTGCTCCTGCCCGCGCTCAGGGCGGCGAGGGGCGCCCGTGTCGTCGCGGTCGCTTCGAGCGGGCATCACTGGAGCGATTTCGATTTCGACGACCCCAATTTCGAGCAAACCGCCTATGATCCGCTCGCCGCCTATGGCCGGTCCAAGACCGCCAATGCGCTGTTCGCGCTCGAACTCGACCGCCGTTGCGCGGGCGACGGCATCCGCTCCTTTTCGCTGATGCCGGGCGGTATCCACACCGCGCTGGGGCGCCACATGACCGAGGAGATCCGCTCGCGGCTCGGCATCGATCCGGCGCAGGCGAGCCAGTATCGATGGAAGACGGTCGAACAGGGCAGCGCGATGACGATCTGGGCTGCGCTCGGGCGCGAACTCGACGGCGCGGGCGGGCTCTATCTGGAGGATTGCAACGAGGCGCTGCCGGCCGAAGAGGGCAAGCGCGTCGGCGTCAAGCCGTGGGCGCGCGATGCCGCGTCGGCCGAGCGACTCTGGACGTGGACCGAAGCGGCCATTGCGGCGACCAAAGGAAAGGACAGCATATGAAGGTTGATCTGACGGGCAAGAGTGCGCTGGTCACCGGCGGCGGGCGCGGCATCGGCCGCGTCATCGCGACGCAGCTGGTGCAAAATGGCGCGCGCGTCACGATCGCCACGCGCACCGAGGCGAGCGGGGCAGCGGTGCGTGACGAATTGCGCGCGATGGGGGGCGAGGTCGAACTGGTCGCGCTCGACCTGTCGACGCGCGCGGCGTGCGATGCGGCGGTCGAGGCCGCCGCGGACGCCTTCGGCGGCCTCGACATCGTTGTCCACAACAGCGGAATCTTTCCGTTCACGCCGTTCGAGAAGCTGGAAGATGACGAGTTCGACGCCGTGATGCGGACCAATCTCTACAGCTTCATGTGGCTCAGCCGCGCGGCGCTCCCCCATATCAAGGCCGGTGGCAACGGGCGGATCGTCGGCATCTCGTCGCTGATCGGCAACCATGCCTGGCTCGCCGGGCTCGACGCCTATGCCGCTTCGAAAGGCGGGATGAACGGGATTGCGCGCAATCTCGCGCTCGAGTTTGCCAAGCATAGCGCGACGGTCAACATCATCGAGCCGGGGCTGGTGATCGACGACCGCAGTCCGCGCATGGACGATGTCACGCGCGACAAGATCGTTCCGAACATTCCGATGCAGCGCGCCGGCCTGCCGAGCGATATCGCCAATGCGGTGCTGTTCTTCTGTTCGCCGACGTCGCAGTTCGTGACCGGGCAGGCGCTGATCGTCGATGGCGGCCATATGCTGCCCGACATGTCGAGCTACGCGATGAGCGCGCGGCTGTGAGCGAGCGGTTGGCGGACAAGGTTGTGCTGGTGACCGGCGCCGCCGGCGGCATCGGCAGCGCGGTGGTGCGGCGCTTCGCCGCCGCGGGCGCGCGGGTTGTCGCCACCGATCTCGATGCGGAGGGGCTCGACCGCCTGGCGGCCGAGGTGCTGGGCGTGCGAAGCCATGCCGCGGACATCACCGACGCGGACGGCGTGGCGATGTTGTTCGCGGCGATGGACGACGCCTTTGGCCGGATCGACATATTGGTCAACAACGCCGGGATCGGCGGACCCCGCACGCAGCGGCTGCACGAGGTGGCGCTCGAGGATTTCGACAGGGTGATGGCCGCGAACCTGCGCGCGCCGCTGGCGATGACGCAGGCCGCGTTGTCGCGCATGGTCGCGCAGGGCGGCGGGGCGATCGTCAATCTTGCCTCGCCCGCGGGTTTTCATGCGGTCCCGCGCGTCGGCGCCTACAGCATCTCCAAGGCCGCGATGATCATGCTGACGAAACAGACGGCAAAGGAATATGCCGCCGATGGCATCCGCTGCAACGCGGTGGCTCCGGGGGTCACGCGCACCCCGATCCTCGACGATCTGCCCGACGCGCATCTGAGCCAGATCGTTGCGATGATCCCGCAGGGACGCATCGCCGAGCCGTGCGAGATCGCGGCGATGGTCGCCTATCTGGCGAGCGACGATGCAAGTTACGTCAATGGTTCGATCGTGATGGTCGACGGCGCGGCGGGGAGCTGATCGGCGGGGTGCGGCCGCCGGCACCCTGACCGCCATGCCGTGCGATCAGTTTTCCGACGCCCGGCGCAGCGTTTCGGCGTGGTCGCCGTCGAAGACGACGACGATGCGCTTGCCCGGTGCCGCGCTCGGCACATAATCGGCGCGTTTCTGGCGCACGCCGGGGTGCTCGATGCGGATGAAGGTTTCGTCGTCGACCGTGAAACGGCGCTCGGCGCCGTCGGTCGTGCGGACATGGATGCTGTCGGTATCGGCCGCGACGATGTCGGCGAGCAGGACGCGAGGGTCGGCGGCCGACTGCACGCGCGTGTCGATCGTCACGCGGCAGCGGTTCGAGGTGTTCGGCATGCTGGCGTGCGGCGTACAGGGGTTGAGGATCAGCACGTCGCCGGGAAAATAGTCGGTGGTCGCCCAGCTGTCGTCGGGAATGACGCCTTCGGGGATCGGACTCGGCGTCTTGGCGAGATTGTGGAAAAAGCCGCGGTTGCACTGGCGCACAGCGAGCATCAGCCCGCCGACTTCGCGCTCGCAATTGGTCAGCGGGGTCCACACCGGCTTGTAATTCCGGATGCCGGGGCTGAAGAAACCGTCCTGGTGCACGCCGGTGATCGAGCCGCCCGGCGGATAGGCGCGATACTGCACGATCGGGATGATGCACGCGGGTTCGCCGAGAATCTTCTCCATCAGCCGCATGTTCACCGGATTTTCGATCAGACGCCGCGCAATACCCGAAAATTCCGTGCTTTCCTCCATGCCGCCGGGCGACGGCGTGCCCGTCCAGACGGGCTCGGTCGCGCCGGGCTCGATCAGCCCGTGACGCTCCATCACCGCGAACATCGCCTCCCGGGCTGCCTTGACCGAAGCGGGGTCGAGCACGTCGCGCAGCAGGATATAGCCCTCCTCGTCGTGGAACCGCATCAGCGCGGTGTGGTCGTCCAGCAGATGATTGCAGGATTCGAGCTCGCGCACCGGTCTGACGCTCAGCACGTCGAGATCCCGCGCATCGGGCATGAAGATCGATTCCACGGCCATGTCTTGCTTCCTCTCGGTCCTCTCGATCGGTCGGGTCTGTCGCTGCCCGCCGCTTTCGTGAGGATTTTGAGCGCAGGGTGGCATCGACAACAAGGGGCGTTTTTGACATATCTAGCAGGCAAATTTCCGAAAGGCTCACCTCATGTCCTTTGTTGCGGCGGTCGTGACCTCGCCCGGCTATGTCGCCCCGCTCGGCGCGATGATCGATGCGCACGCGCGGCTCGGGGAAGTGTTCGCGACCAATCCGGCGCTCGGCGACTATGCGCGGATGCAGACCGGGTTGCGGCTGCTCGCAGCGGCGGGCGAGCGGATCGAACTGGTCGGCGGACGCGTGCTGCCCGCCGACGCGCCGCTCGCCGGGGCCGATGCTCCGCGACTGGTCTTCCTGCCTTCCTTCCAGCTGCCCGATCCCGATGCGTTCGAAGCGCTGATGCCGGCCTTTGCGCCGCTCCATGCCTGGCTTTGCGACCGCCGGCGCGAGGGGGTGGAGATCGGGGCCTGCGGTGCGAGCGTGCTGCACCTCGCCGCCGCCGGGCTGCTCGACGGGCGCCCCTGTGCTGCCGGCCCGCGGCTGGTCGGGGCGATGCGGCGCCTGTTCCCGCGCGTCATCGTCGATACCGGCAATGTGATCTGCCGCGCCGACAATGTGTGGACGTGCAGCCGCGACGCCGAAAGTGCCGCGCTTGTCGCGCGGCTGTTCGCCGAGGCGTTTTCGATCACGCTCGGCCGCAGTCTCGCCGCGCGCGAACCGCCCGGTGCGCTCGCCGGCCCGCTGGCGGCGGAAACCGATCCCTTCGTCGCCCGCGCGCAATTGTGGATCCGCGATCGCTTTACGCGGCGGTTCCGCATCGGCGATCTCGCGCGCGACCTGGGGGTCAGCCACCAGTCCCTCATCCGCCGGTTCCGGGCGGCGGGGTCGGCGACGCCGCGCGAGTTCGTCCAGCGCACCCGGGTCGACGCCGCGACGGCGATGCTCGCCGAAACCCGCCGTTCGGTGGGGGAGATTGCGCAACTGGTCGGTTATGCCGACGTTGCATCCTTTCGCCGCGTGTTTGCCGCGGCGACGGGGGTTTCGCCGAGCGCCTATCGCCGCGCGCAGCGGGCAGAACGCCGCCCCGGCGCTTGACAAAGGCGCCGCGGCGCGTTTTATAAACATATATATAATTTAAAGATAAAGCGTCGCCGCGTGCGGGGCTGAGGAAAGGAATGACATGGCCCTCGACCCCGAGCTGCGCGATCGCCTGACGCTTCCCGCGGTGTGCGCGCCGATGTTCCTGATCAGCAATCCGGCGATGGTCATCGCGGCGTGCAAGGCGGGGATCATGGGCGCGCTGCCGCGGCAGAATGCGCGCAGCACCGAGATGTTCGCAGCGTGGCTGAAGGAAATCCGCGAAGCGCTCGACGCCCATGCCGAGGCGAACCCCGGCGCGCGCATCGGCCCGGTCGCGGTCAACCTCGCCACCAGGATGGAGCCCGCCGAGGCGGCCGAGCACCTCGATCTCGCGAAGCGCTACGGCGTCGACATCATCATCAGCGCGATCGGCAATCCCGCCGAACTGGCGGCGCGCGTGCACGATGCGGGGCTGAAGATCTTTCACGACGTCGTGTCGATGCGCTTCGCCGAAAAGGCGATCGCGGCGGGGGTCGACGGAATGACCTGCGTCGGGGCGGGCGGCGGCGGCCATTCGGGCAATATCGGCCATCTGGTGCTGGTCCCGCGCATCCGCCGCATCTTCGACGGCACCCTGCTGATGGCGGGCTCGATCTCGACCGGCGCGGCGATCCGCGCGGCCGAAATACTGGGCGCCGACCTGGCCTATATGGGGACTCGCTTCATCGCCACGAAAGAGGCGGCGATCGACCCCGCCTATGCGCAGATGATGATCGACGGCCATTCGGAGGATCTGATGTTCACGCCGAAAATCGCCGGCGTCGCGGCCAACTGGCTGCGTCCGTCGATGGAGCGGCTGGGGCTCGACCCCAAGAATCTGCCGCAGCCGACGGTCGCGCACGGGCGCGGATACGACCATCTGCCCGAAGGGGTGAAGCCGTGGAAGAATCTGTGGTCGGCGGGGCAGGGGATCGACCTGATCGACGACGTGCCGCCGATCGCCGAACTCGTCCGCCGCCTGCGCGCCGAATATGTCGCGGCGTGCGATCAGCCGAGCTTTGCCGATGTCGCGCGGCTGGTCGATCGGGCGATGGATGCCCAGCCTGGCTGACAGGCTTGTGCTACCGGTTTGTGCGCCGCGCTCATCGACGCTCGCCCGCTCGCGAAACGATGGCGTCGCCATAGCGGTCGTCGATGCCGCCGGTGGCGATGAAATCGCGCATCATCCCGAAATAGCCATCGGCATAGCGGGTCGATACGCGCGTCCCGTCGGGCGCGGTTTCGAACAGCGTCATCCCATGCTCGGCGCCGGGATAGACGGCGAGGGTATAGGGTTTGCCCGCGTCGATCAGTGTTGAAATCCGCCGGCCCGTTTCGCGCGCCGGCGCCTGATAATCGCGACCGCCGAGAATCCACAGCTGCGGCGTCGTACCGGCGCGCAAAACAGGCATCGGATCGTAGCCGAAGGGCGTGCCCCAGTCATAGTCGCGCGCGAGCGCCCGGATCGCCGGTCCGTCGTGCGGCAGCAGAAGCCAGGTAAAATGGCCGTGCAAATCCTTGTACCAGCTTTCGCCGCGATAAGTTTCGCGGATCGCGATGAATTCGTCGATCCCCGTCGTGAAACCGCTCGCGAACACTACCCCCGCGGCGCGGCCGATTTCCTGCGCCTTGGCGATCGTTTCGGGCGGATAGCCCTTGTCGGTGAGCTCCATTTCCATCTGCTGGAGGTCCTCGTCGAGGATGCTGACCGCGAGCCCGAAGCTGACGATGACGAAATCGACGGGCGCGCGGTTCGCCGCCAGCGGCGCGACCCAGCCGCCCTGGCTGCCGCCCTGATAGCCGACGCGGCCGGCGCGCGGTCCCGCCATCCGCCGCGCGGTCCGCATCGCGGCGACCGCATCGTCGGCGAGAAGGTCGAAATCCTGACTGTATTTGCCCCCTGAACTGCCCGTTCCGCGCTTGTCATAGACGAAGACGCCGATGCCCTGCGCCGCGAACAGCCGCTGGAGGAAATAATATTGCAGCGCCGCGTCGCGCTCGGCGCCATGGACGAGGATGACGACGGGGACCTTGCCCGGACCCGGCGGCATGACGAGCCGGCCTTTCAGCGTCACCCCGTCGCGCGCCGCGAAGGCCGTATCGACGACATCGAAACGCCTGCGATGCCCTTCGACGCCGGCGAAGGTCATCCGTCCTTCGCCGCATGCGGCGAAGGAGACGGCGATCCCGTCGGAGCGCCCGGTCCAGCCGTAGAGGCTTTGCCACTCTCCCGTGGCGGTTTTTCGAAGTTCGCCGACACTCCCGTCGAAAAGGCGCCAGCGCGGCCGTTTCTCGTCGACCGGGCCGACATCGACCAGGCGACCGTCGTCGAGCGCATAGGTCCCGACGTGGCACGCGATATCCCCGGTATTCTCTGCGGCGGTTACCGGCATCGCGCCCAGCAGCAGGGCGAAACACGCGGCCGCGCCCCCGGCGGCAGTGCGGATGGATGAAAGAATCGAGCGGACGTGCGCCTGCGGCATATCGGTTCCCATCGATGTCCGGTCGAGCCGGCGGAGGGTGATTTCAAAAACCACGGTGAGTTATAATTGTAATACACCTTGAGCGCGGGTGACAAGACCCGCCGCAATATGGTGCGCCAGCAGTGATGGCGGTGGCGCTGGTGGCCGCCGCCGGCTTGTTCTAAGCCCTGATTCGCGACGCCGATGCCGGGGTCGTTCCGACGACCGGACGAGGGGACGAGCATGGCCGCCGACACAGCACAGCATGCTGCCGAGGCGGCGGTGCATGGTTTCGACCTGGTGCCCGTCGTCGTGCTGCTCGCGGCGGCGGTGATCGCGGTGCCGCTGTTCAAGCGGCTCGGACTCGGATCGGTGCTCGGCTATCTTGCCGCGGGGCTGGCCATCGGGCCGTTCGGGCTCGCGCTCTTTTCCGATGCGCAGGCGATCCTCCACGTCGCCGAACTCGGCGTCGTGATGTTCCTCTTCATCATCGGGCTGGAAATGCAGCCGTCGCGGCTGTGGGCGATGCGCGGCGAAATCTTCGGGCTCGGCGCGGCGCAGGTCGCGCTGTGCATCGCGCTGCTGATCTGCGTAGGGCTGGCGCTCGGCTATCCGGTCGCGGCGAGCTTCGTCGCGGGCACCGGCTTCGTCCTGACCTCGACCGCGATCGCGATGCAGATGCTGGAAGAACGGCGCGCGCTGGGGGCGCCGAAGGGGCGGCGCGTCGTTGCGATCCTGCTGCTCGAGGATCTGGCGATCGTGCCGCTGCTCGCGCTCGTCGCCTTTCTGGCCCCCGGGGCCGAAGCGGTGTCGAATGCGGATCGCATGATTGCGGTCGGGATCGGTCTCGCGGCGATCCTCGGGCTCGTGCTCGCCGGGCGCTACCTGCTCGACCCCATGTTCCGCCTGCTCGGGCGGGTCAGGGCGCGCGAGGTGATGACGGCCGCGGCGCTGCTCGTCGTGCTGGGATCGGCGCTGCTGATGCAGGAGGCGGGGCTCTCGATGGCGATGGGGGCGTTCCTTGCGGGCGTGCTGCTGTCCGAATCCTCCTTTCGCCACCAGCTCGAGGCCGACATCGAGCCGTTCCGCGGGGTCCTGCTCGGGCTCTTTTTCCTCGGCGTCGGCATGGCGCTCGACCTCGATATCGTCGCGGCCAACCTCGGGCTGATCGCGGTTTCGGTCGCGGCGTACATGATCCTAAAGATGAGCGGCATCTATGCCGTCGCGCGGCTGTTCAAAGCCGACCGCGCCGAGGCGGCCGAGCGCGCGGTGATCATGGCGCAGGGCGGCGAATTCGCCTTTGTCCTCTATGCCGCGGCGACCGGCGCGGGGATCCTGAGCGCCGAAAATAATGCGATCCTGACCGCGATCATCATCGTGTCGATGGTGCTGACTCCGATCATGGTGATCCTGCACGACCGTTTCGCGCCGCGCGCGGGGCCCTCGACCGACGGGATCGATGTGGCGCAGGACCTGCGCGCCAGCGTGCTGATGATCGGTTTCGGGCGCTTCGGGCAGGTCGCGAGCCAGCCGCTGTTCGCCAACGACTGTTCGATCTCGCTGATCGACACCGACACGGTGGCGATCCGCGAGGCGGCCAATTTCGGTTTCAAAATCTATTATGGCGACGGCACCCGGCTCGACATATTGCACGCCGCCGGCGCGCACGCGGCGCGGCTGATCGTCATCGCGATCGACGATCGCGAGGCGACGCTGAAGATCGTCGAGCTCGTTCGCGCCGAATTCCCGCATACGCCGATCCTCGCGCGCGCCTTCGACCGCGAGCATGCCGCCGAACTGATCCACGCCGGCGCCACGGTGCAGGTGCGCGAGACCTTCGAATCGGCGTTGCTGATGGGCGAGGAGGGGCTGAAGCTGCTCGAGGTCGATCCCGAGGCGATCGCCGATATCATGGAGGACACGCGGCGGCGCGATGCCGAACGATTGGCGATCGAACTGGTCGAGGACGTCTATGCCAGCCGTCACCTGCTGCGCGGCAACGCCGCCGTGTCCCGCGACGTAGAGGATGGGAGCAAAAGCCAGAGTGGCGCGGAGGCCGCCGGCGACAAGGCCGGGGATGGCTGACGAGGGGGAGCCACCTTTATCCCCCGTCCGTCGCGCTCGGCGACCGCGACGGGGGATGAGGTTGTCTGTGCACGATGAGAACAATATGAGAACAAATCTTCCCCGTCAATCCCCTTTTGTTCTCTTTTTCCCGACGGCGCGCCGGTTGACGTAAACGTCAATCGGAGCCAAGGCCGGGGCGATCAACGAAAAGGATGGATGGATGGCCGAGCAACCCAAATTCGATCTTACGGGGCGCGTCGCGCTCGTCACCGGTGCCTCTTCGGGCCTCGGCGCGGGTTTCGCCAAGGCGCTCGCTGCGGCGGGAGCCAAGGTGGTGCTCGCGGCCCGGCGCGCCGACAAGCTCGCCGAGCAGGTTGCCGAAATCACTGCCGCGGGCGGACAGGCTGTCGCGGTGAGCATGGACGTCACCGACGAAGCGTCGACCATCGCAGCCTATGACGCCGCCGAGGCGGCGTTCGGCACCGTCGACACGATCGTCGCCAACGCCGGGGTCGCGACCGAGAAGATGGCGATGGGGTTGAGCGTCGACGAGGTCGACTTCCTGCTCGCCGCCAACGTCCGCGGCGTATTCCTGACCGCGACCGAGGGCGCGAAACGCCTCGACAAGGCGGGGAGCCGCGAAAAGCAGAATGGCCGCATCGTGCTGATCGGATCGATCACTGCGGAGAAGGTGTTTCCCGCGACGTCGGTCTATGGCGCGACCAAGGCGGCGGTGCGCCACCTGGGCAAGGCGCTGGCGCGCGAATGGGCGCGGCGCGGGATCAGCGTCAATGTGATCCAGCCGGGCTATTTCGATTCCGAAATGACCGCCGAACTGTTCGAAAGCGAAACCGGCGCGGCGATGGTGAAGGCGTTCCCGCGCCAGCGCATGCGCCCGCCGAGCGACCTGCACGCGCCGCTGCTCCTGCTCTGTTCGGACGCCGCGCTGGGCATCACCGGCAGCGTGATCACGGTCGACGACGGGCAGACGCTGTGAGCGGCGAACTGCTGATCGAGACGCGCGGTCAGGTCGAGATCGCGACGCTCAACCGGCCCGAGCGATTGAATGCGCTGAGCGAAGGGCTGGTCGACGAGCTCAACGCCTATTTTGCGGGGCTCGCCGAGCGCAAGGAGGTGCGCGTCGTCATCCTGCGCGGCGCGGGGCGCGGCTTCTGCGCCGGGCTCGACATCCAGGAGGACCGGTCGAGCGACGAGACGGCGGTGCTCCGCACGCTGCGCACCCAGACGAGCATCGGCAATATCTATCGCAAGATGCGCGCCTGTCCGCAGCCGATCATCGCGCTCGGCCATGGCGCCGCGGCGGGGGGCGGATTGTCGCTGCTGCTCGCGTCGGACGTGCGCTACGGGGCGCCGAATTTCCGCTGCAACGCCGCCTATATCCGGATCGGGCTCGGCGGCTGCGACATGGCGTCGAGCTATTTCCTGCCGCGCCTGGTGGGCGCGAGCCTTGCTTCCGAAATGATCCTGACCGGGCGGTTCATCGACGCGCAGCGCGCGCTGTCGGCGGGACTGATCAGCGAGATCGTCGAGGCAGAGGCGCTGCTCGACCGCGGCCTTGCGCTCGCCGACGAGATGCTCGCGACCGCGCCGTGGGGGCTGCGGCTGTCGAAGCAGGCGCTCAATCTCAATATCGATGCGCAAAGCCTCGACGCGGCGATGGCGATCGAGGACCGCCAGCAGGTGATATTGTCGGCGACCGAGGATCACAAGGAGGCGCTCGCCGCCTTCCTCGGCAAGCGCGCGCCCGAGTATCGCGAGCGGTGACGGACACGCTCACCCTCTATGCCTTCAACACCGGCTGGTTCCAGTGCCGCCCGGGCTATTTCATCGAGGGCGAGGAGGGCGATTATCTGAAAGGACCCGTGCCCTCCTATCTGATCGACCATCCCAAGGGCCGCGCGCTGTTCGATACCGGCATGGGGGTGAGATACCGCCGCACGCTCGAAACCGCGCTGCCGCCGAACAAGTTCGGGCTGCAATGGTTCGAGGGGCAGGAGATCGCGGCGCGGCTGAAAAGCATCGACGTCGATCCCGCGAGCATCAACTGGGTGATCAACTCGCACCTGCATATCGACCATTGCGGCGGCAACGCCAGCCTGCCCAATGCTTGCGTGATCGTGCAGTCGCGCGAACTGGCGGCGGCGCAGGCGACCGAGGAGCCGGGGCTTTACGAGGCCGAGGATTATGCCACCGGCCAGCCGGTCAAGGCGATCGACGGCGAATTCGACCTGTTCGGCGACGGCAGCGTGCGGATCGTGCCGACCTATGGCCACACGCCGGGGCACCAGAGCGCGATCGTCAAATTGCCGAGCGGCCGCGAAATCCTGCTCGCCGCCGACTGTTGCTACACCGAGCGCAACCTTGACCTGATGGTGCTGCAAAAGGCGGTGGTCGACCGCGAGGCGGGGCTGAAGACGATGGACTATCTGCAGCGCCAGCGGCGCGCGGGTGCGCACATCCTGTTCGGGCACGACGGGCACCAATGGGCGGCGATCGACGAGGGCAGGCCGATCGGCTGACCTGCGCGCGGCACAAGCGACTTTTCTTTGCGCCGGCTCCGGCGCATGAAGCGGCATGATCAAACCCGCCCTGTTCGCCGCCCTGCTGCTTTCGACCGCCGCACCCGCGCTTGCCCAGACCGGTACCCCCGCCGCCGACCCCGCGCGGCTGAAGGCCGACGTCGAAAAGCTCGTGTCCTTCGGCACGCGCCACACGCTGTCGTCGGCGACCGATCCGAAGCGGGGGATCGGCGCGGCGCGCAACTGGGGCGCCGCCGAATTCGAACGGATCGCCAAGGCGTGCGGCGGCTGTTTGACCGTGACGCGCATCGCCGATCGGTTCGAAGGGCCGCGCGCACCCGCCGGCGTGATCGTCGAGAATGTCCTCGCGATCCAGAAGGGCAGCGGCGATCCGGCGCATGTCATCATGATCGCAGGGCATATCGACAGCCGCGTCAGCGACCCGATGAACTTTACCGCCGACGCGCCCGGCGCCAATGACGACGGATCGGGCACCGCGCTGGTGATCGAGGCGGCGCGGCTGTTGTCGAAGCAAAAGCATCGCGCGACGATCGTCTATGCGCTGCTGTCGGGCGAAGAGCAGGGGCTGTGGGGCGGCAAGCTGCTCGCGCGGCACGCGAAGGAGCAGGGCTGGGACGTCGCGGCGATGCTCAACAACGATATCGTCGGCGGCACGAAGGGCACCGACGGGACGATCGTCGCCGACCGGGTGCGCGTGTTCAGCGAAGGCATTCGCGCCTCGGAGGATCTGGCGGCGCAGCTCGCGCGGCGCGGCATCGGCGGCGAGGACGACGGTCCGTCGCGCGCGCTCGCCAAGGCGGCGGTCCGCGCGGGGACGCGCAACCCGGCGATCGGGCTCGAGGTGCTCGCGGTGCGCCGCCCCGACCGCTTCCGCCGCGGGGGCGACCATCTGCCGTCGCTCGAGCTCGGCTATCCGGCGATCCGCTTCACCGTCGGGGTCGAGGATTATGACCACCAGCACCAGGACCTGCGCAGCGAGAACGGCCGCAAATACGGCGACACGGTCGACGAGATGGATTTCACCTATCTGGCGCGCGTGACCGCGCTCAACGTCGCGCTGGCGCGCGAGCTCGCCGATGCGCCGCCGGCGCCTGCGCGGGTCGCGATCGACGGCGCGGTGAGTTCGGACACGAAGCTGGTCTGGACGCCGGTGAAAGACGCCGCCGCCTATCGTCTCTACTGGCGCCGTGCCGACCGGAGCGCGTGGACCGACAGCCGTCTGGTCGAAGGCGGCGATACTGCCGAGTCGCTGCTCAAGGGCGTGCAGATCGACGATCATTTCTTTGGTGTCGCTGCGGTCGGCGCGGACGGCACGGAAAGCATCGTCACCTTCGGCGGTTTGCCGCCTCAAAAATAGCACGGCTGGCGGAGACGCTAGCCGATTGTTTACCATCTCGGCCTATGGGCGGTGAAAGGGACCACAAGCGTCGCCCGGAGTGGGAACCGGGCGGCTTGATTTGGGTCGCGCATGTCGAATTTCGACGATCAACCGGCTGCCGAAGGCGCCGAAAAACGTCAGCCGCGCCAGTCGCGGCTGGTCAAGGCCGCGCTCGATTGCGAGCGGTTCGGGCGCTTCGACGTCACCGTCCGCAACGTGTCGCAGACCGGCATCGGCGGGCAGGCGCCGCATATCCTGCAGCGCGGCGAACGGCTGACCGTTCACCTGCCCGGGCACGGTCCGATGCGCGGCACGGTGCGCTGGGTGGTCGATCGCCGCTTCGGGATCGAGACCGACGGCGAAATCCACATCGACCGGCTGCGCGCGGCGCACGGCGGCAGCCTGCCCTCCGCCGACCAGAGCGTCGAGTTCCGTATCATCCCGCCGCCGACAACCGTCGCCAAGCGGCCCGGCCTGTCGCTGGGCGCCGCGACCCCGCGCGATCCGCACCGCAGCGCCTGGCGCGAGCGATAGGCGCGCCGAAGCGCGCGCCTAGAATTGCTTCGCGACCCGTTCGGCGAAGTCGGGGGCGACGCCGGCGCTGTTGAACACCTCGTGCGCGAGCCCCGCGGCGAGCGGGAGGTCGGCCTGTTCGCGGTAGAGCCTTTTGTAGGCGAAGACGCTGTGGCGCGACTGGCCGGCGATCGCCTCGGCGAGCGCGCGCGTCGTCGCCTCCAGCTCCGAATCGGGCACGCAATGATTGGCGAGGCCGATGCGCGCCGCTTCGGCACCGCTGACGGGCAGGCCGGTGAAGCTGATCTCGCGCGCCTTCCACTCGCCGACGCGGCGCGGCAGGCGCTGGCTCATGCCCCAGATGGGGACCAGCCCGAACTTGCCGTGGGTGTCGGCAAAACCGGCGCTCTCGCCCGCGAGAATGATGTCGCCCGCGAGCGCGAGTTCGAGCCCGCCGGTGAAGCAGCCGCCCTGTACCGCGACGATCACCGGTTGCGGCAGTTCGGCGAGCCTGGTGACGATCGATGCCTGATAATGCGGGCGCGGTGCGGCGACGCCGCGTTCCTTGAGGTCGTTGCCGGCGCAGAAGACGGGGCCGGCGGCGCGCAGAACGACGGCGCCGATCGCATCGCCCGCCGCCGCGATCGCGTCGACATGCGCATCGAGTTCGCCCCACAGTGCAAGGTTGAGTGCGTTGCGCTTGTCGGCACGGTTGAGCGTCAGCGTCGTGACGCCGTCCCGGTCTTCGCGCAATACCAGCTCGTTCATGCCTTTGTCTCCGTTTTGGCTTCCGCCGCCATGATCGTTCGTCCGTCGGGGCCGATCGCCGCCAGCTCCCATCCGTCCTCCTTGGGCCGCCCGACGAGATGGACCGGTTCGCCGACGAAGGCGGGGGCCTGCGCGCGCATCTTGAACGCCGTCAGCGCGTTGGCGCCGAGTTCGCGCTGCGCGAGGTCGAGCAGCAGCGTCGCGGTGAGCGGCCCGTGGACGACGAGCCCGCGATACCCCTCTTCGTCGCGCGCATAGGGCAGGTCGTAATGGATGCGGTGGCTGTTGAAGGTCAGCGCCGAATAGCGGAACAGCATCGCCTCGGTGGGCCGCACGTCGCGCCGCCAGTGCCAGCCCGACAGGTCGGGTTCGCCGGCGGGAGGCGGGGGAGCCGGGGAGGCCGCCGCCGCCGGGGCGGGTTCGCGAAAGACGATCGTCTGGCGTTCGCTGACCGCCAGCACACCGTCGGCGCGCGTTTCATGGTCGACCTCGACGAACACGAGGGTGCCGGTGCCGCCGGTCTTTTCGTTGATCGCGGCGACGGTCGAGGTGCGCTCGATCGCGGCGCCGGCGTAGATCGGCGCGTGGAAGCGCGCGTCGCTCGCCGCCCACATCCGCCGCGGCAGCGGGATCGGCGGCATGAAGCTGTCCGGATCGTCGGTGCGCAGCGGGTGGCCGTCAGCGCCGAGCGCCGCGGTCGGTGCGTCGGGGAGGCAGAGGCACCAGTGGATCGCCTGTTCGGCGGTGTCGCCCGCGGCGCCGCTGTCGATCGTCGCGCGAAAGCGCGCGAGCGCGGCGGCGGTCAGCCGGTCCTGCTGGGTGATGCTGCGGCCGATCCATGCGTCCCACGCGCTCATGCGTCTCTCCTCGATCCTCTTTTGCCAGGGTGCCAAAGCAGGAATTGGCGGGGCTGCCAAGCGGTCTCAGTCGCCGGCGGCGCGATCGATCAGGTCCATGAAGTCGCGCGCCGAATCGCGATCGGCGGGGTCGGCGAAGGCGACGTCGAGATCGGGGGCGACGCCGAGCATATGCATCAGCGCCCATAATGCGAAACGGCGGCCCTTGTTGGTTTCGAGCCCGAAATCGACCCGCATCCGCTCGGTCCCGGCGGCGAGCGCATCGGGATGCAGCGCGCCGAGGTCGGTGGTTCCGAAATAGCGAAACATCTGGTCGTCGAAGTTCATCGCGCGTCCTTTGCGCGCGATGCGATGAAATGCCAAGCATCGCGAGGGCGTCCGGTTGTCAGTCGCACGGCGCCGGGCTAGGGCGCGGGCGTGGACATCAGCATCGAAATCGGAACCGACGGCACGGGCCGGGCGGTGCACGTCAATGTGCAGGAACTGCTGGCGACGCGCCTGCTGGTGCAGGGCAATTCGGGGTCGGGCAAATCGCACCTGCTGCGCCGCCTGCTCGAACAGAGCGCCGATATGGTGCAGCAGATCGTCATCGACCCCGAGGGCGATTTCGTCACCCTGGCCGATGCCCACAGCCATGTCGTCGTCAACGCCGGCGACTATAACGAGCGCGAGATCGCGGCGATGGGCGCGCGCATCCGCGAACATCGCGCGTCGGTGGTGCTCAGCCTCGAGACGCTCGACATCGAGGCGCAGATGGGCTGCGCTGCGGTGTTCCTCAACGCGCTGTTCGATGCCCCGCGCGAGCACTGGTTTCCCGCGCTGGTCGTCGTCGACGAGGCGCAGATGTTCGCACCGACCGCTTCGGGCGACGTGTCCGACGCGGTGCGTCGTGCCAGCCTGAGCGCGATGACCAACCTGATGTGCCGCGGACGCAAGCGCGGGCTGGCCGGTGCGATCGCGACGCAGCGGCTCGCGAAGCTCGCGAAGAACGTCGCCGCCGAGGCGAGCAATTTCCTGATGGGGCGCACCTTCCTCGACATCGACATGGCGCGCGCCGCCGACCTGCTCGGCATGGAGCGCCGTCAGGCCGAGTCGATCCGCGACCTCGAACGCGGGCATTTCCTGGGGCTGGGCCCCGCGATCGCACGCCGCCCGGTGTCGGTGCGGATCGGCGCGACGCAAACCTCGACGCGGATGGGCACGCACGGGTTGTTGCCGCTGCCCGCCGCCGAGCCGGTCGAGATGCGCACGATGCTGTTCGCCGAACTCGAAGCCGCGCCCCCGCCGCCGCCGCCGCCGGTCCCACCCCCCGTCGCTGCGGGTGAAGTGCTGCGTCAGATCGCCGAGCAGGACGAAGATGCGAGCTCCAGCGAGGGGCTGCTGTTCCCCGAGCTGGCGCCTGGCGCGCCCGACGCGGCCGAGGTCGACGCCGCGGTGACCGATGCGCTGCGCGAAATGCTGGCCGACCCCGACGCGGCCTTTCATCCCGAAGCCTTTCTCTATCAGGATTTTTCGGTGCGCTGCCGGATGCAGAAACTGCCGCGCGTGCCGCTCGACCTCGCCGCCTTTCGCCGCCGCTTTGCGCTGGCGAAGGGCGGGGTGTTCGACCACGCCGAGCCGCGCTGGCAGGAGGCGCTCGATGCCGCGTCGCGCCTGCCCGACGATGTGCTCGCACCCTTCCTGCTGATCGTGCGCGCGGCGATGGACGGCGAACCCTGTCCCGACGACGACGCGCTGGGCCGCGCCTATGGTACGCGTTCGCCGGGGCGTGTGCGCCGGCTGGTCGAATATATGGAGCGGCTGGGCGCGGTCGTTGTGCGATCCGATTTCGGCGGCCGGCGGTCGATCGGCATCCCGCTGCTGGGGCTGACCACCGAAGCCGAGTAGGCGGGGTTTATCGTTCGATCTTGGTCGCGAGGATCACCGAGGTCGTGGTGCGTTCGACCCCGTCGAGCAGGCCGACGTCGTCGATCAGTTCGTTGAGCTGAACGCCGTCCTCGGCCTCGAGCATCGCGATAATGTCATATTCGCCGCTGATCGCGTGGATTGCCTGCACCTGCGGCAGCGCGGCGAGTGCCGTTTCGACTTCGCGGTGAAAGCGCGGCAGCGTCTTGATCATCATATGCGCGCGGACGCGGCTGGCGGCGAAGGCGGTGCCGAGGCGGACGGTGTATCCCGCGACGACATCGGCATCCTCGAGCCGCGCGAGGCGCGCGTAGATCGCACCGCGCGAGATGGCCAATTCCTTGGCGAGCTGGGCGATCGTCTGCCGCGCGTCGTCGCGCAGCAGGGTGAGCAGGCGTTCGTCGATCTCGTCGAGACTGACGCCCCCGCTCGCCATCAGTCGGCCAGCTTTTCGTCGGCGAAGATCGCGGTTTGTGGAGCCTCCCCGGCGCGCATGCGGCCGCGATACATGCCGAGGTCGTTGATGGCAAAGGCGGGATCCCCGTCGGGCCCCATCGCGATCAGGCCGCCGTCGCCGCCGATCGCGCCGACCGCCATGATCGTTTGCTGCGCCGCATCCTTCAGGCTTTCGCCCTTCCACGCGACGCGGTCGCAAACCTGGCGCGCGGCGCTTTCGCGGATGAAATATTCGCCCGACCCGGTCGCCGAAACCGCGCACTGGCCGTTTTTGGCATAGGTGCCCGCGCCGATCACCGGCGAATCGCCGATGCGGCCCCATCGCTTGCCGGTCATGCCGCCCGTCGAGGTCGCGGCGGCGAGATGGCCGTCGGCATCGAGCGCGACCGCGCCGACGGTGCCGAACAGATGCGTCGGATCGATCGCCGCCGCCTGCTTCTTGCGCCAGGCGAGCAGACCCTGCCAGCGCTCCTCGGTGCGGAACCAGCTGGGGTCGACCTGTTCGAGCCCCTGTTCGACTGAGAAACGGTCGGCGCCGTCGCGCGCCAGCATGACGTGCGGGCTCCGATCCATCACCGCGCGCGCGAGGTCGATCGGGTGGCGAGTGCGCGTCACTCCGGCGACCGCGCCGGCCTTTTGCGTCTTGCCGTCCATGATCGCGGCGTCGAGTTCATTCTTGCCCTCGGCGGTGAAGACCGCTCCGCGACCGGCGTTGAACAGCGGGTTGTCCTCGAGCACGCGCACCGCCGCGGCGACCGCGTCGAGCGCCGCGCCGCCCTTGTCGAGCACCGCGCCGCCCGTGCGCAGCGCTTCGTCCAGCCCGGCGCGATAGGCCTTTTCCTTTTCGGGCGCGAGCGAACCGCGCTCGATCACCCCGGCTCCGCCGTGGATCGCGAGCGACCAGCGCGGGACTTCGGCGATCGCGCCGGCACGCGCGGCGTAGTTGCGCACGAACACCGGATTGTCGACGCGGCCCGAGGGCAGGTGGATTACCGAGCCCGGACCGACGCCCGTGACCTTGACGCGCGGCGCGTCGAGCGGGCGGCCGGCGGTCGCACCGCGCAGCCCGGCGCCGTCGACGACCCAGGCATAGCCGTCGGGCGCGGTCGCATAGATGCGCCCGCTGCCATCGGGTTCGACCGCGAGCGCGGCGCTTTCGTCGACGCCGAGGCCGAGCATCGCGGGCAGCGCCGGATCGCGTCCGACCTGCGCCTTGGCGACGAAGGCGAAGAGGCGGCCGAGGCGTTCGCGTTCCTTGAAATGGGTGTCGGTGACGATGCCCTTCAAAAGCGCGAGATGGAGGAAATCGCCCTCGATCGTGTTGGCGGGGCCGAGCGGGTCGGCGAGCGCCTCGGGGCTTTTGATGCTGCCGTCGTCCATCGCGCCGTAGAGTTTTTCGCCCTGCATCGCGAGCCCGGCGCTGGTGCCGGCGAGCGGCTTGCCCGCGGCGACATGCGCGTCGAGAATCTCGTTCACCGGCGTGCCGCGCCAGTAGCGCACGTAGCGCGCCTGATCGCCGCCGGCGATGAAGATGCCGTCGGCCTTGCGCAGCCGGTCGAGGATCTTTTTGTCATACGCCTGCGACCGCGCGTGGAAGACGAAGATTTCGGTCGACTGGATGCCGCCGACCTCGTTGAAGAATTCCTCGCCGATCTCCTTTCCATAGGAAGCGCTGATCACGACGATATGGCCGTTTCCGGCCTTCCCGAAGAACCATTTCATCGAATCGACGTTGCGGTCGCCGCCGCCCATCAGCAGCAGCCCGCCCGAAACGGGGCCGGGGGTGGGCGTATCGAGCTTGCCGAACACATAATGTTCGACCGGTTTTTCCTTCGCCGCCTTCGCCGCGGCGGGGGTCAGCGACAGCCCGAGCGCCGCAAACAGCGGCAGCAGCAATCCCCACAGGAGCGAACGCGACATCGACCCATCCTTTCGTTTTCGAACGAGCGCGACGTTACAGAATGTCTACCGTGAATGACAATATGATTTCCGATTCCATCATATTGATTGAAATTATCGACGCTTTCTGGTGGGGTGGATGAAACATCCGGACGCGGCGCGTAGGGCATCGAGTCGGTCCGGACAAGATTCGGGCAGGATAAGGGGTTGTATGATGACGAAATTCGACAAGCGGTCGGTTCGTGTGCTTTTGGCGATCGGCGTCTGCGCACCCGCGCTGGTCGCGCCCGCCTTTGCGCAGGAAGCGGGCAGCGCGGCTGACGCGGAGGAGATCATCGTCACCGGATCGCGCATCCCGACGATCCGCGACCAGGGGCCGTCGCCGGTCACGACGATCGATTCGGACGCGATCCGCGCCAACGGCTACACCAGCGTCCCCGACCTGCTTGCCGCGATGACGCAGAACAGCGGCGAGACGCAGAGCCCGCAATCGGGCAGCAGCGCCGACTTCACCCCCGGCGCGCAGCAGGTCGACCTGCGCGGGCTTGGCCCCAACCATACGCTGGTGCTGGTCAACGGGCGCCGCATCGCCGATTTTCCGCTGCCCTATATCGGCCGCAGCAACTTCACCGACATTTCGAACATTCCGGTCAGCCTGATCGACAAGGTCGAGATTCTGAGCGGCGCGGGATCGGCGATCTATGGTTCGGACGCGATCGCCGGGGTCGTCAACTTCAAGATGAAGGAAAAGCTCGACGGCGTCACGCTCGACTATCGCCACGGCCGCACCGAGCATGGCGGCGGGCTGTCGCACCGCTTCACCGCGACCGGCGGCTGGTCGTCGGGGCGCTTCAACATCGTCGGCGGGATCGAATATCTCGACCAGCGCCCGCTGTGGGCGTTCCAGCGCAGCATCCAGGACAGCACCGAGGATGGTCCGACGGCATCGAGTCGGGTGGCGCGGCGCACCTTCTATCGTGCCGATTACTGGGACGATTATATCACCCCGGAGGCCGGGACGTGCGAACGGCTGTCGGGCCTGAACATGGGCACGATCCAGCAATATAACCGGCCGCGTTACGGCGATTTCTGCGGCAGCAAGGAATCGATCGGCTACGGCACGATCATTTCGGGCCGCAAGGGCTTCAACAGCTTCGCATCCGCATCCTACGAGCTGTCGGACAATGCCAAGCTGTTCGTCGATGCTCAGTTGGGGATCAGCAAGGTCCGGCTGATGTACGACGTCACGAGCTGGGCCTTCGAGCAGTCGTCGAGCAGCGCCGAAAATTATTTCTTCAACCAGTTCACCGACCAGATCGAGGATTGGGGGCGCCAGTTCACGCCGGAGGAAACCGGCGGGTTCGAGATGCAGCGCAGCAAGCAGACGACGTACAGCATCACGCCGGGTATCCGCGGGAGTTTCGGCAAGAGCTGGGACTATGAATTGTCGTTCAACTACAGCCGCTACCAGTCGGTGGTGCGCTGGCCGCAGATCATCAACAGCAAGGCCAAGGATTTCTTCCTCGGTCCGCAACTGGGCATCGATCCCGACAGCGGGTATCCGATCTTTAACGCCGACCCCGCCACGCGCCTCTATCGCGCGTTGACGCGCGCCGAATATGACAGCATCTCGGTCGATACCGTCTATCGGCCGTTCAGCTGGACGAGCAATGCGCAGGCGACGCTCACCAACGGCGAACTGTTCCAGCTCCCCGCGGGACCCGTCGGATTCGCAGCGGTCGCCGAATATGGCAAGCAGGGCTATAACCTCCGTCCCGATCCGCTCGCGCTCACCGACTATTATTACAGCTGGAAGGACAGCGACGGCAAAGGAAAGCGCAGCCACGCCGCGATCGGCGGCGAGGTGCGCGTGCCGGTGCTCGAATTCGTGACGCTGACCGGCGCGGGGCGCTACGACACCTTTGGTTTCGACAGCCGCAACGTCGACAAGTTCACATATAATGGCGGACTCGAAATCCGGCCGACAAACAGCCTGCTGTTCCGTGCTGCCTATGGCACAGCCTTCCGCGCACCCGATCTTCACTATCTCTTCACCGGACCGGGCAATGTCGAGGGCGGGGTCGCCGACTATTATCTGTGCCGCCGCGACGAGCCGGGCGTCGAGATCGAGGATTGCGAACGCGGCGATGAGGGTGTTGTCCTCAACCGCAACGGCAACCGCGACCTGAAGCCGGAAACGGGGCGGACGCTGACGGCGGGGCTCGTTTTTTCACCGTCGTCGCGGCTGCATGTCTCGGTCGATTATTTCCGGGTGACGCTGGACAATCAAGTCAACGATCTCGACACGCGCAAGCTTGTGCGCGACGAAGCCGATTGCCGGCTTGGCGTGACCGAGAATGGTGTCGCCGTCGATCAGAATTCGCCGACCTGCGTCGATGCCATCGCCCGGATCCAGCGCTTCAGCGGTGGTTCGCTGAACGAACGCATTTCGTCGATCCGGATCAACCCGATCAACGTCGCGCGCGAAAAGACGAGCGGGATCGACGTCGCCTTCCGCGGCACGCTGCCGACCAGCTTCGGCGATTTCACGCTGTCGCTGGCGCACAGCCATGTGTTCAAGCACAGCTTTGTCCAGTATCCGGGCGACCCGGTCGAGAACAAGCTGGCGGCCGACAGCGGCTATTACCTGCCGCGCGACAAATCGAACGGCAGCATCAGCTGGGCGCTTGACGGTTTGCGCCTGACGCTGTCGGGCACGCGGCTCGGCAAGCTGCCCAATTATGACGAGGACGCCTTCATCAAGGCGAGCTATCTGTTCAACGCGACGATGCAGTACGACTTCACCGATCATCTGCGCGGGTCGCTGACGGTGAAGAACCTGTTCGACAAGATGCCGGTGAAGGATCCGACCTGGTCGAGCTATCCCTATTACAACACCAGCTGGTTCGACAGCATCGGGCGCAGCGTCTACCTCCAGCTCACCTACAAGCTGGGCGGCGCGGGCCTGTGATCGCGACGGCCGGCGCCGCTACGGGGCGCCGGCCGATCGGTGAAAGGCGCTAGCCGCCGAGCGCGGCGGTCAGATGGGCGACGCGGCGCTGCGCGGCCTGGTCCTGGCCCTTGGCAAGCGTGGCCGCGGCCTTTGTGACGAGCCGTTTCGCGCCCGCACGATCGCCCTGGCCGAAGGCGATTTCGGCCTCGGCCAGATCGACCGCGGCGCCGACGTCGGGATTGCCGATCAGCTGCGCGACAGCGTTGCGGTCGAGCCCGCGAAGCAGCGCGCCAGCATCGGCGAAGCGCCGGTTGGCGATCATGCATTCGGCGGTGAAATAGCGGATCACATGGGTCAGCGGATAATCGGCGCCGAAGGCTGAACGGACCGTCGCCAACGCGTCGCTCGCGATCCCCAGCGCTTCACCCTTGCGCGCCGTCTGGCAGAGCGCCGACGCATAGTCGACCTGGCCGACAAGCGCCTGATGCGATGCGGGTCCGGCCTGCGCGGCGGCGCCCTTCCAGACGCGTTCGGCTTCGCGGGCGGCCGCGTCATAGCGCCCGAGTGCGGCGTAGCTTTCGAAGCGCGTCGAATGGAGGCCCAGCGTGAAGCGGTGGTCGGGACCGAAACGCTTTTGCATCGCGGCGAGGAGCGGGGCGCTTGCGGCGAGGGCTTCGTCGTGGCGCCCGGTCATCGACAGGCTGTTCAGCCAATGCTGCCGCGTGACGAGCGTGTCGGGATGGTCGCCGCCGCGGATACGCGTCGAATCGGCGACGATCGCGCGCGCGACCGGTTCGGCCTCGGCGGCGCGGCCGAGGCGCATCAGCGTCAGCGCCAGCGACGACCGCGCCTTGAGCAATTGTCCCGGCGGGATGCCGCTGCCGGCGGCTGCGCCGATCGCCGCGGCGCGGCGAAACGCCCGCTCGGCGGCTTCGATGTCGGCCATATAGCCATAGGCGCCTTCGGCCGAGGCCAGCGCGAAGCCGACCCGGCCGGCCTCGCCGCGCGCGCCCAGCCGCTGGCGTTCCTCGGCCAGCAGCTTGCCGGCGGCTTCGAGGCGTTCGGGTTGCCCCGAGGTCGCTTCCATATGGATGCGCCCCAGCCGCCCGACCGCCGCGTCGTCGCCCGCCGCCTCGCCGGCCTTGTCGAACAGGGCATCGGCGCGTGCATATTCGGCGCGCGCGGTGTCGAAGTCCGACCGCTGGTGGAAGGCGCGGGCGACCGCAAGATGCAGGCGCGCCGCGACATGCGGCGCGCCTGCGAAGCGCTGGTCGATCTGGCGGCTGGCGCGCTTGATCGCGTCGATCACCGTTTCGTCGGCGCTCGACTTCGCCGGATCGGGGCTGCCGAGCACATCCTCGGCGATGAAGGCATAGCTGGTTTCGGCGAGCTCGCGCGCCGCGACCGCCTTGTCGCGCTGTTGCCAGGCGTAGAGGGCGAGCGCCGAGGTCGTCAGCAGGCCGACGGTCAGGCTGGCAAAGGCGGCGCGCACCCACGGGCGCCGCGCGGCCCGCCGCTCCTCGCGTTGCTGTTGCTCGGCGAGACGCGCCGACCGTTCGGCTTCGCGCGCGGCGGCGGCGCGGCGCTCGGGCAGGCGGTCGAGGCGATCGGCGAGTTCCTCGGCGCTGGCGAGCCGTTCGCCGGGCGTACCCGCGGCGGCGCGCGCGATATCGTCGCGCAGCAGCGGGTCGGCGACACGTGCCTCCCACCCCGGCGCGAGCGTTGCGGAAAAATCGCCGGCGACGAGCTGGTAGAGGATGAGGCCGAGCGCATAGATGTCGCTCTTTGCGGTCGGCATGGCCTCGCCCTCAAGCTCGGGCGCGCGATAGGCGAGGGTGCCCGAACGCGGTTCGTCCTTGCCGAGATCGGTATCGAGCGAGCCGGGGTCGGTGATGTGGTAGCTCGCGAGCACCGCGTCATCCATCAACCGTCCGCTGCCGAAATCGACGAGCCGGACGGTCGGTCCGTCTTCACCCGCGTCGATCAGGATGTTGGCGGGTTTCAGGTCCTTGTGCAGGATACCCATGCCGTGGACCGACGCGAGCGCGCGCGCGATCATCGCGGCAATCGACAGGCGCAGGTCGGGGGCGATCGCGGGCAGCCCGCCTGCCGCTTCGGCCCATGCCAGCAGGTCCTCGCCGCCCCAGGCATATTCGAGGAAGAAGGGCGCGGCGTCGAAATTCCATTCGTGGAGCGCGGGGATCGGGGCGGCCCTGCCCATGCCGGCGGTGAGCAGGCGCGACAGCGCCGCCTCGCGCTTCAGGCTGCGCAGCCGGTCGGGGGCATCGGCGAATTTGAAGACGCGCACCTCGCCGGTCTTTGCCTGACGTGCGCGCCAGACATCTTCGCTGCCGGTGCCGCCGAGCGGCCGGTCGAGCAACCACAGCTTGCGTCCGGGAACGCCGTCGCCCGGCGCGAAGGCAAAGCGCGGGGCGAGCGGAGTGTCGATGCTTTCGACGACGACCGGCGCGACGAAGCGATAGCCGACGCGCGGTACCGTCGCGATGATCGCGTCCGACGCGCCGCCCAGCGCCTTGCGCAGTTTCGAGATCGCGGTGGCGAGCGATCCCTCGACGACGATCACCCCCGGCCAGACGGCATCGAGTATCTCGTCCTTGGTGACGACCTCGCCGGCGCGGAGCAGCAGTTCGTGCAGCACCTCGAGCGGTTTGCCCTCCAGCGCGACGATCCGGCCGTCGACGCGGAGCGCCCAGCTGGCCTCGTCAAACGCGGCATTCGCGAAATGCCACAGGCGCCTGCGCCTGCGCGACGAATGGGTGCTTGCCATCGATACGACCTCCTCCCGCCATCGCTTTAGAATTTCTTGAGAATCGCATCAAGACTTGGGGTGAACCGCGTCGATAGAAGGCGCCGTATCCCGGCGACGGCGTGCCCGAAAGCGCGTGCGGGCCGGGCCGTGACGCAAGGGAGTGCGGGTGATGAAGGGCAAGATTCTGGGTTTCAACGAAGCCGAAGGCGGCGGTGCGATCTCGGCCGAGGATGGGTCCCGCCATCGCTTCACGCGGACCGACTGGCGCGGCGACAAGCCGCCGGTCGCCGGGATGGCGGTCGATTTCGAAAGCAGCGACGGCGCGGCGAAGGAAATTTATCCGGTCAGCGGTGCGGCACTGGCGGCGCTGGGCAACATCAATGTCGACCTGTCGGGGCTGTCGGCATCGCCGGGCGGGGCGCGGGTCGGCGACATGTTCACGCGATCGCTCGCCGCGCCGCTGGCGCTGGTGGTGCTCGCCGCCTGTTTCTTCGAGGCGCTGGCCTTGCCGCGACCGATGACCGGCGCGACGCTGATCGGGCTGGGCGGCGCGATGGACGATCTCAACATGGCCGCGCAGGCGGCGCGCATGATGGGGGAAGGCAAATCGGGGTTCGACACGATGAGCAGCCTGCTGTTCCTGCGCTTCGCCGCACCGGTGGCGGCGCTGTGGCTGGGATGGGTCGCCTGGTCGGGCAAGCCCGAGCGGATACCGATGCTCGTGACCGGGGGCGCGGCGATCGTCGCGGCGCTGCTCGTGGTCATGCTCAAGTCGGCGATCGTTTCGATGGCGCCCGAAGTGGCGCGCGGCATGGTGTCGAACCAGCTCGCGCTGGGTTTCGGCGTCTGGCTGTTGCTGCTGGCGGGCGCCGGGCTGATCGCCGCGGGGCTCGGTTTCATCCGCAATCCGCTCGCCAAGGGCTGATCGCGTCGCGGGGGAGCAGAGCCGCGCGATGACGGGCTTCGATGCGCCGGGTGGATGGCCGCGCATCGCGGCCGCGGCCGGATCCGGGGCACGACCCACCCGGTCCGGTCGCGGCCGATCATGGCGGGGCTGTCCGCCGTTCAGGAGATATTGCCATGCGTAGCCTGTTCGCTTTCCTGTCGCTTGCCGCCTGGTCGGCGCAAGCCGCCGCGGCACCGACCGCGCCTGCCGGAAACCCGGCGAAGGCCTGGCCGCGCGAGGTGCAGGCGGCCTATGATGAACTCAAGGCCGAATGCCGGAGCAGCGGGGGCAAGTTCATCGCTGACCGCCCCGCCTTTGCCACCGAGGTCGAACTGACCAGCGACGGCAAGCCCGACTGGGTGCTCGAATATGCCGCGACGCGCTGTTCGAACGCGGGCTATTCGGCGTGGTGCGGCACCGCGGGCTGCGTGATCGCGATCCTCGGGTCGGGGCCGCGCGGGCTGCGCGAGATTTTCCAGGACAATGTGCGCGGGTGGAGCGCGGTCGACCTCGGACGCGGGCGCAGGGGGCTCGAGACGCCGGTGCACGGCACCGCGTGCGGCGGCGCGGGCGCCGAGGGCTGCGTCGAGACGCTCGCGTGGAACGGACGCAAATGGGACGTGGTCAAGCGCCATCGCTGGACCGACGCCGATTATGCAGCCGATCAGCAGCGGCAGGCCGCGGCGGGGAGCGAAGCGCCGCCGCCGATGCACGAGGCGCGCTGGCAGTTCGCCGGCAGCGGGGCCGGCGCGGTGGCGGCGACCACCGGGCATCCCGAATTCGCGGCGCTCGGGCTGCGCTGCCAGCCGGGCGGCGGGGTCTATATGACCGTCGTCCCGAAGCCGGGGCTGGCGCTGCCGGTGGCCGGGCAACCGTTGCTGATCAACTTCACGGGCAGCGCCAACGGCGACTATGACGCGACGCAGACGCTGGTGCAGGAGCCGGGCAAGGCGGACCTGAGCGGCGCGCTCGATCCCGGTGTCGAGACGCTGCTGGTCGGCGCCGACAGCGGGCTCGACCTGATCGCGAGCGCGAGCGGCGGCGACGAATGGCAGGCGCTCAGCTATATGAACCTTGGCGGATCGACCGCCGCGCTGCGTTCGCTTCGCCAGCAATGCGCCGCCGCGGCGGGTGCGGCCTCGAGCGCGCAGGGGGCAGGGCAGAAGCCCGTCGCGCCGCTGGGCATCCTCGCGGGCTATTATGTGTCCGAGAGCGAGCCGTGCGCCGAGCCGGGATTCGAGGCGATCTTCTATGACGGCCGGCGACTGGGTCTGATCCGGGGCGGCGGCGCGCCGGGCAGCGAGGACGAGAATTTCGTCGGCGCGCTGGGCAAGGTCGAGCGCGCGGGCAAGGCCTTTTTCCTGCCCGACTGGGAGATGGAAATGAAAATCTTGTCGCCAACGCGCATCCAGCTGACGATCCAGGACACCGAGGCGCCGCGGCGCTGGTGCCCGGCCGCGGAGATGCCGGCGAAGTGGCGGGTGCGCTGAAAGGCAGGGGTGTCGCCCCGAAATCAGACGCCGGCGAGGAAATCCCCCATGCGCGCCGACGACAGGATTTCGATCCAGTAGCCGTCGGGGTCGGCGAGGAAGGCGATGCCTTTCATCTTGCCGTCGTCGGGGCGCTTGACGAAATGGGCGCCCATCTCCTCGAAGCGGGCGCAGGCGGCCTCGACGTCGGGCACGCTGATCCCGATATGGCCGAAGCCGCGCGGGTCGCTGTTGCCGTTGTGATAGGGCGACGCGGCCTGCGTTTCGGTCCCCCAGTTATGCGTCAGCTCGAGCGTGGTCTCGCGGTCGAAGATGAAGCGCGCGCGCTCCGCGGGATCGGCGGGCACCGTCTCGCCTTCGGCCAGATAGGCGAGGAAATAGAGCGAGAATTGCATTGCCTCGAAATCGAGCTGCTGGAGCAGGGTCATGCCCAGAATGTCGCGGTAGAAGCGCAGCGATTCCTGCGGATCGCGCACGCGCAGCATCGTCTGGTTGAGCGCGAAGCCGGCGGTCGGGCGGGTCATGCGGGTGTTCCTCTTGTCGCGGGGGCAGTGGCGCGCACCGGCGCGCGGGGACGCCGTACCGCGCCATCGCGGTCGAGGCCAGCCCGGCCTGATGGAGGCGCCCGTCCGCAGGCTCGGGGCTGCGGGGATGGACGGCGCGGTCGGCGCTAAAGCCCGAGCCGTTCCCAGAATTCGCCGGCGCGCAGCGGGCGTCCGGGCGCCGGCGCGGGGCTGTCGAGCCGCCAGGTCGGGTGGGGCAGCGGGGGAATCGGGCGCGGCGCAGCGCGCCGGCGTCGAGCGGGTCGGGCCATGGTCGTCTCCTGTCCGGATCACGAAGCCTGCGTTGTCGCTCGGGATTCGCGCGCTTTAGCCGTTGGTGACGCGGAGCAAGCTGACATCCATCAAAAGCCGCGAGGCGCCCCGGGCCGGCCAGCAGGAGGGGAGAGCGGCCGGTCCGGAACGACTGGGTATTTATCTACCAAAGGAGTTGGGATTTGTCGCGCAAAGCTTCGTTCGGACCCGGCAAGATTTTCTTGCCGGGCCGGGCGGCGCGCCCGCCGCGGTCAGAGCCCGCCTTCGCCTTCGCCGTGCAGGCTCATCAGCGAATCCATCAGCCCGTCGTCGGCGCTGGAACAGACGCCGAGCACCAGCGCCTCTTCGCAGCCGTCGGCGACGACATAGGCGTGGCCCATCGACGAATCGAGGTAGATGCCCTGGCCCGCTTCGAGCACGACGGGGTCGTAATATTCGGTGTGCACCGCCATGCGGCCTTCGATCACATAGATGAATTCCTCGCCCTGATGCCGGACGAGTTCGCCGAATTCGGTCGCGCTGTGCGCGCGGATGCGCGTGATGATCGGGATCATCCGCTTTTGCCGGAGGTCGGTGCACAGATAGTGATAGTCGTAATTGTCGGTCGTCACCCGCACCGCATTGTCGATCGTGCCGATGCTGCGCCGGCCGGTCACGCGCGGCGCGCTCGGCTCGCCTTCTTCGGCGAACAGGTCCGACATGCGGATGTTCAGCCGCTGGCTGAGTTGCTGGAGCTTGTCGTAGCTCAGCGTCAGCCGGTCATGCTCGACCTTGGACAGCGTCGAGACGGGGATGCCCGACTTCGCGCTCATCTCCTTGAGCGTCCAGCGGTTTCGGGCGCGGATTCCGCGCATCACTTCCCCCAGCGTCGGCGGTTTGGTCGGGGTCGTCATCGGTTCGGTCATATCCCATTTGACAATTTTCTAATCAGGATCATTATGTCCCTATTGGGTCATAAGATGTTGATCCTTGGTAAGGGGTCGCGCGGCTCGCCGCAAGGTGCCGTGACGACCACCGAAAAAAGGGGAGGATGCTATGCGTTTCGTTCGCAAGCTGATGATCGGACTGGCGGCCATGGCCGCGCTGCCGCTCGCCGCACAGGGGCCGGTGCAGCCCCCGGCGGCGAAACCCGTCGAAACGCGCGCGACCGCGCCCGCGGCGCCCGCCACGGCGCGCGTGCCGCTCGACGCCGCCGATGTCGAGGCGTGGCTCGACGGGTTCATGCCCTATGCGCTCGAACGCGGGCAGATCGCGGGTGCGGTCGTGGTCGTCGTGCGCGGCGACGGGCCCGTGCTGCAGAAGGGCTATGGTTTCGCCGACGTCGCGAAACGGCGCCCGGTCGATCCGGAAACGACGCTGTTCCGTCCCGGCTCGGTGTCGAAGCTCGTCACCTGGACCGCGGTGATGCAGATGGTCGAGGCGGGGAAGATCGACCTCGACAAGGACGTCAACGCCTATCTCGATTTCAATATTCCGCCCTATCAGGGCAAGCCGATCACGATGCGCCAGATCCTGACGCACACGCCGGGGTTCGAGGAATCGATCCGCCACCTGATGAGCAGCGATCCGAAGGCGGCGATGCCGCTGAAGACCTATGCCAGGGAGGCGCTGCCGGAGCGGGTGTTCGCACCCGGAACGACCCCGGCCTATTCCAACTATGCCACGGCGCTCGCCGGCTATATCGTCGAGCGCGTCAGCGGACAGTCGTTCGACGATTATGTCGACCGCCATGTCTTCGCCCCGCTCGGGATGAAGCATGCGACGTTCCGCCAGCCGCTTCCCGCCGCGCTGAAGCCGCTGATGGCGAGTGGTTATGCGACCGCCGCCGGAAAGGCGAAGCCGTTCGAGATCGTCCTCCCGGCGCCCGCGGGCAGCCTGTCGGCGGCGGGCGAGGACATGGGCAAGTTCATGATCGCGCACCTCAACGACGGCGCCGGACTGATGAAGCCCGAAACCGCGAAGGCGATGCATGATTTCCGCGCGCCCGGCGTCGGTCCGCTCAACACGATGGCGCTCGGCTTTTACGAGCAGCAGGTGAACGGCCACCGCGCGATCGGCCATGGCGGCGACACGGTGTGGTTCCATTCCTATCTGTGGCTGTTCCCCGATTCGGATATCGGCCTGTACATCTCGATGAACAGCGCGGGGAAGGATGGCGCGACGGGGGCGGTGCGCAGCGCGCTCTTCCACAAATTCGCCGACCGCTATTTGCCCGGCACCGACAAGCCCGGCCGCGTCGACGACAAGACCGCGCGCGAACATGCGCAGATGATGGTCGGCCATTATGTCAGCAGCCGCGGCGCCTTCACCAACTTCATGAGCCTGACCGGGTTGCTCGGGCAGGCGCAGATCCTGGTCGATGCCGATGGCAAGCTGCAGTTCCCCGCGCTCGACGGCCTGGGCGCCGGCGCGCGCGACTGGGTCGAGGTCGAACCCTTTGTGTGGCGCGACACCGGCACCGGCGAGCGGCTCGCCGCCGAGGTCAAGGACGGCCGCGTCGTCCGGATGAGCGTCGATGCGGGTTCGCCCTTCATGGTGTTCGAACCCGCGCCCGCGGGCACCAACGCCGCGTGGCTGCTGCCCGCGCTGATGGCGGCGCTGTTCGTCGCGGCGCTCGCCGCGCTGGCCTGGCCGGTGCGCGCGCTGGTCCGGCGCAGCTTCGGCGCCGAATTCGCGCTCACCGGCAAGGCGCGACGCGCCTATCGCCTGTCGCGCCTGTTCGCCTGGCTGGTGCTGGTCGCGGTGGCTGGCTGGCTGGGGCTGATCGCCGCCTTTTCGGCGGACATCGGCGCGGTCGGCGGCCCGCTCGACTGGCTGATCCAGTCGCTGCGCCTGCTCACCCCGATCGCGACCTTCGGGCTGCTCGCGGCTTCGGCCTGGCACCTTGTCCAGACGGTTCGCGACAAGCGCCGCTGGACGATGACGCTCGGTGCGGTTCTGCTCCTGCTCGCGGCGCTGGTGCTCGTGTGGGTGACGATCGCCTTCAACCTCTACGGCTTCGGCCTCGTCTATTGATGGCGACGATGGACAGGCGGAAACTGGCGCTCGACCTTCGGGTCGAGCGCTTTCCCTATCACCGGCCGTTCCGCATTTCGGGGCATGTGTTTACCGAGACCGCGCTGCTCGTCGCGGAGATTTCGGACGGCGTGCACAGCGGGCGCGGCGAGGGGGCGGGGGTCTATTATCTCGGCGACGACATCGACCATATGTTGGCTGAAGCGCAACGCGTGCGCGGGGCGATCGAGAGCGGCGCGACGCGCGAGGAGTTGCAGCATCTGCTGCCGCCCGACGGTGCGCGCAACGCGCTCGACTGCGCCTTTTGGGAACTCGAGGCAAAACAGGCGGGGCGACCGGTGTGGCAGCTTGCCGGGCTCGACGCGCCGCGCGCGCTTCGCTCGACGCTGACGCTCGGCGCCGATGCGCCGCATGCGATGGCGGACGCGGCGCGGGCGATCGATCCCGCCGCGCCGGTCAAGGTCAAGCTGACCGGCGACCTGGCCGAGGATGTCGCGCGCGTCGAGGCGATCCGCGCCGCGCGCCCCGATGCGTGGATCGGGGTCGATGCCAATCAGGGCTATGACGCCGCGACGCTGCGCGAACTGGTGCCGGTGCTGACCGCGAACCGCGTGGCGCAGCTCGAACAGCCGCTGAGGCGCGGCCGCGAGGCCGACCTCGACGGAATGAAGCGCTGCCTGCCCTTCGTCGCCGACGAAAGCGCGCTGTCGCTCGCCGACACCGCGACGCTCGTCGGTCGGTTCGACGTGGTGAACATCAAGCTCGACAAGTGCGGCGGACTGACCGAGGGGCTCGCGATCGCGCGGCAGGCGAAGACGCTGGGGCTCGACGTGATGGTCGGCAACATGATGGGAACGAGCCTGTCGATGGCCCCGTCCTTTGTGCTGGGACAGCTCTGCGACATCGTCGACCTCGACGGACCGACCTTCCTCGCGCGCGACCGCGTGCCGGGGGTCGCCTATCGCGACGGCCATATTCATTGCCCCGACACGATCTGGGGTTCGTGTTGACGATCCTATTTGGGTTGACAATTTTCTGATTAGGACAATAGTCTCGAAGTCGTAACATCCAGAGAGATGGAGGGTGGAATGAGTCGTTCCTTCCCGATGACGCGCCGCGCACTGGTTGCCGGCGCGATGGGAGCTGCTGTGTCTGCGCCGATGATCAATCGCGGCGCCTTTGCCTTCGTCGCTGCGCCTGCGCGCAGCTATTCGCGCCGCGCGGTCGATCTGGTCGCTTCGTCGCTCGTCATCGACATGCTCGCGCCGCTGAAGATCACGCTCGACGAAAATTACGTCGCGCACCGGCTGACCGATGCCGAAGCCGAGGAGTTCCGCAGGAGCGGCATCACGGGCTTTCACAACGCCTATGGTCTGGGCGGTCCCGGGGTGAAGCAGCAGGCGCTCGCCTATCTCGCGGGATGGCAGGGCTTCGCCGGGCGCAACAGCCATGTCTTCACGCTCGTCGACGGGGTTGCCGACCTCGACCGCGCCAAGGCGGACCGGAAATGCGCGGTCATCATGGGCATCCAGAATGCCGAGCATTTCGAGACGGTCGAGGATGTCGCGCTGTTTCGCCGCCTCGGCCTGCGCTGTGCGCAGCTGACCTATAACACGCAGAACATGCTCGGGTCGGGCAGCACCGAGCGTGTCGACGGCGGCGTCAGCGACTATGGCGCCGCGATCATCGCCGAAATGGAAAAGCAGCGCATGCTGATCGACGTGTCGCACAGCGGCGACCGGACGACGCTCGACGCGATCGCGGTCGCAAAAGGGCCGATCGCGATCACGCACAGCAACGCGCGCGCACTGGTCGACCATCCTCGGGTCAAGACCGACGAAGCGATCAAGGCGCTTGCCGCAAAGGGCGGGGTGATGGGCGTCACCGGGGTGCGCATGTTCGTGCGCACGACCGACCCGACCAACGTCGGGCACATGGCCGACCATATCGACCATGTCGCCAAGCTCGTCGGGGTCGATCATGTCGGGATTGGGTCGGACGCGGACCTCCACGGCTATGACGACATGCCGCCGCAGGAATATGCGCTGCTCAAGGGTGCCTACAAGGACAGCTACGCTTTCCGCGACAAGATCGACATCGACGGTTTCGACCATCCGCTGAAGGTCTTCGACCTGACCGAGGAGCTGATCCGCCGGGGTTATTCCAACGACAATATCACCGCCGTGCTGGGGGGCAATTTCCGCCGCCTGCTGGCGCAAGTCTGGGGGTAGGACGATGAAACAGGGGTTTTATATTGCAGCGAGCGTTGCAGCGCTGGGTGTGTCGATGCCGGTGCAGGCGCAGGAAGCGGGCGCCGTCGAGGCGCCGAGCGAGATCGTCGTTACGGCGCAGAAGCGCGTCGAAGCGCTTCAGGACGTTCCGATCTCGATCACCGTGGTCAACGGCGACGCGCTGCGCGAACAGGGCGCGGGCTCGCTGGTCGATTATTCGGGATATGTCCCCGGAATGACGGTGATCAGCTCGCAGCCGGGCACATCGGTCATTTCGCTGCGCGGTATCGCGCCGGTGGGGTCGGCGCAGGCCGTCGGCATCTATCTGGACGATGCGCCGGTCGGGTCTAGCAGCCTCTATGCCCGCAGCGCGACCTATTCGCTCGACCTGATGCCCTATGATATCGCGGGGCTCGAAATCCTGCGCGGACCGCAGGGAACGCTCTATGGCGCAAGCTCGATAGGGGGTTTGCTCAAATACCGGACCGTCGCGCCGAGCACGACCGATTTCAGCGTCAAGGCCGGCGGCGAACTGTTCACGGTCGACGAGGCGGGCAATCCCGGCTGGGCCGCGCAGGTGATGGTCAACGCGCCCATCGTTCAGGACAGGCTCGGAATCACGGGCAGCTTTTCGTGGCGCAAGACGCCGGGCTATGTCAGCTCGGTCAACAACCCCGCACTGACCGACGCGAACGACGTCGAGCAGCGTGGCGGGCGGGTGAGCCTGTTGTGGAACGCGACCGAGGATTTCACGGTCCGCCTCGGCGGCATCTGGCAGACGATCGATGCCAACGCGACCAACACCGTCGTGTCGACGGCGGCGGGCGTGCCGCTGGGCGATGGCTGGTCGTACAACGCCTTCCTGCCCGAGCCCTTTCGCAAGAGCATCGATTATTATTCGGCGGTGCTCGACTATGACCTCGGCTTTGCAACGCTGACGTCGGTCTCGACCTACAGCGAAACCAGCACGGTCAGCGTGCAGGATTCGACGCTGATCTTCGGGATCGCCTTTCCCGCGCTGACCGACGGCGCGGTGCCCGCGGGTCTGGCGCCGTTCAGCGTCGCGCTCGACCTGCAGAAATTTACGCAGGAAATCCGCCTTGCCTCGCCCGACAGCGATCGCTTCGAGTGGCTGCTCGGCGCCTTTTACACCGAGGAGGACAGCGAGAATCACCAGCTGGTGCGCACGTTCGATTTCTCAGGCGCGCCCAATGCGCTCGATCCGGGCGCGGTCGTGTCCTTGCCCTCGACGTTCAAGGAGATGGCGGTGTTCGCCAATGCGACCGCTTATTTCGGCGAGATGTTCGCCTTGTCCGGAGGGCTTCGCTACGCGAAGAACAAGCAGACGTTCCGGCAGCTGAGCAGCGGGCCATTCATCGGCGACGCCAACTTCACCGGGGCTTCGGAAGAAGATGTGTTCATCTACAGCGTCAGTCCGCAGTTCCACATCAGCAAGGATGCGATGTTCTATGCCCGCGTCGCCAACGGCTATCGTCCCGGGGGGCCGAATGTGGTGTTTCCGGGGGTTCCGCCGCAGGTCAAGGCGGACACGCTGGTCAATTACGAAATCGGCTTCAAGGGCAATCTGGGCCGGACCCTCGCGGTCGAAGTGGCGGGTTTCTACATGGACTGGACCGACATCCAGGTCATCCAGCCCTTCGGCGGCGTGACGGGGCAGGCCAACGGCCCGTCCGCGGTCAGCAAGGGGGTCGAAGGCACTGCGACCTGGCGTCCCGCACCCGGGCTGTCGCTGGTCGCCAGCGCCGCCTACACCGATGCAAAACTGACCGCCGATGCCCCCGAAATCGCCGGGGCCGATGGCGCGCGTCTGCCCAGCGTTCCCAAATTTACCGGGTCGTTGCAGGCCGACTACAGCTTCGCGGTGGGCGGCAATGCGAGCGGAAAGATCGGTCTGGGCGTCCGCCATGCGTCGAAGCTGGCGTCCTTGCCCTCGAGCAGCCCGAACAACCTCTGGTCCGACAGCTATACGGCCGTTGATGCCAGCGCCGCTGTTACCTTCGACGATCACTGGACCGTCCGCCTGTACGCCCGCAACCTGACCAACGAGCGGGCGTCGACGCAGCGGTCCTACACGCTTAACGCCTTCGGTCAGCGGGCCTATCAGTCGAACATTCCGCTGCAACCCCGCACGATCGGCGTTGCGCTCGACATGGCCTTCTGATTGTTCGGGAGTTGGAAACGATGAACGCGCCCACCGGACGCTTGTCCGACCGGCTGACCCTGCCGCAGCCCTATCTGCTGTTCCTGGGCGACACCACCGAGCCGAGCTATGCCAAGACCGCCTTCGGGCTCGCCGACTGGGCGGCGGACCGCTGCGTCGGCGAATATGGCGCCGAGGGCTGCACGGTCACCACCGGCCTGCCGCGGCTCGCTCCCGCGGCGGCGCGCGCGGCGGGTGCGCGGGCGCTGGTGATCGGCGTCGCCAACCAGGGCGGGGTGATCGGTGCGAACTGGGTCGCGGCGCTGGTCGAGGCGATGGAGGCCGGGCTCGACATCGTCAGCGGGCTGCATGTCCGGCTGGGCAGCATCCCGGCGCTCGCCGCAGCGGCCCGGCGCACCGGCCAGCGCCTGATCGACGTGCGCAGTCCGCCGCCGGACATCCCGGTGGCGAACGGGCGCAAGCGCAGCGGCAAGCGGCTGCTGACGGTCGGTACCGACTGCGCGCTGGGCAAGAAATATACCGCGCTGGCGCTCCATCGCGCCTTCGCCGAGCGCGGGGTCGCCGTCGATTTCCGCGCCACGGGCCAGACGGGGATCATGATCGCGGGCGCGGGCATACCGATGGATGCGGTGGTCTCCGACTTCGAGGCCGGGGCCGCGGAACTTCTCAGCCCCGATGCGGCCGCCGATCATTGGGACGTGATCGAGGGGCAGGGATCGATCTTCAACCCCGCCTATGCCGCCGTGTCGCTCGGGCTGCTCCACGGCAGCCAGCCCGACGTCTTCGTGGTGTGCCACGACCCGTCGCGCACGGTGATCCTCGGCATGGAGAGCTTTGCCCTGCCGAGCGTCGAGGAGGTGATCGACCTGACCATCCGCCTCGGCAGCCGGACCAACCCCGCGATCCGCTGCGGCGGGGTCAGCCTCAACACGTCGAGCCTCGGCGCGGGGGCGGCCGAGGCGCTGATCGGCGCCGAAAGCCGGCGGCTCGGCCTGCCGGTCGCCGATCCGATCCGCGGCGGCGCGGCCTTTGCCGCGCTCGTGGACGCCTGTCTCGCATGAGCGGCGCGGCGACGGGCGCGAGCCGGTTCCAGCGCTTCTGGCTGCCGGGCTTCGCGCTCAAGGCGGTGATCATCGGCGGGGGGTATGCGACGGGGCGCGAGCTGGCCGAATATTTCGTGCCGTCGGGGCCGTGGGGCGGGCTCGCGGCGATGCTGCTCGCGACCGCGATCTGGAGCGTGGTCGCCGCGCTCACTTTCGCGCTCGCGCGGGCGATGCGCGCCTATGATTATCGCCGCTTCTTCGAAGGGCTGCTGGGGCCCGGCTGGATCGCGTTCGAAATCGCCTATCTGATCTTCGTGGTCCTGATCCTCGCCGTGTTCGGCGCTGCGGCGGGCGCGATCGGCGCCGCGACCTTCGACTGGCCCGACCTCGCGGGATCGGCGCTGCTCGCGGTCAGCATCGTCGCCTTCACCGCCTTCGGTGCGGGGATTGTCGAGACATTGTTCAAATATGCCTCGATGCTGATCTATGCCGTCTATGCGCTGTTCCTGGTCTTCGCGCTCGCCAGTTTCGGCGGGCTGATCGGCGCGGGGTTCGCCGCCGCGCCGCCGCCGTCGGGGAACTGGATGGCGGGCGGGCTGACCTATGCCAGCTACAATATCGTCGGCGCGGTGGTGATCCTGCCGATGCTGCGCCATTTGACCAGCCAGCGCGACGCGGTGATCGCGGGAGTGATCGCAGGGCCGCT